>CAJWRM010000012.1 GCA_913046365.1 uncultured Flavobacteriales bacterium
GTACCTATGCATGCTGTGTTTGCAATTGTTATGGGGTATTATTTGGGTGTTCAGAGGAGTTTTGGTGTCAAAACTGCAGCCCTTCAAGGTTTGCTTCTCGCTTCACTCTTACATGGTGTGTATGACTTTGTGCTCATTTATCCGGGGATTCATCCCGGACTCCAACTTCTTGGATTTTCGGCTTGTTTGTTTTTTGGTTTTCGGTTTGCACGTAAAGCCATCAAGTTGCATCAAGAGTCTTCTCCTTTCAAGGATGTTGACTAGGTCAATTTGTAATAATTAATCAATGTTATTGATGAATATATGCTATCTTTAAGGTCTTATTTGTCAAGCATTGAACTTAAGATTTTTTGTTTGTTTAATTTGAATAAATTATTATGGAAAAAAGAACACTTTACCGTATTTTGGGCTATTTTTTGATTGCTCTTGTGGTCGTTGTAACTGGCCGATATATCATTAAGTTGCCCATGATTATAAAGGTTTTGGCCCTTGCATTAAATGCCATAACAATCTATTATGCATACAATTATTTAATAAAAGAAAAAGAATAAAATGAATTTAAAAAGTACATTGAAATCAATTGGTATTAGCGTCGCAAGTCTAATTATATTAATCATTCTATTTATGTCTTGGATGGATGTTGATCCTGGCGAAGAAGGTTTTGCCTATCGGCCATACGGTGGTGGTGTTGATGTTGAATCTAGCTACACAGAGGGGACTTATTTTATTCCACCATGGAACGATATCATTACTTATAATATTTTGCAACAATCAAAGTCCTATGAGTCAACAGTCATGGATGTTAACGGAACGGATATCTCTGTTGAGGTTGCGGTAAATTTTTCAGTTAAAAAAGGTAATGCGGCTAAGTTACACCTTAAACATGGAATCGGTTATATTCAATTTATAGATGATAAGGTAAAAGGGGCAATTAAAGATGTTGTAGGGCGGTATACCTATCAAGAAGTTTATTCATCCAAAAGAGAAGCTTTGGAAGGTGAAATCGAAGAGATCCTAGTCGCAGATTTCAAAGGAAACTTTCTTGTCTTTCACTATGTAGAGATCTCAGATGTGAATCTCCCTCAGAATATTGCAACCGAGATTACGAATAAAGAAACCCAGAAGCAAAAAAACCTGACAGCAGAACAAAAGAAACAGGAGCAGGAATATTTGGCAGCTGCCAAAATAGCAACAGCAAAAGGTGATTCTGCAAAAACAATAATTAGAGCGACTGCTGAAGCACAGTCTATCAAAATAAAGCAAGAACAATTAAAGAAATCTCCTCAGTATATTGAGTATTTAAAAGCTCAAAGATGGGACGGGAAAATGCCTCAGGTTGTCGGTTCTGGTGGAGGATTAATTATTGATCTAAAAAAATAAGGTCAATATTTGAAACAATTTGTTACTACCACTGGAAGAATTTTAGCTGTAATTTCCGGTATTCTTTTAGCTTTTGGGTTCCAAAAGCTATCTGGTCAATATTCGAGTCAGCTCGAAACCTTAAAGCATATGCCTTATGGTCATCTTTATGTTGTTCTTTTAATTGTTGGTGTATTCATGATCATGAAAGGGAATCGCATGTACCCTTAGGATATATAGGAGATTGCTTATCTTATTTTAATCCATTCGTTATTAAATTGTATTTCTTCTTCCTCTTGTAAATAATCCAAATTCTTCATGATGAATTCCTCATTGAACCCTGTCTGATTCATTAAGGTCGCAATTGTGGATGGTTTGTTTAATAATTTGAGAATCAATTCTGAAGGTTCTTTATCTTCGTTTAGTTGCTTTACACACTTGTCGCAGTTACCACATTCTTCTCCTTTTTCTCCAAAATAGGATAGTAGCTTTTGGCTTCTGCAGTTCTCTTCGCCTAGAAATTGAATCACAGAGTCAATTTGAGCTTCATAATTCTTCTTTCGAATTCCATAGACACTAGGGTGAAGCAAAAAAGTATCGTTTTGGGCCCGTGCTCTTAAAAAAGTGATTGTTGGTTCTTTTGAGGCTTTTATAAAATCACACAAGCCAAAGTTGTTTAGCTGATCTAACTGTTTTTCAACATGTGTTTTACTCATTTTCAGCGTCTTTGATATTTTATTAATATCTACATGTTTGTACACATCAAAAACACCAGGGAGTTTTCTTGTCAAATATGTTGTGAGCTTATTGAATGCAGGGTATTGTATTTCAAAGTTGTAAAGCTCAGTAATGCCAACAATTAGTTTTATTTTGGAAGGGTGGAATACGGATTCTGACAAGGATAAATCTCCATTGAGCTCTAGTATTTTAAGTCCATTATAAACGAGTATAGGAGGTAGCCTATGGTTGTTTGCAAAATCTTGAATATTAATTTCTACGACTTGGTCCTTGCCATCTCCATAAGCCACTTTGAAGTGCTGGAATAGCGTACTATATAGTTTTGATATTTTCCTTTTTTTTGGAAATCTAACTGAGATACTTTCTTTTAGTTTATTAAGGTCGTTTTCATTATACAATGCAAAACCAATTGCTTTTTCTTGATCTCTTCCGCATCGACCTACTTCTTGAAAGTATCCTTCGATAGAATCGCTTATTTCATAGTGGATGACATATCGAACATCGGCCTTGTCTATTCCCATTCCAAATGCATTTGTGGCAATGATGACCTTTTTTTGGTTCTGCATCCAGCTATTCATAGTGGATGTTCTGTCCTCGTTGTTCATACCTCCGTGGTACATGGAACAGGATATTCCTTCGCTTGAGAGCATTGCATTTATCTCTCGTACACTTCGTCTCGTTTGGCAGTATATAATTCCCGAACTATTCTTGAGGCTTTTACATAGCTCAAGCACACGCGCTTTTTTATAATTTGAATGAAATATGCGATATGCAATATTTGGTCTATGGAAGGAAGCTTGATGAAGTTTTACATTTTTGAGTCCAAGTTTATCAATAATGTCCGCTTGCGTTTTTTTGTTGGCTGTGGCTGTGAATGCTGCAAAAGGGACAGCGGGCTTTATTTCTCTAAGTTTAGATATTCGAACATATGATGGGCGAAAATCATGCCCCCATTGAGAAATACAGTGGGCCTCGTCAATTATAATTTGCGATACCTTCATAGCTTTGAAGCGTTCAATAAAGATTTGGGTCTCGAGTCGTTCGGGAGATAGGTATAAAAAATCATAGCTTCCGAAACGTGCATTATCCAAAGTAATGTCAATTTCTCTATAGCTCATTCCGCTGTACAGTGCGGCAGCTTTTGCTCCATTTTTTGTAAGTTGTTCGACTTGGTCTTGCATTAAGGATATGAGTGGTGAAATGACAATGGTTAAGCCGTCTTTCAAAATACCTGGTACTTGATAACAAATTGATTTACCCCCTCCTGTTGGAAGTAATGCGAATACATCCTTATCGGCACATAGGTCATCAATAATTATCTCTTGACCTGGTCTGAATGCCTCATGACCCCAAAATTTTTTTAGAATTTTTCGCGATGAATCCATTGATTAACTTGATTTTTTTTACTTAGGTATAATTTTTGCTCAGGTTTACCTTGAATAATCCGCATATTAAACGTACTTTTGTACCCCTTAAATCAACAATATATGTCAACAGATCTATATACTTTTCCTGTAACTAAGACCTCTGATTCAAAGATAAAATATTTTGATTGGGACCATCTTGATTTCGGAAAGAATTTCTCGGACCATATGTTTCTTATGGAATATAAGGATGGTGAATGGGGGCAAGGAGAGATTCTTCCTTTCGCCAATTTAACCATGCATCCTGCAATGTCTGCCATTCATTATGGTCAATCAATCTTCGAAGGTTTAAAGGCAAATAGAACAGTGAATAATGAGGTAAGTGTTTTCAGACCGGACATGAACGCGAAAAGATTCAATGAATCTGCTGTGCGTATGTGTATGCCAACGATACCTGAGAATTTATTTGTAGAGGCGATTCGTCAGCTAGTTGCTTTAGATGCGGATTGGGTTACTTCTCGTGAAGGGCATTCGCTTTATATTCGACCATTTATGTATGCTACAGATGAGCTTGTTGGTATTCGCCCGTCAAGAAGCTATAAGTTTTTAATTATTACAACACCTGTAGGGCATTATTATTCAGAACCAGTTAATGTTAAAATTGAGAAGTCTTACACACGCGCGGCATCAGGCGGTGTAGGTGGTGCAAAGGCAGCTGGTAATTATGCAGCTTCGATGTATCCTGCTTTGCAGGCGCAAAAAGAAGGTTACCACCAATTGGTTTGGACCGACGCGGCTGAGCATAAATATATTGAAGAGTCAGGTACAATGAATATTGTATTTCAAATAGGAGATAAGCTTATTACCCCTGACGAGAGTCATGACACAATTTTAAGAGGAATCACAAAACGAAGTGTTTTTGAAATTGCTGAAAAATGGGGTGTAACGGTGGAAGAGAGGATGGTTACTGTTGCGGAGATTGTCGAAGCTGCGAGAAATGGCACTTTAAAAGATGCTTTTGGAGCCGGTACAGCTGCAACAATTGCACCTATTGCTATGATTGGCTATGAGGATGAGAAATTCATGCTCCCCCCTGTTGAAGAACGTCTGCTATCAAACAAAATCAAAAAATACCTAGGTGATCTCAAAGTAGGGCGTATTGCCGATGAGTTTGGTTGGAATCTATTGGTGTAAACCCATACTTTTGTGTTTGTCCTAACTGCTAAATTTATTCTATGAGAACATTCCTTCTATTCATATTTTTAATTTCGAGTATTTTTTCCAAGATGTTTTTGATGCTCGAATAAAGGAGTATAGAAATATTAATATATTAGTTAATATAGATCTCTACTGATATTGCAAAAAGTTAATTACCTATTGAATTGGAGCTCCACAAACACTGGTAGATGATCAGAGTAACCACTTAAGTACTTACTACCTCCATATGTCCTGAATGGGACTTTATTTCCTTTATATTCTGTAATTAAATAATCGGGTGTGTAAATATTTCCTGATTCTGGTTTTATATTGAACTTATTGTTTTGAAAGCCTTCTGAAATCATGATGTGGTCAAGTATGTTCCATTCTCCTCTGTAGCAGTTTGTCCCTCCGTATTTATTCGATTTTTTTGTAATACAAGGCGTCATTGTTTCTTTGAGCTGCTCAACGGACCTGTTGCTTGGATAATCATTTAAATCACCCATAAGGATGATTTGTGTGTTTGGATCCTCCATAAGTAATGAGTCAATAAACCGCTTTGCTTCAGTAGATGCTTTGATACGTTTTGGCGAACTTTTTTCTGTTCCACCACGTCTGCTTGGCCAATGATTAACCATAGCAAAAAAGACTTCTTTTTTATAGGAAAATTTTGCCCATACAATGTCTCTAGAGGTAGGTGTTTTTTGTTCCGGTAAATTAAAGCGAATAAAACCTTTGTCAATTAAGTTCAGCTTTTTAGTATTGAATAGCATTCCGACATCGATTCCTCTGGCGTCAAGGCTATTGAAATGAACAGTGCTGTATTGCTTAAGCTTTTTGTTTCTTTTCAGAATATCATTCATTACAAACTCGTTTTCTATCTCACATAATCCAATAATCATAGGAGTTTTCAGTGCACATATGATTTCGTTAATTTGGCTTATTTTAGTGTTGTATCGTTGTGAAGTCCATTGCTTGTTGCCTTTAGGAAGAAATTCTTCATCATTGTTCGGGCCGTTGATTGTATCAAATAGGTTTTCTACATTATAAAAGGCTATACGCTCTGTCTTTTGTGCTTTGCAGCCAGTGAAAAGTAAAACAATAAAAATAGGTAGTAATGCTTTATTCATGTCTTTATTAAAACTGTTCAAGTAAAGTGATTCTCTCTTCGATAGGAGGGTGGGTAGCAAATATACTTGCTATGCGCTTAATGAGTTTTATCTCAGAAATGAAACTCGGCGTTCTTTTTCCCGGGCCATTATCAATAAACATTTGTCTTACATCATTGTTTTTGAGGTTATCCAGTGATGAGTTTCCTGATATTTTTCGAAGTGCATTGGCGAGCCCTAGAGGGTTTTTGGTCATTTCAGCTGCGCCTGCATCAGCGAGGTACTCTCTCTTTCTGCTTAGGGAAAATTTCACAAAGATAGATAAGAGGTACATTGATACTGAAACTAATAGGATTATGAGTGCAATAATGAAACCTCCTTTACCATCTTTTTTTCGTGAATTTCTTCTTCCGCCTCCATTTCTTATAACGGATTCAAATATACCGGAGAAAATCCCAACAAAAATGATGCTTATGATTAAAAGTCGAACATCGTTATTTCTGATATGCATTAATTCATGCGCGATTACGCCTTCTAGTTCGTCATCGTCTAGTTTATCGATAATACCGCGGGTTAGCGTGACCGTATAATTCTTTTCGTTCAACCCGCTTGCATACGCGTTGAGCGCTGGTGATTCAATAATACGAAGTATTGGCATTTTCATACCGACACTCATACAAAGGTTTTCTGTAAGGTTATAAACCCGCATATTTTCTTTTCGTTCAAGACTTTTAGAACCAGTAGCGTAGTTGATCATTCTGGAGTGACCTAAAAATCCAATGAGAAACCATGCGCCTGTGAACCCGAGTACGTATGGAGTTGCTGAAAGAAAAGCCTCGTTTGTGCTTCCTGGGCTTAAAAATATTAATACAATGTAAAGACCAGTGAGCAATATAGCAGGGAAAGCAAAAAGAAGGAGTATCGATTTCCTATTGTTAGTCGTTATTTGCTGTTGTAGGCCAACGTATTTCATTTCTTAGAATTTAACCTCTGGCGCTTTGCTAAGGTCTTCTCTAGCTGTCTCGCCAAGATCAAACATGTCTTCACTTTTAAATCCAAACATGCTCGCAAACAATACATTCGGGAATTTTTGAACAGCGATATTTAGCTCTTTAGTCGCCGAATTGAAGAATCTTCTGACTGCAGCCAGCTTGTTTTCTATATCAGATAACTCTTCTTGAAGCTGCATAAAGTTGCTACTCGCTTTAAGATCTGGATATGCCTCTACCTGGATATTGAATCCACTGAGCGCTGAACTTAGCTGTTTTTCGGCTGAAATTTTATCCTTGATAGAAGAAGCCCCAATTGCTTTGTTACGCGCTTCTGTAATAGCGGATAAGGTACCTGCTTCATGTTCCATATACCCTTTGACTGAACCGATAAGCTGCGGTACAAGATCATGGCGCTGTTTGAGCTGAACATCAATGTCGGCAAATGCGTTTTCACGGTTGTTTTTTAATTTGACAAGTGTGTTGTAGATACTAATGATCATTAATACAAAAATTGCTACAACAACGAGGAGTATAACTAAAGGACCCATTTTTTTAGTGTTAATTATTTATAGTTGGCTTAAAGATAATTCTAAATCTTGAGTCATTTTGTTTATTAACAGAAATTAAGGTCCTAAAATTTTCCAATATAAAAGGGATGCATTATCTATGTTAACGAACTAGGCATTGTCCAAGAGTACGAATAATTTTATTTCAGCTTAGTCTTTTATTGATAGCTCCTCAATTTTTCTCTCTAATACTTTAATTCGTTCATTCTGTGTATTAATAATAAGTTGTTGTTCTTGGATAGCTTTTACAATGACAGGAGTTATTTCATGATAACTCATGCCTAAACGCTCCATAGGTACTAAATGAAATTCTCCTGGTCTATCTTCACTAATCGGTTCCCAATTGTGCGTTTGAACAACCTCTGGAAGCACCTGCTGAACTTCTTGAGCTATCAGACCCAATTTGATTTCTTTTTTATCAGTTTCGAGGGGAGTAATACCAATTGACTTTTTGTTCCATCTATACGAAACAGGTCTTAAAGCCAGGATTTCATTTAATCCATATTCTAATTCATTGATAGCCTCTTTTTCACGTTTGTCAGAGGTAATAATCGTACCATTAGTGGCAAATATATCGTCCCACCTTAAACTGGAGGTGCCTAAATCACGAGTGTTATCAATTGAAGGAGCGAAATTATTATTGATCATAGTTATACCATCACCATCCAATAAATACTCTATTGACCCAATCCCAACTGCTGTACCCGATACGGACCCGTTATCAAAATCAGCAACGTAATCGACCGTGGTGCCGTTTACAGTAGTGCCATTTTCTGAGTCCCCAAAAAGATCATTTCCAATTCGAACTATATCGTCAGCTGCATCAACAAAAAAAGCATAATCTCTATTATCTGAAGCTATTCTAAAATTGTGATCATTGAAACCGTTTGGATTAAAGACTAAATCCCCGTCCCAATATCCATTTCCAACAAAGTAACCTGCCCACCCATTTTCATGAGTGTTTACGCCTTGTACCGCGCGATTATTATCGCCTAAAGCGTTGAAATAACCACCGTAGTGAATACCCGTTCCTGAATTACTAACCAAACTGTAAACACCATAGATAGAACTCGTATTGGTTGCTGCAGGTAGAATTAAGTTATAACTACCTCTTAGTGAACCATTTCCACCACTTATATTATTATAAGTGCCATACTTGGTTACATTTGCATCGTTCTGTATATCGTTATAAACCCCATATATATTACCTGATGCTGTTCCATTTTCGAATTTATTATAGAACCCATATTTTGCACCTGCAACATCAGGAAATTCATTTCGTACTCCATATTTTTCTCCTCCAGAACCGGCATTTTCAAAATCGTTATAAACAGCATATTTTGCTCCAGAACCCGTATTGTCAAAATCGTTATAAACAGCGTAAGAAGTGGCATTTCCTGAACCTGTCATTTGATTGTAATCACCATACATGTTGCCACTATGGTTTGCATCAGATTCCATTTCTTTATACTCACCATAACGTTCACCATCGCTGTATTTTACCCTCGTGTACTCGCCATATAATGTAGATGTATTCGTTGGTGTTACCGCTTCAGTTAAGTTGTAAGATGCATAGTTTTCTATACTTACAGCTGTTCCAAAATGTCTTAAATAGTTATAAGAGGACCTATGTGAACCTATTCCGTAACTCTCGAGAAGATTAAAACTACCAATACCGGACCCATTTGACTCAGTATTCATATAAGTAGTGTTCATAATTCCATAACGCGAACCAACTCCCTGTCCTTCTACCTTATTAAAAATCCCATATTTCCAGCTATTGGTTGTACTGGTGTTTTTATTATATATACCATAAGCGGTAGAGTTAGTAGAGCTCTCCATAAGGTTGTAATATCCGTAACTCGTGGTCGTATTGGTGTTGGGTAAGTTGGTATATAAACGGGCTAAATTACTTTGTGTACCAATCCCTACATTACCATCTGTAGTAATACGCATATTTTCACTATTGTTCGTGCGTATGATCAAATCTTGAGCATCTGTAGTGCCTATGAAATTATTTGTAGGGTCTGTCCCTGAATTGCCAAGCAAACCCCAGGCGTTTGTGTCACCATCTTCACCGTCTTCACCTTGAATACCTTGAACTCCTTGAGGACCTTGACCACCGGTTTCGCCTTGAATTCCTTGCTCACCTTGTAGACCTTGATCGCCTTGTGGACCCTGATCGCCTTGTGGACCCTGATCGCCTTGTGGACCCTGATCGCCTTGTGGACCTTGATCGCCTTGTGGACCTTGATCGCCTTGTGCACCCTGTTCACCTTGTGCACCCTGTTCACCTTGAATTCCTTGTTCTCCTTGTGGACCTTCACCGTTTCCGGATGTTTTTGCATATAAGGCATAGGGAACACTCATTAATTGAGAAGTGCCCATTATTGCATAACTTGTTCCTCCTGTTACATCAACAGCTGTTTCAATAAAGTAAGGTCCGTTCGCCCAATCTATCGTACTAAAATCATCTGTGCTTGTTCCTGTTCCTATTTCTAGGTTGACTAAACCATAGCCATTAGTGGTGGGGGCAAATGTTTCTTGGTATACTGCTGTGCCACCAATGGAGCCTTGTTGGATCGTGATTTGCATTCCAACCGCTTGGTCGGTCATTGGATTGCTTGAGGCATCTCTTACAACGGCTTGGTATTTAAAACTTTCTGGCGCTTGTCCAAGAGATGTGAATGTGATAGTTGCTATGGCAACAAGTGATAGTAGTGTTTTTTTCATATTAATGAGTTTTAACCAGTTTAAATGTTTTTAACTTTTGATTCTTAGAATTAAGAATCAGAGAATATTTTCCCGCTGCCAATTGACCAACTCGAATATGGGTTTCGTCTGCGGTAAGTTTATCCTGTAAAATCAATTTCCCCTTTGCATCATAAAGTGTATAAGTGACGTTCTCGAACGCACTTGTGCTAATGTTCAAAATCTTTGATGTTGGGTTTGGAAAAATAGTGGCTTCGTAGCCTGGTGCATGGTTCTCCAATCCTACAAAATTCCAATTGGTTTGATGAAAGCCCTGGGTTAGGGTGTTGATTCCATCGGATTCAGTGTTGATTATAATTTCTCCAATAGTAAAGTCGATCTGTGTACTTGTATTAGAGTATGAGTCACCTTGAGTGCTTACAATTTCCTGAGCCGATGTTATAATTGGGTTTAAAAAAAGAAGTAATATGATTCGTTTTTTCATGTTATAAATATAAGATTATTAGTTGTTTATGTTTTATATCTGTGAGTTTTTTAACTACTATACTTATTAATTTTTAATCATAAATAATGATTAATAACTAATCATTGCTATATTTGTATTCCAACGATTTGCAGTGTTTTTTTATTGAGTAGCCATTAAATCTGTTACAAATGCCTTTATTGCGATCTATCGTCCACATGGACCTTGACACCTTTTTTGTTTCCTGTGAGCGTCTTTTAGACAGCCGCTTGAACCACAAGCCAATTCTGATTGGGGGCACGAGTGATCGAGGAGTAGTCGCCTCCTGTAGCTATGAGGCCCGAAAATTCGGTATTCATTCTGCAATGCCCATGCGTATGGCGAAGCAACGTTGTCCTGAAGCAATTGTAATCAAAGGAAACTCCTCAACATATACAAAATACTCTAGGCTGGTCACAGACATTATTAAAGAGGCCTCTCCACTGTATGAGAAGTCTTCTATTGATGAGTTTTACATTGATTTTACGGGAATGGACCGCTTTCATGGGGTGCTCAAGTATAGCTCCGAGCTCAGACAGCGTATCCTCAAAGAAACGGGCCTGCCTATATCTTTTGGTTTGTCAGAAAATAAAACGGTATCTAAAATTGCAACGGGAGAAGCGAAGCCCGACAATCAAATACAGATTAATTATGGTAATGAAAAGAATTTTTTGAGTCCATTGTCGGTCCGTAAGATTCCGATGGTAGGCCTCAAGACCTACCAATCGCTTTGTAATTTGGGGATTAGAACCATAAAGCCTATTCAAGAGATGCCCATAGAAATGATGGAGCGTATCATGGGTAGAAACGGTGTGGGGATCTGGAAAAAAGCAAATGGTATTGACTTAGCACCTGTGGTACAACATAACGAACGAAAGTCAATTTCAACCGAGCGTACTTTTAACCAGGATACGACCGATGTCGTCAAGCTTAAAGGGATTCTTTCTGCAATGGCTGAAAACCTTGCCTATCAGCTTCGTAGAGGAGATAAGCTTAGTGGTTGTGTTACGGTTAAGGTTCGGTATTCTGATTTTCAAACCCAAACGATTCAAAAGAAAATCCCTTACACGGCAGCAGACCACGAGCTGATACCGATGGTGCTAGAGCTCTTTGAACGTGCTTTTAGCAGAAGGCTATTGGTTCGATTGATAGGAGTGCGTTATAGCTCTTTAGTCTCAGGGAATTATCAGCTAGGCTTGTTTGGAGATACCGTTGACTATCCATCCTTATATAATGCATTGGACCGTATTCGTTTAAAGTATGGAGACCGTTCCGTGATTAAGGCGATAGGAATGGAAGCAAAAACGATAGGTGGGTGGAATCCTTTCAATGGAGAACCACCAGCATTATTAGCCAACCGTAGGTCTTAAGCTTTTCAGTCGGAGATGAAAGTACAGTCTTGCTACAGCTTGAAATATGGCGTGTTACAACCCGAAGCGCTTGTCGAATGGGCACTTGCATCGAGGTATCCTTTTCTATTACTTGCGGATATTAATTCGACAGGGGCTGCTTTGTCGTTTGTACGTTCTGCGCAAGATAAAGGGGTAAAGGCCGTAATTGGTGTCGAGCTACGCAATGATATGGAGCTAAAAGCAACAATCATTGCTAGAAACAATAGGGGATTTCATGAATTAAATGTTTTTCTATCAAGATACCTGCATGGTAAAATTGATTTCCCTGACCGTATTCCGCACCTCAGTAATTGCTACGTATCGTATCCTTTTCCAGGTCCAATACATAAACTTAATGAAAACGAGTATATTGATATTCAGTATTTTAACTTAACCAATATAAATATTAAGTTAAGTAGTTTAAACCTTAATAAATTACTTGTGCTTCCTGCAATGGTATTCAGAAACCAACGCGATTATAATACCCATCGTTTGCTGCGTGCGATTCATTACAACACCTTGCTTTCTAAGCTAGAACGTTCACAGTGTGCAAACAATGGATATCTAATGGATTTCAATACCTTAAAACAAACCTTTGAACCGTATCTTCTTGCTTTGGATCGAACCGTTCTGCTTTTGGAGGATTGTGGGCTTACTTTTGATTTTAGTGAAGCGGCGCTTCCTCAAAATCCTGCAACCTTTACGGGAAGTGAAGCTGAGGATGAACTACTACTACGAAACCTTTGCTTAGAAGGACTTCCTTTACGTTATAAGGAGCTTACAGATGAAATCGTCGAACGCATCGAGAAGGAAATAGAAATCATTGCAAAGAAAAAATACCTTTCTTACTTTCTGATGACCTGGGATTTTACCTCATATGCACGTTCCAGAAATTACTTTTATGTGGGCAGGGGAAGTGGAGCCAACAGTATTGTAGCTTATTTACTTCGCATTACAAATGTGGACCCCTTAGATCTTGACCTATATTTTGAGCGCTTCATGAATGCTGAGCGCAAGAGTCCACCGGATTTTGATATTGATTTTTCCTGGCATGATCGAGACGATGTGATCCGCTATATTTTTGAGAAGTACCCAACTGCAGCCTTGCTTTGTACCTATAATACATTCCAATACAGAGCCACTATTCGGGAGCTTGGGAAGGTTTTTGGCTTGCCGAAAACAGAAATAGACCAGCTCGCCGTAAAGCAAGCTAAGCCTAAAGATGCCTTGTCGGCTTTAGTATTGAAGTATAGTGAATGTATTCAAGGCTTACCTTCCTATTTGAGCGTCCATTCTGGAGGTATTGTCATAAGTGAAAAACCGATGACCTGGTTTTCTGCTACTTTTTTACCTCCCAAAGGGTTTCCAACTACACAATTCTCTATGCTTGAAGCTGAAGATGTAGGGCTCTATAAGTTTGATATATTGAGCCAGAGAGGGCTCGCAAAGATTCAGGAAGGTCTAGCACTTGCGATTAAGAACCATCCTGAAAATCCACCACGCGACATTAATGACTTAGCGTTTTTTAAGAATGATCCACGAATCAATGCACTTTTGACTAAAGCAGATGCATTGGGTTGTTTTTACGTTGAGTCTCCCGCTATGCGTATGCTTATGACTAAGCTAAGTGTCGAGAATTACTTAGAGCTTGTCGCTGCGAGCTCAGTAATTCGTCCTGGAGTTTCGCAATCAGGGATGATGCGTACTTATATTTTGAGACATCGTTTTCCGAAGGAGCGTAAAAAAGCACACCCTCTTTTACTTAAAATTATGCCAGAGACTTATGGTGTAATGGTGTATCAAGAAGATGTCATTAAGGTAGCGCATTATTTTGCAGGTTTAACACTTGGAGAATCTGATGTATTGCGAAGAGGAATGTCAGGAAAATTTAGGTCGCGCAGTGAATTCTTGGTCATTAAGGAAAAGTTTTTCCAGAATTGTGGCAACAAGGGCTATCGTTTTGAGTTAGTCAAATCCATCTGGGACCAGATCGAGAGCTTTGCAGGGTATGCTTTTGCAAAGGGTCATTCTGCTTCCTATGCAGTAGAGAGCTATCAAAGCTTATACCTCAAAGCTTATTATCCATTGGAATATATGACAGCTTGCATTAATAACTTTGGTGGCTTTTACCGAACAGAGTTTTATATACATGAAGCTAGAAAGCTCGGGGCTAGCGTGGAAGGGCCTTGCATCCAAAAGGGTTCTTACACATCCGTTCTCAAGGGTGTGGTTTTAACTTTAGGGTTTAGCTTGGTGAGTGGTGTAGAAAGAAATACAATTCTGAGTATTGTGAAATGTAGAAGTGATTTTGGTTGCTATGAAAGCTTTGAGGCCCTACTTGATCGGGTATACATTCCATTTGAGCAGCTTGTTTTACTGATTAGAATAGATGCATTACGTTGTTTTGGTGTTCCTAGAAAAGAGCTGCTTTGGCAGGCACATTTTTTTCATGACAAAAAACCTAAAAACATCCAATCTTTATTGCCTTTACAGGGTTCTTCAAAACAGCCAGACCACCTTCCTACACTCAAGGAGCACCGTCTTGAGCTAGACTTTGAATATCTAGAACTGATGGGTTTTTCTTTGTGTAGCCCGTTTGAATTACTCGCATTACCCGTGGATTCTAATTGCAGTCCATTGTTATTTCCTTCCTTTAAAGGTAAGGTAGTACAGGTTTACGGCTACTTGGTGGCGCTCAAAAATTCCAAGTCTTCCAAAGGACAAGCCATCTCATTTGGTATGTTTTTAGACCAGGATGGTGCAACTGTAGATACCGTACATTTTCAGGAGTCTTTAAAACATTATCCATTCTCAGGTTCAGGGATTTACTTTTTGGAAGGCAAGCTAGTTGAAGAGTTTGGTTTCTGCTGTCTTGAGGTGCGTTATATGAAAAAGCAATCTTATATTGAAGATCCTCGTTTTTCAGAGCAAACCCATTAAGGATTCTTTTGATCCAAAATATAGATAAAGGAGGCAATGGCAGCGGCTCCAAGTTCTAATTCCCGCTTATTTACGTTTTCAAATACGTCATTTGGAGAATGATGCATATCAAAGTAGCGCTGTGAGTCTGGAACAAAACCAAAGAGTGGAATACCTGGATAGGATTCTTTGAGCGGTCCAATATCTACGCCTCCATAACCCTTTTCAAAAACATGAAGGTCATAAGCCTTAAATACAGGCGCCAATGTTCTCAACCATTCTATTTGCTCTTCAGAACCATCACAGGTAAAACCTCTTGGTGCAAACCCACCCCGGTCACTTTCTATTGCAGCAAAGTGTTTCTCTTCATTTTCTTTTACCCATTTGGCATAGGTTTTACCTCCCTTATTTCCATTTTCTTCATTCATAAAGAAAACGAGTCTCAAAGTGTGCTGAGGTTCGTAATTCATTTCCTTCAGAATTCTAAATGCCTCAAGACAATGTATGATGCCTGCACCATCATCGTGCGCACCTTCTCCTGTATCCCAAGAATCAAGGTGTCCGCCAACCGTAATGATTTCATCAGAATACTTGCTTCCCTTGATTTCTCCAAGTACATTGTATGATGTGGCGTCTGGGAAAGACCTGCAATCCATCTCCATGACGAGTTCTATATCTTGTTTTGGATTATTTTTAAAAACCGCATGGATTTTATTAGCGTCCGCGGTGCAAATTGCAGCGGCAGGGATTTTATCTACTCCATCAGCATAATACATAGAACCCGTGTGTGGATGTGGGTCTGAGGCAAGTCCTAAGGAGCGAATCACTGATCCAATAGCTCCTTTTTCTGCAGCTACTGAAGCGCTGTTTCCCCTCAATGGATAGCAACCTCCATAGGCCTTAAAGGTTTGAATTTGTTTTGCATCCATTGCTTGATTTACAAATACAATTTTTCCCTTCACCATTTCTATGGATGCTGCCTTTAGGGAATCAAGGCTTTCAAATTCTATCAATCTGCCTCTTAGTGTTCCCTTTGTTCCAACCGATCCTCCCAATGCAAGGCCCCTCAGCTTTATATGGTCGCCACCACTTGTTTTTAGATAAAATACTTCTTTTGTTCCCCTCTCCCAATGCGGAACTTGTATTTCATGAAGTCTAGTTTCAAGGCCGTAAGCATTCATTTTCTTTTGTCCCCATTCAATAGCCATTTGTGCTTCAGTCGAGCCAGTGATTCTTGCGCCAATCTCTTTACACAAAAACCTAAGGTCTTCGTAGGCATGTCCTTTCGTTAAAGCCTCCGTATATATATCACGGATAAATTGTGCACTACTTGTTTTTATTTCGCTGTCTTGAGCAAGAAGTAAGGTTGAAGTGAAAAAAAATACAACAATAGAAAAGGCTTTTAGCTTATTCATAATGATTATTGGGTGTTTAAAAGTAGGCAAAATTATATTTTACTGCACAATCGATAATCATTCATGTTTATTAAAAATCAATGGCTTCTCTCTAAACAGGGAGTATTCTTAGCATTCTTTCTTATCTTTGATATCCAAAAAAAAGATATGTCTCTAAAGTGTGGTATTGTTGGTTTGCCGAATGTAGGTAAGTCGACCCTTTTCAATTGTTTGTCCAATGCAAAGGCGCAATCTGCGAACTTTCCTTTTTGTACAATTGAGCCCAATATTGGTACGATTTCCGTTCCAGATTCCAGACTTGAGAAGTTAGAGAGCTTAGTGAATCCCGAACGTGTCATTCCAACAACTATGGAGATCCTAGATATTGCTGGTTTGGTTAAAGGTGCGTCCAAAGGCGAAGGTCTGGGAAATAAGTTTTTGGCCAACATCCGAGAGACAGATGCAATCTTACATGTACTTCGTTGCTTTGAAGATGGAAACATTATTCACGTCGATGGTTCGGTAGACCCTATGCGTGATAAAGAAATCATAGATATCGAGCTTCAGCTAAAGGATTTAGAGTCTGTCGAAAAGAAAATTACATCCCTTTCTCGTGTAATCAAATCTGGAGATAAAGATGCAGTAAAAGAAAATGATTTGGCGATAAAGCTTAAAGATGGACTTGAACAGGGGCTTTCTGTTCGTGCTTTGGGTTTGAACGAGGATGAAAAAGAGCTTGTACTTTCATTTAACCTGATAACTGCAAAGCCAGTCATGTATGTTTGTAATGTAGATGAAGCATCGGTTCAAAATGGTAATCATTTTGTAGACGCTGTTCGTGATGCTGTAAAAGATGAGGGGGCTGAAGTATTAGTTATCGGTGCCAAAATAGAGGCGGATATTACTGAGCTTGAAACCTATGATGAGCGCCAGATGTTTTTAGATGAGCTGGAGCTTGAAGAACCAGGAGTCAACAGGTTAATTCGTTCTGCATATTCTTTATTGAATTTGAAGACGTACTTTACGGCAGGGGAAAAAGAGGTTCGGGCATGGACAATTAAAGAAGGAATGTCGGCACCACAAGCAGCCGGTGTTATTCACACTGATTTCGAAAAAGGGTTTATTCGAGCTGAAGTGATGAAGTATGATGATTTTACAGCGCTCGGATCAGAGCAAGCTGTTAAGGAATCAGGAAAGTTTAAAGTAGAAGGAAAAGAATATATCGTGCAGGATGGTGACATCATGCATTTCAGATTTAACGTTTAACTAGAAAGTTGATAATAATGATAAAAGCAAATAATCCAAATTTAGAATCTTGGGTAGTAGTCCCTAGAGATTCTGATTTTCCAATCCAGAACCTACCTTTAGGTATTTTTAAAACCGATTCCTTGTCACCTCGCGTAGGTGTGAGAATAGGTGATTCAATTTTAGATTTAAAGACGCTTCATGTTTTGGGTTATTTAGATAATCTACCATTTACATTGGAAGTCCTTGATGCGCCAACTTTGAACGGTTTAATGAAAAAAGGAAAACTAGCTGCTCGAAGATTAAGGGATCGTGTTTCTGACCTTCTGAATAAGCAGAATACTGAATTACAAAATAATACCCACCATGTGGAGCAGGTTTTAATTGAGGAAGCTTCTTCTGAAGTCCTTATGCCCATTGAGATTGGGGATTATACTGATTTTTATTCGAGTCGTGAACATGCTACCAATGTAGGAACGATGTTTAGGGATCCTAACAATGCTTTATTGCCAAATTGGCTACATATCCCCGTTGGGTATCATGGACGTTCATCTTCCGTAATTCCATCAGGCCAAAATATACACAGACCTAAAGGACAAACTAAACCGAATGATGATCAAGGACCAATGTTTGGGCCTTCTAAAATGATTGATTTTGAGCTTGAGATGGCTTTTGTCACTTTTGATGGAAAGCCCTTGGGGGATTCGATTACCACTGCTGAAGCAGAGGATTATATCTTCGGAATGGTCCTTTTTAACGATTGGTCTGCACGGGATATTCAGAAATGGGAATATGTTCCTTTAGGACCATTTTTAGCAAAGAACTTCGCTTCATCTATTTCATCTTGGATTGTGAGCCTAGATGCATTACAACCTTTTTGTGTGGATACACCTAATCAAGAACCAGAGGTATTGGATTACCTTAAATTTGAAGGTAAAAAATCTTACGATATTCATTTACAGGTTGCAATTACTCCTGAGTCAAGTGAAGAGACTATTGTTTGTAACTCAAACTTTAAGTATATGTATTGGAATATGGCACAACAGCTAGCACATCATACCGTAAATGGATGTAATGTTAGAGGAGGGGATTTGCTTGGTTCTGGGACAATTTCAGGACCTACTCCAGATTCTTATGGCTCAATGCTTGAGCTTGCGTGGAAGGGCACCAAACCTGTATCAATGAACGATGGAACGGAAAGGAAGTTTATTAAGGACGGAGATACCGTTACGATGAGAGGGTTCTGTAAAAATGACAAAATTCGTTTAGGATTTGGAGAAGTCACCTCAAAATTGTTACCTTCTAAATAAATGAATATAGTATCTTCTGATTCCATAGCAAACCTGGAGCAAGAACGCAAAGAAATATTAAATGCGTTTAGGGGATTAATGCGTGCCTTAAAGGACCGGAATAAAGAAGAAACCAAACTTATTCGAAAGGCTTTTGACGTCGCATTAGATGCCCACAAAGAGATGCGGCGAAAGTCAGGTGAGCCTTATATTTATCATCCAATTGCCGTAGCTCGTATTTGTGCAGAAGAGATGGGACTTGGTCCGACTTCAGTAATTTGTGCATTGCTACACGATACGGTTGAAGATACCCATATCACATTAGAAGATGTAGAAGATTTATTTGGCCAAAAGGTTCGTTTAATTATCGATGGACTCACAAAGATTCCTGATGTTTTTGATTCAAATGCATCAATACAGGCTGAGAATTTTCGCAAAATGATTTTGACAATATCTGAGGACTTCAGGGTTGTACTTATAAAGCTTGCTGACCGTCTTCACAATATGCGAACACTGGACAGTATGCGTTCAGATAAACAGTTAAAGATAGCTTCTGAAACAAAATTTTTATACGCTCCACTTGCCCATAGACTCGGTTTATACTCTGTAAAGACGCAATTGGAGGATCTTTCCATGAAGTACTGTGAGTCTGAGGCTTATATTGATATCGAGGATAAGCTAGCCAAGACCAAAGAGGTTAGAACGAGATTTATACGCAGGTTTATTTCACCCGTTAAGCAAGCTTTGGCACATGAGGGGTATGTTTTTAATATAAAAGCGAGAACAAAATCAATCTCCTCGATATGGAAGAAGATGAATTCAAAAGACATTCCCTTTGAAGAAATATTCGATGTATTCGCAATTCGTATTATCGTCGATACGCCAACTGAACTTGAAAAACCAGATTGTTGGAGGATTTATAGTATCGTTACTGACTTTTATCAGCCTAGTCCCGAAAGGTTAAGAGATTGGATATCTACCCCAAGGGCAAATGGCTATGAATCTCTGCATACTACGGTTATGTCTCCACAGGGTAAATGGGTAGAGGTTCAGATTCGTTCTAAACGAATGGATGAAATTGCCGAAAGAGGTCTTGCTGCACACTTTAGATACAAGGAGGCAGCCAATGAAGAAAATAAGCTGGACAGATGGATTAGTGAAATTAGAGATCTTTTAGAATCTTCTGATTCAGATGCCATTGATTTTGTGAACGATTTTAAATTGAATTTATTCAATGAGGAAATATATGTCTTTACTCCAAAGGGCGAACTACGTGTATTGCCGACGGGCGCAACTATTCTTGATTTCGCTTATGATATCCATACGGATATTGGAGGTTCTTGTATTGGCGCTAAGGTGAATAATCGCCTGATGCCCTTGTCTTATGAGCTGCAAAATGGAGATCAACTTGAAATCATCACCTCTTCAAAACAAAGGCCAAAAGATGAATGGCTTCGTTTTGTCGTTACTGCTCGTGCGAAATCAAAAATCAAATCTTCCTTAAATGAAGAACGTAATTTAATCGCTCAAGATGGCAAGGAAATATTAGAACGCAAGTTCAAGCAGTTCAACCTGCGAATGGGTTCTGAAAACCTTATGTTTCTTGAAAAACATTTTGGTGTACCAACCATAACTGAGTTGTATTTCAGAGTTGCAAAAGGAAAGATAGATTTGACCAAGCTCAGGGAGATTGATCAAATGAATGGTTTGTTCAAAATTGAAAGAAAGCCTTCAACACGAAAAAGGAAGAGTGTTCGTGACTATGAGTCGGAATTTGTTACGATGGATCCAAAGAAAGCAACCTTGCGTATTGGAGATGACTTTCAGGGCTTTGATTATCAAATGGCGAAATGCTGTAACCCGATACCTGGTGATCAGGTTTTTGGTTTCATCACTGTCTCTTCTGGGATTAAAATTCATCGTTTTAACTGTCCAAATGCTGTGAATATGATGTCAAAAATGGCTTATCGTTGTATTAAGGCAAGATGGAAGTCTGATGATATGGTTGAACGTGTAGCAGCCATTAAAATTATTGGTATCGATCAATTTGGCTTAGTCAATAGAATAACTGAAATAATCTCTAATCAGATTAACATCAATATGAAAAGTATTTCTTTTGATACCAACGATGGTGTATTTGAAGGACATATTAAAGTTCTTGTATATGACACGGGTCATCTCGAGCAGCTTACACGTGAATTCGAGCAAGTAGAAGGGGTAAAGCGCGTTGTCCGCTGGGATGAAGAGGATACAGAGATTAATTAATTATTATCTAGTGTGGCGAAGTCTTTTGGCCTCAATATATGGTTCCATTTGAAATTTTTAATCCATTTGTCTTTCATATTAATCTGATCAATTGGATAAAAAATACCCGTAGGTTCTGTTCTATACGTTATACCAGTAACTTCACCGCTATCTAGGTGAACTGTTAATGTTGACGCTTCGAGCTTATTTAACCCCATTCTTTTAATGGTTAGTAGGCTATCTGTTTGCTCTTCATCTTCCGGGAAATATATACTTGTTGCAGAACCATAAACGTCTGTCTGAATAAGTTTTCCTTTTTCCATAAATGCAATAATGTCCTTGCCGGATATTTGATTGTAAAAGGTGCCAGAGTCAAGCTCCATAAGGACAGAGGAATTGTCGTAAATGTCAATATGGTCAATCAATGAGTCTTTTAAATGAATCTGCATAGAATCTCCCTTTAGCTCGGCATTTTCAGACCATATAATTGGGGATGAGTATAGTGTCATTAGGTCTGCAAGTTCAATAAAGGATAATGAATCACAGATTGCTTGAATTTGCGTATTGTAGATGCGCACGCCATGATAGGCAAATATTTTTTGCTGAGCTTCCATTGTATCTGGTAGGATTCTTAAAGTGTCACTATGAATATAAATGGTGTCACTATTCTGAATGAGTTCAGCTAAGACACATTCTGAGACGAATGTCTCATCTTTAGATTCGTCTTTTAATAGGTAATTTGATTGAATGCGAATATTGTTCTTTTCTTCAGTAAAATGAACGTTTTTTTTGGCTTCGATTTTTTGTAGGCTGTCATTATAAAATATCGTATCTGCAAATAATGTTTTTTCTGGATCCTTGAACATGGCATCTCCATGGAGATAACCCAAATTCTTTTTTGTGTGAAACCAACCATAAGAAGAAACAATATCAGCGCTATCTTTCTTGATTTTTGTTTTGCCAAAAAAGTAACTTTTCTGCTGGGCATAATTGAACTGAAGGGTGTCTGTTGTCATGGTCAAAGACTCATTTGTATATTTTACACTATCCTGAAAATAGTAGTTTTTTGTATCCGGATAGAAGTAACCTATTTTACTCGTGATGCGTTCTTTAGAATTTGTTTTCTGTATGACTCCATGGTTTCTGTATGTGGCTCTTCCTGATGCCGAGTCATATTCAATGCTATCGGTTGTTAGTTTATAATCACCATCCCTCATTTTTACACGGCCCCAGAGTTTTGATTTATCGGCTATTCCATCAAAAAAAGCAGAGTCGCAGAAAATATTGAGCTTTTCTTTTATAATATGGACATTTCCATAAGCACGAACAATTTGTGCTTTTTCAAAATAATAAGCGCTATCACAAAACATTGTATTTTGTTGGTATTCAAAATTGACATCTCCCTCTAGTTTTAGCAAGTCATTTTCTTCAAAATAGTTGGCTTTTTTGGACCCCGGGAGTAATTTAAGCACATCTTCTTGGGCCACGTAATTATGGCTCAAAAAAAATGCGCTTACGAAAAGCGCATAATGTACAATCTGCTTTTCTAAAATCATTAAGAATTGGCTAACGTTTGTTTTCTGTCAGGTCCGACTGATACAACGCGAATAGGCACATTTAATTGTTTTTCGAGGTAATCTACGTAGGCCTTGAATGTGTCAGGGGCATCGTCAAGCGATTCAAGTTGTGTCAAATCCTTTTTCCACCCGGGTATATTTTCGTATACCGGAGTGATTTTACTATCGTTTATATCAAAGGGAAAATGATTGACCTCTTTTCCATCAATAATATATTTTGTGCATGCTTTGATTTCATCAAATATACTAAGTACATCTCCTTTCATCATGCAAAGCTCCGTAACACCATTGATCATGATTGAATAACGCAATTGAACCAAGTCAATCCAGCCACATCGTCTTGGGCGACCAGTTGTTGCGCCAAACTCATGTCCTTCTCTTCCCATATCTTCTCCGTCCTTGTCGAACAATTCAGTGGGGAAGGGGCCGCTTCCAACCCGTGTACAATAGGCTTTAAAAATACCGATCACCTTTCCGACCTTTGTTGGTGGAACGCCAAGTCCAGTGCATGTTCCAGCAGTAATCGTATTTGAAGAAGTAACGAAGGGGTAGGTCCCGAAATCAATGTCTAGCATTGTTCCTTGTGCTCCTTCAGCCAAGACTTTTTTACCCGTTTTAATTGCTTCGTCAATGTATATTTCACTATCCACAAATTCCAACTCTTTCATTTTTTTGATTCCTTCAAACCAAGGTTCTTCGAGTTCGCATAAAGAATAACTAAATTCAGTATAGTGGCTTAAGATATTTTTATGCTTTGCAACCAATGCATCATACTTTTTCTGGAAGTTTGGTGATAAAATATCTCCAACTCTTAATCCATTTCTCCCTGTCTTATCCATATAAGTCGGGCCAATACCTTTCAGTGTAGATCCTATTTTATTCTTTCCTTTTGCCATTTCAGATGCGGCATCCAAAAGTTTGTGCGTAGGTAGAATGAGGTGTGCTTTTTTCGAGATCAACAATCTTGATTTGTATTCAACATTGTAGGGAGCTAGCTTATCTAATTCTTGCTTAAAAATTACAGGGTCTATAACTACACCATTTCCAACAAGGTTTACTACTTCTGGATGAAAAATACCAGAAGGAATTGTGTGCAAAACGTGCTTAATGCCCTCAAATTCAAGAGTATGACCTGCGTTCGGGCCACCTTGGAATCTTGCGATAATGTCATATTTTGGTGTTAAAACATCAACAATCTTTCCTTTCCCTTCATCTCCCCATTGAAGTCCTAATAATACATCTACGTTCATCAAATTTTACTTAAAATAGTTAATAGCAGATTCTTCCGAATCATACATAGAAAAAACATCATTCATTTTCGTGATCTCAAATAGTTTTGAGATGAGCTTATTTGGTGAACAAATTAAAAGGTCACCGTTCTCAATTCTGCATTTTGTCATTGTTTTAACAAATACAGCGATACCAGTTGAATTGATGTGCGTCAGCGCTTTAAGGTTAAAAATCACCTTAAATGACTTCAAGTTTGAGACAGCATCTTTGAGGTTTTCTGCATCAGATTCGGTTAGTATTTTACCTTGAAGATGAAATATCATACAGTCTGAATTAGCCTCTGCTGTTACATTCAAATTCATTCTTCAGTTTTATTATTTTTTGTTCCATAAAAATAAAGCGAGTGATGTTGAATTTTTACATCAAATAAATCTTCTATTGTGGACTTTATTTGTTGAATCCTTGGGTCACAAAACTCAATAACCTCTCCAGTATCTGTGCATATGACATGATCATGTTGTTTTGAACCATGTGCCTTTTCAAATTGGGCGATGTTTTTACCGAATTGGTGCTTGCTTACAAGGTTACAAGCTAATAATAATTCAATGGTATTATAAAGTGTCGCTCGAGAAACACGGTAGTTGTGACTCTTCATTTTTAGGTAAAGGGATTCGATATCAAAATGTCCGTCGTGTCTGTATATTTCATGCAATATAGCAAAGCGCTCCGGTGTCTTCCGATGTCCATTCTTTTCTAAGTAAGCAGAAAAGATTCCTTTAACTGTTTCTTGTAGTGTGCTTTCACTCATAGCAAAGAACAAATTTACAATATAAATTAATTCAAGTTTCCATTATTTGTGAATGGTTTTAAACTCTTATCAACACAAATACCAAAATAGGTTCAAAAAAAAAGGGGAGAAGCTCCCCTTTCTATGCTTTGAAGACAGAATTATTTTTTCTTATCCATTTTTTCTTTCAACTCCGCCAATGCGTCAAGATCTCCAAGTGTAGATTTCTCAGCATTCTTGTTGACAGCATTTAGATTGCTCGTGCTGGATTTTCTCGATGGTCTTGAACTCGTTGCAGGCTCAGAGTGCTCCTCGTGCGTTCTGATATGTGAAACAACGATTTTTCTTGCATCTCTATTGAACTCAATCACCTTAAAGTCAAGAACGTCTTCAACTATCGCGTTGTTTCCGTCAGCTTTCTTTAAGTGCTTGGCTGGACAAATTCCCTCTAAACCATATGGTAAAGAAACAATTCCTGATTTGTCTTTCATTTCAATGATGGTTCCATTATGAACAGTCCCTTCAGCGAAAGTCGCTTCGAATACTTCCCATGGATTCTCTTCAAGCTGTTTGTGGCCTAAAGAAATCCTTCTGTTTTCTTGGTCAATCTCTAAAACAATCACTTCCATCGCTTCTCCAGTTTTGCAGAATTCAGATGGGTGCTTGATTTTCTTTTGCCATGAAAGGTCAGAAATGTGGATTAATCCATCAACTCCTTCTTCCAATTCAACGAAAACACCAAAGTTTGTGAAGTTTCTAACTTTTGCTGTGTGCTGCGTATTAACCGCATACTTAGTATCAATGTTACTCCATGGATCTGGCATTAATTGCTTAATTCCAAGAGACATTTTTCTTTCTTCTCTATCTAAAGTTAATACAACTGCTTCAACGGAGTCTCCAATTTTCATAAAGTCCTGTGCAGAACGTAAGTGCTGTGACCAACTCATTTCAGAAACGTGAATCAATCCTTCAACACCCGCTGCAATCTCTATGAAAGCACCGTAGTCAGCCATGACAACTACTTTACCAGTAACTTTGTCACCAACTGCCATTTCAGTATCTAAAGAATCCCATGGATGTGGCTGAAGTTGTTTCAATCCAAGAGCAATTCTTTTCTTCTCATCATCAAAGTCAAGAATAACTACATTGATTTTAGAATCTAATTCCAACATTTCCTCTGGATGCGAAACGCGTCCCCACGAAAGGTCCGTGATGTGAATTAATCCATCAACACCACCTAAATCGATAAACACACCGTAAGAAGTAATATTCTTTACGATACCTTCAAGAACCTGTCCTTTTTCAAGGCCAGAAATGATTTGTTTCTTTTGCTCTTCAAGTTCTGCTTCGATAAGCGCTTTGTGCGAAACAACAACGTTTCTAAATTCTTCATTGATTTTGACAACTTTGAATTCCATGTTTTTTCCAACATATACATCATAGTCACGGATCGGCTTAACATCTATTTGAGAACCTGGAAGGAAAGCTTCGATGCCAAACACATCCACAATCAATCCACCTTTAGTTCTGCATTTAACATGACCAGTAATTACCTCTCCTGTTTTCAAAACTTCATTTACGCGAATCCACGCACTGTGCATTCTTGCTGTTTTGTGAGAAACGATTAGCTGACCTGTTTTATCTTCTCTACATTCTACATAGACGTCTACAACATCACCTATTTTAAGATCCGGATTGTAACGGAATTCATTTGCAGCAATTACACCTTCGGATTTGTATCCGATATTAATAATAGCTTCTTTTTTGGTAAGATGTACGACTGTGCCTTTGATTACCTCTTTTTCGTTGATCGACGTTAAGGTTTTTTCATAAACGTCAGACATTTCTGACCTTTCTACTTGACTGTAGCCATCTAATTGAAGTGCTTCCCAGTCGAAATCTGCAGTTCCCTGCGTTGTTTTTGTTGTTGCCATTGGGCTGTTAACATTTGTATTTCAAGGCTCCTTATTCCTTGAAAGGGTTTATATGGGTCACATAATTAAAGGAGGGTGACCATTTTGAGAGTGCAAAGATAGGGAATTCTTTAGAATAAGAAAGACTTTTACTAAAGTGAATTGAAAATAATTAGAAGGCCCTAATTAATTGTCATTTGGATTGTTCGGGAATTTAGAAATCATTTTAAATTTCCCTTGTTGCATTTCGAGCGCTGTTTTCCATAAATCTTCATGGTTTGTATCTAAAATAAGCTTGTGGTCTACGTTGTTCACTGTAATCCAAGAATTTTCTTTTAATTCAGCATCTAACTGCTCAAGATCCCAACCGGAGTAACCTATAAAGAATCGGATTTTTTCTCGCGCCGATGGTGTTTTTTCTAAAACGGCACAAATCTCGTCAAAATCTCCTCCGTAAAATAGATTTTTTTGTATTTGCAACGAATTTGAAATCTTATTCCCAAATGAATGAATAAAGAAAAGACTATCCTTAGATACGGGGCCTCCAAATCCAATTTTAGCATTGATATCAGGGAAATTGGCGTCAATTTTATGTAAATCTATTTCTGCAAAATTATTTAGTACAAAACCAAAGGTTCCCTCCTCATTGTGTTCACATAGCACAACCACAGATCTCCCAAAATACGGATCGTTTAGAAAGGGATCGGATATCAAAACGCTCCCTTTTTTGGGCCTTTCATTATTGGTAAATGAAAAGTTTATTTTCTTCATGTTACAAAGGTGCGAAAAAGACAAATCATCTCAATAGCAATTGGTACATTAAATAGATTTTTAAATTTGTATTCATGAAATATGGTGCCATTGACATTGGAACAAATGCGGCACGACTTCTAATTGGTGAAGTCGTTCATGATTCAGGTCGCTCATTTGTAAAGAAAATATCGTACACACGAATACCACTGAGGTTGGGTGATGATGTTTTCCCATTGGGTAGGGTTGATGTTAAAAAGAAATTGAACCTCATAAACACCATGAAGGCATTCGAGATCATAACAAACATTTTCGAGGTAGAACATCTACAAGCCTTTGCAACTTCGGCGATGCGTGAAGCAGAAAATGCAAGCCAGATTGTTATGGATATAAAAAGTGCAACTGGTATTGACTTGAAAATCATTTCAGGGGCGGAAGAAGCGGATGTTATTCTAGGCACTTTTATGCTTTTGGATTTTGATAAGGGTCAGCCTTTTGTGGTAATAGACGTTGGGGGAGGGTCAACTGAGGTCAACATTTTCAAAAAAGGAGAAAAAGTGGGGTCGAGATCATTCAAAGTGGGAACACTTCGGATCCTCCGGGGCAAATTTGACGAAGCCGTTTGGTCAGAAATTAATGAATGGATTTCAGCCTATATTCTTCCCTTTGAAGAATACCGATTGTTTGGAACAGGAGGTAATATCAATAAAGCACACAAGCTTCTTGCACATGGTCCTAATGAGCCTGCCTCTATTGAAGAATTGTTATCACTAAAGGCAGATCTTGAATCTTTAGATTTGGGTGCTAGAATGAAAAAATTTCAATTGCGTCCTGACCGTGCCGATGTAATTGTTCCAGCTCTAGATATTTATACAAGGGTTATTTCTAACTTTAAATCAAAGCTTATTCACGTGCCAAAGGTTGGCTTGTCTGATGGAATGGTCTATCAAATGTACCTCAACGAAAAAAATAAATAATGTCTAGCAAACCGAGAATTTCAAAAGGTACAAGGGATTTCCTCCCAGCTGATGTCCAAAAAAGGGAATATATGTTTGGGATAATGCGTTCTGTGTTTCGTAAATATGGATATCAACCCATCGAAACGCCTAGTTTCGAGCTTACTTCAACGTTGATGGGTAAATATGGCGAAGAAGGAGATAGATTGATTTTTAAAATTCTAAATTCAGGTGAAAAGTTGAAAAAGGCTGATGTTGATGCCTTGGATAATAATGAGCTTCCTAAGTTTGCGAATTCTATCTCTGAAAAGGCACTTCGCTATGACCTTACCGTTCCTTTTGCGCGTTTTGTCGTACAGCATCAAAATGAGCTTTCGTTTCCATTTAAAAGATTTCAAATCCAGCCTGTTTGGCGATCAGACCGTCCTCAGCACGGCAGATATCAAGAGTTCACGCAATGCGATATTGATGTGGTAGGTAGTGACTCATTGTTGTACGAGGTGGAATGTATTCAGATTTTTGATGAAGTACTTTCGGGTTTGCAGCTTCCTGGTTTTGCTATTAAAATGAATAACCGTAAAATTCTTTCGGGGATTGCGCAAAAAAGCGGAGCAGATGGTTATCTGGTAACAATCGTTACTGCGATCGATAAGCTTGACAAGATAGGTGAAGACGGTGTGCTCAATGAACTCAAACAAAAAGAGGTGCCTGATTCAGCCATCAATGCACTAAAGCCTCTTTTATCATTTAGTGGGTCTAATGAAGAAAAATTGATACTCATGGAGGAATTTCTTGAGGGTTCTGAAATTGGAATAGAAGGACTTCAAGAACTCAATGAAGTTTTAAATCAAGTTGCTGAATTGGGATTGAAGTGCGGTCGATTAGAATTTGACATTACCCTTGCGCGCGGTTTGAATTATTATACCGGTGCTATTTTTGAGGTAGCTGCGGATGGCGTTAAGATGGGCAGCATCTGTGGAGGAGGCCGTTACGATGATTTAACAGCTCAGTTTGGTCTTAAGGATGTGTCTGGTATTGGGATCTCTTTTGGCGCAGACCGTATATATGATGTGCTCAATGAGTTGAATTTATTCCCGAGCTCAACAGAGCGTAGTATTTCTTATTTACTGCTTAATTTTGGTGGAGAAGATATGAAGTCAAGTCTAGGGCTTGCCAAAGATATTAGAGCGAAAGGATTAGATTGTGAGCTTTATCCGAGTAACGCAAAAATTCAAAAGCAATTCAAATATGCAGATTCGCGTAATGCACGCTTTGTCATTATGATTGGAGAAGATGAAAGAAAATCAGACTCAATTACATTGAAGAATATGGATAGTGGTGTGCAAGAAAAGATCAGCCGTAAAGCCTTTTTAGATCGTCTTTAGTAAATACAGTTAAATTATTTGAATGTAGGAGATGTATAGAGCATTTCAACATGCGGTATGCCATCTTCAAGGTATTCTTTGCCGGTAGATTTAAAGCCGTGCTTTCCGTAATAATTTTCCAAGTGTTTTTGGGCAGAAAGTCGGACATCTACTGGTCCAAATTCAGCTTGGACAAAGTTCATGGATTCTTCCATAATCAGATGTCCTAATCCTGTTCCTCTGCAGCTTTCATCTACAACAACTCTACCAACAGAAACCTCAGCATAAGAAATCTTTTGTGGTAATATGCGCGTTGCTGCAACGACCTCACCTTCATTGTTTTTGTAAAATAGGTGGTAGGCTAGTTTGTCTTTTCCGTCTAGATCTTGATAAGGGCAGTCTTGTTCAATGACAAAAATCTTTATACGCAGTGCAATTATATCATGAAAATGATCGAGGCTCAAAGCTGAATAAGGCTGTACAAACTTTTTAAAATTCATCATGTAAATGTAACAAAAGCATTCAAGTCAAGATATTGCTTCGATATTGGTCTTTGGTTTAGCGTTGTTTGATCAGTTTAATGGAACTGATTTTATTACTGCTTATTTGTTTGGCTAAAAGTTGGTATAGTCCTGGTGCAAGTTGATGTAAATTAATATGCTGGGAGTATCCAATATTTCTTTGATAAACAAGTTTCCCTTTCAGGTCGTAGATAGTTAATTCAATCGGTTCCGATAATAACACTTGAATTTCATCAGTAAATGGATTTGGTGCGATATTAATTGCTGCTGATGATAAGTCGAGGACCCCTGCATCTTCATAAACTACAATAACTGATGTATCTGTGCTTACACAACCATTACCATCTGTCAACGCATAGACAATTTCATGTGTTCCTATTCCTGCTAAACCTGGGTGAAATGAGGTGCCAATAACACCAGGGCCAGAGTATACGCCACCTGTTGGAACTCCTGTAGTTACATTGAATGCCGGTTGGTTTACACCAATCTCTGCAATGTTTTCAAGGTATTCTACGGGCAGGGTTGAGAGTAGCTCGACATTTGTCGTGTCTGAAGCTGAACATCCGTCAGTATTAAAGCCGCTAACAATATAGGTTCCTGCTGATGGGATAAACGGTTCACTTTGAATGACGTTATTGTTCCACTGAAACGTTGTTGCCGTTCCAGTCGCCGTAAGCGTCAATTCACTATTGGGGCAAATGAGATGGTCACTACCAGCATTCACAGAAGGATTCGTGTAACTCAATAACGGTTGAACGGCAGATCTATAAGTGCAGCCCATTTCATCCGCTAAGGTTACCTGATAGTCGCCGGGGATAGCTGTCGTAATGGAAGCGCTCGTCGCTCCATTCGACCATGAAATCGCCACAGGGTTCAGTTCAGAGCTGTAACCAAAGGTAGCAAGCGCTCCTGGACAGATTCCATCTGGACCATTAATAAACACAGGTTCGTGCTTGGCAAGTAGGGTTAGCAGTGCATTGGCTTTGCCATACCCATATGCAAAGTTTGGTACGTTTCCTGTGAATGCATCAATATCCGTATTTGCAGTGAGGTCATTTTTGAAATCTTGAAAGTTTGCTCCCGGGCACTTTTGTAGATATAGGGCAGCGATTCCTGCAACTACAGGTGAAGCCATTGATGTCCCGCCGTTTCTTATATGAAATCCTCCTTGGTCAATCAGAGAGGCATTTGCTGGATTATTTAACCATGAAAATGGACCTGAGCCAAGAGAGATATCTCCAGAAGCTGTGATGTCTGGTTTTTGAACACCTGTCCTCGATGGCCCTATGCTACTCGCAGAATAAAGCTCTCCAACTGCTATTCCGGGTGAAGCATTGTAGGTGTTTCCGTTAAGGTCTATATGGCTCATTCTATTGCGAAGGTTCCCAACAGAAATTACTTTTTCGGAACAGTTCCATGAATCGACAATAGTTTGCAAGGTATCAGGGGTAATATAATGTACAATTTCTGGCACAGATGCGCTATCGGGTACTTCAATTACAAAGTTACTTCGTCCCGAAAAGGTTCCTCCCCATAGGTCATAGTGACCAGCCCCAAAGGTTTCAAACCCAAAAACATATTCAGAGGAATCAATAGGGGTAAAGCCTGGTCCGGTGACGGCAATTTGGCCGATGATGTTGCTTCCAAAAGTTTCTCTGTATATAAAAGCCACCGCAATGAGGTCACCATTTTCATTTTCAATATTTTCAAATTCAGGTATTCCTGTTGTGAAGCCACTAGAAAAAGGCAGAAACACGGTTGAACCTGTTCTTTCATATTGGTTGTTGGGATTGCAGGAAGAAATCGCGTAGCTAAAGTTTGCCTCTGATGTATCAACGACAAAATCAAAAATCACTACGTCGTTTACGCTATTGACGATGGTTGAAGAGGGATTTGGGATACTCCAAACAAATGAGGTATCACTTGTAACATCTGTACCGACATGATAGGGGCCATAATCCCCAGAATTACCAGCAGCAGAAACAACGATACGTCCTTCTTTTTCGTCTAGCAAACTATTGATAAGTTCTGCTGCAGGATCGGTTGCATCATGCGTACCGTAATAGTCTCCCAAAGAGAGATTGATCACAGCGGGCTTGTTCAAGGAATCAGCAACCTTAAAGATGTAATCACAGGCATCTGCAATGCTTAATTTCCAGTTATACACATCCTGGCTAAAATCAGATTCCACGACAATTAAATCAGCTTCCGGTGCAAACCCCTTGTTGGTTCCATTGGCTAAACCATTTGAAGCTGCCATTCCTGATACTGTCGAGCCATGTGCTGAGCTCACCTCTAGACTCGTGCAGGTACCGTTATTAATTGCCGCGCTATCCCAAACGATTCCTTTTTCATAAAGTTCATAATAATTTGGGTGATTGCTGTCGTTCATCGTGTGGTCCCAATACCTCAATACGCGCGTGCTCCCGTCGGGATTTTGGAAGTCAGGGTGGTTATAGTCAATGCCTTGATCAACAATACCAATTACTACACCCTTACCCGTATAGCTTGTATCTAGTCCACCAAGTCCGTTATGAACTAGGTTTCCTTTGTGATGAATCAATGCACTGTCTGATAGTATTTTAGGTCTTGATATATGAAAATATACTTCATCGAGTTTTCCGCTTAGTTGGGCATTATAAAATTGATCCGCGTCTCCATGGCAAAATAAATAGTTTTTGGTTTCATGTTTGAGTCGAATGCCTATTTCTTCTAGGTAATTTTTATTTTTCGCATTGTTTTTGAGCGCAAAAGGCATTGAAATAGATTCCTGCTTTTGTTCAATAAACTGCTGAAAAGTAAATGGTGTTTTTTGCGACAACAACTGATTTGAAACAATTAGTACAAATAAGAGCGTGAGATATTTCATGGTATAATTGTTGCTAAATCTAAATTATGGATTATTTTCGCTAATTGAAAATATCCAATAAGGTCAAACAACGAAATCAATATAAACCAATGAAAATTAAGATGATGAAAGTAAAACAAAGTCTATCCATTCTAGCTATGGTATGTGCTACGATGTCTATTGCACAACCTATTGAAGGGACTTTAAACTGGTACAACCAGGACGGTCAAGGTATGTTTACTGAGAAGGCATACAAGTATTTAAAGAAAAAAGAATCCAAAACAGTTATCGTAGGGGTTATTGACTCTGGTGTAGATATCGAGCATGAGGACCTCAAAGGGAAAATTTGGGTAAATTCAGATGAGATTGCTGGTAATGGTATTGACGATGACGGAAACGGTTATATCGATGATGTTCATGGATGGAATTTTTTAGGAAACGAAAAAGGTGAGCACTTAAACGAGGCGAGACTTGAGAAGACGAGAATTTTAGCTTCACTGTCTGCGAAATACGCGAATGTTGATTCAAGTTCCGTTGCAGAAGATGATGAATACAAGCTATATCTTCAAGTGAAACAAGAGGTAGAAGCAGGGCGTGCGCAGTTTGAGCAATACATGGGAATGCTCGACAAGCTTCCAGAGAACGCACAGAACTATATCAAATCCCAAATGGATTATAACCTGAATGTTGATTTTGATGACCGTAGTCTTATCGGAGATGATCCAGACGACTTTACTGACGTAAACTACGGAAATGCAGATGTTGAAGGTCCAGATGCTTTGCATGGAACGCATGTTTCTGGTATTATTGGCGCAATTCGTGGAAATGAGCTCGGTGGAGACGGCGTTGCTGAAAATGTGAAAATCATGGTACTGAGAGCTGTTCCGAACGGAGATGAATTTGACAAGGATATCGCCCTTGCTGTAAGGTATTGTGTAGACAATGGGGCAGAGGTAATCAATATGTCCTTCGGAAAGGGGTATTCACCACACCAAAAAGAGGTGTATGAGGCATTTAAATATGCAGATGATAACGGTGTATTACTTATTCATGCGGCAGGGAATGACGCTAAGGATATCGATGTAGAACCAAATTACCCTACATCCATGTATAGCTTTCAGGAATCACCTCTTGATCACTTTGTGACCATTGGTGCTTCAACAAAAAATAAGGGTACTGATATGGTCGCTTCTTTCTCTAATTTTGGTGCAAAAGGCGTTGATGTATTTGCACCTGGTTTTGAAATCTATAATACCGTACCACAAAGTGAGTACATGAATCTTCAAGGCACATCAATGGCGGCGCCAATGGTTGCAGGAGCAGCTGCTATGCTGAAGTCTTACTTTCCGGCGCTATCAATGAAAGAAATTAAAGAAGTCATGTATAGTACTTCGACAAAGTACCCAAAGGTGGAAGGCTTTGCGGATAAATCAGTAACAGGCGGCGTTGTCAATCTACTTAAGGCAGCGAAAGCTTGTAAAAAGTTGGCAAAAAAGAAATAAGATGCGCCTATTTTTAGCGCTTTCAGTTTGGGCCTTTGCTTTTTTGGGTTTTTCGCAAGACAAAGCTTTGGGTCAGCTTATTAATCAATGGCATCAGGATGCAGCTTCGGCTTCATTCTCTGCTTATTTTAGCGCCACATCCAAAGGTTTTATTTTCTTAGGTACAGCGCCTGAGGAACGTTGGAATAAGGCAGATTTTCAAGCGTTCTGTAAGCCTTATTTTGACAAAGGAGCAGCTTGGGATTTTAAACCCTCCAATCGGAAATGGAGCTATTCTGAAGATGGAAATACTGCCTGGTTTGATGAAGATCTTGAAACCTGGATGGAGGATTGTAGAGGCACAGGGATTTGTATCAAAGAAGGGGCACATTGGAAAATTGCCTATTACAACCTTCATGTCCTCATTGAAAATGAGAAAATACAGGAATTTATTACGCTCCGTAAAAAACAATGACAGAAGGGGAGGGTACAGACTTTAAGGTCCAAAAAGACCTGCTTAAAGAAGCGTTGATGTCAGACTTCTCCATGTCAGAAATTCAACAAATATGGCGCCAAATTCTCACTCATTTTTTAAGTATTTCGCCGATTGAGCAAATTTCAATGGGTGACCATCAATTTAGCCTTCAAGAATCAAAAATCATCAATGGAATTTTGAAGCGCCTTAAAAATAAGGAGCCTTTCCAACATATATTGGGAGAGATTGAGTTTTACGGACTAGAGCTGAAATCAGATCCACGCGCCTTGATTCCTAGACCAGAAACAGAGGAGCTTGTGCATTGGATCGTTGAGGAAACGAGAACAAAACCGTTGAATATTTTAGACATATGTAGTGGCAGTGGATGTATTTCACTCGCCCTAAGCCAGGCTTTTCAGGATGCGCAAGTATATGGTTATGAGCTGTCAAGAGCTGCGATTGATTTATCAGAAGAAAATGCTTTGGCACTGAAGCTTCCTGTTGTTTTTAATTGCGTAGACGTTCTCGATATTGATGAATTTACTACTTCATTGAAAAAACAAACAAAACTAGGGCTATTAGATATTGTGGTTTCGAATCCTCCTTATATTCCGTGTAAAGAGAAAGAAGCAATACAAGAGCTCGTGCTCAAGCACGAGCCTGGTATGGCATTGTTTGTTCCTGACGAAGATCCCTTGCTCTTTTACCGGAGTATTGCTAAGGGAATATTGCCTTTTTTATCAACAAGTGGGGTGCTCTATTTTGAGTGTCATTATTTATACCTTGAAGACACACGGAATCTCCTACTTGAATTGGGTTTCACAAATGTTGAAAAAAGAAAGGATTTACAGGGCAAATGGCGCATGCTAAAAGCACAGAAATAAGTATCTTTAGTGGATGAGTTTTGAGGAGGTAAAAAGTAAGATCAACGAACTTTCGGAGCAGCTACACCATTACAATTACATGTACTATGTAAAAAGTGAATCGCTGGTTTCTGATTATGAGTTTGATATGCTTTTAAAAGAACTTGAAGCCTTAGAGGCACAGTTTCCAGAACTTGTAGATATCAATAGTCCATCAAAGCGGGTTGGGGGTGCTGTGGTAAAGAATTTTGAAACTGTGGCGCATCGTTTCCCAATGCTTTCCTTATCGAATAGTTATTCAAAAGAAGAGATCGTCGAATGGGAAGAACGCATCAAGAAAACCATTGAACAGGATATTGAATACGTATGTGAACTCAAATACGATGGCGTTGCTATTGGGATCCGCTATGTAAATGGCGTTTTTCATTCTGCAGTGACCCGAGGTGATGGTAATCAAGGGGAGCTGGTTTCCTCAAATGTAAAAACGATTAATAGTGTGCCTTTAAAACTGAAAGATACAGTGTCTGATGATTTTGAAATCAGAGGAGAAATCTTTTTGCCACTGCAAGAGTTTGAGAGACTCAATGAAGAACGCGCCGCTGCAGATTTGGCTTTGTATGCAAATCCACGAAACACAGCCTCTGGAACTTTAAAACTTCAAGATTCCGGTCTTGTTTCCAAGCGAAATCTTGACTGTTATTTGTATGGAATGTATGAAGAAAGAAGTTCCTATCATTCCCACTATGACGCAGTGATTGCTGCGGGTAACATGGGTTTTAAGGTGCCTCTACCAGAAGAACGTAAGATTGAAAAAGTACAGGATGTGGCTGGTATTTTATCCTTTATCGATTATTGGGATGAAGCACGTAAACAGCTTCCTTTTGAGATTGATGGCATTGTGATTAAGGTGAATGCATATACGCAACAGGAGGAGCTCGGTTACACGGCTAAATCACCACGCTGGGCCATTGCATATAAGTTTAAAGCTGAGCGTGTAGAAACGAAAATAGAAAGTGTAAGCTACCAGGTTGGTAGAACTGGCGCTGTGACCCCTGTCGCGAATCTTCGTCCTGTATACCTAGGTGGAACCACAGTTAAGAGAGCTTCTTTGCATAATGCCGAACAAATAGAGAAGCTAGACCTTCATGAAAATGATTTGGTTTACGTTGAGAAAGGAGGAGAAATTATACCCAAAATAGTGGGTGTCAATGTCTCAAAACGAACGACTCCTGCAAGACGGGTTGTTTTTATTTCGAGCTGCCCTGCATGCAGTAAGGGCTTGACAAAAGCGGAAGGAGAAGCACAACATTATTGCACGCATGCGGCTATATGTCCGCCTCAAGTGAAAGGTAAAATAGAGCATTTTATCAGCCGTAAAGCCATGGATATAGATGGTTTGGGGGCTGAAACAATTGATACATTGGTTGAAGAAGGACTCATCAAAGATATAGGAGACCTTTATGCGCTTCGTTTTGAACAGCTGATTGACCTAGAACGCATGGCTGAAAAATCAGTAAACAATCTGCTTCAAGGTATAGAGGCTTCAAAGCAGCGTCCCTTTGAAAAGGTACTCTTTGGTATGGGTATTCGTTATGTAGGGGAAACCGTCTCTAAAAAACTTGCAAAAGCCTTTAAAAGAATTGATAACATTCTTGAGGCTTCCTATGAATCCTTGGTTGAGACAGATGAGATCGGTGAAAAGATTGCAGAATCAATACGTCTATTCCTTGACGATGAGCAAAATATTGTACTGATTGATAAACTGAGGGATGCAGGATTGTGCTTTGAAAGAGAAGAGCAAGTCCTTTCTTCCTCAATACTTGAGGGACAAACAATTGTTATTTCAGGTACCTTTGCACGCGTATCGAGGGCTGAAATGAAAAAGTTGATTGAAGAGAATGGGGGTAAGAATGCTTCTTCTATTTCTAAGAAAACCAATCTTTTGGTTTCGGGCGAAAACATGGGGCCATCAAAGCTAAAAAAAGCGACTGACCTCAATATTGAAATTGTAAACGAAGAAGAATTTTTGAAAAGAATACAATATGATTAAAAACTCAATTTGGGGAACGATAGACTCCTTATTGGTGACCTATAATTATGCCGATGAGGATGGTTTAAAGGAATTTCGAAAAGGTTTGGATAAGGCCCTAAATGAGAGTGCTGTTCAGCGTGTGATTATCATTGTGAGCATTCCAAAAGGTGTAGATAAAAATAGCCTTTCGCCACATTTCTTAATTTACTATAACGGCCCTAGTGATTATAGCTTATTTGGTGGCTTAAAAGACCATCAGCTAGCTACTGAGCTCAAGCATTCCTTTGATGCCTTGATTTGCTTTGGCGTGATGAAGAAGCACCTTAAAGCTACCTTGCGGCAAACAGAAATTGGCAAGAAAATTTTAGTAAATTCAGAGCTAACGCAAGATACTAGCTATGACTTAGAGCTTAATTCTGCCTCAGATTCACCGAGCGAGGTCATTCAGTTTGTTGTCGAAACACTTCAAAAAATAGATGCACATGAACCACAACTTTAGAGGAACAGGCGTAGCTCTAGTGACGCCATTTAACGCCGACGGAACGATAGACTTTAATGGACTAACAAAACTCGTCGAGCTTCAGATTTCAGGAGGTACAGATTTCCTTGTTGTTCAAGGAACTACAGGCGAATCCCCAGTATTGAGTCAGGAGGAAAAAATGCAAGTTTTACAGCATGTTATGGAGGTCAACCAGAGACAGCTTCCCGTAGTTTATGGTCTCGGCGGAAACAATACCAAAGAGGTTTGTGAAAAAATCAAGCTACTGCCAAAAGGGGTTGACGGTCTGTTATCTGTATCACCATACTATAATAAGCCCTTACAAGCTGGAATTATTGCCCACTACAAAGAAATTGCACGCTGCACTCAGTTACCGATTATATTATATAATGTGCCGGGTAGAACGAGCTCCAATGTTAGTGCAGCGACAACACTTGCGCTTGCACAGATTCCAAATGTTGTAGCCATGAAAGAAGCCTCAGGAGACTTCGATCAAATTATGGAAATCCTTAAAAACAAACCCAAAGATTTTTCCGTGCTTTCAGGAGATGATGCGATCACGATGCCTTTGATTTCAATGGGTGTTGAAGGTGTGATCTCGGTTGTGGCCAATGCCTTACCTGAACGCTTTAGCAGCATGGTGAGTCGTTCCCTAAACAATGAGATGTACCACGCTAAAAAAGAGCATTTTGAGCTATTTGATATGATTCGTTTGTTGTTTACTGAAGGAAATCCCGGAGGCATTAAAGAAGCGCTTGCCTACAGGAAGATCTGTGAAAACCACATGCGTTTGCCATTGGTGCCTGTTTCGGAAGGCCTAAGAGCAAAACTCTTCGCAGAAATGAAAACACTACTAACATGAAAATATATCAATTAATATTTCTTTTGGTGCTGGTTTCCTGTGTTGATTCTGATGCGACACCGAATGCATCAGAAAATGTAGCTCTTTCTCCCGTAAAAGGTGAGTCAGAAAATGTTACCGAAGTACCTGTTGAAATTCCTGTCGTAGAATCCTTAGGGCCTGAAATTTTTGAGGGGTTAGTCGATATTCAGTCTTACAATTCAGATATTTATGTAGAGCTTAAATACGCAAGTAAAGACAACTTCATGGGGTTCCCGCTGTATGAACGTATGAAAAGGGCTTACTTACAGCCTGATGTGGCCAAGCGCCTAAATTATTGCCAAATCTACTTATCCGCTTTAGATACCTCCTTACATCTTTTGGTGTATGACGCAGCGCGTCCTGTTAGTGTGCAAAAGCTCATGTGGGATGCTCTTGATACAGTTCCGCCTGCTGTACGTGGGAAGTATGTCTCTAATCCTGCAAACCTCAGTTTGCACAATATGGGTTGCGCTGTTGATATTACAATTTGTACTGCTGATGGAGTCGCCTTAGATATGGGTGCAGGCTATGACGATTTTCGAGACATTGCTTTTCCAAATAAAGAAGCCAAGTATCTGAAGACAGGTGAGCTCACAAAAAAACAATACGAAAACCGTTTACTACTCCGCAAAGTAATGACAAGCCAAAAGTTTCGTCAGCTGCCCACAGAATGGTGGCACTACAATGCATATTCAAGGGATGTGGCGCGCCGTATGTTCAAGGCACTTGAAGTAGAGCCCTATTAAGGTTCATTATTTTAGTATATCATTTCTAAAAAAAGTGTGCGGTTTCACCAATAAAATATCCACGTTCTCGTACGAAGTCTTTCAATGCGTTTCTCTGCTTTTTCTTAGGGTAGATGGACAAGATGCAAATACCTTCGGGAGGAAGGATGAAGATGTTTTCTAGGATTACATCGCGCTTTTTCTGTCCAATTAATCCGGGGTCTTGCGCAAACCAACGAAAGGGAACTTTCTCTTCCTGCAACATTTTTGCGATCAGAACTCCTTTCTTTTCGGTGCCAATCAGGAAAAGTTCTTTTTTATTGAACTCCTCTAAAAAGTACCCAAGCTTCAGTTTAAAAAAGCTTTCTTGTTGATAGATCTCAGAGTTTCGGCTCGTTCGATCTGGGTGTTCCCTCCACAAATGAGTGAGCTGATGACATGATTTAATAATGAAGCCAGCCTTGCGCCAATGAAATACCATATCATAGTCCTCTGGATAGGTCAATTTGCTAAACCCTTGCATTTCGTCAAAATCCTCCTTTCGCATCATCCAATTCGGTGATGCGACCACGCATTCTCTGTAAATACGTTTGTAAAAGGATTGCTGGTCAGCCGTTTTGTTCAGCCAAGCCTCATAGCTTTGATAGCCCTCAGATATCTCTTGTTCGCCAAAGTATTTTACTGTACCTGTTGCAATAACGCCTTCTTTTTTAGCGCTAATAACTTCAAGCAAGGTCTTTAGCTTGTGGAGAGGCATAATGTCATCGGCATCCATACGTGTTACATAATCTCCTTTGATGTATTTTTGGGCTGTTTGTAGGGCTTGTAGTATGCCGTTACCCTCATTTTGGATGACATAGATGCGCGAATCCTGAAAGCTTTCAATAATGACCTTTGAACCATCACGCGAATGGTCATCCACCGCAATCAGCTGCCAGTCTGTATGGTTTTGCATACGGATGGAATCGATGCATTCCTTCAGATAAGGAACAGCATTCTTGAACGGTAAAACGATACTGACTTTGATGGCGATAGTTTTAAAGCTAAAATAGCAGATTCTGCGCTACGGTCAAGAACTTCGTAAAAAGATTACGATTTGATAATTTAAGTTTGATATGAACTTAAAAACAAAAGCTATGAAAACCCCATTATCCCCAAGATTAATTCCTGTTGTACATGTAACTGATTTTCAAACCAAAGTTAACCCTATTGAAGTTGGACTCTCCGTTTTGGTCGACGATAGAAAAGCCTTTATCTACGAGCACATGCTCAATGATGGTTTCTATCAACGTGAGAAAATTGTGATTCAGTTCTCTGAAAAGCATCCAAAATTTGCCGATGGCTTGTTTCAAACCAAGTATTACGAAATCAATGAGCCTGGAAAGCTCGCTTGGGGGCATGAAGGAGAAGTGATGAAGGTAGAATATTTGCATGTGGCCTAGTCACATGAAGTTGTATTTGATCTAAAAAGTCATGAAGTTATTATTATTCGTTTTTTCCTTACTGTCGATAGGTATAACCGCTTTTTCGCAGGATTCAATTCAAAATATAGGTATTGATCATCTAGAAAATGGTAAATACCGTAAGGCCATAAAACAATTTACCAAAGCACTTGAGCTAGAAACCGATAGCTGCGAGATCTATTACAATCGAGGCAATGCCTATTTTGATTTAGAGAAATATTCACAAGCCATCATTGATTATTCAAATGCCCTTAAGATCAATGCCGAATACATCGATGCTTATAATAATAGGGGCGCTGCATATGGTCGCTTGAAAATGTATCGAGAAGCCAGAATTGATTATAATATAGTACTTCGGGCAGAACCTCTAAATGAATTGATTTATTACAACAGAGGGTTGGATTACTATGATGCCGGTGCGTATGCGCAAGCCGTAGACGATTTTACATCCGCCATCAAGATCGATCCAGATTTCGCGAATGCGTTTTTGAACCGGGGCATTGCCAATTACTTATTGGGTATTGATGGATGTTCAGATTTAATGGAGGCCAAATACCTAGGAGCAGATGTCCATCCCAAGGCGATAGAGGGGATTTGTAATTAAAACAAAGTTTCAAGAAAATGAGTTTCATTTTCGTTTTGTACAATTGATTTCCCTTGGTTTCTTGGCTTATTCAACGAGCGATGCTTGAGTACATCATACATTCCTAACAGTGACCGCATGTCATGGTCACAACGTGTTCATTTTTCGTGGTACACAAAGGCATAGTTCACTTCTGCATCGATATCGGTCTTGGGTGCAGTAATGTGAATGTGCAATTACCGATGCTTTTGTTGTGATAGCCTCACGTATTGATGTTACGAAAGTTTTTGGCACGATTCTCGCTTAATCCCAATAAAAGTTTGATTCGAATATTACAGATTCCGAAGACTTAAAATTTATTATTTATTAAATCCATGCTTATTAAAACATTTATACTATTCTTTTCTTTTCTTTTCTATTTTGTCGCTTTCGGTCAGAAAAATAATATTCCGAGTAAACCTACTAGAACCGCTCCCTCTAAACCTGCAGTTCAAGCGGCTCCGAGGCCTACGAGTTCTCCTGTTTCTAGACCTTCTAAACCCGTCAGGCAACCTAGACCTGCTGTTTCAAGGCCTTCAAAACCCTCTTCATCAAGTTCGAAGCAACAGTATATTACTAAGCATCCTGCACCTTCTCCCATACAGCAGCATAGTACGAAGCATCCGGCACCTAATGTTAGTTCATCCTCATCAAATTCAAACCATCAACCTTCTGAAGGTAACGTAAGTTCATCAAATGCGTGGCCCCCTTCTTCGAATAGCAATATTTCATACTATTGGTACTATTTATCTCAGTCTTGCGGAACGAATCCAAATACCGGATACTACAATTCCTCTGTTCCAATGGTAGGCGTTTCAGGAACGGGATTTGAGTATGGTCGCTTGGCCCGTCTTACAGGTGGTAAGTATGTCAATTACCCCTCTCATCAGTTAGTTCGTGCGCTTGAAGATGTAATTACTCAACATGCAAATGACTCAACGGATGTTGTGATTTTAGTTGATATTTCAAGGAGTATGAAAAATAATGTAAAGGATATTTCAAAGAAAAGTCATCAAATTTTACAAGCCATGCCTTATGGCTCAAGACTAGGTGGAGCTGTCTTTAGGTATTCTAAATGGCCGAAATGGTTCAAGTATTCTGATCTAAATGAGGACCATTATTATGCATTAGAGTTGATTTCAGAAAAAAGGAAATATTTTAGCAGCGAATCCCACTATGATGCGGTGTTAAATGCAATGAATTCAAATACTTGGATGAACAGAAAAAGAATGGTGATCACCATAACGGATGAATTCATTGAATCTGGAGAAAACTATCATTCTGAGAGCACGGTTGTTTCAGTGGCAAACGCCAAGAATATAGAGCTTTATACGATTAAGTTATTTAATGTTAGCATACCAAGAAGGATGCACCTCCTCCTAGAGCCAAAACTTCGGTATTAATGAGAAATCCGGGGGTATAGATTCTCTTCGATTATCCTTACAGCGGCCGTTATGGATTCATTTCAAAGTCCTTCTTGTCTAAACCTATGAGGTTATTCAAGGACTCCATGTCCATATCATTTTATTGGGGTCTCGTCGGTGTAATACCAAGTAGTTGTCCATCTCTTCTACATCGATATCCGATGCACAGGTGCAGAATTTGATTTGATCAGAAACTTGACAAATGGCTACAGTTTCCAGATTTGCTTTGGGTTGTAGGTCTTGACCTTTGCGTCACTTTCTCGATATGATACACGAATCATCTGCTTGGCCAAGAAGTCGACTGGCATGGGCATTTGAGAGCGTAAAACCCCAAGCTTATTGATCATATTCAGGAATTTGATACCCGACTTTTCATTGCTGCGCAAAAATGATCCACGGTCCAAAAATGGCGGCTGAAAGATGTGGACCTGCTTAAAGTTCATTTTACTGACGGCATCTTCTAGCTGGCCTTTGATTTTTGCATAAAAGAAAGGTGACTTACTACTTGATCCCGTCGAGCTAACGAGCAGGAGGGAAGGCACCCCGTTTTCTGCTGCCGCTTTGGCAACATCATGCTGGTAGGTGAAGTCTATCTTGAATTGGGCATCTTTACTTCCCGCAAGCTTAAGTGTTGTGCCCATGGCAGAAAACAATACATCTCCCTTGAGCTGTGCTTTCCAAGTATCAAGCGCATTGAAATCTACAACATGCCATGTTAATTTAGGATGAGATAAGGACGCCTTCTTTCGCGCAAAGACATGCACAAGTACATAGTGCTCGTTCTCAAGCAGCTGTTTGACGAGTGAGGTTCCCGTGGCACCTGTGGCACCAATCACAAGAGCAGTTGTAGTGATCATGGTTTAAAAATAAGGAATATATAAAATTTTAGTAAAATATCATTTTAATGGCAATAAAAAACCCCAGCAATAATTTTGTGCTGGGGTCAATATATAACTATGATTAATCTTACTTTAAGATATTTAGGTTAATTTTTGTACTTGTGTTGTCTCCCAAAGCAACGTGAAGAATGTACTGCCCATTCTCCAAAGCACTTGTGTTTAATGTCAAGGTATTGCTTCCCGCTTTACCATTATAGGTATCCGAAGAAACTAAAGCGCCAATTAGGTTGAATACTTTAACATTAACGTCGCTAATAGCGTCAAGGTCTAGTTTGATTTTAGCGCTCGTAGATGCAGGATTTGGATAAACCGATAATTCTATTGAGTTCAATTCATCAAGGGATACCTCGCCCCAAAATTCATCTATAACATCAACGAACTCAGGAAGTCCACCACCAGCTGCCCATGGGTCGTATAGGTCGGCTTGTATAGTTCCTGTAGCTGGATCGATTACATTGATCGTAGGGAATCCTAGAGGCCAGTAATTTGCTCCTGATAAAGATAAGTTTGTTTCGTTAACAAACGGGTAAGTTGAACCGCTTAGCCAATCTCCTTGTGTGTTACCACCAGTCCCTTGAAGAGCGTCAAGTCCTGTGCTAGCATCTGCCTCGTAAAAGATTACTCGAATTTGATCGGTTCCATTAGGTCCGTATTGATCATGTAGATCTTGTAAGTAATGTGCTTCATGGAAAGCCCAACAAGGTGAACACCATGTCGCTGAGGCATCTAAAACGACGACCTTTCCAGATTCAAGAATACCAGATAAAGAGTGCGTATTACCATCAAGGTCCGTAACGGTAAAGTCCTGTGCAGGAGCACCAATTTGTGCAAAAGAAAATGTTGCCAAGCTAATAAAAGCCGTAAAAAGTGTAATTGTTTTTTTCATAATAAGTTTTATAAGATTTAATGATGCACAAGGTACAATTAAATCCTAAAACCTAATAATCTTAAATCATTGTTTTAACGCAACATATTAAGGGAATGGTACAGTGATTTATTTTCGGAATGAAATGCTACCATGATTTCATTAAGGACTTAATTTGCTGCCACCAAAACCATCATTACGAGCATGATCAGAAAGATCCCTTGCGTTGTTTTCAGGAATTGATAATCTTTTTGAAGTGCCGTGGTATAAGGTTTGTTATTTAGTAGCTTATAGATGACGGCCACAATACCAGCAAAAGTAAATGTTTCGATTATGCGCATTGGGTGGATACCTATACCGAGCAGTTCAGGGTAATATTTAATTTTGAAGGTTGCTGTCAATGAAAGGAGCGCTAAGCTCCCGAGTATTTTATACTGCTTACTCAGTGATATATCTTTATTGCTTATGGATTGACTTCTGTAAAAAAACACACCTGATAGCAGGGCAAGAAATCCAAAGTAGGAACCGTACAACAAGTAGGGAGGTCGAGGCCAATACAAGATTTTACATAGCGCCATAATCAGGGTTATCGAAAACAACAAGGAAAGCAGCGCATAATACCATTTGCTGGTCTTAAGTGCCGATAAAACGAGAATGAGTCCTAAGGTAGCCATCGACACCACCAACATCATGTTCGCTCCTGGCCAGTGCATCACCTTGAACATAACGGCCGCCACATAGGTGGCGGCACTAACAATGGTAAGCTTATATAGCTGAGACAATAGGGATGTTCCTTTGACCTGCATAAGCGTCAACAAAAGCATAAGGGCAGCGCAGGATAAACTCACAAAAATCGTTATTCCCGCACCCGGGAGGTGCATGAATTTGAAAACCATTCCGATAAGAAAAAGAATACCGACTAGGGGTTGGGCAATTTTATTGATCATCATTATTCGTTTAAGGGTTTATGCACTTCATAATGAATGCACATTTATTCCGTTACATAAGATACAAAAAAAAGTGCAGCATTATTTTTCTTGTCGTGGTAAAAAGATTTCGGCAAGCATACACCGGGCGCTTCCTCCTCCATAATTTTCTATGGTGGTGAGTGGTGCATGAATGATTTTCGAATGTTGCTGGATTTGTGCGATTTGATCTGATGTAATTGAATGATAAGCTTTTGAGGACATGATTAAGAAGGATTCATTCGCTTTATTTTTTGCTTCAAGCATATTGCCCGCAAAATGATCAAGCTGGCCTAAGCTTAGTTCAACAATTGCTTTATTTGTCTTTTTTAAGCTGTCCATTACCGTTTTTCTCTCTGTCAAGTCTGTGATACATTCCAAACATATCACACAATAATCTTCTGCCACACAAAGCATTACATTGGTATGGTAAATTAGTACTTCCTTTTGTTTCGCATTGTGATAACTCCTAAAGGCGACTAGTTCGGAATCGATTTCTTGAGCATATTGCTTGACCAGTTCCTCACTAGTGCGTTCAGACAATGCAGCATAGATTATATTATTTGTACGGTCTAGGATCATACTTCCTGTTCCTTCCAAAAACAAACCTACATCTTCGTATTTGGACCAGTCAATTATTCTATCAATGCTAAAGCCTTGTTCTTGCGTCAGTAGGTCCAAAACTTCTTGCCTGCGTTCCTTTCTTCTATTATTAGCAAACATCGGGTATAAATAAACCGTGCCGTCCTTATGCGTGGAGAACCAGTTGTTGGGAAAAACCGCATCCGGTGTTGCTTTTGTCGCTAGGTCATCATAAACGATTACCTCAATACCTTTGGCGCTTATTTTCTTCACAAAGGCTTCAAATTCATTGAGAGCCGCGCGTTTAATCTCAGCACTCGAAAGTCCTGTGCCTCCTTTTTGAAAATGATTATCCTCCGCAGTCTGTTTGTTATAATCAAATCCGTGTGGCTTGACCATGAGCAGGGTTGAGGTGGTTTGCTGTGACATGATTCTTCGAAGATACGTAAACAAAATTTTCCTCTAGTCAGTTCTGCTTTTGAATTACCTTAACCAACAAATACATTACCGACTAGGTGCAGCTTAAATTCAATCTCAAATTCGTCACGTAAGCAAATCTTCAGCTCCATAGTATTCTGTTCGGGATCATAATAATACATGCTTAGGTCCCATCCTTTATCTTTTCTTTCGTGACAATAGCTAGCTCCTGGGAAGCGCCAATCTACATAATGCTTTACGGCGTCTTCTAAAGCTACTCTTGAAGGTCTCTTAAACACGACTTGTTTTGGAGGTGTTTCCTTTTTGTTTTTCCCAAATAAGGGCAGAAATATTGATTTCATAGTTTCCTGTATATTAAATCATACGTATATCCGTCATAATCATCGTAGCTGAAAAAGTATTTATCTTCATCCTTTATCTCTCTCAGCACCACGTCATAGTCATCCTTGTACTCTATAGCAAACAGTATGTAGACGTGATTCCTTCTGTCACTCTTAAAGTATCTGAACATCAAAACCTTTGAGTCTCTATCCACATTAAACTTATCCATCTTGACGTCATAGAAGTCATATACCTTTAGGCATATATCTATGGCCTCGGCCTTGTCGTCTGCCCTGCAGAGATACTCTGCATCTCCCATGTATGTAAACCCTTTGGGGACATTGAATGGTTGACTGAAAGCTTCGTTGGATAGACATATTATGAAACACATACTTAAAATTCCGATTATATTTTTCATGAGTTTACATTTAATGGGTTTACCAATTCAATTTTTACAATGTCATTTATAAATCTTTCGAGATCTGTTCTTTTTCCTAGGAGATAGCTAGCTGATTCCAATATGACTTCTTTTGGAATACTCAATAGCGTTTTACTTGATACTGCCATTTGAAATACATGTCTTGCGTCTCCATTGATCCAATTCACAGATTTGATTTTGTTACGCGTATTGAATCCAATTAAAAATTGGTCTTGTAGTCCTGAAACATCGATTATTGTCTGTACATTTTCGTGCTGCACAGCAATTAGGACAGGGGAGTGATCCGCTGTTATGTGGTCTTTTAGCCTGACAATAGGATCGTGCAACAATACGAGCTTTGGGCTGAGCAGAACGACTTCGTGTTTTTTGCTCTCTGTATCCAAGATGAGCTGCGCTAAGATTTGTTTACCGAGCTTTTGAATTGGCAGGATGTTCATGGCAACGAGTGCTGATTCAAATTCCTTTTTTAAATGAAACCCGCGCATGTGCATAATTGCGCCGGGATTTAAACTACGGCGATATATTTCGGCACGTAATGCGATGTGGAATTCACCTCTGGAGGACACCCAGCCGTTGTGACCAAGGTCTTTGTTGTACGCCTTTACAAGCGCAAGGTCAGAGTAAGTTCTGAGCCTTTTTTCAAATTGATTTGACATAATGAAATGTTTTAAAAGGTTAAACAATTCATCATCAAGAGAAATGTAAATGGGATTCGCTATTTGTTTTTAGGTGCGAGCCTCTCATCTTTTTTCCACCGTGCCCTGCGAAGGATCGGTTGGCATCCGTGACTTTCACGGAACTCTTAATGATATTCTGCTATACTAACGCAAGAAGTTATAAAAGATTACAGTTTTCTTGTAATAATTTTAAATATTCTTGAATAATAGCTTTGGTCTTGAGGTACTGCTTTGACCGTGAATTCGCGTTTTCATTCAGATATAATGATCGATTTACCTCGAGCATAATTGATTGAACATTTTTGTTTTTTTTATAATGAGTAAGCGGAACGATGGTGCCGCTATAAGGCCAGTCCACTCCAACGGAAAAACCTTTTTCATTGAAGAAGTTCTTGGATAATTTAATAAGTTTTTTAGGTGTATGAAATGTATCGGTTCCAATATTAAAATCAGGTCTATCTTGGTTTTGATTTAGGTCTCTCTTAAATGGTTTGTCGGGAAAAGAATGACAATCTACAATAGTTGCTTTGCCGTTTTCTGTTAGCTGCTGCTCAACAGCTTGATGTAGCTTCTCGTGATGCGGCCAGTAATAGTCTTTTAATATTGATTCTCGATTCACTGGAGTTATATTTCTTATGGTGAGGCCTTCATCATTTTTTTCATATATAACGCCCATCCCGTATTGTGCCATAATTTCGTTTGAATCTTCTGGGAATCTTTCAACATCACAAAAAACACGAGAAAAATTTGCTTTTACAGTGAGGGCATCTTCAAATAAGAACAAATCATCCGTATGCCAATCTGTTAATTTAAGTACCTCTTGTTTTAATGTCTTTTGGTCGAAAATGTACATGGCCGAATCAGGTATATACTCTGAAGCATGTGGTATGTGTAATATTAGTTTATTCAAAATGAAAAGTTTTAAAAGGTTAAACAATCCATCATCAAAAGAAAGTAAAATAGGATTCGCGGTTTGTTTTTAGGTGCGAACCTCTCATTGTTTTTCCACCGTGCCCTGCGAGGGATCGGTTGGCATCCGTGATTTTCACGAAACTCTTAATGATTTCTATTCCATTAACGTAAAAACTTTGAAAAAATTATACTTGGGAATGAAAATAGATTTAGAATGGTACTTTTTAGTCGTCCCAATGCTCATCTTCAAATTCGGAAAAGATTTCATAGACTTCCTCATCACTTTCGAAATAACCCCAATTGTTTTCCCCTTCACATTCAAGCCAGAAGATACCATCATTCTTCTCTTGATCTGTGGTGTAATTCCTTAAAGAATAGGGCGCATAATAAATATCTACCTCTCGGCTCAATGATATACTATCCGCACCATGGTCAATGCATTCTCGAACCAGTATTTTTTCCTCATCCGAAAGCACTTCAGTTTCAATCATTTTTCGCCTACGATCGTCGGCCTGTTCACCAAATCTATCGTGCATCCATTCTCTAAAATAGGAGTCATTTTTAATCTTTTGAAGAATTGTTTCATAGTTCATTTTCAGTGGGTTTGAGTACATATAAATATACAAAAAACTATCGTGAAATCCTACATTCATGATGGGTAATAACGCTAAGAAATACCTCGTGAAAAGTCGGTAAAAAAACGGTGTGAACAACTGTGCGCAAAATCTGTTTAAAACTCAATCATCCTATTGTATTTCAAAAGCATAGAACTGCTAAATTTGTAGGACAAACGGAATAACATGACTAAGAAATCAGTAAAAGGCTTTTCAAAGCTTTCTAAGGAGGCTAAGATTGAATGGATCGCCAATGAGTACCTTGATGGAGACGAAGAATGTGTTGGGCTCCTCAAGAGCTATTGGCACAATGATGCTAAGGTGCAGAAAATCCACGATGAATTTATTGAGAATACCATTTCCAATTTTTATGTTCCTTTTGGGATTGCGCCAAACTTTTTGATCAATGACGAGATTTTTTGTGTGCCAATGGCCATTGAAGAGAGCTCTGTTGTCGCTGCGGCTGCCAAGAACGCCACATTTTGGATGAATCGAGGTGGATTTAAAGCCGAAGTGATTTCTACCACGAAGGTGGGGCATGTGCATTTTGCCTGGTACGGCGAATATGAGACGCTTGTAAGCTTCTTTGAATCCATGAAGCACAAATTTATTGAACAAACCAATGACCTCACCGAAAACATGCGCAAGCGAGGAGGAGGGATACTAGATATACAGCTCGTCAACAAGACAGATGACGAACCGAATTACTATCAGCTTATGGCGAAGTTTGAAACCTGTGAGGCTATGGGTGCCAACTTCATTAATAGTATCCTGGAGGAATTTTCAAAAATCTTACAAGGGGAACTTGAAAACAGCGATCTATCAGAGGCGGATAAAAAGGTGATGGTCATCATGTGTATCTTGAGTAACTATACACCAGAATGTTTGGTGCGCGCTGAAGTTTCTTGCCCAATAGAAAGCCTTACAGAAGGAACAGATCTTTCTCCTGAGGAATTTGCCAAAAAGTTCGAGCAAGCGATTCATGTGGCCAAGATTGAACCTTATAGAGCAACTACGCATAACAAAGGAATCTTTAATGGTATCGATGCTGTCGTGATTGCGACTGGAAATGACTTTAGGGCCATTGAGGCTTGTGGACACACCTACGCAGCGAAGGATGGTCGCTATAGCAGCTTAACACATGTAGATATTACGGATGGAAATTTTCGTTTCTGGATTGAGGTTCCGATGGCGCTAGGAACCATAGGTGGTTTGACAGCCCTGCATCCAATGGTAAAATTTGCACACCAATTGCTTGGTAAACCGAACGCGGCACAGCTCATGAAAATCATTGCATGTGTTGGCTTGGCACAGAATTTTGGTGCAGTTCGCTCCCTAGTAACAACAGGTATCCAAAAAGGACACATGAAAATGCATTTACTGAATATCATCAACCAATTGGGTGGAACAGCAGAAGAGCGTATAGTCATAAAAGACTATTTTGCTGACAAAGTGGTTTCTCACAAAGCGGTGGTGGATTATTTCTGTACAATGCGGGGTATTACCCAAGAAGAGCTACAAAATCAAAACAAGTGAAAACCTTTCGGGCAAACGGAAAGCTTTTAATAAGTGGTGAATATACCATCCTGGATGGCAGCTTGTCATTGGCGCTTCCGACCAAGAGGGGGCAGGTCTTACATTATAAAGAAATTGATCAAGACATACTACATTGGCGAAGTCTAGATATAAAAGGCGAAACTTGGTTTGAAGCACATTTTAAAGGTGCTGAATTAGCGGTTTTAGAAAGCTCAGATGCCCGCAAAACCGAAACACTTAAAGAAATATTAATAGCCGCCTCAAATCTTTCTCATAGCGTTGATAGACTTCGGGGTAAGGTAACTACGGAATTGGAATTCCCAACAAATTGGGGATTAGGCTCAAGCTCTACTTTGCTTTGTTGTATTGCACAATGTTTTGACATTGATCCAATGCAATTGCATTTCAAGGTGAGTAATGGGAGTGGATACGATGTGGCTTGCGGAAAGACGGATTTGGCGATCACTTATCAATTAGAGGATGGCTTGGCAGAGGTGAATGAAATCAATTGGAAACCAACCTTTAGCGCTTCTTTGTTTTTTGTATATCTGAATACCAAACAAAAGAGCAGTAGTGAAGTCAATAAATACCAAGACAGAAAATCTAGTATTGACTTGGCTGCAATTGTTGAGCAGATTTCAGCCTTAACCCGAACAATGATGAATGCAAATTCGCTTGATGTTTTTAATGAAGCGATTACCAAACATGAAGAAATAATGAGTGCAGCATTGGGTTATCCAACTGCTAAACAGCTTTACTTCTCTGATTATAAGGGCGCTGTTAAGTCATTGGGGGCTTGGGGAGGAGATTTTATCCTTGCGACAGGAGAAGCTGAAGACCGCATGTATTTCGTGGATAAAGGGTTTTCTGTGATTCAGGAATTTGAGTCTTTAATTCTGTAGCGCAAAGATTTCATGAAAACCTTGTTGATAATTATTTCGCAACCCTATTTACGCACCTTTCTTAAACCTTACATTTAAGCAATGATTCAAGAAGAATATACCGCAGAAGCAACTTTGTCCCTCCCTGAATCAGGTACAGTAGCTTGGGAGAGCCCCTCAAATATTGCGCTAGTGAAGTATTGGGGGAAGAAACCTGTACAGCTTCCCGCCAACGCATCTATTAGCTTTACACTCAAGAATTGCTACACGGCAACCAAGTTGTCTTTTTCCAAAGCAGACAAGCGAAGCGTAAAGGTTTTTGTTAGTGGTAAGGAGCAACCATCTTTCATAAAAAAGATTGAGACTTTCTTCGAACGAATTGAAGGCTATTGTCCGTATGTAAATCATTATGCATTCAAAATTGAAACTGAAAATACCTTTCCACACAGCAGTGGTATTGCTTCTTCGGCTTCAGGATTTAGTGCCTTGGCATTGTGTGTTTTAAGTATTGAGCGGAAAGCAGCAGGACTTTCTGACCCGGACTTTTACAAGAAGGCTTCTTTTTTAAGCCGGCTAGGGTCGGGGAGTGCATGTCGTTCAGTATATGGTCCGATGGGTGTCTGGGGTGCGCATGCTGATTATGCAGGAAGTAGCAATGATTTTGCGGTTCCTTATGATGACGTCCATGATGTTTTCAAAACGTATCAGGATACCATATTATTGGTAGACAAAGGAGAGAAGAAGGTGAGCTCAACCCTCGGACATGACCTCATGAATGACCATCCCTTTGCTGAAAATCGTTTTGAGCAAGCAAGGAATCACATGCTTGAGTTACATAAAATCCTCAAATCTGGGAACATTTTGGACTTTAATCGGTTAGTAGAGAAAGAAGCACTAACCCTTCATGCGATGATGATGACCTCTGATCCTTACTTTATGCTCTTTAAACCAAATACCTTGAGTATTATTCACAAGGTTTGGGAAAAGCGTGAGTCAGATAGTATTCCTTTTACAATCACTTTAGATGCAGGCGCAAATGTTCATTTGCTTTATCCTGCTGAATATAAACGAGTTGCCATGGACTTCATCAAGAACGAATTAATTGCTTACTGTCAAAATGAGCAGTATATTTGTGATGAAGTTGGAAATGGGCCGCTACTAAAAATGGAGCACTATGCTTAAAGAATCGTTGTACTACAGTAAAATTCTTCTTTTCGGAGAATACGGAATCATCCACGATTCTATGGGTTTATCTATACCTTATAATGATTATAACGGAAAGCTACTTTTCAGTGCTAAGCCTGATGAGGTCTCAAAAGACTCCAACCGAAAGCTAGAAAAATTCTTGTTACACCTTGAAGGGCTTGAAGCGAAGGGTGAATTGCCATGCGCCTTGGACCTTAAGAAGTTTCGTGTAGACCTAGAAAAAGGCATGCACTTTGATTCAAGTATTCCACAAGGCTTTGGTGTAGGAAGCTCTGGTGCCATTGTTGCCGCAATCTATGATAACTATAGCCAAGATAAAATCGCTTCAGATGCGAACATGAGTAATGAGAAATTCATTGAGCTTAAAAAGACATTTGGAACCTTAGAGTCTTATTACCACGGTAAGAGCTCTGGTCTAGACCCTTTGATTTGTTATTTGAACTTACCCGTACTAATCAAGTCAAAAAGTGAAGTAGGGACCGTAGGTCTTCCCGATACCTCGACAGGTAAAGGAGCGATCTTCTTAATGAATACAGGTACTACGGGAAAAACACAGCCACTGGTACAACACTTTATGGAGCGTTGTAAAGAAGAGGGATTCCGGAAAATGTTGAAAGGGAAATTCAAGAAATACAACGATGCATGTATCGATGCGTTCCTGAACAAAAAATCGAAGCCGCTTTTGGCAAATATGAAAGGTCTGTCCAAAATTCTTTTGGAGCATTTCAAGCCAATGATTCCTCAAGTATACCATAAACTATGGCAAGAGGGAATTGATTCTAACGCCTATTATCTCAAGCTATGTGGTTCTGGTGGTGGAGGCTTTATTCTCGGTTTCACTGAGGATATTGAAAAAGCGAAGTCTAAACTTCAAGGGTATCCATTAAATGTCATCCACAGATTTTAATACCGAAAAGCCCTCTTTTAGGTCTAAAAGAGAACGTTTTGTAGTTAAAGCATTAGCCATGCTTTCCTTGGTGCGTTGGTACAATGTCTTTGTGCTGACTTGCGCACTTTATTTAAGTGCAATGTATATGCTTAATTCAGGTATATCAAAACTTTATATATTGAAAGACATATACTTGCATATGAATATTTTAGGTATTGCTTCTTTGCTTATGGCAGGCTATATTATTAATGGGTTTTATGACTTTGAAAAGGATATGATTAACCATCCAGAGCAAACCATTTTTGGCCGCGTGGTCAGTAAATCCTTCTGTTTTAATAGCTATGTCTTTCTTTTATTTATTGGACTTGTTTTGTCTTCTTTTTCAGGTTGGAAGGTCTTTCTTTTCAATGCTGTCTTTTCATTTGGTTTGTGGTTCTACTCACATAAGCTTCGTAAAAAACCCTTAACAGGTGAGCTTGGCGCCACGTTGCTCACGGTTTCTCCCTTTGCTAGCATAAGTATTTACTACATGATTACAAACCTAACGATAGGTCTATTCGTTGGGTATATTTCAGCTTTAACATTGACAAGGGAGGTCATTAAAAGAATGGTTTCTTTGAAGGGGGATCTGATTGTAGGAGAGAAAAGTATTCCTATACTTTTCGGCATTCGCAACTGCAAGTATATTATCCTCTCTTTTATGATTGCTTCGATGGTCATGATTATTGTGTTGTTTCCCAAGATTTTGACCCAGGACATCTCCTACTATTTTGGCGCGAGTTTTGTGATGATCTTTATATCCACTTTTATTTTGCGTGCCTCAAAAACACCAACGCAATTTGACCGGATCAACAATATCTACAAAGGACTTATTGTTTTGGCAATCGCATCTATTTTTTGGTATTAACGGCCGTAGTTGTGAAGTTCTGACTCAGAAGTTTCATCGAGATAGATTCTCTTTTTTTCATAAATAAGTTCTTCATCCTGACTTAGTCCCAATAACGGTTTTATGATGGCAAATTCTGCAAGTATGGCATTTTTCGGGCTGCTAAACGCATTGGTATAAAGGACATCGTTTTTGATCCCTTCTTTAATTTCTTTTAAAGCCTCAGAAAACAGATTAGAATGTGCCGTATATATAACAATGGCAGTAAGTAATCTGCTATGCAGTCCAGAACCCAATGCACTTTCTTGAGCGCAATCGCAGCATATGTCATAGCAGTATGTCGTGTAGTTGTGTTTTATGGTGCTCCAAGCCTCAAAAATAATATCAAAGCCACCTTCGATCTTAAGACGTGTTTCATCTGGCTCCCCTCTCAATAAGTGCTTTGAGGCATGGTCGAATATGAACTGCATGTTTGCGTGTACATCGAGTATCTCAGGGTCTTCTTTCAGGTATTGAAATTCTTCAAGATCAGCATCTGAATAAAGATTTATGTGAAATTCAAATCCCGGAAGCGAACGACTAAGTTGGGTACGCACTTCCTCCAGCGCAAAATGAAGCTCTTTTGCATCTTCTTTTTTATTGATTATAAAGCTACCTCTCAGGCGCCCGCTAAGCTTTTTTTGTTCAGTAAACAACCAGTCTACAGTTGAGGTATCACGCATTTTAGCGATTGAATCATAAAAGGCAATTACGTCGCTATATAGGGTTTTGTCACTAGGATAATAAACATTAAGCAGTCTTTCTGTATCGACGTCTATATCGATATTTTTTTGCCCAAATGAGTTTATCGAAAGGGCAGTGATTAAAAGCGTGATGGTTGTTTTCATAAATTAATTTTTGTTTTTATTCATCGCAATAGACCTCTTCGCCTTTTAAAATCGTATTGGTAATAATGAACTTTAAGTCTTTTTCAAAGGTTTTGTAGCTTTCTTTTGAGTTTGGGTAAGTAATATTGGTCTTCCATTCTCCTCCTTCGGATGAGGATCGAGTTTTATGAATTTTTTTAATAAGCACTTTATTTCTAAAATAATACAATGATTCATCTTCTATAAAAAACGCATCATCATCCATATCTCCCTCGTAGGTCGAAGATTGGACGAAACAAATTTTTCTACATTCGGGATTGAGGTATATTGACTGGCTGAAAGTATAAAAATTGTCGAGCTCGGCAATTGAAGCAATACTTAAAGCGTCATATTCATCGTTTCTTAACTCCGTGGTTTGGTGTGGGGAATAATAAAAGTCTAGATCTTTACTATTGCTATCCGCATAAATTTTAATAATATCTATTTCATCTGTAATTTCTTTAAAGTCTTTTTCATCTTGAGAAAAAGTGTTAAAACAGATGATCGTGAGAAGTATAAAAATTATTTTTTTCATTTAGATTTTTAATTCGTGTACAAAATTTATACCAAATAAATTCATAATTCGTGATTAAACCCCATTCATCTTATCTAAAAAATTAGGTTTCGAAGTGTATCTCATTGATAATTAAAGTAGTTATTAAGTTATCAACTTTTAATGTTAAAAACAACTAAATGTTTTTTTCAAATGGCCTTAAATAAGATGTAGATTCGTTAATACAATCGTCGTGAACGGTTTTTGAAGAGTTAAATAAGATAAGGAGAGATATGTTTAAAGAAGTTAGAAAAAGAGATTACACGAAAGAAGTTTTTGATTTAAATAAGATTACTGAAGCTGTATACAATGCGATGCAGTCTTCCGGTAATGGTACTAAAGAGGATGCGACCAATATATCATTGGAAGTGTTTGATGTTCTTTCGGAGCGAAATGGAAGAATTGTCAATTACATTCCAAGTATCGAGGAGATACAAGATGTTGTGGAGCAGAGATTGATGCAAAGTCAATTTTTAGATGTGGCCAAGTGTTACATTTTGTACCGCAACGAGCAGGCCCAGAAAAGAAAGCCGAATATTTTTGAAAAGAGAATCAACCTAAAACCATATGAATATCCAGACCTATATGAATATGTAGCCGCCATACGTCACTCATACTGGATTCACTCTGAATTCAACTTCACTAGTGACATACAAGACTTTAAGACGAAGTTAACTGATAAGGAGCGCAGTGCAATTAAAAACACCATGCTAGCAATTTCTCAAATTGAAGTAGCAGTTAAAAGTTTCTGGGGTGATATCTATCAAAAAATTCCAAAGCCAGAGGTTGGCTCTGTAGGCGCTACGTTTGGAGAAAGTGAGGTGCGTCACGCAGATGCTTATTCGCATCTTCTTGAAATCCTCGGGTTAAATAAGGAATTTCAGACACTCAAAAAGAAGCCCGTTATTATGAGAAGGGTACAGTATTTAGAAACTGCTTTGGCGGCTTCTAAAAGTGAAGATGCAAAAGAATATTCTGAGTCTGTCTTGTTGTTCTCTTTGTTTATTGAACATGTTTCATTGTTTTCGCAATTCTTAATTATTATGGCCTTCAACAAGCATCGTAATATGCTTAAAGGTGTTTCAAATGTCGTTGAGGCGACATCAAAAGAAGAGCAGATTCATGGCGACTTCGGAATTGATTTGATCAAAATTATCAAGTCCGAGAATCCAGACTGGTTTGATGCAGACTATGCTGAGCGTATTCAAGATATGTGTCGCAAGGCCTTTAAGGCAGAAAGTGGAATAATTGACTGGATCTTTGAGCAAGGTGAATTAGACTTTTTACCGAAAAGCCAAATCAATGAATTTATAAAAGACCGATTCAATCGATCTTTAGAAAGCATAGGAGTAGATAAAGTTTTTGAAACTGATGAAGAGGTATTGAAGGATACTGAGTGGTTTAATGATGAGATTATTGGCACAAAGCATGGTGATTTCTTCGTCAAAAGATCAATTAATTACAGTAAAAGAACACAAAGTATAACCGCAGACGACCTTTTTTAATATGGAGAAAAAAATACAAAACATAGAAGATAAAGCGCAGAAAGGACAAAAGGATCTGAATGCAGAGGTTTTATTAAAAGCTAGACGTGAAACCCTAGATGCGCAGAAGGAAAAGGAACCATTTTCATGGCTGACTGAGCATAGTAGAAATTTCCTTGAGGCAGGTTATTTGGTCCCAGGAGTTTCTCCTGAGCAGCGGATTCGAGAAATCGCAGAACGTGCGGAGGATATCCTCGGTATTGATGGCTATGCCAATAAGTTTTACCATTATATGTCTGAAGGATTCTTTTCGTTGGCCTCACCTGTATGGTCAAATTTTGGAAAAGAGAGAGGGCTGCCAATAAGCTGCTTTGGGTCAAATGTGTCCGATGATATGGGGAATATATTATATACCCAATCCGAGGTAGGGATGATGTCTAAACTAGGAGGAGGGACTTCAGGTTTCTTTGGTAATATCCGTCACCGTGGTGCTCCTGTAAAAAACAATGGAAAGGCTTCGGGTGCTGTTCATATCATGCAACTATTCGAGACAATGGTTGACGTTGTAAGTCAGGGTTCAGTTAGGAGAGGTCGTTTTTCTCCATACCTTCCAGTTGAGCACAATGATATTCATGAATTTTTGGATATTGGAACAGAAGGAAATCCCATACAGGAATTGACACATGGAGTTACTGTTTCAGATGCATGGATGGAAGAAATGATTGCAGGTGATGCCAAGAAAAGAGCGATCTGGGCAAAAGTAATCCAGCGACGTGGAGAAATTGGATATCCTTATATCTTTTTCAACGACAAAGCAAACAAAGGGGCTCCTGAAGTCTATAAAGAAAAAGACCTTAAGATATTAGCCAGTAATTTGTGTACGGAGATTATGCTTCCGTCCAACGAAAACTGGTCTTTTGTTTGTGTCTTGTCTTCCCTTAATGTTTTACATTATGACAAGTGGAAAGATACTGATGCTGTTGAAACCATGGTTCACTTCCTTGACGCAGTCATTACGGAGTTTTTAGATAAATTAGATGTATATCGTGACTCTAGTGACCGTGAAGACCGTCAGACTTTCTTGTTTATGGAGCGCGCCTACAATTTTGCAAAAGAAAACAGAGCATTAGGTCTTGGTGTACTTGGTTGGCATTCTTTACTTCAGTCTAAGAAGTTAGCCTTCAATAGTCAAGGTTCTTATGACCTAAATACAGAAATTTTTAAGCTAATCAAAGAGAAGTCCTATAAAGCATCTGAGGAATTGGCAGATCGATTTGGAGAACCAGAGGTTATGAAGGGGTACGGAAGAAGGAACGCAACCTTAAATGCCATTGCACCGACGACATCTTCTGCTTTCATTTTGGGGCAGGTTTCTCAGGGTATCGAACCAATTTGGTCGAATATTTATGTGAAGGATATCGCGAAGATTAAAACTACAATCAAGAATCCATTCTTATTAGAGTTACTTGAAGAGAAAGGAAAGAATACCACTGATGTATGGCATTCAATACGAAACCGAGATGGTTCTGTTCAGCATTTAGACTTCCTAACAGATGAAGAGAAAGATGTCTTCAAAACTTATTCGGAAATAGATCAAATGGACATTGTTTATCAAGCCGGAAACCGTCAAGAATATGTAGACCAAGGACAATCGTTGAATATTATTGTGCATCCTGATATGCCAATAAAGGATATTAATAAACTATATATTACTGCATGGAAAATGGGCTTAAAGTCTCTTTACTATCAGCATAGTATGAATGCCGCGCAGAAATTCAAGCAAAAAAAGGAATGTGTTTCTTGCGAAGCATAACATTAGAAACTTTTTGAATACATTTAATATGGCTATCCTCTAGGATGGCCATTTTTTTTACAAGAATGTATTTAAATAAACCAAAGCTTTCGGTTTAGTAAAATCTATTTAGTCTAACAGCCTGTTTCTTCATGCGAATAGACCATTCCGTAGGGCGACATTGAAATATGAATGGATTGGTCTCCAGGGTTTTCACCAGAGGGATCAGTAAGAACCCAGAAAAAATAACTCCCATCCGTTTCAAAGTGTACACCCTCGTTTGCATCGCTCCCATATTTAGCCAATAACCGAAGTGCAATTAAATAAAATTGAGTCTTGCTTGCGATGTGTGGGATTAGGAAAGATTCTTCGTGGGATACTTTACCACCAAAAAAAGTTTTGCTTATTACACCGTTGTCATATACCTTCGTTGAGGTTTCACCTGAAGAATAATCGCCGGGCCAAACGAGTCTACTATTGTGAAGTAAATTACCTGAATTGATAAGTTTCTCAATGTCAATTGGTTTTGACGCGTTGAGATAATGTTCCAGTACGTAACCAATATCTTCTCCGTATTTCACCTTGATAAAAGGGCTTTCGATTACAATGAGTGGATCCCGCAGTATCGTATCTTTGAAGCAGGTATTTTGCTCTGAATAGGTATCTATTGATTCGAGGACAGTAACCAATTCGCCTTCAGAAATTATTTTAAGTGTCGGAGATGAAATAACAGGTTTTGACAACATTTTAGCTCCATTAAATTTCCAACTGTATACTTTTTGATTTTCTCGGTAATCATGATGCGCACAACCCCAAGGTTCTTGGGCATTAATTAAAAATGAGGTAAATAAAATACAGGTAGCAAGTAATCGTTTCATTTTATTTCTTTTACAGTGGTTTACAATAGTCATACCAAGTTAAAAGAAAAATATAATTGACACCTACGATTTATACCATTGTATTTAGGTCTTACAAAGCGAATATATAATTGAATTTATTTTGTTGAGATATATCGCTTTGTTTAACTAATATTCTGGATTATAGGTAGATTATAAAGTTGAACATACTTACTTTCTTTTCACAATACGTGCCCTTATGCGGCTTAATGATACCGGGGTGATGCCTAATACATTTGCTAAATATTTATCTGGCACTCTATTGCTGAGTGTAGGATTCTTCTTGATAAAGTCTTCATATCTCTCCTCTGCATTCATTAAAACAAATGTTTCTAGACGCTGTAGCATTTTCTTCATCGCATTCCTTGCAAAAAATTTTCTATTTCGCTCTAGCTTAGGATTACTTTCAATGATATTTTGGACTTTATCGAAATCAATAGAAAAGGTCTTTGTATCCTCAATGCATTCATAATAAAAACGCGAAGGTTGGTCGAATAGAATAATATCAACATTGGTAAGAATTTGATTCTCTGAAATCAGTCCAAAGGTAATCTCATCACCTTTATCATTTATACAATATGCTCTTACAAGGCCACTTCGAAGAAAATAAACATCTGTTTTTAGCGCGCCTTCCTCAATTATAATTTCTTTCTTCTTGAAGCTTTTGGACTTTGCTGATTTAATGAGTATGCCGGCATCTTCAATGCTAAGCTCCTTACCAAATTTATAGATCTGTCGAAGTTTATTTATATCTACCATTCGTCAATTTTATCGATACTCAAAACTTATGGTGTAAGCTGAGCTGAAACTGATTCTTACCTTGGTTGTCTGTAGTTTGATTCATTATGCCGAATTGGACCCTAAAGCCATTTCTAATGACATATCCAAGAGCCGCATAAGCCCTGTTTCGGTCAAATATTTCAACGGAATTATTGTTCCCAATGTTTCTCTGACCATTGATAAATATTTCATTATACAAGGCGAGATATATGGCCTTTTTCTCTAATGTCTTTTTATTTAAAGGGACATTTATAAATAGGTTGTATCTATAACGCGTGCGAAGGTCTTGATTTTCAACAAATCTTTGCTCATATCGAAAACGATGATTGGTGTAGATTCGGCTTCCAAATTTTACAGGGTATAAGGCCTCTTGATAAATACGATGTTCTCCTGATGTTTCATCACTGCTTCCATTCACGCCAGTAGTTATATTTCCATATCCTAAGGTGAATTTGACTTGTGTATTTTTTGGTTTGTAGGTAACACCACTTCGAATTAGCAGTTGTTCGAGGTCACCACCTAGATTCCAGTTTCGATATTGAAGATCTCCTTGAATACCCCAGGGGCTTTCCTTAAAATTAGTGTTGTAGAAATACATGTACCATGCACCTAGCTGATCATTTTTTTCTTGCGCATTTGAGATGTTCGGGATAAGAAACGAGATTATCGTTAAGGAGTAAATAATGAGTTTTTTCATGAGGATTTATGTTTTGTAAACACCATTGAAAACCAAGTAATGTTAACGCAAAATATTTGTGCTAAAAATAATAATTAGCGCATACTATTCCAAAGACTTCTTATCTGAATTGAACTGATAATTGCATCGATATCTGATAATGGGTCTAGCTGAATAGAAATTGTTTTTTTGCCATTAATCGGCATGTCAAAGAAGTTCTCTGAAAAATTATATTTGCTGTCGCAGGTTACGTGAACTCCTCGTGCAAAATGATCGCTTTCAACCGTTAGATAGAGAACATTACTTTTATCGCATTCTACCTTAAAACTGAGGTTAGGTCGGGGGAGTACGAGCTCCTTAAAGTGTTTGAAATAGATGTTCTTTGAGGCACGAATTCCTTTTTCATCCCTTAATGCCAATTGTAGATAAGTATAGCGTTGGTTTTCAGCGTTAGGAAGACCATCCTTAGGAATTGTTAAAACGACCTTAGATCCATTTGGGGCAATATCTACCTTTTGATTCCAGCTTATGATTTTTTCAATATCCTTAAACTCTGAAAGTATAACAGTCAATTCTCCTTGGTAGGAATTAGCCAAGTCAGAAACCACATTGATTTGGAGATTATCCTCAATAAATTCATAGCTTAATATTACTGGAGCAAAGCTTTCTTTTACTTTGTAGTGAAGCGCTTTCCATTTTCCATAATAATCAATGCTTGACCAAGATGCACCAGGCCAACAATCGTTTAGCTGCCAATACAAGGACCCCATACAGCGGTCTTTATTTCTTCTATGGGCTTCTATTGCGGTTTGAATCCCATCAGCTTGTAACAATTGACTCATGTAAAGAAGTTCTTCGAAACCGATAGGTTTTCGAAACGATCGGTCTAAATACTCCTCGATAGTCTCATTACCTATGCTAGAGCGTTGATGTGATTTCATTACCTCCGAATGCATGGCTCGGTCTTGTCCTTCGGCAAATTTATGAAAGCTCGAATATTCAGGGAAGGATTGAAACCCATACTCACTCATAAAACTAGATATTTTGGCGTTGTAGGAAGAGAAAGGTTCTTTTCCCCACCAAACACCCCAATAATGTGTGTCTCCATGTGTATATTCCTCGGGGAGTCCCTCGGAAGCGCTTGGAGAAGATGCCCAGTAATCAATTTCTTTATGGTATTGATTCACTACTGAAGGCAGGATTGTATGAAATAAGGTGTCGTAGCTTTGCCATATTTTTTGCGATACTTCTGGAGATTGTTCTTTGTTTACATTTTGTTCCCATCCCCACCTTTTCCATGCCGCGAGCACTTCATTGTTTCCACACCATAATGCGATTGAAGGATGCTTGCTAAGCCGCTTAACGTTGTTAATGGCTTCTTGTCGAACATTCTCCAAAAAGGCATCGTCTCCTGGATACATGGCACAGGCAAACATGAAATCTTGCCAAACCATCAATCCTAATGAATCACAAAGCTCGTAAAAGCGATCATCTTCATAAATTCCGCCTCCCCAAACACGAATCATGTTCATGTTGGCATCTGCTGCAGCGCCTAAAATCATTTCATAATCGGAGCTTTTGACCCGCGGTAGAAAGATGTCTTGAGGGATATAGTTTACACCTTTTGCAAAAACAGGTGTTTCATTTACTTTAAAATAAAAGTTGGGTTGGGCTAATGTGCTATCGGCTATGAGCTTGATCTTTCGTATCCCAATACTATGGTTTACAGAACTTCTATTTTCTTTTCTTTTCAGTGATACTTTTATATCATATAGATTTTGTTTTCCCATTCCTTTTGGCCACCATAGTTCGGGTCTGTCTATTTTAATGGGGATATTCACCTGTTGCAATCCTTTTACTAAACGCTGCTTAGATTCAAAAATGATTTGATTATTTAAGTAAACTTCCAATAAACCATGAGCTTCTTCTATACTTGATTCAATTTTGATGTGTGCCATTACCACAGCTACATCTCCATTCATCTTTTGGGTTAGCGATAACTCATTGATTCTGAATTCATCCCATGAGCGTAATGTGATAGGTCTCCAAATCCCTGAAGTAACTAATCTAGGACCCCAATCCCAACCGTAATGATAAGCTGCCTTTCTTGTATGAACATTGATGCGCTTTCCACCGGGAACCTCGCCAGTTTCCGCTTGGTCATTTGCAGAGACGGGTAGGACATAACCCAATGAATCATAAAGTGCTAAACCTTTTCGAATAGGGGATTCCAGTAGAACACGCAAAATGTTGTCACCTTCGCGTAAGTAGGGGTTAACATTTACGGTGTACGTTCTATGCATATTATTACTCCTTAATATCACGCTGTCATTAAGGTAAACAGTGGTATATGTGTCTAGACCCTCAAAACACAATTCGTGATTTTCTCTATTGAAGGTTTCTTCATCGAGATTAAATGTTGTTTGATAGACCCAATCTTTTTTATCAACCCATTGTACCTTTCGCTCATTTAATCGGTAGTAGGGATCTTCAATAATACCATTATCCATTAGGTCAGTGTGTATTGTTCCCGGAACCTTAGCAGGAAGCCAGGAGTGCTCATTAAGCTCCTTGAATTGCCAATTATAATCAATGGATTGAACGGTTTGTGATAGCAATATCTTTGCACTGATCAATAAGCATAAAATCAAAAGGAACTTAACCATTCCTCAAATATAATAAGTGATTTGTAAATGATATTATTTAGAATAATTCTAAATACCTTCTTTAGGGTATTGACACGATAGGCATTTCAAACGTAATTTTGTCAAAAAAACAACATGAATAAAATAATACTTTTAATAAGCGGAATGGTAGTTTCTACTGTGCTTTTCGCTCAGAATAACCAAATGATTAGTTTAGGTGCTGGTTATGGCAATCAGTCATATTATAGCTTTACAAATGGGGAGGCTGCAAACGTCGACAACACAAACTGGGATATTGCCTTTAGTGTGAGTGGAATGGGCTCTGCAGTTCGAATCAATGGAGGTTACGGCATGGAACTTTTCACTTATCCAAACGGAGATATAAATGACTGGGAAACATTAGATACTGCGGGTATGTCCTCTTGGAACGCTCAAATTAACTCGGATGAATCATGGAACCTAGGTGCTTTTGACCAAAATGCAGACGAAGATGAAGCTTTTGATTTAGGATGGGGTATTTACAGTATGATTACGCATTATATCACAGGAGATTCTTTACATGTTTTGAAATGGGCTGATGGTTCAGCTAAGAAGTTCCAACTCATTCAACTAGCGAGTGGGACGTATAGCTTCAGATGTGCTGATATTGACGGTGCTAATGAGATGGAGTCTAGTGTAGTGAAGTCTGATTTTAGTGGTAAGAATTTTGCATATTACTCAATCACGAACAATGAAGTAATTGATCGTGAACCACTTTCAGAGAGCTGGGATATTCTATTCACAAAATATGTTACTGAGCTATACCCAGGAATGAATTATGGAGTCACTGGAGTGCTTTCAAATGTAGGTTATTCTGTTGCCAAGTCAGAGGATGTCCCTGTTGCAGATGCAGACCATACTGAGGAGTCTTTTGAGGAAGAAATCAATGTAATTGGTTATGACTGGAAGTCATTCAATATGGAAACATATTTATATGATCTCCAAGAAGATTTGAGCTATTTTGTCCGAAAAGATGCGACGGGTGAAATTTGGAAAATAAACTTTACCTCATTCGCTGGTAGCTCTTCAGGAGATATCGAATTTAATACCGAAACTGTTAGCGCTCTTGGTATGGATGCCCTTGCCGTTTCAAATACTTTTACCCTATATCCGAACCCTTGTAAGCAAAGAGTGGTCAACCTAATCTATGAGATTTCTTCAGATGAATTGCTTTCAAGTGATGACAGACCTGAAAAAAGGGTACCTA
>CAJWRM010000013.1 GCA_913046365.1 uncultured Flavobacteriales bacterium
TCGAAGGATTTATATAGCTGCTCGTATTTCCATCACCGAAATCCCAGATAAAAGAGCTTGCGCCTGAGCTCATATTTGTAAAAGTGACTAAGACATCGTTATCCGTAAATAAATCTGGTGAGGCGGTGAAGACCGCAATAGGTTCTTCTTCTAGGCAAACATAATCTGTCATAGTTAAACTATTTGTACACCCGTTTTCATCAACTTCTAATGTTACATCATAACAACCAGGGTTTGTTAGCACAATCGTTACCTCGTTACCTTCAATCATAACACCATTACTAATCGTCCATGTAGACGAACTGCTTTCACTTGTTAAAACCACAGTGTGTGGAGCGCATCCAACCAAACTATCACCACTAAAAGATACGGCTGGAAGCTCATTTACAACAATATCCATAGTCTGATTAGCCGCACATTGTCCTGAATTTGGTGTAAAACTATATGTGCTTGTTCCCGCTGAAGTTGTGCTAACCACAGAAGGAGACCATGTGCCCGCTATACCTTCAAGAGAGTTTGTGGGTAGAGCACTTGCAACATCATTAATACAGAAGGGGCCAAGTTGGTTAAACTGAGGGGTTTCTGGCGCCAATACAGTAACAGAGACTATTTGAGCTTCTCCTATACAGGGACCAAGAACTGGCTCAACAGTGTAATCAACGGTTCCGTTTCCAACGCCCGTGATCGTTAACACTTCAGAAATAGACGCGCCGAATCCATTATTTGATGCTGTACCATTAGAGGCTCCTGTTGCGCCATTTTGAATGACTGTCCAATTAAAATCAGTTGCATTTGAACTGTTTATGGATAGATTCACGGCTTCTCCTGTACAAATTTCTGGTTGTGATAATGCCAAGAATAAATCGACGCTATTGTCCTGAATTACTTCTATTTCAGCTGTCGATTCGCAGCCATTAGCACCTGCACCCGTCACGGTATAAATTCCGGGGGCCGTAATGCTTGGGGAAGCAATATTTCCAAGGCCATTATCCCAATTGTACGCGACAGCACCTGTCGCAGTAACGTTTATTTCTAATTGTGTGCATGTCAGTGTTGTAGAGCCTGTGTTATTTTCAATTGCAACAACAGGAGGGGTATCATCAACTGTTACCGTTACCATACCATCCTCTGAACAACCCGAAGCATCTGTTACAGTTAGCGTATATAATGTGGTTGTTGCTGGTGAAGCGATTGGATCTCCTATACTTGGGTTTGAGAGACCTGCAGTTGGAGACCATGAATAGGTGTTTCCCACAACCCCGGACATACCTATCTGTGCTCCTGAAGTATTCGTAATACAAGTAATCAATTGTTCTTCTGCAAAAATTACGGTCGGTAAGGTAAGAACTTCAATTTCCATGGTCACAACATCTGCACATTGGCTTACATCCGGTGTAAAAGTATAGGTGCTTATACCAACAGTAGATGTATTTATTATAGCTGGAGTCCAATTACCAGATATACCACCCTGTGATAATACGGGTAAAACCGGAGCTGTTTCATTCAAACAAAAAGGGTCTATTTGAAGGAAATCTGGCACAAGTAAAGGCGTAACCAAAATCTCTATGGTCGCAGGCACTGCACACTGTCCTGGGTCTGGAGTAAAGGTATATATTGCAATTCCTGCAACAGAAACATCAATAACAGAAGGACTCCACGTTCCCGTATAACCATCTAAAGATGTCACCGGTAGTGCAGCCGGAGTTTCATTTTGACAATAAGGTCCCAAATCAAATGCGGGTGTGACTGAATTTTCAATCGTTAAATCCAAGGTAACTGTTGAATCACAACCATTAGAGCCGCCACCTATTATGGTGAAGGTTGCACTATTGTTATTGGAATTATATGTAATCCCATCAATCCATGTAAAGGAGTCACAAGCGTTTTGAATATCTACTCCAGGCTCAGTTGTATTCACAATAACTGAAGTCGTCGCACTCGTAAGACACCCATTAAGGTCATAATCACAAGAATAGCTGGTTGTTGCATTGGGAGATATATTAATAGATGCCGTCGTCTCCCCTGTGCTCCATAAATAAGTACCTCCTGATATAGATGGCGATGCTGTCAATGTTACCAAATCACCTAAACAAATTGTCTCAGAATTGATAGATATTATTGGAATTATAGCATCCGAAACTACCTCAATCGTCTCAATAACCGGATCAGTACAAGGGCCTTCATCCAAAATAGTCACCTCATATATACCAGGCGAAAGATTGGAAACTGTGGGAGTAGTTTGTGGCGGAACTGTATTCCAAGCATAGGTATAGGGAGGAAATCCACCAGAGGCATTGACAGTCGCAGTTCCGTCCGAACCATTACAAGAAACTGTTGTGGAAGAAATATTTGTTTCTAATGCACTTGGACATTCTAAAAACTCGATAAAGACTCCTGAATCCCAAACTCCATCTCCCGCATCTGCTATCGCCAACTTAAAATGGTACGTTTCACAAGCTACGACAGAAATATCAGTAACTATGACAGTCGTAAAGGCATCAAAGATATTCGTTGAACCTGTGGAATTATCTAAATAAAAGGAAGCATTCATGCCCGCGTTAACGTTGTCAATACTAACAATTGTATTACTGCCGTCAGGCAATACAGCAACATTTGAATTTACATAGTTTACACCCGAAGGATTTTGACCAGTAATAAAAAAACCAAAAGAATCGTTGAAACCAGAAGAAACCCATTCCGGATATTCCTCCGAGCCAAAAACAAAACGAAGTTGTAATTGGTCACAAGTCGGGATAACATCAAATTCTAGAATACAGCAATCATTTGTCGCTAAAGGTTCAAGGCTAATAAGTTGAGGGTCGTTACAAGTTGTTCCATTAGCAGTGCTCATAAACGAACTCCCCGGTGCATTCAAATCATTGACATTTCCAGTGGTCATCACCAAGCCTGATGGCACACCTAAATTTGTCGATAAGCCATTGGTAAAGGTAGCGTAGGCGTTTGTTGGACAATTCATTATTGGGTTAGAAATGGTTACACCCCCAGTTACCAAAGAGTTTGCGATGATTTCAGCAGAAGCACCCTGATTTCCAAGCATCAGTTGGGCATGTATGTTTCGAGGCGAAAATATAAGCCATGAAAGAACGAAAGAAACAATGAAGTGCCTACAAAACATAAATAATTAAACTCTTACTCTGGGAATTAATAACCTGCATAAATATAAATATGTTCATGGAAAAAAACAACCTATCTACGATTAATACGAATTCAATAGAAAGAATCTTACTGTAACGAAACATAATGACTCTATTTGATGATACTCACAATTCCTGTTGTTGAATCCGTGTTATCGTCATTATAGTCAATGACGTAATAATATGAGCCGACTGGAAGAACTTCTCCATTATACGTTCCATCCCAAGGGTTTTGATTGTAGGCCCCTTCATTCGACTCATAAATTTTATTACCCCATCGGTTGAATACCTGAACAATATTAGATGGGTAAACAAGATCAATATTTACAAGCTCCCAAAAGTCATTCACTAAATCATTGTCAGGCGTAAATGCCGTAGGGATGGTAATATCACATATTTGAAAGGAAACAACAGTATATGATGAAGGTCCCTCACAGCCATTATCGGTTGCTGATACATAATAATAAGTATCACCACTTATAATTGAAGGAATTAAACTTTCTCCTGAGGCAATAAAATCAGTAAGCGAAGCATCCGCAAACCAATTATAGTCTCCAGAACTTCCATTGGCAAATATTGGTTCGGGAACATCATTGATACAATAATTATATTCATTTGAGATGCTAGGTGCCTGGGGCAAAGCATTGATGACAATCGACTGGCTTTCATTTAAAAGCGTGCTGCAATGATTATCTGACAATATAGTTAGTATATATTCCCCCGCTTCATTACCAAAATTAAAAAGTCCATCACTTGAAGAAATGGAAAATTCAATATCATCAACTATGTACTCTATCATAAATCCAGACAAGCCCTCCACCTGCGCTGTAATGGGTTGAACACTTTCACCTTCACAATAAATACCTCCACCTGAAAAGCTCACAAGCTCGGGATTACTATGAATTGTAACTTGAAAAGAAACCTCATCACTACACAAACCATCAGCGTCATAAATGTATACAACCTGTGTTGAACTTAAAGCAGAGCTAATGACCTCTCCACCATTATTCTGTGAATCATTATAATAGTTCTGATTGCCTGACAAATTTGCACCAACAATACTTAAGGGCAAGCTATAACTCTCACAAACTTCCTGTGGACCAGGATCAACCAGAACCGGTGTATTATTTACAGTAACCGTAAAATTTGATTGATCAGCACACAAACCTGTTATGTCATATAAGTATATTGTCTGTGTTTCTGTGATCGTATCACCAACACTTAAGAGACTTCCTTGTGCATCAACCTCAGTATAATAAGACTGGTTTCCTGATAGGTTAACGCCGGAAATATCTAATAAAACAAACGCATCGCAAACAGTGCTATCCAATTGATTGTCGATTATAGGTGCTCCAGGGTTATTCAAATCAATGATTTGTAGAGATAAAAATGCACAGCCCTCAAAACTCAAACTAAAGTCAGTATACAAACCGGCTCCTAAATTAGATAACAAAACCTCCCCAACACTATTACTCATTGTTGTTAAAGTTTGGGATAAAATTGATAATGAATCATAGTATAGGACATAAGACGCACTAGAGCTTAAACCACTAATCAAGATACTTCCATCAGATGCATTACAAACACTTGGATCTTCACCAGACAAACTAAAAGTTGGCGTATAGTATATGGTTAAATCTAGACTAACTGTCGAGTCACAACCTGAAGCGTTTGTCAAAATCCAAGTAGCGCTATTGTTACTTGAAGTATATGTATTTCCGTCAATCCAGGTATAGCTATCGCATGCCACTTGGGTATCTATTCCCGTATTAGAATTTGTAATCGTCAAGTCTAGAGTGACCGTTGAGTCACAACCTGAAGCGTTGGTCAAGATCCAAGTAGCTGTATTGTTACTTTCGGTGTAAGTGTTTCCATCAATCCACGTGTAACTATCACAAACCGTTTGTATATCTGTTCCGGCATTTGAATTGGTAATCGTCAAATCTAGAGTGACCGTTGAGTCACAACCTGCTGCATTGGTTAAAACCCAAGTAGCACTATTGTTACTTGAAGTATATGTATTTCCATCAATCCATGTGTAACTATCACAATGCGTTTGTATGTCGCTGCCATTATTGGAATTTGTAATTGTCAAATCTAGAGTAACCGTAGAGTCACAACCTGCTGCATTGGTTAAAACCCAAGTAGCACTATTGTTACTTGAAGTATATGTATTTCCATCAAGCCAGGTATAGCTATCGCAGGCTACTTGAGAATCTATGCCAATAGAAGAATTCGTGATGATCAGGTCCAAAGTCACGATTGAATCGCACCCCTCCGAATTTGTCAAAATCCATGTAGCACTATTGTTACTTGTGGGATAGGTATTTCCGTCGATCCAAGTATAGCTATCGCAGGCAACTTGAGAATCTAATCCAGCGGTAGAGCTCAAGATGTTTAAATCTAATGTGACTGTACTATCACAACCAGCGACATTCGTCAATACCCAAGTTGCCGAATTATTATTACTGGAATAGGTATTTCCATCGATCCAAGTATAGCTATCACAGGCCGTTAGAACATCTGTTCCTGTATTTGCACTTGTTATTGTCAAATCTAGAGTTACCGTAGAATCACAACCTGCTGCATTATTTAGTACCCATGTAGCACTATTGTTGTTAGAAGTATACGAATTACCATCAATCCAAGTATAAATATCACATGCAACTTGTGTATCTGTTCCTGTATTTGGGTTTGTAATCGTCAAATCCAAAGTAACTAGAGAGTCACATCCCGCAGCGTTAGTTATGATCCACGTTGCTATATTATTATTTTCAGTGTATGTTATGCCATCAATCCAAGTATAGCTTTCACATGCAACATGTGCGTCAGTTCCAAAAGTTGAATTCGTAATTGTTAGATCTAAAGTCACTACCGAATCACAACCGGCTGAATTGGTTAAAATCCATGTTGCAGAATTATTGCTAGCTGTGTAAATATTGCCATCAATCCAAGTGTAGCTATCACAAAATGTTTGAACATCTGTTCCAGTATTTGAATTTGTAATTGTTAAATCGAGCGCAACTATACTGTCACAACCTGAAGTATTGGTCAAAATCCAACTAGCACTGTTGTTACTGGATGTGTAGGTAACTCCATCAATCCAAGTATAACTATCACAATGCGTTTGTATGTCGCTACCATTATTGGAATTTGTAATGGCTAAATCTAAAGTGACCGTAGAGTCGCAACCTACTGCATTGGTTAAAAGCCATGTAGCACTATTGTTGCTCGAGGTATAAGTGATTCCATCAATCCAAGTATAGCTATCACAATGGGTTTGTACATCACTTCCAATAGTAGAATTTGTCAGAGTAAGGTCTAAAGTAACAATACTATCGCAGCCTGCTTGATTGGTTAAAATCCAAGTAGCATTGTTGTTACTTGAATTATAAGTGATTCCGTCGATCCAAGTATAGCTATCACATGCGGATTGTACGTCTATACCTGTATTGGAGTCTATAGTTAAATCAAGTGTTACCGTACTATCACAACCAAGAGAATTTGTCAACACCCAAGTCGCACTGTTGTTATTGGAGTTGTAGGTATTACCATCAATCCATGTAAAGTTCCCACAAGAATTTTGTACGTCCGTTGAAGTTGATACTGGCAGTACATTAATACAATACGATGTATCATATGTGCATCCAAAATCATCAGTCACTTCATAATTGAAGCATAAATTACCAGAGGAAACAGGTTGAATAATGATAGGATTTGAACCAGCAATAATTGACGGGTCTGCTTGCCAAGAAGTCGAGACTATGTTTGGGGTAAAAGTTGTTGGAGGTGGGTACGAGGTTGGATTAAAATTTATACCCCAATTGAAAATAAAGCCATTATCAGAACCTAAATTATCTACTATATTTAAAGTCCAATCGCCATTCATTTCGCAGCCTATCAAACCAGTCAAAGGGAAAGCTGAAGCATAAGTTCCTGCAGGAAGTGTTCCTCCAATATTGTTCGCCCAAGCTCCATTCAAAGCGGTTGGTGACCAACAATAATCAAATCCTGTTCCCTGCACTTCCGGTGTAGCGTCATCATCCACAGGAATACCCAAATAAGTTCCTCCTCCTGTAGGATAATCAACAAGCGTGACCTGCTGACCGGAAGGACACTCGATCATGATATCCAAATCTCCCATATACGAATGTTCCATATTTACGCATATATCTAATAAATCGTTGATGTTATCTAAGGTTTGTCCTGGCCCGAAGCAATTCAAGGAAATTGAGGTTGAATAGGACACTCCACTACCATCGGGAAGAGCCAAGTATGGTGGTGGTGGTGGTGTACAATTTTGAGTGAATTCTACTTCGTTCGCAATACCGAATAATGTCCCTTGAGTACCTTCGCAAAGTTCAGATGGGTTAGATGGACTTGAGCTAAAGATGGGACTTGTTCCAACATAAACTAATTGAGAAGGATTATTGCTTTCACAACCATTCACATCTGTTATCCCTAGTTCAATTAGATAAGCACCAGCACTATTAAATATATGTGTCGTATTTTGACCAATATCGTTTGTGCCATCTTGAGTACTCCATTCAAAAGTAGAAGAAGCATCCGACTGAGTATATTCTACCCCATTGTTAGGATAGCTTGCAATTCCATCCATTGTTAGTGGATCACCTTTACATAAATAAACAATCCCATCACCACTAGGAGCGGGATTGAAATCTGCACTCGCAACAACATCCTGACAAGGCACGGTGCAAGAAATACTTGCCATCCAACCGCTATCCGTAATTGAAAAATCAGAATCGAATACAAAGGTCAAACAACCATTTGTAGAGGAAATTATACCTGGAGGTATAATACCTGTAAATGTTCCTATTAGAGGTGAGCTAGAATTAGACCCATCATAAACCGTGAGAAAATCCCAACCATTCTCAACACCGAAACTCGTAAAATCCATAACTATATTTGCCCCAGGTGCTGAGGAACAAAAAGTCATCGTCAATAATTGATTATTCGCATAACTTCCGGATGAACCCCCCGAATCATAAAATATTCCTGAACAGGTATTTATAGTCGTACTGGACATGTTGTACGTTTGGCCAAATAAATTCATAACCATAACGCATGCCAAAAGAGCAAAGGAAAGTCTTAACATTTAAATCTTCTTATCACCGAAATATAAGCAATATAAATCAAGATAAAAATAGTTTTGCAAGTCTTTAAAACCATTTGCTTTCCTTAATTTTAAATTATGTTCCTTGAGCGTATCCATTTGATTCAATTTAAAAATCACCAAAGCACTGAAATTCAGTTTATAAGCGGGCTAAACGCCTTTGTTGGTAGTAACGGAAGTGGAAAAACGAATGTGCTAGATGCCATTCACTACATGAGTATGTGTAAGAGCTACCTCAATCCTATTGACAAACAAAACATTATGTTCGACAGCTCCTTTTTTCACATCAATGGGACATGGAATATAAACAATAATTCAAATCAAATTTCTTGTTCCTATAAGTTAGGTGCGAAAAAGAAGATAAAGCTCAATAAAAAAGAATACGAAAAGCTTGCTGATCATATTGGTAAATTTCCTGTTGTTTTCATTTCTCCCTATGACGGAGATTTAATTAACGAAGGAAGTGAGCTTCGTAGAAAATGGATGGACGGTATCATTTCACAAGTAGACCCCATATACTTGCATACAATTCAATCCTATCAAAAGGTGCTTTCGCAAAGAAATGCATTGCTAAAGAACATGGGAGAACATCGACTGTTCGATCTTGAATCTATTGAAGTTTGGGATACTCAAATGGTCAAACTAGGCGTTTTTATTCATGAAAAAAGGAAAAATTTTCTAAACTCATTTATCCCTGTTTTTCAAAAATTCTACCATGAAATAGGCAAAGAAGATGAGAAGATTTCAATCGACTATAAATCCCAGTTGAGTAATGAGGATTTCGCTAAACTGCTTATCGCATATCACAAAAAAGATAGCTACGCACAATACTCGAATGTTGGAACACACAAAGACGATTTAATTTTTAACATCAAGGGACACCCAATTAAAAAATTTGGATCTCAGGGTCAGCAAAAGTCTTTTGTTATTGCACTGCGTTTAGCTCAATTTGATTGGTTGAAAGCGCAAAAGAAAACGAATCCTATTTTGCTTTTAGACGATATTTTTGATAAACTCGATGCACGGCGTGTTCAAAAATTAGTTGCACTTGTTACACAAGATTATTTTGGACAGGTGATGGTCTCTGACACAGACGAGGACCGAATGAAAGCATTGCTTAAGTCTTTAAAAGTACCCTCAAAATTATTTGAGGTCACTGAAGGAGATGTTAATGAAATTTCTAGCTAATTTTACAATATGGCTTACAATCCTGATAATCGCAGAGCACGCAAAGAACAACCCTTAGGAGATGTTATTGAAAAGCTCATGAAGGCGTATCGTTTAGACGATAAAATGAAGGAATTTGACCTTAACGATGCATGGCCAGAATTAATGGGAAAAGCCATTGCATATAGAACCAAAAGCCTCAAGATTAAGAACAAAAAGCTCCATCTTAAAATTGATTCTTCAGTAATGAGGGAAGAACTTCATGCCGGCAAGCAGGTCATCATTGAGCGCGTGAATCAATTCATGAAAAAAGAGGTGATAAACGATGTGTGGTTCTCTTAAAGCCCGGCTTTTTTAAAAGACTGATACATCGAATCAATATTAAATATATCCGTTCCAATGTTAATTTTTCCCAAATGCTTTATTTCAGAATCCTGCTCAATGAGGTATGGATTTTGAATGTTTTTGAGGGTAGATGATTCTACATCGATCTGAGCTGGTCCAAACTCGGCTTTCTTGCGGTAAGCAGCAAATGCAAAATCGCAATTTTCGAGATGTGTATGCTGAACCTGTACAACTGATTTATCTTTAGAAGCGATACCTATTGAAGCTTTATTTATGCTACAATTCCGAACATTTAAAATAGAGTTTTCGCCTCCTGAGATACCTTTGTCTCCGGAATCAAATATTTCGCAGGCTTCAATATCAATTTCACTTCCTGAAAAATCAATACAGTCATTTCCCGTTGCTCGAAATATGGAGTTTTTCAACTTTCCCTTGCAATAATCCGCATCGAAACCATCTGAGTACGTTTTGTCGACTAAAATTCCATTGATTTCAAAATTACAACGGATTAGATTTAAGGCATCTTCACTTCTTGCATTGATAAAAGAACAATTGCTGAGGCTTACTTGACCTTCATAAATGGTCACCCCCCCGGTTAATGCCCATGTATTAGTATTCGCATCTGTTAAGTTGTTGCATATCACATGACTCATTACAACAGAATCTCTATTTGGAAACATGACAACCCCACCGCCTTTCACTCCAATTCCATCAATTTTAATTGGATTATCTGCTATACCGAGCATTTCAACTGGGCCGTAGCAAACAAATCGAGCACCATTGCTAAGCCTCAGCTTTACTCCGTCCTCAATAACTAACTTTTTATTAGTTGGAATGTATACTGTTTTGTTAAAATTATAAATACCATTGGCCTTAAACCTCACCTCGTCATATTCATTGTAAAATGCTTTAGAAATCTCACTATTTTCAAAATTCATAATTGATTTGTGTACAACAGGCGGGAAAGGACTTACCTTAACGGAATGCAATGAATCTCCTGTGAATCTCGTTTTGAAATAAACTCTTCTTGGTTTAAAAGAAAAACCTTTCGTCTTTTTATCGGCATCAGCTGCGAAGGCTGCCAATTCAATTACTTGGTCAAAAGGAAAAATCAGATTCTTGTTTAATTTCGTTGAGTAACCAATAATTTCAATCGGTGAAAGCAAGTAATTTTCAAATTGAAATTTCCCAGATATAGAATCTGCTTCTATTGTATAAACCTTCAATGCAACCTCATCAAAAACAACATTCTGGACCGTGTTAATGTAACGTTCTTTTTTAGAAATGTTTCTATTGACTATTGGTTGGTTTTCGTATTTCTTTACTTTTTCTCTTACGTTGTACTGATTAAGGAGAAAATAATCCTTATTCAAATAATATAAAGGATATTCATGACTTAAAAGTTTTTCATAATAGCGAATTTCCTTTTCAAGAGTCTGAAATGATTCTTCCATATAATCTTTGGATGAGAATATCTTCAAATACTTTATGTACAATTGGTTAAACTCTTGATTTAAAAAAAGTGCATCAAAGCTTGAAAAATCATCTTCCTCACGCCATAACGGAGCTATACCAAGTAGCTCATAATGGATGGATGGCTGACCAGAAAAACAATCGTAAGCCACTGGTTCAAGAAGTCCATTTACAGGATTTAGGTAGTTTCGCTGATTGTGCCAGATTAAGCCATGCGTTGCATTCATAACATCACAAAGCGCAATAAAGCGTGCCATTTTATCGAGATCTAAATACTCTTGAAATGTCGTATCGAGATTCCTAAACCTTGACATGTGGCTCTGCGCTAAAAGAAACTGACTGAGAAGGACAGGGTTTTTTCTCGTTCTTTTTTTACTAAATGGCAAAATTTCAGCTGATTCCAAATAGGGGAATTTCTTAAAACCACGCTGATATTTTTGTTGGTCATAATATCCTTGCCAGACACCGTTTTCGTCAAACTTAACAATTGGGCCCTCTCTACGTTTTCGATATTCCAAAAGACGCTTATCAAAGTGTTCCTCGAGTGCATAAACCCCCCTATTCACGCCATTTATGTACACCACCTTAAACTGGTACCGCGTAGTAAGAATGTCTTCCTTCTCAAAAAGTTTGTGACCAAACCACTCCATCATAAATGAACGCGTATGCGGATCTTGAATTGAGAATTTTTTCATCCCATGGTAAGCATTTCTGCCCTTAAATTTGATTCGAAAAGACCATTTTTCACCTTCTAAGTGGTCCACCCAGTCTCCTTTTAAACGCAATGAAACAGGCATTTGCTGGCCATCAACAGTAACAGCAGCTCTAAAATAGGTTTTTAAATCAGAGGTAATTACCTCTCGGCTGAGTGCGCGGTCCCTAAATTCGATGATGCTGTCCAAAGCGTTTTGAGGAATTTCGATTCTGAGGATATCCTTTTCTGCAATTCCTTTAGGCTTTGTATTTTGTCTAAAACAATCGATTGAAAGATCATCCAGGTAGGCAACTTCTTTTAAAGGGTTCCAAAGATAAACAGTAACATACTCATAATCTTTTTTTGCTACAAAGCTACATTTGACAAGCTCCCATTCTACTTTTTCCTCAAGCGAAATTTCATTACTCTCATACTGTACTTCGTCTTTTGAGGCAATAACAAGTTTCGCACTAGCACTACCTTTTCTTCTGTATACAGAGGCATATACAACATCACCCTGCTTAATAGAATCGATACGTAAAGAGGGGCCATACTGTTGAGCTTTATTCAATTTAAATCCATAACTACCTGTTCGACTATAATCGTCCGTTCTACATTTCGCATTGAAAAAGTAATGCGCTCCCTCTTGAAATTTATTTCCGGAAATATTTTCAGCACTGCAAATAACATACAAATGTTTATTTAGCTCAGTATCTGTTGAACACGAACAAAGTATTACCATTAAGAAATAAACAGTTCTTGTTAATTTCATATTAAGGAATTGTTAAGGCGTAAATGTATAAAATTAAACCTTGAGAGAAGAAGGAATTTAATTGGCCTGAACCAATAATTTAGCTTTGAAAAAGGGTCAATTTTGTATAAATTCAATATTTTAGCGCACCATGAAAGATAAAATTGACAAAATCGTTGAAACACGAGAATCAAAAGCTGGTCTATATTTTGATTACGTAATACAAGTTTTAATTTTATTGTCTATTGCCTCATTCACAATTGAAACGCTACCCGATTTAGAAACCGAAATCATCAACTATTTGGAAACATTTGAGCTCATCTGCATCGTTATTTTTTCATTAGAATACCTTATTCGATTGTACATCGCCAAGAGTAAGTTAAAATTCATCTTTAGTTTTTATGGAATCATAGATATTTTGGCTATTCTTCCATTTTATTTGACTTTAGGTTTTGACCTACGTTCTGCAAGAGTTTTAAGGTTTCTTCGACTATTTCGTTTAATAAAGCTCATACGTTACAATAAAGCCATTCGTCGATTTCAAAACGCATTTATGATGATCAAACAGGAGCTCATTATGTTTAGTACGGTATCCTTAATTTTATTCTACTTGTCTGCCGTAGGTATCTACTATTTTGAAAACAGTGTTCAACCTGAATCATTCTCTTCAATTTTTTCAAGTCTATGGTGGTCGGTAGTGACATTAACGACCGTCGGCTATGGTGATATTGTTCCTATTACTGTTGGTGGAAGAATCTTTACATTTATTATTCTCATGATTGGACTAGGTATTATCGCTATACCATCAGGGATGATTTCATCTGCCCTCACAGAGGCACGTGCAATAGAGAAAGAGGAAAAGGAGAAAAGCCCAGGATCAAATTTATGACCAGAACCCATTTAAAAGGGAATATGATTTTTTGAAATTAGCAGTATACAATCCGGATTTAAAAAAGCGGTCATACAAACCAAAATCGATAAAGGTCATTCAAATGGGACAAGGCAACAAAACTAGCCATTTTGCTGCGTGGAGTTATTTAAAATAAACGTCAAATATTATTGAAAGTAACAATACTTTAATTTTCTAGTTTATACGAAATCCCTATCCCTATAACAGACTTAAATTGAGTTCGCGGACCAACATTCCCATTGATATCGCGAATTTGAATATCATCATCATAAATCAAATTCCACTGTGCAGTTGCTGAGAACAATGAATTTACCCGAAAAACAAAAACTAGCTCCGCATTCACATCGATATTTTGAGGATTGTTCAAGTAATTGCTGAAAAGCTCAAGCTTTGACTTCATCTCTATATTTTTCATAAGCGCTGCATTCCATTTCAACTTTATAAAAGCACCAAATTCATGACGAACTCTTTCTCCCTTCTCTACTCCAAATGAACCGATCTGAGATAAAGAATCATCCATTACAAAAGTTGTTTTGGCTGCGAAAGGCGAACCGAAAACAGAGAAGTTAGCATCCTTAACATAATCAGTACCCAAGGCAAGATTCATATAACCAGGTGCCATAAACTTCGAAATTGCAATGGAATCATTAGGATAATTAAAACCATCCGCAAATTGGGTTTTAAACCCTGCATTCAGACTTATCAAAAACTTTTTAGAAATACGAATACCCGCCATTGATGATAAATCAATTTTATCATCGGTTTTCTGATACATAAAAACTTCAGATTCGTCCAAATATTTTATCCCTCCAAAAGCCAATGACAGATCATTAGACCAACTCCACATTTCTTTATTAAAATTTGCACTTGCCCGAATTGAGGCATTTAGAGAAATATTGTTTCTACCTCCGGCATTCCAATTGACAAATGAGCTTTGTGTACCGTTCAAGGAGTGAAGTGACTTCAACTTCCAATTGCTTGATTTTAAAGTATCTAATTTGGTTGAGTCCACATCCAATGAATCTAAATGCTGTGCGTACATATAAAAAATGTTAAACAAAAAGAGGATGGCAAGAAATGATTTATTTTTGCGGTACATAATTTAAATTTGATACAAAAATAGTTTCTTGTGTTACGTATTCTTCTGATTTCATTGATATTTATTCAACAATTTACGTTGAATGGACAAATAAAGGCCGATTATTCCAACCCTGAACATTGGTTGATATTACCCGAAGACAATCAGAAGATACTAGATCCATATATTAAAGATTCCGCTCTAATTTCTTATGCAGATGTATTTTACATTTATCCAACCGTTTTCACTGACAAAAAAAACGAAAATTGGAATGTTTCTATTGACGATGATGAGCAGCAAAAGAAAGCCCTGCTCGTAACACGCCTTCAAAGTTCTGCTTGGGCTGAGTCAGGGAGAACTTATGCACCCAATTACACGCAAGCCCATATTCGGAGCTACACAGAGTTAGAGAGTGGGGGTAGAAAAGCATTATTGAGGGCATACAATGATGTTAAACAAGCTTTTATTTATTATCTCGAATATCACAATAATGGACGCCCCATAATTATAGCAGGGCATAGCCAAGGTTCTACACATGGTATGCTTTTGCTGAAAGAATTTTTTGATGGAAAAAAACTGCAAGAACAGCTGATTTGTGCTTATCTGCCAGGTATAGGAATTCAAGAAAATGAATTTGAAACAATACCATTTTTAAAAAGTGACATTCAAACTGGGGGATTCGTAAGCTGGAATACCTTTAAGCGACGGTATAAAACGAAAAAATTCAAAAATTGGTATGAAGGAACAGTAACAATAAACCCCGTTACTTGGGACCAACAAAAATATGCGAGCCGCGAGTTACATCAAGGATTTCTTTTTTGGGACGACAAAATGTATATAAAATCCTTTCATACACATTTAGAAAATGGCGCTGTTTGGATTAGTCTTCCAAAAGTTCCTTTTCGGTCTATGGCATGGACACTTGATGACTATCATATTGGTGATGTAAATCTATTTTGGAAAGACATACAAATCAATGCAAAAAACCGTGTTCGTGCTTATCAGCAAAAAGAAATTGCAAAATCTCAAAAACCATAAACTCTTTTCGAATAGAATTGTTGTTTTATTGAGTTAGAGTATATTTGCAAAACGATAATTAACATCCCTTTTCATGAGTCCATTTTCGAGCCGACATATAGGCCCTTCCCCTTCTGAAAAACAACAAATGATGGAGGCTATTGAGGTGTCTTCAATTGAAGAACTTATTAGTCAAACAGTTCCATCACAAATACGCATGTCTACTGATTTGAAAATCGAAGATGCCATGAGCGAAAATGATTTTTTGATTCATATGTCTGCGTTGGCATCAAAAAATAAGGTGTTCAAATCATTTATTGGTATTGGATATCATGAGACCATTACTCCGTCCGTAATCTTAAGAAATGTTCTTGAAAATCCAGGATGGTATACTGCTTACACGCCTTACCAAGCAGAAATTTCTCAAGGAAGACTAGAAGCCTTAATGAATTTTCAAACAATGGTTTTGGACCTAACAGGAATGGAGATTGCGAATGCCTCTCTTCTCGATGAGGCGACGGCTGCTGCTGAGGCTATGCTCATGTTTTACAACGGCCGTTCTCGGGCAGATGTGAAAGCAGGAAAAACTAAATTCTTAATCGATAAATATGCGCTCCCCCAAACTTTAGATGTCGTTAAAGGCCGATCCAAAAATTTAGGTATTGAGTTGATTATTGATGATATTGACAACTGTGTTATTGACGATTCGTATTTTGGAGCAATCCTCCAATACCCTGATGTTCATGGACACATTTGTGACCTTGAAAAAAGGATTGAAAAATTAAAAAGTCATTCCTTGCAAGTAGCTGTAGCGGCTGATATTCTGAGCCTAGCTTTACTGAAAGCACCAGGTCATTTTGGAGCAGATGTTGTTTTGGGTTCATCCCAACGCTTTGGTGTGCCAATGGGATACGGTGGTCCACATGCCGCGTATTTTGCCGCTAAAGAATCATTCAAGCGAAATATGCCTGGAAGAATCATAGGTATATCCAAGGATTCAGACAACAATACAGCACTCAGGATGGCACTCCAAACAAGGGAGCAGCACATAAAAAGAGGAAAAGCGACATCAAATATATGCACTGCACAAGCCTTACTGGCTGTAATGGCAAGCATGTATGTTGTTTATCACGGACCTACAGGAATTAAAAATATTGCGGGTCACGTCAATGGTCTAGCAAATGTGCTCGCATCGGGATTAAAAAATTTAGGCTTCAAACTAGGCTCTGAATCGTTTTTTGATACCGTATGGGTAAGGGAAGTGAATTGTGAGAAACTCAAATCATTGGCTGAATCTCACGAGCTGAATTTTTACTACACAAATGAAAGTGATGTAACAATTAGCTTTGCTGAACCGCACACAGAGGAGGATGTGGCTTTGATCTTAAGTTTATTCAAAGAATTGAATGATTCAGATGCTAAAAATCAAGGTGATAAGATTTCTCTTCCCGCGAATTTTAAACGGACAGATGACGTGCTTACGCAACCCATATTTAACAGCTACCATTCTGAGTCCAAAATGATGCGTTATTTGAAAAAACTTGAGAATAAGGATTTATCATTGGTGCATAGTATGATTCCTCTGGGTTCATGTACTATGAAATTAAATGCAGCTAGTGAGCTTATTCCGATTACCAACCCTTCTTTCAGTAACCTACATCCATTTGCACCTTTAAATCAAGTACTGGGGTACCACACGATGTTTGAAGAGCTCAGCGATGCGCTTTGCGAATGCACAGGTTTTGCAGGTATGTCACTACAGCCTAATTCGGGCGCACAGGGAGAGTACACGGGATTAATGGTGATTAGAGCTTATCACGAATCAAGAGGAGATTTACAAAGAAAAATAATGATTATCCCTTCATCAGCGCATGGGACAAATCCTGCTTCTGCAGTTATGGCTGGTTTTCAGGTTGTGGTTACAAGTTGTGATGAAAACGGAAATATTAATATTGAGGAGCTGAAAAAGGTAGCTGAAGAAAACAAAGATACGCTAGGAGGATTGATGGTAACTTATCCATCGACCCACGGTGTTTTTGAGGAGGCAATAAAAGAAATTACAGGTATCATTCATGACAATGGAGGACAAGTATACATGGATGGAGCAAATATGAATGCTCAAGTAGGGGTAACTAATCCTGGAAATATTGGCGCAGACGTATGTCATTTAAACCTGCATAAAACCTTTGCCATTCCTCATGGCGGTGGTGGTCCAGGTATGGGACCTATCGGTGTTGCTGCACATCTAAAACCTTTCCTTCCCGGTAGTACTTTAGTTAAATCCGGCGGAGAGCATGCCATACATGCAGTTTCGGCAACACCTTATGGAAGCGCGTTAATTCTATTGATTTCTTACGGTTACATCAAAATGCTAGGCGCAAAAGGTTTGACTGAATCTACAGAAATTGCAATATTAAATGCCAATTACATCGCAAAAAAGCTAGAGGACCACTACCCTATTCTATATAAGGGTAAAAACGGTACTGTTGCACACGAAATGATTCTGGACTGCCGTGCCTTCAAAAAAAGTGCAGAAGTTGAAGTGGCAGATATAGCCAAAAGACTTATAGATTATGGATTCCATGCGCCTACTGTATCCTTTCCTGTAGCAGGCACATTGATGATTGAGCCTACTGAATCAGAAGACTTAGAGGAGCTAAATCGTTTCATTGATGCAATGATTAAAATCAGAGAAGAGATTAGAGACATTGAAAATGGACACTCCGATAAAGAAGATAACTTGTTGAAAAACGCACCGCATACCGCAAATTGTATCATCAACAAAAATTGGAACCACCCATATTCTCCTCAGGAAGCAGCATACCCCTTATCTTATTTAATAGAAAACAAATACTGGGTGCCAGTGCGAAGAGTAGACAATGCATTTGGAGACCGTAATCTCATTTGTGCTTGTCCGAGCGTTGAAAGTTATGTACATTTAGACTAAATGAAATTAGATATTCTTGCTTTTGGTGCTCATCCCGATGATGTTGAAATATCAACTGGAGCGACATTACTCAAATATGCCAAAGAAGGAAAGTCAATTGGAATCATAGACCTTACAGAGGGAGAGCTAGGAACACGTGGCTCGACTGAAAAGCGATACAAAGAAGCGAATAAAGCAGCTGAATTTGTGGGCCTAAAGATTCGAGAAAATCTAAAAATGGGGGATGGATTTATCGCACACTCTCAAGAAAATAAGCTAAAAATTATTGAATGTATCAGGAAATATCAACCTGAACTGATTCTTGCTAATTCTATACATGATCGCCATCCAGACCATGCAAAGGGAGCAAAACTAGTCGCTGAAGCAAGCTACCTTTCTGGCTTGCGTAAAATTGAAACAAAAATGGATGGAATTCTTCAAGAAGCTTTTCGCCCTAAAATGTTGTTGCATTATGTTCAGGACTATTACTTGACGCCTGATGTAATCTTAGATGTCAGCGAAACAGGAAAAGAAAAGATTGAGCTCATTAAATGTTATGATAGCCAATTTTTCGATCCGAGCTCCAAAGAGCCTAAAACCCCTATTTCAGGAGAAGAATTTTTCGATTATTTAGAAGGTAGAATGTTAAGCTTGGGAAGAGAACTTGGCGTTAAATATGGGGAAGCGTATACAATTGACAGAACACTAGGAGTAAAAGACCTTTTTTCCTTAAAATAAATCAATAAAGCATACCTGCTAATACTGAGGTAGACATGCAGGCCAAGGTGCCTCCGATCAAAGCAAGCCATCCAAGACGGGCAAGCATAGACTTTTTATTGGGTATTAAGATCCCAATTCCACCAACTTGAATACCAATGGAGACAATGTTTGCAAAACCACAAAGTACATACGTCGCCATAATTATCGTTTTGTTTGATAGCTCATCTTGAATATCTCCCAAATGAGGATAGGCAATAAACTCATTAATAATTGTCTTTTCACCCAACAATTGCCCAAAATACATGGCATCTTGCCACTCTACACCTAAAACCCACGCCAAAGGGGAAAGCAAGTAGCCAGAAATACTCTCAAAACTAAGCCTGTCGTACATTCCGCCAGATTCAATAAGCGCGTTTAAAGAAGTCCAATCTCCTATTTTAAACACAAAATAATTGAGTAACGCTATAAGACTAGTAAACACCAACAGCATAGCACCAACATTTACAGCAAGTTTTAATCCATCTGTCGTGCCTGATGTGATAGCTTCCAATGCATTTACGCCAATTTTGTCTTTTGAAACATCAAGGTCTTTGTTGATTTTTTCAGATTCAGGAAGCAATATTTTTGCGAAAACTATTGCTGCAGGTGCCGACATTAACGAAGCAGTCAATAAATGTTTGGCATAGAACAGCTCCATAGCCGGGTCTCCCTGACCCAAAATACCGACAACAGCACCAAGAACACCACCAGCTATTGTTGCCATTCCTCCTACCATTAAACACAACATTTCAGACCTTGTCATTCGATCTAAATAAGGCTTTACAAGAAGTGGAGCCTCCGTTTGTCCAACAAATACATTAGCGGCAGCAGCAACACTTTCAGAACCAGATATGCCTAGGAACCTATTCATTACCCAGGCCATTTTCTTCACGACAAACTGAAGAATACCAAAATAATATAATAGGCTTGATAAGGCAGAAACAAAAACAACTGTAGGAAGAATCCAAAAAGCAAAATTTTCCAACATTGGGGGCATTTCTCCTGCCGAACCAAATAAGAATATCGCACCATCATGCGAAAAATCAATAACCTTGGTAAAGGCCTTAGCCAACCAATCAAAAATACCGCTAACAAAAGGAACCTTCAAAATAAAAACAGCTAAAACAAGCTGGAGAATAGACCCTTTTACAACCAGACTCCAGTTGATGCCTTTTCTGTTTCTACTTAAAAGATATGCGACTCCAAATAGGAAAAACATTCCTAAAGCTCCCCTAAATAATGAGGAATAAGGAAATCCTGATTGCTTGAATGCACTCGCATAATCGTGGTAAGAGAACCTGCCATTCTCACCCGTAAGGGTAAGTTTATTATCTGAATGATACGTTATAGAAAATGTTTTCTCTAACAATTCAACATCCTCAACATTGGCCACAGCAGAAAAGTGTATCGTATCGTTTGATATGCGCCAAACACCAGATTTCAATGAAATTAATTCGTAATCAGTATTTTCAAACACTCCCGTTTTTGAGAGTGTTAGCTTTTTACCTGAACGGTAATATTCCTCATCTTGAAAATGATTCTGTTGAGCGGCTGTTGTGAAACCTGAGAGGGAAACACAACAAAATATACTTAAAAGTAACTTATAGATCTCGTTTTTTAATCTCATCTCTTAGTTTCGAAGCAAGCTCATAATCCTCTTTTTCAAGAGCATCTTGAAGTTGTTTTTCTAGCTCCTCCATTGAACTAGAGGAATAGCTGGTTGTTGCGTCTTCCAGTTCCAATGTATCGTCGTCTTGGCTGATTAGTGAGTCACTTTCAAAAGCATCCTCTTGATCCCTCGTGATTCCTGCATCTTCTAAAACATTAGAAAAGGTGTATATCGGACTATTGAAACGTACCCCAACAGCGATAGCATCGGAGGTTCTAGAATCAATTTCCGTCAAAACGCCATCTCTTTCACAAATGAGCTTAGCGTAAAATACACCTTCAACAAATTTATAAATGAGGACTTCCTTTATCGCTACATCAAAAGAGACGCAAAACGCCTTAATTAGATCATGTGTCAAAGGACGGTTCGGAATCATTTTTTCTAATTCTACAGCAATTGCTTGAGCCTCGAACCCTCCAATAACAATAGGTAATTTCCTATTCCCTGAAGCCTCTGATAAGGTCAAAACATAAGAACCTGACTGCGTCTGGCTATAGGCTATTCCGGAAATCTCTAATCTTACTTTTTGCATATTTGAGGCTATAAAGCTACACTAATATAGGGTTTTTAAGATGCTTTAAACTTCTCTATGGCTTGATTCAGTCGAGGCACTACCTCAAAAGCATCACCAACGATACCATAATCAGCAGCTTTAAAGAAAGGTGCCTCAGGATCTGTATTCACAACGACAATGACCTTTGAACCGTTTACACCTGCCAAATGCTGAATCGCTCCAGAGATACCAATTGCAATGTATAAATTTGGTCGAATTGCCACACCTGTTTGACCAACGTGTTCATGATGCGGTCTCCAGCCTATATCTGCTACAGGTCTCGAACAAGCTGTTGCAGCTCCTAACTTCTCTGCCAATTCTTCAACCATACCCCAATTTTCAGGGCCTTTCAATCCTCTACCCGCAGAAACTACAAGCTCTGCTTCAGGCAATGGAATTTCTCCTTCTGGTTTTTTGGTAGAAAGTACTTTAATTCTAGCTTCACCTGGTTGGGTAGATACCTCTTCAACGGAACAGTTTTCGCCAACCTCTTCTGGCGGCAAGCTATTCGGGAGCAAGGAAATAATCTTTGAGGCAGAATTTACCTTCACCTTTCCAATCGCCTTTCCGGAGAAAACATTTACGGCAATTGAACCAGAATCATCCGGCAAAGAAATTGCACCAGAAACCAATCCTGCATTCATACGAACAGATAGCATTGGTGCTACGGCCTTACCAGAAAGGTCATGAACAAAAACAACCGTGTCTGCATTCTCTGAACCCGCAACTTCTGCAATCATTCTAACAATCTGTTGCTGATCAGCGCCATTCACGGCACGATCAACTAATACTTTTGTAGCGCCATAACGACCCATTGATGAGAGTTCATCATTTGACAATGTGCCATTACTCAAAGCAACTACATCACCAAGTTTATTGGCATAAGTTATCGCTTCGTAAGACGCTTTGGAAATGCCATTTTCGGAATTTATATATACTAATATCATTTGTTGAATTTTTTACTTAAATTACTTTAGCTTCGCTGTGAAGCAACGAAACAAGCTCGTCCATACTTTCTGGATCAATCATTTTGACCGCTGATTTCTCTCCAGGCATTTCATATGAAACGAAAGTCGTTAAATCATCGATTTCTTTCGCTGGAACAACAGTCAACGGCTTCGTTCGTGCTGCCATAATTCCACGCATGTTGGGGATTCTTTGCTCTGCCATTCCTTTAGCACAGCTAATTACAGCTGGTGCCTCAACTTCGACTACCTGAACTCCCCCAATAATTTCTCTTTCTGCTGTTAACGTTGATCCTGAAACATCGAGCTTAGTCGCCAAGGATAAGAATGGTAAATCTAAGCCCTCTGCGAGCATTCCACCCAGCTGAGAACCATTATAATTAATGGTCTCTTTTCCTGTCAAAATAAGATCAAAAGAATTTTCCTTAGCATATGCCGCAATTTGCATAGCTGCATTATATGCATCTTTTGGCTCCGTATCAATACGCACGGCATTGTCGGCACCGATTGCGAGTGCTTTTCTAATAATAGCATCGTCAGCAATACCACCAACAGTGATGATTGTCACTTGTCCGCCTCCAGCTTCTTTCAATTCAAGAGCTCTTACTAACGCATACCACTCATCGTAAGGATTTACTACAAACTGAACTCCATTTTCATCAAATTTTGTATTCCCTTCGGAAAAAGAAATCTTTGATGTCGTATCAGGAGCCTTGCTTATACAAACTAATATATTCATGTTAATTGTTTTAATTTAAGGTGATGCAAATTTACTGAATTATCTCACACAATGAAAGCCTTGATAAAGAGATTTAATGAAATCTAATTAATGGATAATCAACAAAGAAATCGCGAATAAAAGTGCCGAAAAAAATGTCATGAAAGCCAGTTTCTTAAGCTCGCTATCTAGTACTCGCGGTTCAGGCGCTGAAAAAACATATTTCAAATGAACTGGGATAAAAAAAGTTGGCAATAAAGCAATCTCAGGAAGAAAACTCCATGAAACCGCTCCAATTACTAATATGAACCATAACCACGATATAAAACCTAAAAAAAGCAAAGTAACATGGTAATACTTGGCCCTTTGATATCCCATTTTTACAACCATCGTACGTTTCCCTGAAGCCTCGTCGTTAGAAACATCGCGCATATTATTTAAATTTAGAACTGCAGCACTCCAAGAACCAATCGTAATAGCAGGAAGAACAGTCAGCCACTCAAAAGTCAAACCATAAAGTGAAAAAACGCCCAAAACACTAACAAAACCAAAAAACAGAAATACCATTATGTCTCCAAGTCCTGAATAACCATAAGCAGACTTTCCTAGTGTGTATAGCATTGCAGCAAGCACAGATAAAAGGGCTAAAAGCCCATAGAACATTAATAAATTATTGGTGAGGTTAGGTAGGCTCAAGTAGATTAATCCAGCAGCAGATATACAAGATAAAACAACGAAAACAATGACTCCTCTTTTCATTTCTAGCAAAGAAATTTCCCCAGATTGAACTGCACGTGCAGGTCCAACGCGATGCTCATTATCTGTACCCTTTTGACTATCACCCAGGTCATTCGCAAGATTTGATAAAATCTGAAAAAGTACCGTAGTCGACATCGCAGCCAAAAAGATCCATGAATCCCATTGGCCCAATAAACCGGCAAGCGCTGATCCAACGATAATTCCAGAAAGAGATAGAGGTAATGTTCTCAACCTCATGGCACCAATCCAAGTTTTAAACTTGTTCATATTGTAAAATTACAAATAAGAACAATCTAATTCCTATGCTTGTTCCTCACAAATTCATATTTTTACGCTCCGATCCGGGATGTAGCTTAGTCCGGTTAAAGTGCGCGTCTGGGGGGCGCGAGATCGGTGGTTCGAATCCACTCATCCCGACTGAATTGAAAGTGCCGTTCTAACGGCACTTATCATTTACTTAACTTGTGCTTCTTTAAAGGAGCTTTTCACCATGAATAATCAAATAAAAAATCAATCAGAAATTTTGCAAAAAATGGGAATTGAGGCACTCAATCCTATGCAAGAAGAAGCAATAGAGGCAATAAATTCCTCAAAAGAGATCCTAATACTATCCCCAACAGGGACAGGGAAAACGTTAGCGTTTCTTCTACCGCTTATAAAAATGCTTGATCCAAGCTTATCGCAAACACAGCTCATGATTCTAGTACCTGCTAGAGAACTTGCTATTCAGATAGAACAAGTTGTAAGAGATATGGGAACAGGTTTTAAAGTAAATGCTGTTTACGGAGGTAGGTCTGGTGCGAAAGAAAAAATAGAATTGACACATGCGCCGAGTATTTTAGTCGGTACGCCTGGCAGGGTGGCAGATCACATTAGAAGAGATCGAATTACTTTACAAGGAATAAAAAGTCTTGTCATTGATGAATTTGATAAATCCTTAGAAATTGGTTTTGAAAAAGAGATGAAGGAGATTGTATCCGCGCTCAGCTCATTGGAAAGAAAAATATTAACGTCTGCAACACACAAAGAGCAGGTGCCACAATTTATGGAGTTCCAAAACCCCGTTTGTCTTGATTTTCTTGAAAAAAAGAAACTATCTCTTGATTTATCATGGATAAATTCTACGACAAATACCCTTGACACTTTAATTGAGCTGCTCCAATCTCTTGGCAACAAAAGAGGTATTGTGTTTTGTAACTTCAAGAATACTTTGAACGGAGTTTCTGAATTCCTAGAGGAAAACCAGGTGGAGCACACCTGTTTTTACGGAGGTATGGAACAAATAGATCGAGAGAGAAGCCTGATTCAATTTAGAAATTCTAGTCAACGTACCCTGTTGGCGACAGATCTAGCGGCCAGAGGAATTGACATACCCGGTCTAGATTATATCATTCACTACGAAATGCCTCCGCGCGAAGAAGAGTTCACGCACCGAAATGGTCGCACCGCGAGAATGAATTCAGACGGAGCCGCCTTTTGCATTAAAGGTAAAAATGATAAAATACCGGAATATGCGCGAAAAATAAAAACCAGTAAAATCTCTAAAGGACCAAGCATTCCAAAAAACAAATGGAAAACAATTTATATCTCAGGAGGACGAAAGGATAAGATCTCAAAAGGAGACATCGTAGGACTTTTTATAAAGAAAGGAAATATTGACGGGAGTGAATTAGGTGTTATTGAGCTTAAAAATGACTGTGCATTCGTTGCCGTTGATGCCTCAAAGGCTTCTGTGCTTTGTAACAAACTAAACAACCAACGCCTTAAGACAAAAAAGGTGCGGATCTCAACGATTTAGAATGAAAAATAGAAAAAAATAGACCACTACACTTCTATGAACCGATTCAAGAAAATGACGATTTATTTTATGAGTGCTGCATATATTTATGTGGGCATCCGACATTTTATTGATGCAGATTTCTTTTTGGCGATTATGCCGGATTACCTTCCATTACACCATGAAGCAGTATATGTAAGTGGCATTTTTGAAATTCTTTTAGGAGGACTGCTATTATTTAAAAAATATAGGAAGATTGCCGGATGGGGACTGATTGCACTACTAGTGGCAGTATTCCCAGCCAATATATACCTTGCTCAAAATGAGGCAGCTCAGCAAGCCATCGACATTAGTCAGACCACTGCGATTGTTCGATTGCCCTTTCAAGCCTTATTTATAGGTCTTGCGTATTGGCACACGAAAGCATAAATTGGGATTACACAAAATAGCCCAATTCTTCAAGCTCACTTTGACTACAAGCCTTTACAACCTTAAGCCTCCTCCAAGATAAAACTTCGTCAAACTGCAGTCTTGCTTCGTCTATTTCACGGTCTAAGTCATCCACCCATCGAGACACGACACGCTCTATGTCATAATCAGAAGGCTCGTCATCAAAGCAGTATTTAAAAGTTGATTTTACGCGAGATGGCTTTGCTCCTCGGACATCGACCTCTTGTATATATGAAAACTTTATGAGACAATGCCATTGTCTTTCTGCCGCCTCTTTAGCCAAACGTTTTTCCTCAATGAGTCGCTCACGCTCAAGCTTTTTTTCTTCAGAGATCCTCTTTCTTTCTTCTCTTTCTTCCATTGCAGCTAATCTTGTAGCTTGTTTTTCTTCAGCTGCTCTATTTTTAAGCTCCTGCAAAGAGCCAACTAATACGCTTCTAGGCCCATCAACATCATACGGGGATATAATTCTAGCTGATTCTAATTCGTCCATTAATTGAGCCGCTAAATTATAACTAAGTTTCAATTTCCTTTGAAGTAAGGATGCTGAGGCACGTTGTTCCTCCATAACCAAATCACGGGCCTCCTTAAATAGGATTTTCATTTCTTCTTCTGTGCAATCTTCTTTAACAGGTATTTTGTGCTCATCTCTCAAACTATGAAGATCTGTTCCGCCAATAGGATCATGCTCAATAATACCAGCCTCTTTTAGTTGATCAATGATTCTTTTACTTCGATTGGCACCAATAAACAACTGAGATTGTAGAATAGTGTATGAGATACATTCATCTTCTATTGCGATACTTAACGATTTTTCATAAAGCTCATCCCTCTCTTCATTTAGGTCAAAACTTGAGATACTACTCTTTTCCTCAAGAGACACCTCATCACTCGGTATGGATTGTGTGTCTTCTTCCTTTTTAAAATCCTCTTGCACTGCAACAGTATTATCTATGTTTTCACTTCCTTCTGATGCCTCCATAGAAACTACCTCACCTTTCCACTTGCTTCTCATTGGTCCTGGCTCCATACCTTTTTTCCAATTACCTTCTAGAACGCCGTCAGTAATCGAAAATTCAACCAGTCCCTCAAAGCCTTTATTTTGCCATGTGCCCTGAAATCTCTGATGGGTAAACGTTCCTGTAATTGATCCAGACTTTTGATAGGAGCCAGAGGCTTTGCCTTCCTCATCTGAAACAAAATCCATTTTGCCAAAATTACCTTTTAGTGTGTACCGCATTTGTGTTGAATTGAAATTAAATAATATAGAAAACTTAGGTGCTAACGCTTAATACTTCGTAAACTTCAACCTACATAAAACACCATCAATACGCGCCTCCATGATATATACACCTTTCGAAGTAAAGGACAAGTCTAAGGCATGCGTATGACCTTCTATTTTAGAAGTATAAACTGTTTGCCCTTGAAGATTTAAAACCTGAAAAGGGGTCCCAGTTGCCATTCCTTCTATGAAGAAAAGACCTTCATTCGGGTTGGGATATAGTTTTACATCATAAAAAGAAAAATCTGACAGCGATGCGCATGGTTCAACAAGAATTTCTAAAGTGCTTTCACCTGTACAACCATTTTCATCTGTGAAAATTGCAGAAATGGCGTGTGTCCCAGCTCCAGCAGCCTGGGGATTAAAAGTAGTGCCTGTAACACCAGGTCCAAAAAATTGAACACCCGATGGTGTTCCAGTTAACTGAACAAACCCGTCACTCACACAGACGATATTATCAGCATCACTTGTCGTCAATTCGACAAGTGGTGGTTCATTGACCAAAATCGTTTGAATCGATGCATTCGAACCAAATTCATTCGAAACGGTAAGCGTTACAACATAAGGCCCAGATCCTGAATAAGTATGAGATGGGTTTTGATCCGTAGACGATGAACCATCGCCAAAGTCCCACAACCAATCTGTAGGTTGTTCAGAAGAAAAATCATTGAAGGAAACTGTAGATCCTAAACAAACTTCATAGGAAGAAGGCGTAAAAGATGATTCTGGTGCCGTACCCTGAGGAGCTTCATTGTAAAAGACTTTGAAATCGTCAAAATAATAACCATCCTCGGTCACTCCTCCATCCGAACGCAATCGAAAACGCACATTAATGACTTGCCCCAAATAATCACTTAGATTGATATCCTCTAAAACCCAATCAGGCATCACACCCTCGTATACTGGGTCTCCATCAGGCTGGACACTTCCGTTATCATCTGTTCCAGGAACCGTATATAATCCACACTGTCCAATCCAAGAATTTCCTCCATTCGTGGACACCTGAAATTGAACATAGTCATAATTGGCCTCAATATCCCACTTTGCATAGAAAGTGATTTTGGCAGATATAGCATTGGTTAAATCGATATCGGGATTGTAATATAAATTCCGAGTTTGGTTATTCGAATAATTTCCATTGGGTGAATCTGTGAAAGATTTTGAAGGGGAAACATAAGTCGAAGTAGTAGTCGCCCAATTCCCGGACCAGTTTGTCGGTGTCGTAGCATCCTCCAAAGCTTGTAATGTTATTGCACCATAAGTTTTTGTAATGGTATCTTTTTTGACCCAAAAGCCATTGTCAGTTTTAAGAATATACTTAATCTCATTACCAAACTGAATGTTCGAATTAAGAGTATAAGAAATGGTTCCATTTTGTGTTTCTGAAGTATTCAGATTATATACCAAAGCACTTCCCACTGCACTTATATTCAATATTGGTTCTATTGAAACAGTAACCGGCCCAGACTCTCTACCATATCGCTTTGCGGTATGGTTAAAATCACCCGTTAAAGTTGCAACGATGGCTGGATCTGTATCTTTTACAACAACATAATTCCTAGATACATGAGCCAAAACTAAATTTGGAAAGACCATATCCTGGCAGGTTGGATTGATATCATTTGAACCTGGCCAAAACGCAGAACCTACCTCTGGTGTATGTGCAAATATGGTGTCTTTTTCACCTGTACCTACATCGTCTTTATACATGTAGTCATCTGAGTCCCCCGAAGCAGGATACAAACCTGAACTTTTAAACGCAGGATAACCATTGAATTCACACATATGATTGGTGTAGTCCTGAAAATAATCATGATGCGCCGCAAATTCCTCATCCGTGGTTCCGATAGGAAATAAAATCGCTGGGGAATAGCTATGGGCATTAAATGCTGTTTCAAAATCATAATTCTCTACTAACCAGCGCAAGGCCTGTGTTTCAGGCTCCGAAAAAGCACCAGTTCCACAATAAACATCACTATTTGTATTGAAGCTAATTCCAGTCGTACCCCAACCGTAGGAGTAATTTCGATTTAGGTCGACGCCAAAGTTATTGCTATTTGGATGGTCTCGGCGGTTTTTACGCCACATGCCGCCACCGTTTGGATCTTCTTCTTCATTGTAGATATAACCATCTGGATTAAGACATGGTACAAAAAACATTCTGGTATGGTCTACGAGGTAAGTAACTTCATCGTCGTTTCCATAGTTCTCTAATAAATACCACATATAGAAAATGGTTTCCATAAGGCTCATTGGCTCTCGAGCATGATGGATTGCCGTATATAAAACATTGGGCTCTCCTGCCTCATTTGAATTCGGATTATCTGAGATTTTGGCGTGAAAAATAGGACGCCCCTCATAGGTATTGAAATTGGATATCGGCGATCTTTGGCTAATAATATTGGGATATTGGGCGTACATGTCATCAAGCTCTGCAAGCATCTCGTCATACGTCAAATAACCTCCTTGAGAACCAAGATTAAAATTCGATGGAACGGTAGGGACGAATGAACCTGATCCACCATTACTTCCCGAACAATCTTCATTTTTCTCATATGGATGCTCTGAGGGACGACTCAAACGATCCTTGTAAAATTCTTTTACATCGTCAATTTCAATTTCATAAGGATAACCATATTCACTCAGGATATCTATTTCAGATTCAGAAAGATCTGTAATAATAAAGGTGTTTTTCTTTCGAATTCCATGATCTACAGCGACTCCTAAGTCGGCGATTTGTCTAAGCTCTTGATCATTTGCTAATACTTTAACACGTGAATATTTTTGCGCTGAGACAAAAGGCGTTATGGCTAATATTAAAAGGATTGTTAGAATGGGTTTCATTAGTTTAGTTTTGGTATAGTTTTCGTATAGTGAAGCACACAAAGGAACGAAAAAGCAGCTGAACATACAAGTGCCTTAGGGATTACACTCAGACTCGAGGCAACTAAACTGAAGACTAGGTGTTTATATAATAAGAAAGCTAATTATTCGTTGTAATTTAGACTAAATGAGACTATTCTCCCTATTCTCAGCTATTTTTTGCGCATCATCATTCCTTGCTCAAGAAATCTGGATGACCCCAAATACGGGGCAATGGGATACCCGTATACACTATTCTGTTGACCTTACCCTCGGTAAACTATTTCTGCAAAAAGACGGCATGTGTTTCATGCTTACAGATTTTATGGCACACGGAGAAGGACATGATCATCACCATTCACATGATCACGAAGAGCAAGAAGCTCAGCGCATTCATGTGATTCACCAAAATTTTATCGGCGCAAATACTGAAGCCAAAAGACAAAATAGCAATCCCTCTCCAGACCTCAAAAACTATTTTATAGGAAAAGATTCTTCCAAATGGAAAAGCAATATACATTCATACAACGACGTTCATTACAAGGGCTTTTATGAAAAAGTCGACTTAATCTACAAAGGAGAAAACGGTCAATTAAGCTATAACTTCCTAATAGCCCCGGGTGCTGATCTATCACAAATAAAATGGAGTTTTGATGGTGCAAATAAGGTGTTCATTAGAAATGGCGTGTTAATGATATCAAATCGATTCGGAACTATTGAGCAATCTGCTCCAATAGCATATGAGATTGATGAATCCGGTCACAAATCTAAAATCAAAATAAACTATCAAAAAACCGGTGAAGAAATTTCTTTTCACCTTCCTGATGGGTATGACCATTCAAAATCACTTTATATCGACCCGAGTTTAACCTTCTCTACCTTTGCGGGTTCTGAATCTGACAATTGGGGTTTTACTGCAACTCCTGACCCTTATGGGAACTTATTTGGCGGAGGAATTGTAATGGGAATTGAGTACCCTGTTACAACCGGAGCTTTTGACCTTTCCTATCAGGGAGGCCAAGGTGCAATTCCTACCGACCTAGGTATTACAAAATTTAATACCCAGGGAACTTCTTTATTATACTCCACCTATATTGGCGGCAGTGGCAATGAGACACCTCATAGTCTGGTATGCGCAGACAACGGAGAATTATTTATTTATGGCGTTACAGGGTCTACAGACTTTCCAATGGCAGGCGCTTCTTACGACAATATATTTAATGGCGGTCCTTCTGTAACAGAAAACAGCATTAGCTTTATGGGCTCGGACATATATGTAGCACGTCTTAGTGCAGCAGGTGATAATCTACTTGCCTCTACCTATCTAGGGGGTACAGGAAATGATGGACTAAATTTGGATCAGCTGCATTACAACTATGGAGATCAATTTAGAGGGGAAATCATGCTTGATGAAGACAATAATGTGTATGTCGCAAGTACCAGCTATTCCTCAGATTTTCCTTTGATTAACCCTCAACAATCAATGCTAGGCGGAACGCAAGATGCAGTTCTTTTCAAAATGCCTCCTGGTCTTGACCAGCTTTTATGGAGCACCTATTTTGGAGGTATAGGGTCAGAATCAGGAAATTCCATTCAAGTCAATGATGAATTAGGCGAACTATGTATTGCTGGAGGAACAAATTCTAATGGCTTATTTAGCCAGGGAAATGATCTCACCTTTAATGGCGGAATATCTGATGGTTATGTAGCAAAATTCAATGCTAATACGGGAGCCTTAATCTCCGGCACTTACATGGGTTTTGCTGAATACGATCAAACCTACTTTGTTCAATACGATATCGATAATAACATTTACGTATATGGTCAAACAGAAACAAATTGGCCCATTTCACCAGGTTGTTTCGGATCACCTAATTCAGGACAATTTGTTCGGAAATATGATGCCTCCTTGTCCAGTATCGAATGGACTACAATGATTGGCGCTGGAACAGGAAACGTAGAAATATCCCCGACAGCATTTTTAGTTTCTGACTGCTATGATATATACCTCGCTGGATGGGGAGGAGTTTTGAATCAAAGCAATGTACCTAGTTCTTCTACAAATGGTTTTATCACAACACTTGATGCCCACCAGAGTCAAACCAATGGAAATAATTTTTACATCGCAGTTTTAGACCAAAATGCATCTAACCTAAAATATGCAACTTTCATGGGAGGATTGAATAGTAGCTCTAATCACGTTGACGGTGGGACAAGCAGATTCGATAAGTCAGGGCGAATATATCATGCGGTTTGTGGAGCTTGCGGTGGAAATCCAACTGGTTTTACTACAACTCCTGGAGCATATGCCGAAACCAACGTATCGGCCAACTGCAATATGGCCACCTTCAAGTTTGAGCTGAGTACAATAGAAGCGGCCGCAGCGCAGCCGGCTCCTTTAATTTGTATTCCTCAGTCTGTATTCTTTCAGAACAATAGCGAAAACGGAAATGCTTACATATGGACCTTTGGAGATGGCGGAACCTCCACGGAAGAAGAACCTATATACCAGTACACAGAGCCAGGCACCTATGAGGTACAACTTTTAGTTTACGATACTTCTGGTTGTTTTAGCCCAGATTCCGTATCACTTTTCATAAATATTGGAGCCTTTGAAGGAGGTGTTGTAGATCCTGTCTCGCCGATTTGTCCCGGAGAAACCTATATGCTGGAGGCCTTTGGAGGCGCATTTTATGAATGGGAACCCGCTGATCTTTTGGACAATCCTAGCTCAGCTACGCCAATAGCAACAATAGATGAAACAACGATATTTACGGTTTCAATTTCTGATACCTGTGGATCTCAAACACTTCAACTTACTTTAGAAGTGTTTGAAAATAGCATTTCTATTTCTGACGATGCAAATATTTGTTTGGGAGAAAATGTGAGCCTTGAGGTTATCGGTGAAGGGTCCGTTATATGGAGTCCTCCACTCTATTTAAATAACCCAACTTCATTTACCCCTGTTGCTACTCCTGACACCTCAATCACTTATATCGCAACAGTTACTACCTCCGATGGCTGTGTAAATTATGATACAACTAACATAACGGTCTATTTTGATCCTCCTATCTCAAACCTCGATGATGAAATAGAGGTCTGTCTTGGTGCCCAAGAGCCAGTGGTTGCAAATGGAGGAGAAACATATTCATGGGTCGCCGATCCTTATCTTTTCAGCAGCGATGGACCCGTTGCAGTAATAGGACCGACAAGCAATCAGTGGTTTTATGTAGAGATTGGAAATGCTTGTGGAATAATCATAGATTCAATTTATGCCAATGTAATTGAAATTGAAATTTCAGCAGGTAATGATACAATCATTTGCCCTAAAGAAGAGGCATACCTTTGGGCGGATGGAGCTGTATTTTACCAGTGGCTCCCATCAAACACGGTGATAAATCAATTTGAAAACCAAGCAACTGTAGTTCCTATTGAAACGACAGATTACACAGTGATTGGAATAGATGAAAACGGCTGTCGAGATACGGCTTATGTTCTTGTTGAACTATATCCATACCCTTCTTTTGAAACTTCCAATGATGTCCTTGCTTTTTATGGGGACCAAATACAACTCAATGCCTATTCAAATCAAACGGGAGGTTTTATTTGGTCGCCAGCTGAATTCTTGAGCTGTATCCATTGTGACAATCCTATCGCAACACCCAATCAAGAAATAACCTATAAAGTAACCTTCACTGATTTAAATGGTTGTCAGTCTGATGAGTTCATAAATATATACTATGACGCCGTTATATATGTACCTAATACATTCACACCAGACAATAATGGATTGAATGAGACCTTTCAGGTTTCGGGAGGAAACATTCAAGAAATGGAATGTCTCATTTTTAATAGATGGGGAGAATTAATCCATACAATGACAGAAGCTAGTCAATCATGGGATGGAACTTTCAACGGAAAAAAATGCCAAGATGGCACCTACATTTGGAAACTTACTTATACTGATTTCGCAAATAAACAATATCAATTGAGTGGTCACGTTAACGTCATTAGATAAGTGTTTGTTTTATGTCGTTAAAAGTCGTTTCGTTTCAATTCAATGGATTTCAAGAGAACACCTATATAGTTGTTTCTCCGAATAAAAATTGCGTCATTATAGACCCGGGATGCTATTCCGCTCATGAAGAGGAGGAGCTTTTTGATTTTATAGAAAGTAACGAGTTAAAACCCTTAGCACTCCTCAATACACATGCACATATCGATCATATTTTAGGAAATTACGCCGTTAAAGAAAAGTATAAAATCCCTTTCTATATCCATAAAGATGATTTAAACACCCTCCATTCGGTAAAAAACTATGCCGAAATGTATGGTTTTCAGGCCTATAAAGAATCTCCAGAACCAGACTTTTTTCTTGAGCACAACACTATTATTACATTTGAAGATATTTCATTTAAAGTGTTTTTTACCCCTGGTCATGCGCCTGGTCATGTTGTTTTTTACAACGAAGCCAATAAGTTCGTTATAAATGGAGATGTACTTTTTAATGGTAGCTTCGGACGAGTGGATTTACCGGGAGGAGATATAAATACGTTGAAAAAGTCTATTTTTGAAACTATGTTTAAGCTCCCTGAAGACACGGCTGTTTACTGTGGTCATGGACCAGAAACAACAATAGAACAGGAAAAAAAGACCAATTACATCCATCAGTTTTAGATTTGAACATAGCCATAAATTGCAGACATCTTTTAAAAGAAAAGCTCGAGGGTTTTGGGAACTACACCTATGAAATCACAAAAAGGATTTGTGAAAATCAGAAGGAGCATACCTTTTATCTGATCTTTGATCGAGATTTTGACGATTCATTTGTTTTTGCAAAAAACTGTATCCCGATAAAAATAGGCCCTCCCACTAGACACCCATTACTGACTTTATTTTGGACCGGTTATCCTCTTCACAAAGTTCTAAAGCGCTATAAAATTGATTTATTTTGGTCGCCTGATGGTATCTGTGACTTAAATTCGAAAATACCGCAAATCACCACTATTCATGACCTGAATTTTGAACATTACCCTGAAGATTCACCAAAATGGGTAAGCTGGTATTACAGGCGTTATTATCCACAATATGCACGTAAGGCAAATCAAATTATTACCGTATCGGAATACTCAAAAAATGACATAGCTAATTGCTATAATATTGAGCAAGAAAAAATAAGTGTCATTTACAATGGTGTTTCAAATGAATTTATCCCTATATCAAATAAAGAGAAGGTCAAACATCAAAAATCGTATACAAAAGGAAAACCTTATTTTATATTCGTTGGTTCTATTCACCCAAGAAAAAATGTTGAACGCCTATTAGATGCCTACGAACTATTTCATAAAAACAATCCCGAATATCAGCTTCTTGTTGTTGGCAGTAATATGTGGCGAAAACAATCCTTAAACGTACCTGAAGCGATTGAGGAAAATGTGTTTTTCACAGGACATGTCCAAATGGAGACCTTAACAAAGCTAATGGCAAGTGCTTTTGCACTTGTTTACCCGCCATACTTTGAAGGATTCGGCATACCATTGGTTGAGGCGATGAAATGCGGTGTCCCTATTTTATCCAGTGACAGAACCTGCCTGCCAGAGGTAGCGGGAAATGCTGCGCTATATTTCAACCCATTTGATGTTGTTCATATGGCAAAGCGCATGGAAGAAATCACGACTAATTCTGCTAAAAGAGAGGAGCTAATAGAAAATGGACTTAAAAAAGCCCAAGATTACAATTGGGATAAAGCAGCCTCTAAAACTTGGGAGATTATCCAGGAATTTCTTTAGAATATAGATACCTTTACCTTTTGGCTCCATAGTTCAAGGGATAGAACAAAAGTTTCCTAAACTTTAGATCCAGGTTCGAGTCCTGGTGGAGCCACTATAAAAACACCTAAAACCGAATATAAAAAAGGTTTTAGAGGTTTTGCGTTTTATCACCCTCCCCAAACTTAGCCCCATTGTTGATTCTTCATAAATGAATATTTATTCATTTTTTCATAACTTTAGGTACAACTCAATCTTTATGGGCAAATTAAAGTATTTCGGCGTCTATTTCACTCCTGTTCTGGCATTAATTAGTCTGAACAGTATCGGAACCTGGGCTTACTTTGGTATTATTAGCTTGTATCTTATTGTGCCCCTATTGGAGGTTCTTTTACCTAAAGATGCATATAATATGAATAAAGCTGAGAAAGAGCTTGCCAAAAGCGATTGGTTTTATGACATCGTCCTTTATTTACTTGTACCACTCCATTTGTATGTAATTTATGTCTTTCTGCATGCCGTATCGAATCCCGATATCTCAACCGCAGATCTAATCGCATATATCTTAATGATGGGAACCGTTCTTGGTGTAAACGGGATCAATGGAGGCCATGAGCTAGGCCATAAAATAGGAGAGCCATTTAAATTATTTATGGCGCATGTGCTACTGACAACTTCATTTCAAAATCACTTTATGACCTATCATAATAGTGGTCACCACAGAGATGTGGCTACACCTAATGATTTCACGTCAGCGAAAAAAGGAGATATCTTTTATCTATTCGCCATAAAATCACAAATCGGAGGGTATTTTAAAACTTGGAGATTAGAGGCTGAAAAATCAAAAAAAATGGGAAGAAGTCAATTGTTGAATCCTATGATTCTTTTCACAATCATTCCTTGGTCCTTCATATTGCTTATATGCATATTCGCTGGATTAAAGATTGCTGGATTGTACTTCGCTGCTGCTGTCTTTGGTATATCCATTTTGGAAGCACAAAATTATTTTTCACATTATGGGCTCAGAAGAAAACAAAGAGAGAATGGAACTTATGAAAACGTGAAAGTCATTCACTCCTGGAATTCAGATCATTTGCTTGGTAGAATTTTACTATTCGAATTGACAAGGCACTCAGACCACCATTTTATGGGGTCAAAACCCTATCAAGTGCTTGAGTCTCGTGAAGAAAGTCCTATGCTACCATATGGTTATCCAGCGATGCTCATACTATCCTATTTCCCGTTTCTATTCATCCCTATCATGGAAAAGGAGCTGAAAAAGCAAGGGTTTAACGAATAGTTTTTAAAGTTAATAACAAAAAAAAAGCGCTCATTTATGGAGCGCTTTCACTTTATTATTTAGAAATCTTATTTGATAATCACCTTCTGATTGAATACTTGTCCTTCAATTTCTACAGAACAGAAATAAAGACCCGCCTTCAGGTTTAGATTATTGTAAGCAACCATATTCGTTGAGATATTCGACTCTGATTGAACCAATTCACCTAATGCTGAATGTATTGCAATCGATTGAATATTTCCTTCTTTCGCTCTAAACACCAATACAGATGAAGCTGGATTTGGATACACCTCAAGTGCGTTTTCAACAGCTATTTCATCAAGGTTGTTTAAATCATCAAGATTCGTTGCTCGAACAATTCTTCTACAGAAATAACCCATTGTAGTATCCACATACGCCATGGATTTTTCGATTCCCATATCAGGGTTTTGACCCAATGAATTTTGACTAATTCCTGTTCCGTATCCAGCCTCGAAACCAAGACTTAAAGCTATATTTTCAACCGTAGCCTCATCCCATAAGTCCCACGGAGAAGCCTCGAATGGATTTGCAGTTACAAATGGGTAAGCGTTATCCACAGGAGCTCCGACAGCGGTTCCTCCGAAATCCATCATCCCTTCTGCACCTGCTGAAGCTGCTTGAGCACCAAGGGTATAAACATCACTACCCGCATTTACCGTTGCCAGTACATCGTTATTTCCAAGCATATTCGCTTTTGCCATAACATCATAAGAACCACTGATATCAGTTGTAATCAATCCTGCACCCGTTACGGCAACATCACCTGTAGTATAAATGGCAACTGGATCTGTAGGACAATGCACAGCGCACATTGGAACATCTCCGGCTTCTAACCAGCTCAAGTCACCAATTCCTCCACCCATGCTACATACCATGTGCACGTCATTAGAATATCCAGGGTGATTTACGTTGTTGAATGCTCCACCGTAACCATCCCAATCACCAATTTCTGCAGTATCGATTAAGGCTGTTACATCTCCAGTAATTTCATCTACATCCAAAAATTTTGGAAGTGTAATTTCGGCATATTTATCAACCGTTGCATAACCTAAAGCTACCCAACCACCGGAACCCTGTCCAGATAAGATAATCCGAGAAGTATCGATACCATAGGTATTTCCATTCTCATAGTCTCTTCTGAAAAAACGAACGGCTCCTTTGGTGTCTTGAATTGCACGATAAACCGCCTTCATAAGACTTGCTCCTCGTTCAGCTGGTGTCTCTGCACCTGGATTCCATCCCAATCGGTATTCTAGGTTCGCAACTACATATCCTCTTCGGGCATAGCTTTGACACATCATAGTTGTCGCAGCGTCTTGACGCATACCTGTTGGATTTCCGTTATAAATAATTGGAGCGAAAGTCCCAGTATGTAGGACAATTACTAACGGTCTTTCCGTTTCAGTATCTCCTGTTGGCTCATAAAAGTCAAATTCTAGAGCAGGAATGTCAGCAACTCCATCTCCAGTGAGGTCTGCTCCTGTTGGAACATAAGGAAGTCCGTTACCTGCAGCGATTACAGAAAAGTTCATTCCATACTCAATATTTGTCTGAACCGTTACATCGGGAAAGACTTCATCGATGTATCTTACTTGGGCAAATGTGCTTCCAAGAATAGCCATACAGCTTAAAAAAGGTAGAAGTATTTTTTTCATGTGTTATTTTTTTAGTTGCTCTAAGATAAAGATTATTAAATAAAATCTACTTATTTATTGTTTTTATCTTTCCAATCGAAGGATAGTGAGGTATAAATCATACGCCCGACAAAAGGTCCTCCATAGACTTGAAGCACCTGATTGTTCAGCAAATTAGAGGCTCCTATTTTGATGGTTAGATTTGCTTTATCGATTCTTTTATTAACCTGAGCGTCTAATAAACCATAGGTTGGAACACTCCCCGTAAATTGGGGTGAACCTTCAAAAATAAAGCCTTCGATCCATTTATAATTGACGTTGAAACCAAAACCTTTAAACTTTTTTATTGCCAGATCCCTACCTCTAAAACCGATATTAAACTTATGTTCTGGCGTATTATATGCAGGGATGATTGGATCATCTGATTCTTTATTTAGCACATTCCATGAATAATTACCGTTTATGGCATAATGATCACCGAGGTAATAATTTAGTCCTACGGTAGCTCCCTGTGTCGTAATCCTTTCTCGTGAATTAGTGGCAATCCTGTATACATCATTCACTACAAAGCCGCTCTGCAGAATGGTAATATCTGCACCAGTCGTAAAACCAATAAAATTGGTATATGAATTAAAATAATAGTTCATATCCACATAAAGATTTTTAAACAAAACCCCGCGATAACCAACCTCCACAGATTTAACCTCCTCAGGTGCAATAGGATCCAAATTAAAATACGACAGTGTATCGGGATTCTGTGTGTAGTAATAATCCCTCAAAGACTCAATGGTTACGAGTGAATCATACCCACTGATATTCCCTACAAGCTTGGCACGACCAACGTTGTAGTACATATACTGATTGAGCAACGTTGGATTTCGAATGGCAGAGGTTAATGTTGCCCGCAAAGAATGTTCCTTGTTTGGTTGCCAAATCAACGATAATGCAGGAGAAGGTAAGAAATTAAAATTCTCATTTTTATCGACACGCATTGATGCTTTGACAATCCACTCATCGTCTTTGAATCTTTTTTCTGCTCCGGCATAAACACCGAATTCTCTGTTGATAATTGTTATTCCACCCGTATCACTAAATAAGGCCCCTTCAGATTTTGGTGTATAAATTCTACCATTGGCACCCACAGTAAATTTGGCAAATTCAGTATTAAAAATCTTTTCACCATGCAGATGATATAGGGCTGATTTGTCCTGGATTCTTGATCCACCCTCAAGGAACGAAGTTTTGGATGTAATGTCCGAAAGTAAAGAATCAAAACGTGCAGTTCCCGGTTCAAAATAGGCCAATGCTCCTCCAAGGTCACCGTGCTCCTCGTTGGCAAAAGCTTCCGCTTCGTCATGCCAGGCCGCCATCTGTTCTGGGTTCGCCGCAACAACTGAATCGATTGCTGAAATATCTAAGCTCGCACCTAGGGTTGGTTCCCAGATCACATTCGGATCTAGGTCTCTGACCTGATCAGTTATATTACCTGTCCAATACCCACGATATCGATTGTACCAATCCCAGTCATCACTTGCTGCATCTTGCATCAAAAATGATGTAAGTACTGCGTCATAAGAGTTTCCTGCATCTTCATTTGTCGCATATGCCCTTATGAAAAAATCATCTTTTTTCCTGAGCTCTAATCGATTTTGGACAAAAAGAATATCCTTCAAGCTGAATCTATTGTCTCCCTGATAAACAGTTGTTCCTGTCCCGAGATTAGAAGCCAAAACAAGCTCAATATCTTCGGTAAATAAATAGTGTAGTGCAGCTGATGCTTTGAAGTTTTCTGTATCGTAATCCACAATATCTTTTTCCCAATACCCTGTTCTGTGCCACCTTCTTAAACCTGGCGTCATCCATCTTGACTGAATATCTAAAGCATTATTTATATTCGGTGATAGGTTTTCATCTCCATATCTATTGACTGCATCATACCCTCCCGGATTATTTTCATCAGTGTCTAAACCTGCAACGGAATTGGCGTTGTCAGCTACCCAATCATCCGCAGAGAGATAGGAGAAATTGAGTTTGAATGCAAATTTATCTTTCCCGTCCTTATTCTGAAATGCCTTCGCGTAGCGCAATGCATATTCATTTAACATTCTTTCTCCTCCTTTGACAGAAGCACTGAATCCTTGAAATTTAAATGGACTCTTTGTATACATACTGATGACTCCATTAAACGCATTCGGTCCATAAAAGGCAGAGCTAGCGCCAGAAACAACCTCAACTTTCATAAGGTCTAATTCAGAGGCTCCAAGAAAATTACCTAAAGCAAAGTTCAAACCTGGAGAAGCATTGTCCACTCCGTCTATAATTTGAAGCGTTCTCACAGGAGATGTGCTATTGAAACCTCTTGTATTTACGACCTTAAAACCAAGGCTTGCTGAGGTTAAATCTACTCCTTTCATATGGCTTAATCCTTCATAGAAGTCAGTTGATGGTGTTTCTTGAATTTCCGCAAGAGACATTGTCTCAATAGAAAGTGCAGATTCTTTTTCTTTATCTGTGGCAAAGCTTCTCACATTTACCTCCTCAAGATTCAATGTTTTATCTGTTTTTAATCTTATCACTATTGTTTCTGAAACTGAAGAGACGGTTGTCTCCAAATCCGTATAACCCAAAAAAGAGCTAATTAAAACAATGGGAAGTTCCGCTTGTAATGAAATAGTAAAGGAACCTGTTTCATCTGTAAATGCTCCTATATTCATTCCCTTTACTTTTATTTTAGCGCCATCAATAGGATTAGAAGTGTAATCGTCAAGAAGCTTACCAGTGAGGGTAACCTGAGCATTTAAATTCATTAATACAAATAAGCTCAAAAAACAAAGTAGTCCACGTAAAGAAATTTTCATAGTAGTCATTCTTAAAACAGTTGATTAAATATAAGAAATATTGGTGCAGTAAATAAATGACACCTTACACGAGTTATAAAGATAGTACTGTCATTTATTTAAAATACTTTCTGAATACAAAAAAGGAGCCGCTAAGCTCCTTTTCGTAATTTTAAAAGTGTCTATCCTATTTTATTAAGGATACTTTGATGTTTTTTTCTTCTGCTTTTTCTATAAACTCATCGATCATTTCTGAAACATCGCTATCGATATAGCTTGAATCTTTCATATCGATCACAAGCTCTGTACCTTGCTCGATTTCCTCTAAAGAATTATATACTGAACGCTTATTGAAAAAGGTGATCTTTTCTGCAAAAACCATCTTTAGTTTCTTGAATTCCCCTTTAGTTTCATCAATAATAGAGAATGCGGCACCTAATTTCGCTGGTATAATCGTAATAATAGCCACAAGCATACCCAATGAAATCCCTTTCAACAAATCAATAAATACAACTCCTAGAATAGTAACTACAAAAGGAACAAAACGCCTCCAACCTAATTTATACATAGACTTGAAGAGCGAAGGTTTAGCAAGTTTAAACCCAACAATAAATAAAATACTCGCTAATACTGCTAATGGAATTAGGTTCAAAACGAAAGGGATGAGTCCTACACAAGTCAAGATGAAAAATCCGTGCAAAATTGCTGATATTTTTGTTTTACCACCAGATTGAATATTGGCAGAGCTTCTCACGATTACCTGAGTAATTGGAAGCCCTCCAATAAGTCCAGAAAGCATATTCCCTGTGCCCTGCGCAAGTAGTTCTCTATTCGTATTTGTGGTTCCCTTATCAGGATCTAATTTATCTGTTGCATCAACACAAAGTAGCGTTTCTAAACTAGCGACGACTGCAATTGTAACACCTGTTATCCATACATTTGGATTTGTAATCTGAGTAAAATCAGGAGTCGTGAAATTTGAAAGGAATTCTCCCATATTTGACGATGTGGGAACGCTTACAAGGTGCTCGCCTTTAATACCCATTTCCGGGAAAAATTTAGAAGAAAACACCTGATATAAGATACCAAATACAACAGCCACCAATGGTCCCGGGATAATTTTAAATAATTTGCTCTTTTTGACCAAAAACAAGTCCCATAAGAGCAAAATAAACAAGGAGACAGCAGCTACAAGCATGGAGCTCGGTGAAACATAGTCAAACATATTAATGAGTTCAGAGAACGTATTTTGACCGTCTGCTTGCTGAAAAGATAAATCCCCCTCGTAATCTGCATCGTATCCGAAAGCATGAGGAATTTGCTTTATAAATATGATAATACCTATAGCGGCTAGCATCCCTTTAATAACGGAGGATGGAAAATAAAAGCCTATGACACCACCTCTTGCCAAGCCCAAAACAAGCTGCACAAAACCACCAATGATTACGGCAACCAAGAAAGTTTCAAAGGCACCTAGATCTTGAATGGCATTTAAAACAATAATAGCTAGACCCGCAGCGGGTCCGCTAACTCCAAGAGAGGAGTCACTTATCGCTCCGACAACAATACCTCCTATAATCCCTGCAATTAATCCTGAGAAAAGCGGCGCACCACTTGCTAATGCAATACCCAAACATAAGGGTACAGCTACAAAAAAGACAACAATACTCGCAGGTAAATCCTGTTGCCAATGTTTAAAAAATTTATTATTCATGAGTTTATTATAAAATGTAAAAATAGATAATGTTCTTGTCTTTAAACTTTACACTTTGGCGGGCAATATTGTTCTTTTCTAATACCTTCTGATGGTTTAAACAAGTAATAATAATTCATCTCGGAGAATTGAAAACTATTTCGCTGACTAGCTAAACTAGCTGAGATAACCTCGATCTCTTTGGTTTCTTTATTCTCCTCACTCTCCTGACTTTCCTCTTTTTCTTCTTGTTCAGAATTATCTGTACTCGATTCAATTGGATTATGAGCATCTCTGTTGGTTTCAGTCCCTGAAGATACGACAGCACATATTGAATTTAAATTTGACTTTTCATAATTATTGGAATAGCCAAAAACAACCTGCACTAAGAATAGCATAAGACATAGAAAAGACAATACTTTTGTACAATTATATTTCATAGAAATCCAGCATTCAAAAATAAAAAATTCATCAAATTACATCAAGTTCTTTGCCAACTTTTATAAAAGCATTAATTGCGCGATCAAGCTCTTCTTTAGAATGTGCAGCAGAAATTTGAGTCCGGATTCTAGCTGCACCTTTTGCTACCACCGGGTAGAAAAAACCGATTGCATAAATACCCTCTTTTAACAACCCATCCGCAAACTTTTGAGACAACGCTGCATCATAAAGCATAATTGGAACAATTGGAGAATCTCCTTTTTTAATATCGAATCCTGCAGCGATGATTTTGTCTTTAAAATACTTCGTGTTTTCTTCTAATTGGTCACGTAGACTTGTTGATCCACTCAACAATTCAAATACTTTTAATGATGCTCCAACAATGGAAGGAGCCAAAGAATTAGAAAACAAATATGGTCTTGATTTTTGGCGAAGCATTTCAATCACCTCTTTTTTACCAGTTGTATAACCACCCATTGCACCACCCAAAGCTTTCCCTAAAGTTCCAGTAATAATATCCACACGATCTAGAACACCGCAGTATTCAGGAACTCCTCGTCCTGTTTCTCCTATGAAACCTGCTGAATGACATTCATCAGTCATGACCAGAGCATCATACTTGTCCGCTAAGTCACAAATAGCGTCCATTTTTGCAATATCACCGTCCATAGAGAATACGCCATCTGTTACAATTATTCTAAACCTTTGTTCTTGTGCCGCAATGAGTTGAGCCTCAAGATCAGCCATATCAGAATGCTTATAGCGATAACGTTGAGCCTTACAAAGCCTCACGCCATCTATTATCGATGCGTGATTCAATTCATCAGAAATAATAGCGTCCTCCTTACTAAAAAGAGGTTCAAACAAACCACCATTTGCATCAAAAGCTGCTGCATACAATATAGTATCCTCTGTGCCGTAAAACTTTGCGATTCTCTTTTCAAGGCTTTTATGAAGGTCCTGTGTTCCACATATAAACCTAACAGAACTCATTCCGTAACCATGAGAATCAAGGGCATCTTTAGAGGCTTGAATCACATCAGGGTGGGAAGATAATCCCAAATAATTGTTTGCACACATAATTACGACATCCTCTCCGGAATCAATTTTGACCTCCGATCCTTGTGGAGAGGTTATAATTCGCTCTTTTTTTAGCAAACCGTTGTTTTCGATTTGTGCAAGCTCTTCTGTTAAATGTTCTTTTAATTTTCCGTACATAATTCTTTATTTACTATAAGTCTTAATCTTTGCTTTTAATAGGTCAAACAAAAGCTTGCCCTCTTTTAAGGATAGTTTTCGACCAAACTTCTTGGTTTTGCCAAAATATTCAAACTGAAATCGTTCTCCTCCACTGACCCAAGGAGAGGATTCCCAAACAGATCGAATGGAGCTTTTTTCTGGGATAACAAACTCTAATTCTTTTATATTTTCATAATAATATGTTCTCAGTTTTCCATATGAGAAAAATGAATTCTTGATGTGAAATCCATCTCTATCGAGCTTTAATAACTCTCTACCAAAAATTAACCATAAATATGCCTTAGAAATTCGGTATGCATAATAGAACCAAAAAACTAAAAAAATGTAAAGTATAATTCTTTCTTGTTCCGTGAGCGAAAGTTTAAATAACGACCATATAACCGTCCCTCCGATACAATACCACATTCCAAGCCAGGCTCCCATTAACGTGTTCACAAGAAAATTTCTCTCCGGTATAATAACAACCGTCGTTTTGACTTTTGAGGCTTCAAAACTAATACGATCACCGATATTCTTCATGGAACAAAAATAAAAAAACCCCTAAGAATTCTTAGGGGTTTCTATCAATATTAAAATATTTTAATAGTTCCAGACGTCATGTTCCCATTTGCGTATTTCACCTTTTACCTTTTCGGCTTCATACAACGCGTCTACACCAAATCTGTAATCTTCAATTTCTCGGTCAAACTTATCAGAAGTTCGATAAATCTGAGCATTGTACTTTCTTTTCCAGAATAGGTCATCAAAGCTCATCCATTGCGCATCACTTCTATCATTGTACGTGTAATAATTCACCATTACATTTCTTAAATCAGGAAAATACAACCAAAACATTTCTAGCTGAACAGTAGCCTGATCTTCCAGAGGAACAAAAGAACCACCTTGAAAAAATGATTCAACTCCATCAAAAAAAGTTACCATATCACCACGCATTTCCGAATGACTCTCTTTTTTAACCTTAGTATATTTACAAACTGGAGCAATAGCAATAATTCTTTTATCTAATACCGAGCGTTCTTTATCGAAGAACCAATCTTCTTTAATATTATAAGCTGTTATACCTTGTGATGATTGAAAAGAAATCGGTCCATCACCCTTCAAAACACCATCCACTTGAGCTTTGTTATATCGCATCTCAAGATCAGCTTGGTCAAAAAGCAAAATCTCTGCCTTCGTAGGATCATCCTCTATTTCAGCTATTGAATCTCTCCAATCTACGAATGATTGACTTGTCCTCATTAATATCTCATCTTGACCCAAAATTGGAGCTTTCAAGTTTGGACCTGGTCCAGATGCTGCGACAACGGAATGAATCTCATTCTTATAAACATCATTTTCTAAATAATCATCTTTACCTGACTGAAAATCGATTGGATACTTAAACTGATACCCATCCTCAACTATTTGAGCTGGATTGAAAATAGGATCGGCAACTCTGTATACTTTAAGATCGCCTAACATAATATGGCGCAAGATAACCGTCCATAGTGACCATCTTTCTTGATGCTTTATCCAGTATGGGCTATCAACTTCACTTTCGGTAGTTGGAGGCTTGAAGTATTCTGAATCGTAAGAATCAAATGGGAAAAAAAGTTCATGATTCAATTTCTCACGAGCATCTATTCTAGAGAAAACACGCTTTGACCATACGTAGTCCGCTAGACGAACATGCTCATAAGGAACTGCACTTCGAATAGGAACTTCGTCTTTAATTACAACACCATCAGTTATTCCTCCTCTCATCGTGTTATAAGGGCCTCTTGGCGGGACATCTGACTGAGATATCACAAAAGAAGCAACGCAGAAAATCATTAAAAATGATAAAATAGTGTTTTTCATAATACTTTATTTTAATTTACAGTAATCAACCCTTCAATTGGTATTTTCTGTCCAGTATCCATTCTCTTTACAATAACAGTAACAGCCGCTTTTTGTCCTTTTCTAATTTTTGCAAGTAGTTTGGATGGAACCCTATCGCCTGAAAAATTCACACCATTCACATCACCACTTAGCACTTTGTAGGACAATCCTTTAAAATTAAATGCTGCTCCTAAACCAGCTTTAACAAAACCTCCCCTTGCTTTTGACATAGTCTTGGTTTGAATTTCAGGTTTAGGAAATCTTTTAACCGGGAATGTATATGTACCAAACTTAGATGAAGTACCATTGACGTCTTCACCCATTAAAGTTAAAGTGACTTTCTTGGTTCCTCTACCAATTCTAATCCATTCTCCTGAATAAGATTTACCGTCAGAATCTTTCCATTTTTTTGTTTTTTTACTTGAGCATCCAGAACAACTTAATTTAGATTTGTAAGCGGATGATTTAAATTCCACTTTATTGTCCCAGTCTGTGTACATTACAGAAACTTCTGGTAAAGCAACCGCCCCACCTTTCTCTACTACCTTTACTACGGTAGAATACTGTGCAGGTTTCAAATTACCAAACTTATCTTTTATGGCTATTGTACCAGTCAGCTCTATTTCACCACTAGAAGGAGCAGTATAAGCAACATAAGCTTGACCTCCTTTAGTTTCAATTAATGTACCTTTCCCATCATCAGGTGTTACGACTGGTTGCTTTTCCGAATCAAAGGCAGCCATCATTACTTTAAGGGTATCAGTTGACCCACCACTTACAGAAGGAGCTGCGATGGCTAAGGATGTAACTTTATTAAATGCATAATTACCACCACCTACTTTTGATGAAAGGTATGCCATTGCATCTGCTCGAGCTGTCAATACCTCACTTTGAAGGCCTGATAGTGCTGCAATAGCTGCTACGGCAGGTGCATGGTCGAATGTACCTCCTACCCAATGACGCATCATACCTTCCTCATGCGGATCAGGTTGCATCTCATTTTTCGTCAAACTTTTGTATAAACTTGCGATAATACCTCTGTCATCCTGCTTAATATCAGATGCATCTAGCGCTTTTGACAATTGCTTATCTAAATCTTTCAAATCTTTAAACTTAACGATTTTAGGATCTTTAAAAGAATACTTTTTCCCATCTTCATCGATAGCCGTCGAAGCATTCACAATTAAATCACAAATTTCTTTTCGAAATTTCTGCATTGCAGGCCAAACCGCAAATCCGGGAGCATCTTTTTTGGGTGTTTGAATAGACTCATTAATTCCCATTATAAGCATTTGCTCATCATAGGCATCCTTTTTCTGCACATGATTGAGGTTTGTCGTAAGTGGTTTACACGGTTCACTATTTGCAGTCAATCCAGGTTTCGTAATATTGGCATAGTCCAACTTAAAAGTAGCTCTATCCTTGAGCACAATTGGTAGTTCAGCTGATGGACTCAAATCTTCACCAATGCTCTGAAAAATTAACAATTTTACTCTGTCTATCAACTGGATTTTGTCAGCAGCGGCCTTATCAATATCCTGCATAACCTTATATATAGAAACAGCGGTTTTATTCTCACCGCCTTCATCATTGGTTTGCTTACTGGCTACATCTGATTTCTTTTCATCACCACGCTGCACCTCGGTAACATTACCTGCAGCAACATTTGCTTCAATATTAATAAATGCATCAAGTATGGATTTAGATACGTTCAACGCCAATAAGGCGGTGAGTACCAGATACATCATACCGATCATTTTTTGTCTTGGGGTTTCCTTGCCTCCTGCCATGTTCTATCGTTCTTAATTTATAAATTAAAGATTACGACTTCATTGCCTTAAGCATGTTGCCATATACATTATTCAAATCACCTAGATTTTGAGATAATGTCGCCATGTTCTCTCTATAAATCTGAGTATCTCCAGCTGAAGCTGCTAAATCGGACATAACTGATTTAATACTTTCCTGAAGCTCTTGAAGCTGTCCTGCACTTGAGATATAATCCTGTGAACTCTTCAACTGAAGCTCATAAGTACTATTTAAAGCTGCAATATTGGAGCTTAATCGTTCCATTTCTGGACCGAAATTATTTCCTTCTCCCGAAATAGCTGCTATTGAAGTTGCTGACTCCTTATATTGATCAGCAAGGTTGTCTAAGCTTGTCGATGCATTTTGAAGACTCGTAACATATTGATCGGTAGCACCAGTTGCTGATGCCATAGAACCAAGTGACGATGCATTGTCAGCTAAATTCGACATACCATCTTTCAATCTTCCTATAAGCACGTTATCAATACCTGCGTCGCCAAGCTTTTCAGCAAGCTTGTCAGCTTGAGAACCTGGCTCATCATTACCAGATTTAATCAAATCATATAATCCTACACCCTCTATTTCGTCAACTCCCTCTCCTTCAGCGTTTGATAATTCAGGGAATACTCTCGACCAATCTGCATCTAAGTGAACAGGTTCTAATACCGACATGATAAAAATTACAGCCTCAGTACTAAGACCGACAATAAGCATTAGCGACGCTCCCGGCCAGTGCATAATTTTAAATAAGGCTCCCATAATTACGACCGCTGCACCAAGGCCGTATACGTATTTCATAATATTCTTCCAAGTCTTGCTTTCGAAAAAGCTAGTTCCGTGTCCACTCATAGATTTGATTTTTATTAACTGTTTTTGGTTTATTTAAGTTGTATATCGCTTTGAATCTCTTCTCCGTTTTCTAGGTCTAGATCTTTACCACCTCTACCCATGTGCGTCATCACATTACGGAATCCGATGTAGGATTTTGCAGTATCCTGATATTCGAATGTTCTTGTTGAATTATTTAGGTAATATCCTATATCCTTCCATGAACCACCTCGAATAACCTTACGTTTTTTCACTGGATGGTCTCCATCTTTAGCCTCATACTCATAATCAGAGTTCATATCATGACCAAATTCGTATTGAGATTCATCAAATGCTGTTGAACACCATTCTGCTACGTTTCCTGCCATACAATAGAGTCCAAAACCATTTGGATTGTAAGAATAAACCTTCACTGTATGGAATCCTCCATCCTCAAAATATCTACCCCGCATAGGCTTAAAGTTTGCCAAGAAACATCCACTTGCATTTCTAATGTAAGGACCTCCCCATGGGAACTGAGATTGCTCAAGATCTCCACGTGCAGCTCTTTCCCACTCAGACTCCAAAGGTAAACGGAAGTCATTAACAAATAAATCTCCATTCGCCTCTAGCCAGCTATGATAAATTTGTGTTCTCCAAACTGAAAATGCCTTAGCTTGTGTCCAAGTGACTCCAACCACTGGGTAATTATCGTAGGCATTGTGCCAGAAATAATTCTTTGTCATAGGAGAATGGAATGCGTAGGTAAAGTCTCTTACCCAACATAGCGTATCAGGGTAAACATTAATTCTTTCTTTAATGATAAATCTACTTCGATCCGTATGTCCACGAATAGCATTGTGCCCACCTTTACTGTTTGAATATCCCATATCCAAGTCTTGGCCAGGATTTTGTAAAATAGTACCATATAGGTTGTCAGGGTTAGATATTGACTTATTGGCCATTATCTCTGTTCCGCCTTCCTCAGTCGCTTGATCTGTATATAAGGTGGTATCTACCCATACCTTATTGCTATTTTGATCCATTGTGTAAAGTGTGGAACGGTGAAGATCATCTCTTTTATAGTCCTTAGATAACGGATCTCTTCTATTTCTTTTGTATAAATCGTCTGAACGATATGTTGGATTACCTAAGCTATCATAGGAAAAAGTTTTTCTAGAATCAACTGATGTTGTAATTACTTTACCTCTTCGAGCTGCTTCTTTATAGTCAATCCAATAATAATCGAAATACAAAAGACGCGTATCAATGGTTCTCTTTTTATAAAAGCGTTCTTGCTCACTGTAGAACATATCGGAGAGTAAGAAATTAATTTCTGGATCCTGGTAATCTAATGGCATTTCCCAATCTAAAGTGAGGTACTTTCTTGCCTCAAGTCTTCCAAGTTGATACTTTTTCGCCTTCTTCGTAAGCTGCGTTGTAAAACCTTTTTTCTCAGTTTTATCACCCTTAAATGCACTATTCTTAGAGTAATTCTGGAAAACAAAGGTTTCCTCATTCGTCCAATTCTTGATTCCTAAAACACCTTTTAAATCTTTTGGTTTGATTTCAAGTCCATTAACAAGTTTCATATTCTTTCCAAATACTTTCTTGTTTGGACCCGCAGCCTCAGCACCTTTCATAAATGGAGAACCTATCAAAAGCATTGATTTATCAATCGCAGCATTGTTCGCTGAATCCATAAACAACTCGAATGGCGTATTACCACCCTGTACATCTGACCCTGCGTCATAGATTTCGCCATAAGGACCCATCATTAACCAAAAATCATCTGGAATCTGAACCCATTGCTCAGCATCTGCACCATAACTCCTTCTGTAAAGCTTCTCTCTCGCGATAGAATCTCTAACCCAATCAACAAATTGTCGGTATTCATTATTTGAAATTTCGGTAGCATCCATATAGAAAGACTGAACCGATACGGTTTTCTTTCTTGCAGTATGTAATCCCATGATGTCTTCATCATCTTCTCCTGACTGATACGCACCTGATGGAACATAAACCATTCCTATCGGAAGTTTACCTGGGCCTAATACGTCTGGATAAAAGACGTCTCTTCCTTTTACACCTACCAAATTACCCTCAACCTCGCTACACGAGGAAAAGAAGGTCAGTAAAGCAATCAAACAAAATAACTTCTTCATTTTATATTTTTTGGTTCAACGTATCCAAATCAACTTGCTACAGGTTTAAGTTTTGGTATAACGTATAAACTGATAAAATAGTTACATAAAAATTTAGAGCCAACGAGGGTGACGAGCACTTTGCTTCGGTGGTTCTGGTAAATTGTAGCAGTATTTAAAGAAAATCTCATGCGATCCTCTAGAAATACTCGACAACTTATTTACTGTAATATCATAGGAGTAACCAACAGTCAAATTAGACATTGGAGTGTAACCGAACATTAGTGCTACAGCATCTGAAGTTCTTACGGTTAAACCTCCGTAACCCATTTTAGAGTTTCCAAAATCATAAATATATCTTGCGTTAAAATCTGCCGAGAATTTAACTAAATCTGTTCTCATCAAAACTTGAGCATCTATGGTACCTCCAAACATATTGGCAAACTTCTTACCACCCATGATATAGTAATGTCTTGCTGTTTGGTATGATTGTTCAAAACCACTAGCATCTTGATCAGCAAGTAAAGACTCGGTTAAATGTGTAGAAGATAATCCCACATAGAAATTCTTTCCATTAAAATAAGCTCCGAAATTCAAATCTAAATTTGTTGCTGCAAATTCATCGGGTAAATCTGGGTCTTGCGCAGTTGAAGGTGGTACCCATTCTGGTTTTAGACCATAATTCATTATTCCAACCCCAATTCCTAGGCCTAACGTTCCTAAATTACCGATAGTAATAGGATAAGAATAATTGACTGCAAGATTGTTTTGAACTGCAAAACCAATTGCATCATGGTAAAGAGATAATCCAATTCCTCCAGGGAAAAATCGACTTAGATCCGCCTCAACATTAAGTACAGCAGAATTTGGAGCTCCATTAACTTTATCCCACTGATTCCTGTATATTGATGTAGCACAAATTGAATTGTATAGGCCTAGACCTGTTTTACCAGGATTGATGCTCATTTTATCTTCTATGAAATGAGTAATCAATTTGTCTTGCTGGGCTAAGGTCGAAAAAGAGACCATAAGGAGAATCAAGCCTGCTAAGGATTTGTTGAGTTTCATATAGTTTTTTTAACACGAATAATTCCTAAAAATCTTCATTTCACAGAACATTCAAGTTGCTAAAATAAATAATTTTATTGATAATAAAAACAAATCAAAGAAATTGTTGCTTTTCATTCTAAGTAAGCTTTTGGTAGGTCTTCCACCACAAATCAGGCATTTCATTTTTCATGGCCTGATCGTAATCCTCTTTATTGCATGGAACCAAATGATGGCGCTCGTATTTAGCATCTTTTTGAGGCGGATAAGGAACTTCCATCCACCATCGATCAGAACGATGACTTTTATAAAATGTAATTGAATAATTACCGTTTTCAAGTTCCACCATAAACTTGTAATAACCAGCCTTGCTTCCAATAGGGAAGTCTCCCCAACGTGATTGAACACCATCAATAAAATACCAAATCACTTCGGCAAGAAGTTTATCCGAAATCTTATTGAAATCTGAATAATTATAGACTCCAAAGAAATTTACCTTATCCGATATACCTGCGTATTTACTAATTTGACAAATTTGTTGCGCTTGAAAACCATTCGGGTTTGCTGCATGAGAAAATACTTCAGAAGCCTTAATTGATTTAAAATCTAAATTAATGACGTCTGCATTTCGCAGATGTGGCTCAGCGCGCTTAAAATCATCATTAAATTCGCCCAATCGACAAACATCAAAATATAAGCTTTCAATTAGTTTTAAATCTTTAGGTTGTGCGTAAGGAATCTGAAGGCCAATGTTAGCATGATTGAAAAGATAGCAGGGGCGTTTGAGCATTAAAGAGGTAAGATATGAATCTGAACCAACATCACTTTCTGGACTTCCCAAATCTAGACTGTGATCTATCGAACATATATTAACAAGTTGTTCAAGTTTTGCATATGCATCATGGGTTGCAACAATTAAATCCTGAGACCCACCTATCAAAATAGGAAGCACGCGATGCTTTATAAGTTCACTTGTAACATTTGAAACCGCGAAATAAGTATCCTTAAGATCGTCACCAGGAACAATCGTGCCCAAATCATAAATCTTTCGCGTCCAATTTTTAGAGCGAGAAAGCTGCAATAACTCCTTTCGAAATTGTGATTCTGATTCAAGCTTTATTTCATTGGCATCTCCACGAAATTCCGGAACTGAAAAAATAGCAATGGAATCAGTTTCGATTTCAGGGAAAGCTCCGTAATTAGAAACCAAAATTTGTCCCATTTGCTCCTCTTCAAACTCAAGCTCCTCAGAAATACATGGTTTGAAATATATGGACAAATCGTTCATGATTCAAATCTATAGCAGAAATGACAACAACAGAACTTTAAATCGAAAAGAAATAAAGATGTAAAAGTGAATAACTTAGCTTTTGTCCAAAATGGATTTGATATCGGGCTTAAAGTATAAATTCGATTTCATAACCTTGCCATCTTCACGATAAATCGGTTTTCCATCAGCATCTAGTTTACTCATATTAGAGCGTTGAATCTCTTGAAAAACAGCTGCAATTTTATCTTGTAAACCATGCTTTAATATTGTTCCACATAAAATATACAGTTGATCACCCAAAGCATCAGCTATTTCAACAAGATCATTGTTTTTAACAGCCTCCAAATATTCATCATTCTCCTCTGCCATTAATCGATAACGTAATTCACGTTGAGATTCAGATAATTCAGCGGTGGGATTATTGCGATTTTCAATTCCAAATGAGTTGTGAAATACCTCTACCATAGCTATCGTTTCTTTTAATGTCATTTACTTAAAATTTTAATAGTTTTTCAATCTTTTCTTTAACCCTATCTCCATTGGGCAAAAGCGCTAGCTCCAGTTCAGAGTTCAAGGGAATCGCCGGCGTATCAACAGATCCAACAATCTCTATAGGCGCATCTAAAAAAGTAAAATTATCTCGCTGTAGCCTCCCGGCAACTCCAAGCATAAAATTACATTCTATTGACTCTTCCGTTACGAGTATAACCTTACCGTGCCTTCTGCATAAAGCATTCATAGCATCGTGGTCAATTGGATTTAAAGACCTTAAGTCAAGAAGCTCGATTCGATCCTCATTGCCTTTCATTGCTTCTAGTGACCAATATACACCACGTCCGTAGGAAATTATCCCTAAAGAATTACCTTTTTCAATTTCCTCTGTGAGTGCTGTCCTTACGGTTCTAGCCTTTCCAATAGGGATAACATAATCGGCACTCGGCTCTATGGACATAGATTCTTCTGTCCCTTTTATTTTGGACCAATACAACCCTTTATGTTCAAGAAGAACTACTGGATTGGGATCATAATAAGCGGCCTTCAGAAGACCTTTTAAGTCTGCACCTGTAGACGGATAAACTACTTTAATCCCTCTAATATTTGTAAGCACGGATTCTACACTTGAGGAATGGTATGGCCCCCCCGAGCCATAGGCTCCGATAGGAACCCTTATGACGCAACTTACAGGCCACTTTCCATTAGACAAGTAATAAGACCTAGATACTTCCGTAAAAAGCTGGTTTAATCCTGGCCAAATATAATCTGCAAATTGAACTTCAACGATTGGTTTTAGCCCGACGGCTGACATCCCTACAGTTGAACCAATGATAAATGCTTCTTGAATTGGGGTGTTGAATACACGAGAATCACCAAAGGTTTGCGCTAAGGTAGCCGCCTCTCGAAAAACGCCTCCTAACCTACCTCCTACATCTTGTCCATACAACAATGCCTCTGGATGCTTTTCAAGAAGTTCACGAACAGCAAATAATGCTGAATCTACCATTACAGTTTTCTTTTTCCCTTTCGGAGTGCGATCACCTTTTTCTTCTGTGATGGGAGTCGGCGCAAAGATATGATCTGTAAGGCTATCCAATGATGGATCCTCTGCTTCGCGGGCAAGATCATATTCAACATCTATTTCTTTACGAATTTCTGACTCTTTTCTCTCAATTACTTCATCCGTCCATCCATGCTGCTTCAGATGAGTAATTAACTTAGGGTAAGGGTCTTTTTTTTGTGCTTCATCAAGATCATCTCTATACCACTCCATTCTTACTCCAGAGGTATGATGACCCAATAAAGGGACATGTGCATGTATGATAAATGGCCTACGCTCATTTCGAACAACTTGAAAAACGTCTTGAACAGTTTCATAAGACTCTTGGAAATCACTGCCGTCAATTGTCCTTAAGTCAATTCCATTAAAACCCTGCGCATACTTACTCATATCTTGAGCTCTCGTTTCCTCTGCACTAGCTGAAATATCCCAACCGTTATCTTGAACAAGAAAAACAATTGGAAACTGCTTGAGCGCCGCCATCTGTAATGCCTCAGAAACTTCTCCTTCTGTACAAGATGCATCACCCAAAGAACAAACAACAACCGAAGGATTTTCCGAATCATTTAACAAACCATGTTGCTCCTGATATTGAATACCCATAGCAATACCTGTAGTTGGAATTGCCTGCATTCCGGTTGCTGAGGATTGATGAATAATCTTCGGCATACCTTCCCTATTTAAAGAAGGATGCGAATAATACGTCCTACCACCTGAAAATGGATCCTCTTTTTTTGCGAATACCTGAAGCATAAGCTCTTCAGGAGTTATCCCCATGGATAACAAAATTGAATCATCCCTGTAATAAGGCGAAACCCAATCTTGAGGCTCAAGTTGCATACCAAGTGCAACCTGAATCGCCTCATGTCCCCTTGATGTTGCATGAACATACTTGGAGGTAAACTCTTTGTTTTCTTCATACTTTTCAGCTAGGGTTTTGGCCCTACACATAAATTCAAAAGCTTTCTCAAGCGTTTCTTTTTTCAATATGTTCTGCTTTGTTTTAGCCTTAATTTTGGACATGGTTTTTAATGAATTTCAAATATACGAAAAGTGGCAAAATGAACGAGAGAAGTCATATAAAGGTCCAAAGGTTTTTTTTAAGGCCAACAGTCAATATCTTTACGATAAATATTAGTTATGCTAGGATTAAAAATGGCAACAGACCCAAGATGGGTAAACATTGTAGAAACTAACCTTGAAGACATTTTAATTGACCATGCTTTCTGCGAACAAAAAGCGGCAAGTAATGCAATATCAATGATTGTTCAATATCCACACTACCCTGATTTAGTCTCAGAAATGGTAGAAATCTGTAAAGAGGAGATGGAGCATTTTGATATGGTACATAAAAAAATACTTGAGCGTGGTTTTACCATGGGTTTTGAACGGAAAGATCCTTATGTAAAAGACCTAAGTAGTTATTTAAAGCAAAACCATGACAATAGTTCAAGAGAAAGCCACTTTGTCAACCAAATGTTATTTGCGGCAATGATTGAGGCAAGAAGTTGTGAACGTTTTAAAATATTATCCCAACAACTAAAAGATGAAGATTTAAAAAAATTCTACAGAATGCTCATGAAAAGTGAAGCAAGACATTTCATGACCTTTCTAAAGTTTGCAAAAAAATATAGCTCCTCGATCGATGTTGACGAGCGCTGGAAACTTTTCTTGGCATTTGAGGCGGGCCTCATGAAAAAATATGGAAAAGAGCAAACTATGCACGGCTGATCTATTGCTAATTCATCTATGGATTACCTTAAATAGGTAAAATAAAAATAGACCATTCTATGTCTGGACACATTAACATTCATTTAATATTTACAAAGGAGTAAAAAGTAGGAGATAGATTTATTAAATTTATTGCTGTAGAATATTGGAGTTAATTTGAAATATAAGAAACCTTGTTTTTATTTAAAAAGCTACTTTTCCTCTCTGCATTGATTCTAAGCTGTATTTCCTATTCCCAAACTTTAGTAATAAACGAATTCTCTAATGGGCCTTTTGGCGTGCAAGAATATATAGAGCTTATAGTTATTGACACCTCCTCCCAATCTTTTTCGTGCAGTCCCTGTATCGACATTAGAGGATGGATCATTGATGATAATAATGGATACCATGGTAGCTCTGGAATTGCAAGTGGGTGCAATCGGTTTTCCAATGATGCTTTCTGGAGCTGTATTCCGTTAGGTACAATGATTACAGTTTACAACGGAGTAGAGATAAATGTAGATATGCCGACTGATGATCTTAATATTAATGACGGAAATTGTCGACTTGTAGTCCCCATTGAAAACTCGACTCTTTTTGAGAGTAATCCAAATACACCAGGGGCTGTCGTTTGTGACTACCCAAATACAGAATGGACACCAGGGGGAGTATGGAGTAGAATAGGTATGAGAAATGCGGGGGATTGTATTCGCTTGGTGGATTTGAGCGGCTGCGAGGTTTTTTCTCTGAGCTATGGTGACATTACGCTCTATAGCACCATCTATTTTGGTGGCTCGGGAGTAGATGATATATTTTACTTTTCGGGGAACAATCCATATAATCAAGCCAATTGGTTTCAAGGCTGTGCTGGAGACCCAGGAGCATGCATAGGAAATGAGCAGACACCAGGGACACCTAACAGTAATTTAAACAATGCGTACATCAATCAATTCATTATCAATGATTGCCAACCAATCAGCATAACAGACACGAACACAGTAAACCTTTCTGTATGTGAAAATGAGCTCCCGTATACTTGGAACGGTATTACATTGTCATCCTCAGGAACACAAAGCGCAAATCTCACAAACAGCTTAGGATGTGACTCTATAGTTACATTGAATTTGAGCGTAAACGGAATTGACACCAACACAGTAAACCTATCTGTATGTGAAAATGAGCTGCCATATACTTGGAATGGTATTACATTCTCAACCTCCGGAACACAAAGTACAACGCTCACAAACAGCTTAGGATGTGACTCTACAGTTACATTGAATTTGAGCGTAAACGGAATTGATACCAACACAGTAAACCTATCCGTATGTGAAAATGAGCTACCATATACTTGGAATGGTATTACATTCTCAACCTCCGGAACACAAAGCACAACGCTCACAAACAGCTTAGGATGTGACTCTACAGTTACATTGAATTTGAGCGTAAACGGAATTGATACCAACACAGTAAACCTATCCGTATGTGAAAATGAGCTCCCCTATACCTGGAATAGCTTAACTTTCAACTCCCCTGATACACAATTCATAAACCTTTTAAATAGCTCGGGTTGTGATTCTACTATAAGCATAATTCTTACTGTTACTGCTATCCCTTTAGCACCTAATACCTCAGGTGATATGGAATATTGTATCAATGAACAACCAGATCCACTTGAAGTATCGGGAAGCTCTGGGAGCTACACTTGGTATGCAGATATAGAACTTCTTGAGATTTTAAGTAACGGCTCACAATACACACCTGAAGTATATTCAGGAAATACAAACTACTATGTTACAACAACTGAAAACGGATGCGAGAGTCCAGCAGAAATCATTACTATAGAATTTAAAGTGTGCAGCTTAATCATCCCATCAGCCTTCACACCCAACGGAGACGAAACAAATGACTTTTGGGAAATTAATGATATTGATTTGGTTTATCCAAATAATATTGTTCAAGTCTTCAATAGATGGGGAAATAAAATTTATGAATCCCAAAAGGGCAGCTACGAAAAGATGCCATGGAATGGTGAAATAAATGGCCGCCCCCTCCCAGTAGGTACTTACTACTATATCATCGATTACAATGAGGAATCTATCGAGGCGTCAAATGGAATTGTGAACATTTTAAAATAAAAAAAGAGCAAATCATAAGCCGGATCCTGTACATTGATCTGAATAACAAATCAACTGCCTATCATTTATCTTGCCCTAATTTCACAATTAGGATCTAACGACCTACCCTTCAAGATTAGGCGAGCAGCCCTCAATTCTCGATTTACTTGGTCTTTCAGCTCACAAGGTTTACCTTGCCATTTTTGTCACCAAAAAAGCGGTGAGCTCTTACCTCACCTTTTCACCTTTACCAATAATAAATTACTGGAAGTTTATTTTCTGTGGCACTTTCTGTACCTGATCATTCAGGCCCTTCTCGTTAAGAAGTGTGATGCTCTATGCTGCCCGGACTTTCCTCTTTAAAAAGCGATAAGCCGATTTGCTCAATGACAAACTTATGAAATATTAAAAGATTTCGAGGTATAAAAAGTATAGACTATTATTTGATGACATTTACATGGCCGCTGTGGTCATAAACTTCATTATTCATTGAATCTTTAAACCTCACATACCATATATAGGTGCCATTTTGAACTGCATTGCCCTGATATGAACCATCCCAACCAACTCCTGGAGTATCCGTGTAAAACACCTCTTCACCCCATCTGTTGTAGACTCTAAACTCATAACCTCTTTCACGGTCATACCCAGCTGTTAATACAGGGATAAACTCATCATTTTTACCATCATCATTTGGAGTAAATGAGTTGGGAACATAAAATAGTACCTCATCGATTACAGTTATCGCCACATATGCAGTATCTGTACAACCATCTTGCGCAGACGCCACTAGAGACACAACATAATTTCCATACTCGTCATACATATGAGTGGTATTTACAAAATCACTTTGGTCTCCATCACCAAAGAACCATTCAAAAGATGTAGCGTTGACAGAACTATTTGTAAACTCAAAAATCGGATTAACAATGGATTGTTCGTAGACATTCGGCTGAAATTCTGCTATAATCTCGTTGACACAAACAAAATCCTGCTGCGTTAATGAATCCGTACACCCCTCAGCTGTTGTGCTTATTAAAGTTACATCATAACAGCCATAGGAATCATAAGTATTTAAAACTGAGCCCATTTGCGTTGATGATGCCCCATTCCCAAAATACCATTGGACCGAATTACTTTCAGGTCCTGCAGTCAAATCTGTAAATGTTGGTTCAAAAGGCAAACATCCACCAAACAACATATCAGTTGAAAACAAAACATCTGGTAGAGGATTTACAATCACCTCAATCGCCGCGGTATCAGTACATCCATTTACATCAAAACCAACCACTGTATATGTAGCAGTTGCCTGAGGTACAAACGCAACACTATCTATGACAGATTGATCCCACTCATAAGTATCCGCACCTTCTCCCCAAAGAATGGTACTTTCTCCATCACAGAGAACATTGCCTGATGCATTCGCCGTTATGATAGGCAGCGGATTGACCACAACCTCAACTGTATCACTTTCCACACATCCATTGGCAGCGGTTGCTATGACAGTATAATCATTGGTAACTGATGGTTCAAATAATTCTCCATCAATCACACCATTATCCCATAGATATAGAATCGCATCTCCAGTTGCTGTAAGTGCGATTTGTTGACCTATACAAATTGCTGTATCTGGACCCGCATCTACAATTGGTGGAAGATCTAAGGTATAAGTTACTAGAATTGAATCTATATTTTGACACATATTGGTATCCGTACCTACAACATAATACATAATGGTTGATGAAGGGAAAAACTCAACACCGTTAACTACACCATTGTCCCAAGCATAATTATTAGCTCCTGTAGCTGTTAAGGTTATAGACTGCTCAAAACACAAGGTAGTATCCATTCCTGCCTCGACATCTGGCAGTGGATGTACAGTTATTGTAAACGATTCTTCAGCTCCAAGACATTCATTAGCAGTTGGTATCACCACAATGTTTCCGACAAGCTCCCCCGTCCCTGTATTTGTTGTTACAAATGGATCTATATCACCAATACCGGAACCTGGTAGGCCAATTGCAGCATTATCATTCGACCAATTGTATTCATTGATTAACATATTACCTGAGAAATCTATAACAGCCGAAAGATCCTCAGCACAATAAACCTCATCCACTAAGGGATCAACTACTGGAAGAGGATGAACCACTATAGCCATTGTATCATTGATACCGTCACACCCATTTACATTAGGAGTCACAATTATAGTCGCTGTTTGACTTGTAGTGCCTAAATTTTCAGAATCAAACGATGGGATAAATTCTACACCATTGTTTACTAATCCAACCGATGAATTATCATTTATCCAACTGTACGTTGCACTCGTGTTGCTTCCTGTAAAATTAATTTGAGGCACTGACTCGCCAGAGCAAACTGTATCGTTAATCGTATTCACAATTGAGATAGGATTTACTGTTATACTAAACGTCATTGCTGTTCCAATACATCCATTCAATATTGGTGTCACGGTTATATTCCCTACTTCTATGTCTTGACTAATATTCGTTCCTGGAAAAGATGGGATATTACCAATTCCATTTGAACCTAAACCAATCGATACGTTGTCATGCGTCCAATTATACTCAGTAGTATCGGGTAAATTACCATCAAAATTAATACCTTCCGAATCCTCATTTGCACAAATATTTTGATCCGGCACTTGGTCTACCGTTGGAATTGGTTTAACTAGAATCTGAACAATTTGAGCTACTCCGTCACAACCATTTAATATAGGTTGTACAGTAATTGTAGCCAATTGATTTACTAAATCTGTATTTGTGACTTGAAATGGTGGAATATTTCCTAATCCGCTAGCAGGAAGTCCAATTGAAGTATTATCATTGGACCAATTATATTGCGTACCCGGATTAGATCCATTAAAAATATATTCATCCGTTGTCTCACCATGACAGTATTCATCAACACCAGGCGCTATGATGACAGTTGAAATTGGATTTACCGTAATTAAAGCATTTTGTGTGATCCCTGCACAACCATTGAAAGATGGTGTTACACTGATTGTCGCAACTTGAACCGTTGCACTGACATTTTCAACAATAAACTCAGGAACATTACCACTACCATTTGCAGCTAAATTTATTGAAATATTATCATTCACCCAATCATAATTCGTTCCTACTATATCAGAACTAAAATCAATTTCTTCAGTAGTTTCACTCGAACAAAGCTCTTGTTCGATGGGAGTTACTACAACAACTGGTGTAGGTTTTACAGTAATTGTAAATTCCTGTGAGTCACCGAAACAACCATTAAATTCAGGAACCACAATAATAGTAGCTTCTTGATCAACAAAAGTTGTATTATCCGCAATAAACGATATTATATCACCATTACCGTTTGACGCTAGACCAATAGACGAATTGTCATTTGTCCATATAAAACTTGTTGTTGGATTTGGACCTGCAAAATTAACGGTATTTGTAGGAAGGCCTGAACAAAGCTCTTGGTCAACCGGATCAAAAACTACAGGAACAGGGTCAACAGTGGTAATCGTAAATACTTGAGGTAGTCCAATACAACCATTTAATTCTGGTGTAACTGTAATTGTTGAAATAATGACTGTATTACCAGTATTTTGAGCTGTAAAGGCAGGTATGTCTCCTACACCAAAAGCGGGAAGCCCAATAGCTATGTTATCATTTACCCAGTTGTAGTTTGTAACGCCTGGTAGGTTACCTGTAAATACAACTGGTTCAGAATCCGTATTGATACAAAGTGACTGACTAGGAATAGGACCGACAAGTGTAGGTGTAGGTTTAACGTCAATTGTAAAGACTTGGGGCAGACCCTCACAACCATTTATGGAAGGAATTACTGTAATCGTAGCAGTTTGAACTTCTGAAGTCGTGTTCTGAACAATAAATGAGCTAATATCACCAAATCCAGAAGCAG
>CAJWRM010000014.1 GCA_913046365.1 uncultured Flavobacteriales bacterium
AAGTGGCACGCGAGCTGGGTTCAGAACGTCGTGAGACAGTTCGGTCTCTATCTGTTGTGGGCGTTAGAAATTTGAGAGGACCTGCCTCTAGTACGAGAGGACCGGGGTGGACATACCTCTGGTGTACCTGTTGTGGCGCCAGCTGCATCGCAGGGTAGCTAAGTATGGATGAGATAAGCGCTGAAAGCATCTAAGCACGAAACTCGCCTCAAGATGAGATTTCTTTTAAGGGCCGTGGAAGACTACCACGTTGATAGGCTACAGGTGTAAAGACAGTGATGTCATAGCCGAGTAGTACTAATTACCCGTAGACTTACAAATTCTATTTTTTTTATTGCGTTACTATTTCAATCGTCCGATATATCAACTAAGATACGCGCCGAAAGGCAACGATTTTGGGTGTTTATAGCAGCAAGGTCCACCTCTTCCCATCCCGAACAGAGAAGTTAAGCCTGCTTGCGCTGATGGTACTGTCCTTTTGAGGATGGGAGAGTAAGTCGACGCCGATCTTAAACCCCTGACTACTTGTAGTTGGGGGTTTTTTTATGCTTAAAAATCTGAAACATTCAACTTACAATAACCGTTCGCAACCCAATGCAACTTTCGAGCATTCTATTTATATTTGAGTATTAAACTCAGAAATAAACGTAATACGTTTATTTCCTCGTTAATAGATTATTTTACAACAAAATTTAAACGACATTAAATGTATATTGCGAAGTTATTTTTTCTTTTTTCTTTCATGATCGGATCTGTTTCACATTGCTTATTAGGTCAGGTTATACCCGAACCTTCGAGTGTTGCTTCTCCAAAAAAAACATGGCACAAAAATGGTCAGTTAAAAACTGAGTCAAATTATAAAGATGGAAAACTACATGGTTGGAAAAGGTATTTTTCAGAAAATGGTGATCTTTTGGGAGAAGCAGAGTTCACTGATGGTTCGGGGACTATAAATGTTAATCATGAAAATGGCAAGATTTGGTTTTCAAGAACTTATTTAAATGGCAAAAGACATGGAGAACAAAAATTGTGGTATGCTAATGGTCAATTAAGAAAATTGGAAAATAGAACAATTGGGTTAAAGGATGGTATACAGAAATCTTGGGGTAGAAATGGAAGTATTGAAGTAGAGGAACTATACATAAGAGGAAAACTAAAATACCGTAAGTTTTTCGACAAAGATGGAAATGTAATAGAAAGAGAATATTTTGATGTTAGAATAGAAGGAGATTCAGATTCTAAAAAGAATTAAAACGCAGTTTAGCCAAACCGTTAGCAACTATGTATAACAAAACATAACCGCGTGATGAATAAAACCTTTGCTTTAATTGCATTATTATTTCCTTGTTTAGTTTCCGCTCAGGTAGAGTATTTCATGCCTGAAGAAAGTGAAGCACATGAAGGTACATGGTTACAATGGCCACATAATAATCTATATGGTCCATGGTTTATTGAAGATGTAGAGCCTACCTTCATTCTTATGACTAGCGCCTTGCAATCCTCTGAAAGTGTTCATATTGTTGCTACAGACAGTACAGAATTAATGCGCATAATGAGTGTTTTAAATGGAGCATCAATACCGATGGATAATATTGATTTCTCCGTACATCCAACCGATGATGTCTGGATTAGGGACAATGGTCCTATGTTCGTCTACAATCAAAGTAATGAGTTGACAATTATAGATTGGGGTTTTAACGGTTGGGGTTTGGATACGCCTTATGCCAATTGTGATCTTATTCCGCAAAGCATAGGCTCTGATATCAATATTCCCGTATTAGATTTAAATGGTGTGGTGCTCGAAGGCGGTGCAATTGAACATGATGGCAACGGAACGATGATGGCGACCAGAAGCTCAATTACACATTCAAGTCGTAATCCAACTTTAACAGAGCAACAAATAGAAGATAGCCTAACACGTTATGCTGGTTTTACAAATTTCATTTGGCTCGACGGTGTTTACGGACTTGAAATAACCGATATGCATATTGACGGCTTCGTTAAGTTTGCCGATGAAAACACGATTGTTACAATGGATAGTTTAGACCTAGTGTATTGGGATGTTCCGTCAAATGATATTGGCACATTATACGCTGGAACGAATGCTAACGGGTCATCGTACAATTTTATATATCTCCCTCTTACTCAGAATAATGTGATTACAACATACAATGATAATCTAGGCTACAAGGGTTCCTATGTCAATTATTATATTGGAAATGATGTTGTTTTAGTGCCAACATATAATGATCCAATGGATGCAAGTGCAATTTCAATTCTTCAAGGATTTTATATCGAAAAAACCGTCATTGGGGTTGATGTACGAGATCTATATGCATATGGAGGAATGATTCACTGTATTACCCAGCAACAACCAATTGATATAAACTCTTCAGGAATTGAAGGATTTGAAACCGAGGATAGAAAGTTGGTCGGTGTATATGACATATTAGGCAGGCCTGCCAATTTAAAAGTAGGTACTTTGCAAATCTACCTATACAGTGACGGAAGTACGGAGAGAGTCTTTGTAGCAGAATAAATGGAATATAAAAATGGTTTAAGAATAAATACTAGATATATAAATGAAATACCCAGTTATTGATCTGCATTGTGATTTGCTCGCACATATGTTAAACATGTCTCAGCCTGACCCTTTCAAACGAGAGGGAATTGGTTGTTCCTTTCCAGACTTGGCTGAAGGAAATGTGAAGCTTCAGGTCATGGCTATATTTACGGCTACCGAAAAGGGAAGCGCAGCATTGGCCGTAAGACAGAGTGAGATTTTTGCATCCTTCCTCAACGAATACCCAAATGATTGCACCTTGGTTCATGACGTAAACACCTTGAGTCAAATTACTACTTCTTCGAAAATAGGTATGATTGCAGCTATTGAAAATGCCTCTGGGTTTTGCGAAGAAGATGAGCCCCTTAGCATTGGTTTCGAGCGATTGGAGAGAATCATCACCAACACAAAACGGATATTATATATAAGCTTAACACACCATGCAGAAAACCGATTTGGAGGAGGTAATTATAGTGATGCAGGGTTAAAGGAAGACGGGGAAAAGTTACTTCAGTATTTAAATGGGAAAAAAATTGCGGTGGATTTTTCACATACCAGTGATGCCCTGGCTCAAGATATTCTCGATTACCTCTCAAAACATAACCTAGACGTTCCTATTCTAGCGAGTCATTCAAATTACAGAAAGGTATTCAATCATGCGCGCAACCTCCCTGATGATATTGCAAAAGCAATCATCCAAAGGAGGGGAATTATTGGTGTCAATTTTCTAAGGGCATTTGTCAACAACGATGACCCTAATGTCCTTTACGAGCATATGAATTACGGAATTAAACTTGGGGGTATGAACTCCATTTGCTTTGGTGCAGATTATTTCTCTAATGGCAGTCACACTGACCCATCAAGAGTTCCTTTTTATTTTAAGGAGCATGAAGACGCTCGCCAATATCCGTCGATTATTGAATCAATTTCTGAGCAGGTTTCACCTAATGCCATTGAAGGCATCAGTAGTAAAAATGTGATGCGTTATCTCATTGAACTTTGGAAGTAACTTTTACGCCATCATCACTAAAGGAAAAAAGAAAGGAAATCATAAACGTTCGTTAAATTCACTTTATAAAACGTTGTCAATCAAATGAACAATCAAAACATAATTGAGGAGAAATTAATCTTACAAGAGGCCTGCTTTTCATATGCCAAAGAGATTATTCAATCTAAGCAAACGTTGATTCCATTTGGGGTTTTTCTCAATATGCAAAATGAAATCAGCATAGAAGATCCAGTACCCAGCTCAAACGTAAAGGAAAACAGAATTGAATACCTCTCCAATAAATTAAATCGATTGGCCTATGTCAACAGAATCAAGGCGTGGGCCATCTGTTTTGATGGGTTTTTAAATAAAGCGGCATCAAATATGAAAGACGCTATTTGTATTGAGATGCATGAAGGAAGTGAAGAATTGATTACCAATTTATATTACCCCTATAAATGGGATGAAAACAAAGTAATATTCTCAGAACCGATCTTTGAAAAAGAATAGGTCATTGACATATAATATGGGTTCCCTTTGCGGGTCATGGGAGAAAAAGATACTTTAGCGTATATAAATTTTAAGTAAATGCTTTTTAATTCAATTGACTTTGCGATTTTCTTACCAATAGTTTTTATCCTCTATTGGTTTGTGACAAACAAGAACTTAAAACTGCAAAACTTTCTGATTGTTGTTGCTAGCTACTTATTTTATGGTTGGTGGGATTGGAGATTTTTATCACTCATTATTTTCAGTACAATAGTTGATTATTCAATCGGACGAAAATTACAAAATGAAGAAAGCCAAGTAAAAAGAAAAGCCCTACTATGGACCAGTATTTTAGTTAATCTAGGGTTTTTAGGATTCTTCAAATATTATAATTTCTTCCTAGATAATTTTATTACTGCTTTTTCATTTTTCGGGCAAGAAATTAATGCCAGTTCCCTAAATATTATTTTGCCCGTTGGTATTAGCTTTTATACATTCCAAACTTTGAGCTATACAATTGATGTTTATAAACGTAAACTTGAACCGACTGCAGATTTTATTTCTTTTTCTGCATTTGTCAGCTTCTTTCCACAATTAGTTGCAGGACCAATCGAAAGGGCGACAAATTTATTACCTCAATTCTATAAAAAACGAACTTTTGAATACGCACAGGCAGTTGATGGTATGCGTCAAATTCTTTGGGGATTATTTAAAAAGGTTGTCATTGCTGATACTTGTGCTGAATATGCAAACTTAATTTTTAATAACTCTGCGGATTATTCGGGCAGCACTTTGGTTCTAGGTGCAATTTGCTTTACTTTTCAAATTTATGGCGATTTTTCCGGCTATTCGGATATTGCAATCGGAACATCCAGATTATTTGGTTTTAACCTGAAACAAAATTTTGCATTCCCATATTTTTCAAGAGATATTGCTGAATTCTGGAGAAGATGGCACATATCACTTTCAACTTGGTTTAGAGATTACTTGTATATACCATTGGGGGGAAGTAGAGGTGGAACATGGATAAAGGTTAGAAATACTTTTATCATTTTTATTGTAAGTGGGTTTTGGCACGGTGCTAATTGGACCTTTATTGTCTGGGGTGCTTTGAATGCGTTTTATTTCTTACCTCTTTTATTGTCCAATAGAAATCGAAATAATTTAGAAACGATAGCACAGGGTAATCTTCTTCCTAGTCTTAAGGAGGTTTTCTTTATGTTGTTGACTTTTGGATTAACTGTTTTTGCCTGGATATTTTTTCGCGCAGAAAATATGGGTCATGCATTATTATTTATACAGGATATGTTTAGAGGGCTTGCGAACAAAGAAGGGTATATTGAAACCTTTAACTTAATATATTGGGATATAGGGTATGTATTACCTTTCATGCTATTGGTTTTCATTTTTATGGAATGGCTTGGCAGGGAAAGTCAGTTTGCTTTACAGAATATATTTTCTAGATGGAAATGGCCGTATAGGTATATAATGTATTATGCAATTATAATTGCAATTTTTTGGTTTTCCGGTAAAGAACAACAATTCATATACTTCCAGTTTTAATTTTTACGAAGGGTTTTATTCGTCGAGCAGAGTGTGATTATATCTCAAGCATTTGGCATTTCATATAAATCGAGACTGTAGATAAAAAATCATTGTAAATAAATTTACCCAATCAAAAACACACAAGGAGATTTGCTTAAGTCGTAGGCATTTTCTCTCCAGTCTTCCACACTCATTGTTCGGATACGCTGATTATGAAGCGTAATGTTAGAGGCAATACATAGCTGGGTATGGTCGGCAAGCTCGTTTAATAAATCTTCCAAGACATTCATATTTCTGTAGGGTGTATCCATGAATATTTGTGTATAGCCTTTTTTTCTAGACTCAAATTCGTAGGTTTTTAAAGTTCTAATTCGCTCTTTTCGGTCTTTAGGTAGGTACCCATGAAAGCTAAAATTTTGTCCCGAAAACCCACTTCCCATCAAGGAAAGTAAGATAGAGGAAGGACCTACAAATGGAATCACCGCAATTTTTTGGGAGTGTGCCAAAGAGACAATTTCTGCACCGGGATCCGCAACACATGCACAACCTGCATCCGAAATTACACCTACATTGTTTCCTGTAATCAGCCATTGTAAGCTTTTCATCGTATCTCGCTCCGTGCTACGTTTGTTCATTTCTATGAACATGGATTCATCTATAGGGAATTCTCGATCCATCTTTCTTAAAACGCGTCGTGCAGACTTTATGTTTTCAACCACAAAATGTCTCAATGAAATAGCTTGCTCCACAACATCATTTGGGATGATGTCTGAAATACTTTCGCCTCCTAATGTGTTTGGAAGTATATATAATGTTCCTGCTTTACTCATGACTTAGATTATTTAAAATAATGTCTGTGCTTTTATCTAATAAATCAAATACGTGCTCAAAGCCGTCTTGACCACCGTAATAGGGATCTGGGACCTCAATCTCCATCTGATTAGGTAATAATTCAAGGATGAGTTGTACTTTGTTTCGGTCAGCTTCGTTGCGGGCAATACGAACGACATTGTCATAATTCGAATGGTCCATTACATAAATCAAGTCAAAAGTATCAAAGTCTGCAACTGCAAATTGTCTTGCTTGTAATCCCGAGATATCAATACCTTTTCTTTTTGCTGTCTCGGTCATTCTTGCATCCGGAGCTCCCCCCACGTGGTAATTTGCGGTTCCTGCAGAATCCACATAAACATCAAGCTTATGCTCCTGAACTTTCTTGCGCATCAAGCCATCTGCCATAGGTGAACGACAAATATTACCCAAGCATACCATCAGAATTTTCATGCTATGAAGTTACGTAAAATGGCGCTGTGATTCTTTAAATAGTTCTTCCTTTCCATTCTTTTTTGCCAAATAGCGAGATTAGAAGAATGATATTATATATTGGAAATAGGAGTCCATAAATCGAAAGTATCGTGAGGAGCTTTGTTTTGTTGAGCGCATAGAAAAACGGAAGCAACAAAACCGTTTCTATAAGAGATTTTGCAAACCAAAATTTCAGACAAAGTATTGGATCATCAAGAAATAAAAATAGCATTAGTACGAAAAAGCTTAGGGCAAATATTAATTGAATCAGTCCGTATGTGTTCAGCACTTTGTCCTTAAGCATAAAGGTTTTACCGAACCATCTGGAGCGTTGCTCTAAAAATGTGCGAATAGAGCTTGGATTAGGTGTCGTAACCTCACATTGATTCAATGCACCTAATTCAATCGATTTATTGGCTTTCTGCATATTTCTCAAAAGAAAGGCATCGTCTCCACTTGCAATGTGCTTATGGGTATCCAAGGAAATAACTTCGAGATAGCTTTCTTTTTCAACGAGCAGGTTTGCACCGCTGCAAATTAAAGACCTATGAATTCCTGCATTCGCGTGATTTATGTAATTGGCAAGGGCAACATCGACCTCAAAGAACCATTCAAAAAAACCTTTGCTCTTATAGGAAACAGGAAGAATAGTCAGTGAGCTAGGTGCGAGTGTACTCAACTCCTTAAAGTAACTTTCTGAAAAAGTAATATCTGCATCCCAGCATAGCACATATTTGGTTTTGGCATGACTAACTCCTGAGAAGACAGCTTCTTTTTTACCTATTTTTTCTTTCATAGTCAGTAATTCAATCAAATCATTTTGATTATTCTCTATGATTGCCGATCCTCCATCACTTGAATGGTCATCCACAAATAAAAATTTTGCCGGAGGAGTCCTTAAGTCTTTAATTTGATTTAATAAATGTGTTAGATTTTCATTTTCGTCTCGAAACGGAATGACCACCGTGATTTCATCTAACCTAATTGTAATCGCCGTTTTTTTGACTTTTTTGCTTTTGTTTAGGCCGTAAGTATAGCTCAAAACTAAAAACAAAAGAAAGCATGTATAAGCCAAGATAAAGCACTTAAACCAAAACATGTTTTTGTCTTTTTTTAAGTAATAGGGTTGCTAGGACTACGGGCAAGATCTGATTGATTAGCCAGGTGGAGAAAGCTGCTAATAAGATGATAGGTCCCGCTATTCCTGCCAGAGTAAGAATACTCAAAGCGATGGTCTCACGGACGATAATCTTTCCAAAGAAGAGTGATGGGGCAGCGGTTATTGCGCCGTACATCAGGGCAATCCATAAAAATAGCTGTAAGTCAAGTGTTACGCCAAATACCAGTAGCGCAATAAAAAATTGAACGATAAAGGTCAGGTACCTCAAAAAGGAAAGTCCAAGTAATTTCGTACGTAAGGTTTTCGAGACGAGGACTAAGTCTAGTGTTCTAAAAAAAATTAATGGAATTTTGGATAAAATGGTGTCTCCAAAAAAGTATAACCCGAACCCAATGCATAGTATTGAGGTCATTAATACGTTTTCAAGCCTTGAAATATCGGCAGCGTATAGTATGGCGAATGATCCGATGCCAAGTGTCATACTAATCATGAATTGGGATCCATTGCTAACGAGTGTATTCAGGACGATTTCTTTTCGGTCTTTTTTATCAAAATAAAACATTCGACCAATAAAGTTTCCTGCATAGGCAGGCGTCACAACACCAGATACTATTCCCGATAAAAAGGAGTGCCAACGCACTGCAGAATCAATATTTTTTGAAGCCACAATCGCTTTCCACTTCAACCATTCTATGAACCAATTAAAGGGCATAAAACCTATGAATAAAAGAGCAAGACCAATATTTATGTTTTCAGGTAATTGAAAACCTTGTGGGAAGGCACTAATTTTTTTGAACAGTAAAAAAGCCACGGCGCAAAACACACCTAATTTTAAGATCAGGAACAAAATCGAACGAAATTGTTTAGCTTTAATCACAAATTTCAATTTAGTGTCTGAAGATAAGATAATTCTAGGAATTGACCCTGGTACTACGGTCATGGGGTACGGCCTGATTCATGTAAAAAAGAAGGAAGTCACGCTCGTTAATTTTGGAATTATTCAGCTAAAAAAAATTGACAATCACGCAGATAAGCTCAAAAGAATTCTAGACCGATTAAATGGATTAATTTTAGAATTTAAGCCCGATGAGATGGCAATTGAAGCTCCTTTTTTTGGTAAAAATGTGCAGTCTATGCTAAAGCTAGGAAGGGCTCAGGGCGTCGCAATAGCTGCAGCTTTGAATCATAATGTACCATATGAGGAGTATTCGCCGAGACGCATCAAGCAGGCTATAACAGGTAAAGGTGGTGCCTCAAAAGAGCAAGTAGCAGCAATGCTACAAAGTATCCTTAAGTTTGAAGAAATGCCCAAATATTTAGATGCTACAGATGGTCTAGCGGTTGCACTTTGTCATCATTACTCCAAAGGGAAGGGTGAAAACAATAAAAACAAGTCGAGTAGCTGGGCTGGCTTTATTCAAACAAACCCGAAAAGATTAAAGAAATGAGTCTTATAGAAATATATACAGACGGAAGCTCTAGGGGCAATCCGGGCCCAGGTGGTTATGGTATTGTGATGTCTTACAAGGGAAATGAAAAAGAAATTTCTCAAGGTTTTCGAAAAACAACCAACAATAGAATGGAACTGCTCGCTGTTATTGTTGCTATTGAAAGTTTGAAAACGCCTAAAATTCCAGTAAAAGTATATTCTGACTCAAAATATGTGATTGATGCCATCACGAAAGGCTGGTTAGATTCTTGGATTGTCAAACGGTTCAAGGGAAAGAAAAATCAAGACTTATGGATGCGTTATCATACCTCCTCAAAACCATTTAACATCACTTTTGAGTGGGTTAAGGGACATGCTGGGAATCCTAAAAATGAGCGTTGTGATGTCCTAGCTGTGGAAGCGTCAAAAAAGGAAAATCTTGAAATCGATAAGGTTTACGAGGAAAATGACGAGGACACGCGTTTATTGTGAGTGGATGACTCTAACAAATCCATGCAGGTCTTGTTGTGTGCCACCAAACATGGTGCCTGATAATTTATAGAAATAAACACCATCTGTACACTTTTCTTGCCCATTATTTGTTCCGTCCCACAAGAAGATACCTGTCTGATCTGTTTGGTTCCACATCACATTACCCCAGCGATTCAATATAACTATATTGAAGTTTTCAAAAGCCTCAAAGGGTAGACTTAAAACATCATTTGCTCCATCTCCATTTGGGGTAAATACGTTGGGAACCCATACAATTGGGTCATTAATATCTATGAGTATTTCATAACTATCGGTACAACCAATGTCATCTATAATTGTGAGTGTAACAGGATACTGACCAGATACTCCGTAAGAAGTTGTTTGGTCTTCGCTAACCGCGCTGAATACATTTATCCCATTTCCAAAGTCCCAAGTCCAACTGACAATAGTCGTATTATCAGCAGTGGATTCGTCAATGAGGTTGATGATATCATTTTGATCTGCTGGGTTAGGTCCTGCTGTAAAAAAAGCGTTCAGCCCATCGTCTCCAACGGTAATTTCGTCGAGAGGAATAATCACCTCACACCCTAAATCATCTGAGATGATTACTTCAGGGTTATAGGTATTGCTTTCCGGGTAATTATAGAAGAAACTTAGTGTATCGCTTAGCACGTTGCCATCTCCAAGATTCCATGAAACGTTACTGACATTAATAGCGTTATTCATATTAAAATTTGCCCCTTGAGTACATTCACCGTCAATTTGGAACCAGTTCGCTGTGGCACTTGGTCCGCCTATCGTTAAATAATCAGTCAGAACGGTATCATCAGTACAGCCATATGCATCGGTTATGGTCAGACTTAAAGAGAAAATCCCCGGTAATGCATAAGTACTACTAGGTTCTTCCAATACAGATTGATTCCCATTACCAAAATTCCATATCCAAGACTGTATGGGTCCATAAGAAAGAGAAGAGTCTTGAAAATCTCCAAATATAGGAGGGCAAACGTATGATCCATCTGCATTTACGGCTGCTCCGGTGAAACTATAATGTGGAATAGCTGTCGGGATCGATACGGTTATTAAATTACTTACGGTGTCCGTACAGCCATTTCCGTCAGTTGCAATTAGACTTAATTCATGTAATATACTGGATGTGTTTTCAGGGATATTCGTTTCATCAAAAATGGTGTTTAAATTTTGATCGGTTGAAAACAGATCATCGTCAATTAGCCATTCATAAGTAATGGGAAAAAGTCCATTTGATGCATTATTTGCGATAATATCACCACCGTTACAGATAACATTTTCTACGGAGAAAAATGCATTTGGTTGGGTGATTGTAATTGGAATAGAAGCCGGAGAAGATTGACAACCAAATTCATCTGTAGCTATAAGCTGTCCGTAGTAAGTTCCAACACCATTAAAGGTATGGCCTACAGGGCCATTATCTGCAACAGTAACAGTGCTTGAGTCATCTGTGAAAGTGAAGTCAAAGGAGCTTAGATCAAGACCATTTAACGAAATTGAATTGTTGCTAAAGTTGACAAGGAAAGGGGAACAGCCAACGGTGTTATCAGGAGATATTACGGCAAATGGATTTGCCAAAACGTTAATGGGTAGCACAGTAGAAGCAGCACAATTAACGCTATTTGTTGCTGTTAGAGTAATGTCGTATGTGCCAGGGATTGAATAAGCATAACTCACTTCAGGACCGTTGTTTATAACATCTCCGTTGCCCATATCGAATGACCAAGATGCCAATGGATGCGGATTTGGCGGTAAATCCCAGGTCAAACTTGCATCAAGCATTTGAAGCGAATCACCTGCGCAAACTGAATCATTAGAAAGGCTAAATATGGGTTCGACAAGTGAAATGTCAATGTTTTTTGTGGTACTATCACTGCATCCAGTTGTAAAGTTGTGAATAACCTGCTCTATCGTGTAGGTTCCATATTCATTATAAGTGTGGCTATTGTTACCCACATTTAAACCGTCAAGTTCAGGTTCGTCCATAACTGTATTTGGTGTACCATCACCCCATTTCCAAATCATTAAAACATCATCAGAAGGAACACCATGCGTCGCATTATCAGATACATTTACAGTTACTGGTAAGGCATTAGGGTTGCAAAATAGCGTGTTATCAGGTTCGAATTCAGATATTGGTGCGAAGATATATATGAGCGAATCAATCTGTAAAGAATCCTTACATCCTCTGTAGTCAACAACCAAAAGTACATCGAAGTAACCTGTGTCAGTCGTGAATTGGTGCATTGGATTGGCTTCAGTAGAGCTACCATCCGTAAAATCCCAGAAGTAAGATATTTCTGAAGAATCAGGGTTGCTAGGATTTGTTTCAATAAAAGAAGTGAATTCAAAGTCCCGCTTTACACAGTTTTCAGTTGTATCAACCGAAAAGTCAACTGATAAAAGCTCTCCCACAGTTATGTGCTCTGACAGGCTGAGGGTTCCGGTACAACCTGAAACTGTCTCAGCAGTAAGTGTAATGTCATAAAGTCCGATGGAGTAAATTTGTTCAGGAGGATTTTCTCCAGAGAAAGAATTCCCATTTCCAAAGTCCCATTCCCAGCTGATAATTGGATTCGCCGGATTGGGTGAGGAGGAGGTATCATTAAAGGCAACAGTCAAAGGGTCGCAACCTCCTGTTGGATCAGCTTCAAAACCTATAAGTAAGTCCTCTACATTTATATATCCCAATTCTGTGAATGCACCCGTACACCCGTTTGCCGTAGTCATGGTTAAGCTCACATTGTAAGAACCAGCTGAATTGTATATTTGGCTCGGAGGGTTTTGGCCACTAAATGTTTCTCCATTTCCGAAAATCCAATTAAAGGTTTCCCCAGCGGGAGAGGTATTTACAAAGTTGATATTGGCTGGAGCACAATCCGTTGTTATATCTGCCAAGAAGGATGGTACAGGTGTCGCTTCTACAACAATTTCACCACTCAAACTTCCTGAGCATCCTGATGTTGTATTATTTGTAGCTAGCTGAATGTTATATGTTCCGGCTCCAGCAAAGGTGAAAGATGGATTTTCTTCGTTACTACTCCCTAGTCCTCCAAAGTTCCATTCCCATTGATTAGCTCCTGCTGTTGAGTTGTCTTGAAATTCAATCGCTTCACCGACGCATACGGTTTCGGGAAAAATAAAATCGGCTTGGTAGTTTGATACACTTATGTTTTCAATGACTGTGTCCGCGCAACCGTTATCAATATCCGTTACAATTAAGGATATTTCATAATTACCCACGGTGTTATAGGTTTGGTCTGGTGGGTTTGGTATGTTGTCCGTATTCCCATTTCCAAAGTCCCATGCATAGCTGTAGTTTATCTCTGTACTACCATTCATTTCAAAGCTCAAGGTTAGCGGAACAGTACAGCCTAATCCCATAGGGTTAAAGTCCGCATTTGGTGAGGGTAAAATAGTGATATAGCTATCCTTGACCTCTGGATCTGCTTCTCCATTGGCATTTGTAACTACTAAAACGACAGTGTAGGTCCCAGGAAGCGCATAGGAATGAAGAACAGATTCCTCCGTAGACGTATTTCCGTCACCAAAGTCCCAAACAAACTCTTGAAGTGGCGATCCTCCATTTGCTGAAGAATTGTTTGTAAAAGATATTGATTCTCCTACGCAAGCCACTAAAGGGCTTGCCGAAAAGTCAGCAAGAGGTGCTTGTGATCTGCCAAAAAAAGCAATTAGCAAACCTATGCAAAGGAGAGTTCTTTTTATAGACATAAGATGTTTAGACAACTAAAGATATGAAATTGACGTATTTTTCGCTCAATAAGACGCATTTCATTTGAATTAATTCAAATTAATATAGAAGAATACCATTTTTTATTAGACTCAAAATCCAAACCATTTCTGTGGGAAATATCACGAATTTGCTCTTCATTCACTTTTCCAAGCCCGAAGTATTTCGAATCTGGATGAGCAAAATACCACCCACTTACGGAAGATGCTGGCATCATTGCTAAGCTATCTGTTAATGAAACACCAATGCTATCAGACACATTAAGTAGCTCAAAAAGTCCTATCTTCTCTGTATGGTCAGGGCAAGCTGGATATCCTGGAGCTGGACGAATACCTGTGTACTTTTCTTTTATTAGCTCGTCGTTAGACAAGTGTTCATTTTCAGCATAAGCCCATATGTTTGTTCGAACTTCATGATGTAGGTACTCGGCAAATGCCTCAGCAAGACGATCGGCAAGTGCTTTGAGTAATATAGAGTTGTAATCGTCATGATCCTCCTCAAATTGGGTAATATATTTTTCAATACCGAGACCACTTGTCACTGCAAATGCACCTATAAAGTCTATAAGATCAGTTGATTTTGGCGCAATAAAATCTGCTAGTGCTAAGTTTGGTTGGCCTTTTGCTTTCCTGGTTTGCTGGCGAAGCGTTCTTTGCGTATATAGTGTTTTTGACCTTTTTATATCTGAATATATTTCAATGTCATCTCCCACTGAATTTGCTGGGAATAATCCGAGAACTCCTTTTGTTTTTATCCAATTTTCCTTTTGGATTTTGTCAAGCATTTCTAGTGCGTCGCTATATAATTGAATAGCTTCCTTTCCGACAACCTCATCTTTTAAAATATTTGGATATCTTCCATGTAGCTCCCAAGTTTGAAAGAATGGTGTCCAATCAATAAAGGGGATTAATTCTGCAATAGATACATTGTCGACGATTCTAATACCTAAATTTTTTGGTTCTTGAATCGTATTAGTATCAAAAGTTAACTTAAGTCCATTGGCTCTGGCTTCTGCTAGAGAAATGAGTTTTTTTGCCTTTAAATGCTTTTCGTGTTGTAAACGCAGTCTGTCGTAATCTACCTTTAGTTCCTCAATAAAAGCATCTTTTTTTTCTCCCAATAAACTTTCGGCCACCGTCACAGATCTAGAAGCATCTAAAACGTGGACTGTCTGTCCTAGGTTATAATGTTTATCAATTTTTACCGCTGTATGCACCTTAGAAGTTGTTGCTCCACCAATGAGTAAAGGTATATTCAGCTTTACTCTCTCTAGTTCCTGAGCAACATGTACCATTTCATCAAGTGAAGGTGTAATCAATCCACTTAGTCCAATGATATCTACATTTTCTTCTTGCGCAACAGCGATAATTTTTTCAGCTGAAACCATAACACCTAAATCGATAATTTCATAATTGTTGCAGCCGAGCACAACTCCTACGATATTTTTCCCAATATCATGAACATCTCCTTTTACTGTTGCCATTAGTATTTTTCCCGATGACTCTACTTTTCCTCCTTTTTCTGCTTCGATGAAAGGAAGTAGGTAGGCTACTGCTTTTTTCATGACGCGTGCCGATTTTACAACTTGAGGAAGAAACATTTTACCGCTACCAAATAGGTCTCCCACAACATTCATTCCGTCCATCAAAGGTCCTTCAATTACTTGAATTGGACGGTCGTACTTGGCTCTACATTCCTCTACATCTTCATCGATAAACTCAACAATACCTTTGACAAGTGAATGAGCTAGGCGGGCCTCAACATTTTGGTTTCGCCATGATAAATCAACTATTTTCTTCTTACCTGATCCTTTTACGGTTTCTGCATATTCCAGGAGCCTCTCGGTTGAATCATCTCTTCTATTGAGCAGAACGTCCTCCACATATTCTAATAAAACAGGGTCGATATCTGTGTAGATTTCTAGCATCGACGGGTTTACAATACCCATACCCATACCATTTTGTATGGCATGGTAGAGAAAAGCTGAATGCATTGCTTCTCTCACTTTATTATTTCCACGAAAGGAAAACGAAACATTGGATACACCACCGCTAACGTGTGCCCCTGCTAGATTTTCCGTAATCCATTTTGTTGCGCGAAAAAAATCTAGAGCATTGGTTTTGTGTTCTTCCATTCCTGTAGCAACGGGAAATATATTAGGGTCGAAAATAATATCTTGTTTATTGAAACCGACGACTTGAACAAGAATATCGTAAGACCTTTTACATATCTCTATTCGTCTTTCATATGAATCAGCTTGACCTTGCTCATCGAATGCCATTACGATCACAGCGGCTCCAAAATTTTTAATCGTTTTTGCCTGCTGAATAAATTGTACTTCGCCTTCCTTAAGAGAAATGGAGTTTACGATTCCCTTACCCTGAATACATTTCAGTCCGGCCACTATAATTTCCCACTTTGAGCTATCAATCATTACAGGTACTCTGGCAATATCAGGCTCTGAGGCGATCAGGTTTAAAAAAGTAACCATTGCTTCTTTACCATCTATCATACCTTCATCCATATTGATGTCGATAATTTGTGCCCCACCATTTACTTGCTCTAAAGCAACAGCAACAGCTGACTCGTAGTCTCCTGATTGAATCAGTCTCAGAAAGGCCCGTGAACCTGTTACATTTGTTCGCTCTCCAATATTTACAAAATTGCTTTCTTTTGATACAATGAGTGGTTCTAGGCCTGAAAGTTGAAGTGTAAGTTTTTCCATCTTCAAAACTTTCTTGGTTTATATTGCTGAACCATTTCAGAAATCTCTTTGATGTGTTCGGGAGTTGTTCCACAACAGCCACCAATAATATTAACTAGTCCTTCTTCCAAGAAAACTCTTATTTGTTCGCGCATAATTTCTGGCGACTCCTCGTATTCTCCAAATTCATTTGGTAATCCAGCATTGGGATGTGCGCTAACTGGAAAAGTAGATTTTTTATTGAGAATCTGAAGATAGGGCCGCATCATATTGGCACCTAGAGCACAGTTTAATCCAATGCTCAACAATGGGATATGGGATAAGGAGATTAAAAATGCCTCTGTGGTCTGTCCGGTAAGGGTACGACCACTTTGATCCGTAATGGTTCCAGAAACCATAATCGGAAGTGTTATTTTCTTTTCACTATAAACTTCTTGTATTGCGAAAAGTGCTGCTTTTGCATTCAGCGTGTCAAATACAGTTTCAACCAATAATAAGTCAACTCCACCATCAATCAGTGCATTAACTTGTTCTTTATAGGCTAATTTCAAGGCATCAAATGTGATCGCTCTGTATCCGGGGTCATTTACATCAGGTGAAATTGAAGCTGTTCGGTTTGTGGGTCCTATTGAGCCCGCAACAAAACGCGGCTTATCATTGTATTCATTAGCAACTTCTTTTGCCAGACGTGCACTCTTATAATTTATATCAAATACGGCATGCTCTAAATCGTAATCCGCTTGTGCAATACTTGTTCCTGAGAAGGTGTTGGTTTCCACGATATCTGCTCCCGCATTAAAATAGGCACGGTGAATATCCTTAATGATTTCTGGTCGTGTAATCGACAAAAGGTCATTGTTGCCTTTTAAGGGTTTATGGTGATCCTCAAATGCTCCTTCCCTAAAGTCAAATTCTTCAAATTTGTGCCTTTGAATCATGGTCCCCATGGCGCCATCAAGTACTAAGATCTGATCTTCCAAAAGGGATTTAATATTGATTTTCATATATAAATTTAAGTGAAGAAGGGCGAGGGTGTCACACTAACTTATCTACCGGAAATTATCCGTTGGAATTGGCACCTTATTTCTTAAGAACAGGTTGCCAAGGAGTCAAAGGGCCAATCCCTCATCCTTTCTTCATAAGTTTATAAAAAGAACTTTGGATAAAAGTAATGCAAATAGTTTTTTAACCCAACATTTTACTTAAAAAAAGTCAATGAGAAATTAAGGTTTAAATTCTTGAAGAGTAAAAAAGACCTGAAGGATTAAAGATGTAGTTTTTTAGCTCTAATTGCATGAGTAATGCTTGAATTACAGATGGTTGTAGATTTGATGATTCAAATATTTTGTCAATATGAATTTCATTATGTTTTTTAATGGTTTTTATAATCCCTTCTTCTTCTTGAGAAAGTATTGTGGGTTCGGAACAATTTTGCTCTTCCGTCTTAATTTCCCAATTCATTAAATCAAATAAATCTTCAGGAGAAGTGATCATATGTGCTGCATTTGTTTTAATTAACTGGTTACATCCTCCAAGTCTATTTTTGTCGATGGAATTCGGGAATGCCATTACCTCTCTTGAATAGCTATTTGCCAACTCAGCTGTGATCATTGAACCTCCTTTTATGGGAGATTCGACAACAATAGTTACATCCGCTATACCTGCAATAATTCTATTTCTTTGAGGGAATGAATATTTATTTGGCCTTTGTTCAAAATGAAATTCACTGATTAATGCACCCCGTGAATCGATTATTTCCTTTGCCAAGGATCTGTTTTCTTTGGGGTAAATCATATTTAAGCCATGTCCAAGAACTGCAATGGTAGGCACCTCGTATTTCAGGCAGTATTCATGCACTAAGGTATCAATACCAGAGGCTAGTCCACTTACAACAATAATATCTAAACCTTTGAGGGACGCTATAAGTTGGTCAACGATTTGCTTGCTGCTTGGCGAACATTTTCTTGTGCCGACAACTGATATAATCTTCTTGTTTTCAAAACTTATATCACCGATTATATTTAACTGTATAGGCCCGTCTTTACAATCTTTAAGCTGGTATGGATATGCATTATCATTTAAAAACAAAGAACGAATACGATGACTTTTATTGAATTCTATATTATGCCGCGCACTTTTTAGTGCTTTTTCTCTTTTCATTTTTTGTAGTGTGCTGATAGCCAGTCCTGTCTGAACATGTAAATTTGAATAAGTCTCTTCAAAAATTAAATTAAGTCCTCCGGTTCGCTTCAAAAGTATTTTTAATTTACTTTTTTTGAATCCGTGAAGGTAAGCGGCAGCGATTTTATATAGTTCTATTTGATTCTCCAAAATTTTATTAGTTTCGTTATATTAAGATAACAAAATTTTAGATGAGATTTAGCTTTCGATTCCTTCTTTTATTTTCTCTTTGTTTCAGCTTTTTAAATTCTTATTCACAGGTGAGCGGTATCGTAAAAGATGGCAATTCGCGAGAGTTATTAGTGGGTGCAAGAGTTGAGGTAATGGGCGGTGGTGTAAGGACTGCCTGCGACGTAAATGGAGAATTTACCCTCCCTGTTAATCAATTTCCTGCTTGGATAAAGTGTTCAATTGCTGGATACATGTCAGATTCTATTGAAGTTAAAAAATCACAGATAATTTCTTTTGAGCTTTTTGAGCAAGTGCTAGAAATGAGAGCTGTTGTTGTTTCTGCGGGTAGGAGAAACCAAAATATTGAGGATGTTTCTGTGTCCATGGAGATCATTACACCAGAGCTCATAAATAACAAAGGATATTCCAACTTGGAGCAGGTTGTTGACCAAAGTCCGGGGGTTTATGCAATGGATGGTCAGGTGAGTATAAGAGGTGGCGGTGGATTTGCCTATGGCGCGGGAAGTCGAGTGCTGCTTTTATGGAATGGTATACCTATGATGTCTCCTGATGTTGGAGATGCAAAATGGAATGCGATTCCGATGGAGCAAGCTTCACAAATTGAAATTATGAAAGGAGCCTCTTCTGTACTTTATGGAAGTGGAGCCTTGAATGGTGTAATAGCACTCAGTGAAAAAGAGCCTGGTCCGAAAGGTATCTTTAAGGCAAAAATTCAATCAGGAATTTATGACAATCCAAGGCGTAGTTCCATGAAATGGTGGGATAAAAATCCAACCTTTCATTTGGCTGATCTTTATTACGGCAAGTCCAAGAAAAACAGCGGGTTTACAATCGGAGCGAATGCCTATATTGATTCTGGTTTTAGAAAGGAGGAAAATGAGGAGCGCTATCGTTTGAATGGCTCATTTTATTTTAAACCAGAAAAAAAGAAAAACCTTAAAGCAGGCCTTTCATACAATATGCAATACCAGGACATTGGGGTCTTCGTGTTATGGAAAAATGATTCCATGGGTCTAGAGCCTCAGGACAACACAATCGACCGTCAAAAATCAATCAGGTTAAGTGTAGACCCATATCTTAAGTTGTATGACAAGTTTAAAAACAAACATTATTTTAGGTCTCGTTACTATCTAGTTACTACAGGAAATACAAAAAATGTATATGCCAGTTCTTTGGCGGAGATGTATTATTTTGATTATCAATTCCAACGAAATATCAGTGCTGGTAATACCTTGACTGCAGGTTTTTCGAACACCAATAATAGGGTTGTGAGTGGTGTATTTGGAGATCATTTGTCTGAAAATGCGGCTGCATATGCGCAGCTTGAAAGCAAATTCAGGAAAATGGACTTGTCTCTTGGTATGCGCTTGGAGTGTTATAAGATTGATACCTTAGATTTCGATTCGAACATCTATTTTAATTATCTCAACAAGGACGAAGTATTGGACTCTTTGGCAGTTCCTATTTATCCTGTTTTTCGAGCAGGTTGGCATTATGAGCTTGCGCCAAGTTCCCATATTAGGGCTTCCCTAGGACAAGGAATCCGTTTCCCGTCAGTGGCTGAAAGATTTGTTTCCACTTCAGTAGGCGGATTAATCATTTTCAATAATCCCGACCTTAAGCCAGAAAAAGGATGGGCAGCAGAAATAGGCTATAAGCAGATCCTGAAAATGGGGGATTGGAAAGGTTATTTTGATGTTTCGGGATTCCTCAATCAGTATAGCAATATGGTTGAGTTTACTTTCGGTATTTATAACCCAGATACCATTGCCTTATCTACCGATCCTAATGATAATTTAGGCTATATTTTAAATTGGGTCGGTTTTCAGGCACAAAATGCTGAAAGAGCAAGAATTGCAGGTCTGGAATTTTCTTTTAACAGCATGGGTAAAATAGGTAATGTTGAGCTAACCTCTTTGCTCGGATACACCTATATGGATCCTGTGAGCTTAAATCAAGATTCTATTTACCGACAAACTTTTTCAGATACAAGTGTAAACCTTCTTAAGTATCGCTTCAGACATTTAGCAAAGGTTGATATTCAGGCAACATATAAGAAGTTCTTTGTTGGGTTCAGTTGCAGATACAATAGCTATATGCAAAATATTGACGCTGTTTTCGAGGAAGATGTAGACCCTACAGATGCCGAGCTATATATTTTACCGGGATTAGCCGACTACAGAGCTAAATTTAACAAAGGGAGCTTTGTAGTTGATACGAGAATGGGGTATAAAATTAATGATAGCATGAAAATAAATTTCATTGCCAACAACCTTTTAAACGCAGAGTACGTAACAAGACCCGGAGACATACAACCTCCAAGAAGTTTTGTTTTACAGCTTCAGTTTCAATTTTAAAAAAGAAATCATATGCGGAAAGTTTTATTCATTCTTTGCTTGGGTGTAATGCCCTTCTTTTCATTCGGTCAACTAACGGGGGTTGTAACGGATCTAAATTCGGGAGAAGCCATTATAGGCGCTAAGGTTTTCGCTTCTGACGGAAATAAAGCAATTACCAATTTTGATGGTGAATTTACATTGAAGACGACCTCTTTTCCTGTCACCTTGGTCACAAAGATGCTTCAATATAATACCGATTCAACTGTTGTCGATTCACCGGGAAAGGTAAAGATAAAGCTAGGTGAACCTGTTACGGATCTTCAAATGGTTGTTGTTTCTGCGGGCCGCAGAAAACAAGCCATCGAAGAAGTACCGGTATCGATTGAAATTATTAAACCCGAGCTAATCGATAACAAGGGGATTACGAGTCTAGACCAGGCGATAGAACAAACACCTGGAGTCTCTACGTTTGATGGTCAGGTAAGTATTCGCGGAGGAAGTGGCTTTTCTTATGGAGCGGGTAGTCGAGTTTTGCTTTTGTGGAATGGAATGCCGCTATTGTCGGCGTATGCGGGAGATACGCAGTGGAATGCAATACCTATAGAGCAAGCCGCTCAAATTGAGGTAATGAAAGGAGCCTCATCTGTACTTTATGGAAGTGGAGCACTGAATGGTATTATTGCAATTAGGGAGCGTGAACCTGGCACTACGCCAGTGACAAAGCTTAAGGTACAATACGGTATTTATGACAACCCAAGACGAGCTTCTTTAAAATGGTGGGATACCAATCCAATGACCCAACAGATTGAGTTCTACAGAAGTCAAATGTTCAAGAATGTAGGTTATACCATATCATCGACGCTTTTCCATGATGATGGATACAAAAACGAAGAGTTCGAATATCGAGGACGTGTTAGCGGAACACTTTATTATCGACCGAAAAAATGGAAAAAAGTAAAAGCAGGGATTGGGTATAATTATCAGATTCAAAAAACGGGTAATTTTTTAATTTGGGAAAGTGATTCCTTGGGTTATACGCCACAGGGTGGGATTGATACAAGTGATGCAGCCTCCACATTAACTTATACACTCGGGCATAGATTGTTTATTGATCCTTATCTAAAGGTTATCGATAGGCATAACAATCGGCATACTTTTAAAAACAGAATATATTATGTAAAGAACATAATTCTTGGAAATGAGGATCAGAATAGTATCGGAACTGTGTATAATAATGATTATCAATTTCAAAAATCATATGCCAATGGTTTGACCCTGACCTCTGGAGCCTCAAGTTTGTACAACGCTGTGAATTCAGCTCTTTTTGGAGACCATAGCTCATGGAACTCTGCAATTTTTACACAGATCGAGCACCACATGGGTGATTTTGATTTCACTGCTGGTTTACGTCTTGAATATTTCCAAATGGATGGGCAACGCGGAGACAGTGATTTCTTAATCGCTAAAAAAGATTCAGCGGTGCTGCCTTTTTATCCTGTAGCGCGTTCTGGATTTCATTATAAGCTGGCAGAGTATACGCACCTCCGTGCCTCTATTGGTCAAGGTATACGCTACCCTGCAGTAGGTGAACGTTTCATACAAACTAGTGTTGGTGCTTTAAATATTTTTCCGAATGCAGATTTAAGGCCTGAGATTGGTTGGGCCGGAGAAATTGGAATCAAGCAAGGCGTGAAAATTGGTGATTGGAAAGGAATGCTCGATATTTCTGGATTTATTAATGAATACAAGAACATGATTGAATTCACCTTTGGGATTTATAATCCAGAAGATATCATACTGAACACTACTGACCCGGAAGATGTGGGTTATATCTATAAATGGATTGGGTTTAGGGCACAAAATGCCGAGTCGGCAAGAATTACGGGAATTGATTTTTCTTTCAATAGCATGGGTAAAATAGGAGAGTTTGAAATTGTATCCTTAATAGGGTATACCTATATGAATCCGATTAGCCTTAATACAGATGAGGAGTACCAAGCCACTTTTTCAGATACGACAGGGAATATTTTAAAATATAGATTTAATCATTTGGCAAAATTAGATGTAGAGGTGACCTATAAAAAGTATAGTGCAGGAATATCGATGCGATATGGTGGCTTTATGAGAAATATTGACAAGGTTTTTGAGGAGCCTATTGGCGGGACAACCTATATTTTGCCTGGATTAAAAGAATATAGAGAGATATATAATAAAGGAAATTTGGTTTTTGATGCAAGACTTGGTTATAAATTAAATGACACCTATCGATTTGGATTTATGGTTAATAATCTGTTTAACTCTGAATATACAAGTCGTCCAGGAGATATCCAGCCTCCGCGTAATTTTTCTGTTCAAGTTCAAATGAAATTTTAATGCGTGTACTAGCAGTTATTCCTGCCAGATATGAATCTACTAGGTATCCGGGGAAGCCTTTAATTGATTTAGCAGGTAAAACCATGATTCGTCGTGTATATGAAGGAGTTCAGAAGTCCAATTTGATTTCAAAGGTTATTGTCGCGACCGATGATCAACGTATTTTAGATGAGGTAGAGTCATTTGGTGGAGATGCAGCCATGACGGGTGTACATCATGTAAATGGTACCGGTCGATGTGTTGAGTTGGCATCATCTTTAGATTCTTTTGATGTGGTCATTAATGTACAGGGTGATGAACCATTGATTCGTTCTGAACAGCTAGATGCATTAATTCATTCTTTTCAGGATAATGCTGTTGATATTTCCACATTGGCAATTGCAAGTTCTTCTGAGTCTGACTTTTTAAATGAAAATCGGATTAAGGTAGTGATGGATGTAAATAGCGATGCACTTTGTTTTAGTAGGAGCCCCATTCCGAATCAGTCTAAAACTAAAAATCCAGTTGTATTCCATAAGCATATTGGGATTTATGCCTTTCGCAGAGAGATTTTGCTTGAGATCCAAGATATGGAATCATGTGCAATTGAACGTGCAGAGTCACTTGAGCAATTGAGATGGATGTATTATGGAAAGAAAATACGGGTAGTGCTAACCAATGTTGAAACGCCGAATATAGATTCTCCAGAGGATGTCGATAAAGTTCTAAGACTGCTCAAGGCTTAGTGTAGAATGATTCGAATTTCTTTTTAACTTTGAGTTATGGCCTCTTTTGATATAATTCTTTTCGACCTTCTTGTAAAACACAATTGCGTTATTGTTCCTGATTTTGGGGGTTTTGTTTCTAAACGAGTTTCGAGTAAAATTGATTTTGATAAAGGAATCATTGTGCCTCCATCAAAGCATTTGTTATTCAACAAACATTTAACTACCAATGATGGACTTTTCCTTGCCGCATATGCTGATCACAATGGTTTAAGTTATGTTGAAGCTGAGGAAAAGCTCAAGGAAATGGTTCTGAACTTTCAAAAGGAGCTGTCTTCAGGAAAAGCGCTTATGTTTCCAAGAATTGGTATTTTACAACGTTCAACGGATGGTTTTTACGCCTTTTCTCAGGACAAAGAATTTAACCTTTTATCGGATGCCTATGGTTTGACAAAGCTTGAATTTGAGGCTGTAAAAGTGAATAAGGAAGAACCTTCTGTTGAGGATGTACCTGAGGTAGACACAGAAAGGATAACAATAAATCCTAATGTGAAGTCCTTGAGAAGGAAAAAGATCCTGAGATATGCCGCCGCTGCATGTCTTTTGCCGTTGATGATGTATACATTTTGGATTCCTTTCAAGTCAGATTTCTTTACATCCGGTTTGATATCTATACATGATTTTGATCCATTTTACACAAAAGAAGTTGGCTTGTATCAACCTACCGACTCAGGGATTAGTCACGAAAGAGCATCAGAGGATTCGGCCAAAGAGACTGAAAATATTTTGAACGATGACGCTGCCGAAGAGGTTATTGCTATTGAGAATAATGAGGGTGGTGAGTCCGTTGAAACCCAAGAAACAGAAGTTGCAGAAGCTGAGGTGATCCCTCCTGAAAACCTACAAGTTCCTTATTCAAAACAATATATTGTAGGCTGCTTTTCAGTGAAAAAGAATGCAATCAATTTTAAAAATAAAATCGCAGCAGATGGATTTGTACCGCTAATTTTAGAAGGAGGAAAACTGCATAGAGTCTCTATGGGTTTAACTTATTCCAAAGAGGAATATAATCGTTTGCAAGCTAGTGCCTCATCCATGGGTTACAACGGTTGGACCTTAAAACAATAATCTTTTATGAAATTAATTTTTACACTATCCCTGTGTCTAGGCGTCGCCATAGGTACAAACGCTCAAAGCTTTAAAAACACAAAAGAAAGCAATTATAACTTTAAGCAGGTTAAGCGTCTTGCGGCCTCACCTGTCGAAAGTCAAGGCAGAACAGGTACTTGTTGGAGCTTTTCTGCTTTGTCTTTTTTGGAGTCTGAAATTATGCGAGTCAATAAGAGCGATGAGCCAATTGTGCTTTCAGAGATGTTTATCGTAAGAAAGGCATACGAGGAAAAAGCAAAGAAATTCATAAGAATGGATGGTCGAACTAATTTTGGAGAGGGCGGTGCCTTTCATGACATTCCTTACGTTATTAAAAATTTTGGCATTGTTCCTCGGGCAGTATATTCAGGTTTAAAGAAAAAGAAAGATAAATATGATCATGGAGGAATGTTTGATCGTTTGGATTCGATTGTTCAGCAGGCAAAGTCATCGGGGAATGGGATTCAATCGGAGTGGCTCGCTAAATACAATGCAGAACTCGATAATGGCATTGGTGTACTTCCTACAAATTTTAAGTTTAAAGGATCAAGCTACACTCCGCAGACATTTTATAATTCGTTGGGAATCGATATGGATGATTACGTTTCATTAACCTCTTTTACCAACCATGAAATGCATCAAAAATGTATGCTGCAGATCCCAGATAACTGGTTGTGGGATGAGAGTTACAATGTGAAAATAAATGAGTTATTTGAGAGCACATTGCATGCTTTGAAAAGTGGCTACACCGTAGCTTGGGGGGCTGATGTCTCTGAGGAGGGTTTTAGCTTTCGTAATGGTATAGCTATTGTCCCGGCTTCCGATGCTCAGATAAAAATTGAAGGTAAAGACAATAAAAATTTCTCTGATGCCGGTGCTGATAAATATTCCGCGGCTTTTTTGAATCCTGTCCGCGAGGTAGAAGTTACACAAGAAATGCGTCAAAAAGCATACGATGAAAAACAAACCACTGATGACCATGGTATGCATATTATAGGTTTTAATGTAGATCGAAAGGGTCGTTATTTTTTCTTGGTAAAGAACTCTTGGGGAACATCAAATTATCCGGAGGGTTATCTTTATGTATCTGAGGCTTATTTCAAGCTTAAGACAATCAATATATATCTTCATAAAGAAGCTATTCAAGATCAGCTCCGGGCTAAGATTGGAATTTAATTAGCACCTGAAATAAATACTTCGAGCGAAGACTTAGTGTCACAATAACACTTATATAACTCAAAACATTTATATTTGTCCAGTTGTTGCTTAATTTTACCATTCATGCAGAATAAACAAAAAATTGGGATTAACGGATTTGGAAGAATAGGTCGTTACTATACGAGGTTGGCCATTCTTGATCCAGAAATTGAAATAGGCTTGGTGAACGATCTTGCAGATACCCATTCCTTGATGCATCTATTCAAATACGATAGTGTGCATGGCGGTTTTGATATAAGTTTTGAAATTACCGGTAACACAGTGGTTTTCTCGAATGGAAAAAGTATGCGTTTTTCTCAGCAGCGAGAACCTTCGAAAATACCTTGGGCCGAGAATAACGTGACAACTGTTGTAGAATGTACGGGACTATTTTTAACAAAAATACTAGCATCAGGGCACTTAAAGGGCGGAGCTAAGAAAGTTGTGCTTTCTGCTCCAGCAAAAGATGAGGATGTAAGGACTGTGGTTCTTGGTGTGAATGACCAAACACTTTCTGCAGAGGACAATGTTATATCCAATGCCTCGTGCACAACTAATAATGTTGCACCAATTGTAAAGGTTGTAAAATCATTAGTGGATATTGAGCTGTGTTATATCTCTACCATTCATAGTTATACCTCTGACCAAAGGTTACACGATGCTCCACACAAAGACATGCGCAGGGCTAGGGCAGCTGCACATTCAATTATTCCTACTACTACAGGAGCGGCCAAGGCAATTACCAAAATATTTCCTGACCTCGAAGGTAAGATTGATGGGGGGGCAATTAGGGTTCCTGTTTCTAACGGTTCTATGTCTGAAATTACATTTAATGTTGCCGAAACCGTTTCAATGGATAAGCTTAATCAAGCAATGATAGAAAGTGCAAAACGTGATTTAAAGGGAGTTCTGGGTATTATTACCGACCCGATTGTTTCCATTGATATAGTGGGATCTGCTTTAAGTTCTGCTTATGATACCGGACTTTCTAAATCATTCGGTAAGGTTCTAAAAATCATTGCTTGGTACGATAACGAAGCGGGCTATTCTAATCGTTTACTGGAATTGACCAAAAAAGTCCATTAAACAGATAGCTAAGTAATTATACGTACTTCGAAAAAAAAAATACTTAACCTACCATAGGTGATGGTTTCCATTTTTATTCTTTAAAGCTAAAATATTTTCATTGCATGTGTCATATGCATCATATTTGATGTATAAAAAAACAACGCCATATGAACTCTTACAAAATTTTTACAATTCTTTTTTCTTTTTCACTTCTTCTTATCTCCACAAAATCATTTGCAAATAATGATGACGACCCAAAGGATAATTCAAAAGTGAAAGTAATAACGTCTTCTATTAATCAGGGGGACGCTACTGTAAAGTGGTTTGATCAGTCGATTGATTATATAGAAATTGTATCTGATAATAATCAAATCATGCCATCTATTCCAGTTTTAGATGCTGATGCTTTGCATTTGCATGACCTAACGAATGGAGTGTATTTAATTCATTTTAAAGCTAAAGGAAAGGTGCTATATACCAAGGAAATTACAGTGCAAAGGTGATTGAGAATGCGCACTAATGAAAAGGGGAGCTTCGGCTCCCTTTTTTATTTATGAATGGCAGCAACGCCAGGAAGCTCTTTACCTTCGAAATATTCAAGTAAGGCTCCACCACCAGTGCTGACGTGGCTTATTTTTTCTACAACGTTAAATTTCTTTGCGGCAGCAGCACTATCTCCTCCTCCAATCAAACTATAGGCTCCTTTTTCTGTTGCTTTAGCCACGGCTGAGGCAACTGATTTTGTCCCTTCTTCAAAAGGCTTTAGCTCAAATACGCCCATTGGACCATTCCATAAAATCGTCTTTGAGCCCTCAATGATTGCTGAAAATTGATCAGCCGCTATAGGACCAATGTCTAAGCCCATCCAGTTTTCTGATATCTCGTCACTTTTTGAGGTATCGATTTGTGCATCTGCACTAAATTTATCGGCCACAATAGAGTCTACAGGTAGGTGAATCTCTACACCCAGATCGCCAGCTTTAGATAGAATTTCTTTACAGGTTTCAATACGATCATTCTCACAAAGGGATGCGCCAATTTGGCCGCCAAGCGCTTTTTTAAATGTGTAGGCCATTCCCCCTCCAATAATAATATGGTCGGCTGTTTTCATTAAGTTTTCTACAATCAACACCTTGTCTGACACTTTCGCTCCTCCGACAATAGCTGTGAAGGGCCTTTGTGTTACTTCCATTACTTTTTTGGCACTTTCAATTTCTGATTTCATAAGTAGGCCAGACATTTTGTTTTCACGTGTAAAATATGTCGCTATGTGCGTGGTGCTTGAATGTGCACGGTGCGCCGTTCCAAAAGCGTCATTCACATAACAATCACCTAGATCAGCTAGCTGCTTCGCGAAATTTGCATCACCTAAGGTCTCTTCCTTGTAAAATCTAACATTTTCAAGTAAAAGAATTTCTCCTGGATTTAGTTTTTGTGAAAGTGTTTGCGCTTCTTCACCGATACAGTCTTGTGCAAATAGTACTTTTCTGCTCGTGATTTGTTCTAAATGATTTGTTAAGTGACTGAGGGAAAAACTTTTTTCAGGACCATTTTTTGGTCTTCCAAGGTGAGAAATAATAATAACTGAACCTCCATCAGACAAAATCTTATTTATGGTAGGTAAAGCAGCTTGCATTCTTTTATCATCTATGATTTCAAATGTTTCCTTATCAAGCGGTACATTAAAATCAACACGAATTATGACTTTTCTTCCTTTGAAACGGTACGTATTAAATGAGGCCATGAGGTTTTATTTTGTGCAAAATTACTAAGTAGATTTGAATAAGAAATGAATTATCATAAATTACCTCGCTGATTCTATATTATTTTGTGGATTGAGGATATTGGTTCATAAAGAATTCGCCCCAAAAAGTTTTCAAACTTTATTTTATTTTTTTTGTTCAATATACGATGTAAAGATAATTATAATTATATTTGATTAAAATTACGTCAATAATAAAGATTAAAATATAAACAAATGAAAACATTAACCATCGGTGAGCAAGCTCCGTCTTTCGAAGGAGTTGACCAAAACAATAAAAAGATTTCTTCACGTGATTTTGTAGGAAGTAAATGGGTAGTATATTTTTATCCTAAGGATAATACTCCAGGGTGCACAGCGCAAGCCTGTAGCCTTAAAGATGGATATGATGAGCTCCTTTCCAAGGGAATCAAGGTTCTTGGTGTTAGCGCTGATTCTGTTAAAAGTCACGATAAATTTGCTTCCAAGTTTTCTCTTCCGTTCCCATTACTTTCTGATGAATCGAAAGAGGTTATTAATCTATTCGGGGTTTGGGGTCTAAAGAAATTTATGGGACGAGAATACGAGGGAATTCATAGAATTACTTTTGTGATGAATGAGAACAATGAAATCACTCATGTTGTGCACAAGCCTAAAACAAAAGATCATGCAAATGAAATCTTGAAATTATTAGATTTAAAGTAGAACGTAATTTGTTTACGAACATACAACCCTACTTTTGATTTATTAAATAACTCAGGCCACAAGCCTAAAAAAACAAACGATATGCCAAATAAAGAATTAAACAAAGAAAAATTGAAAGCACTTCAACTTACTATGGAGAAGTTGGATAAAACTTACGGAAAAGGTTCTGTGATGAAATTAGGGGATGCTCCCGTAGAAAAAATTGATGTTATACCAACGGGTTCATTAACGCTGGATTTAGCTTTGGGTGTTCAGGGCTATCCTAAGGGTCGAGTTGTTGAAATTTATGGCCCGGAATCCTCGGGTAAAACAACCCTCGCAATTCATGCAATTGCTGAGGTTCAGAAGCAAGGTGGTATAGCCGCTTTTATAGATGCCGAGCATGCATTTGATCAGTTTTATGCAAAGAGCTTGGGTGTCGATGTGGCAAACCTACTGATTTCTCAGCCTGACAACGGAGAGCAAGCATTGGAAATAGCGGATAACTTAATACGTTCCGGTGCGATTGATTTAATCATCGTTGATTCTGTAGCAGCATTAACACCAAAGGCTGAAATTGAAGGAGAAATGGGTGACTCCCAAATGGGACTGCAGGCAAGACTAATGTCGAAGGCTTTGAGAAAACTAACGAGCTCCATAAATAAGGCTGGATGTTGTTGTATTTTCATCAATCAGCTGAGAGAAAAAATAGGAGTGATGTTCGGAAACCCTGAAACCACAACAGGTGGTAATGCTTTGAAGTTTTATTCTTCAATCCGTTTAGATATTAGAAGATCAACGCAACTCAAAGATGGTGATGAGGTTAAAGGGAACCGTGTAAAAGTAAAAGTGGTTAAAAACAAAGTCGCTCCCCCTTTTAGAAGGGCTGAATTTGATGTGATGTATGGAAAGGGTATTTCTAAAATAGGTGAGATTTTAGACCTAGGAGTAGAATTAAATATTTTGAAGAAAAGTGGTTCTTGGTTTTCTTACGGTGAAACGAGACTTGGTCAAGGAAGAGACTCTATCAAGAATCTATTGTTAGATAACCCAGAACTTACTGAAGAACTGGAGAAAAAAATAAAAGATGCTCTTGCGTCGCCCGAGGTCGCAGCCGAGGTCGCACAAGATTAAGAGCAAATCGTTTGGAGAAACGGCGCTTTGGCGCCGTTTTTTTTTAATCAGAATTTAGTTAAATTTGAAAAAAACGATTTTATGAGAAGAACAAAATTTTATTCAATACTTTCCTTGGTGTTAGTTTTAACATTTTCTGTTGCATGCAAGAAAAAGGGGTGTACTGATTCATCTGCTGCTAATTATAACGAAGAGGCTAAAAAAGATGATGGGTCATGCGTATATTCACCGGTAATTTCTTTAATTGGCGCATCTGACACAACCATAAGCGTAGCTACAACTTGGACTGATCCTTATGCGACGGCTGCCAATATTGATGGTGCAGTAGTTCTAGTTTCTGATGTTAGTGACGTAGACGCTAGCCAAGTTGGTGACTATACCGTAACATATTCAGCTAGTAACAACAATGGAACAACAACGGTCATTAGAAATGTACATGTTGTGATCAATCAAGACACATGGCTTGGTGATTGGAGTGTAAGTGATAACTGTGGAGGCGGAACTGGACTTGCGCTTAATGGCTCACCTAATGTTATTGCCGGTGGAAGTAGTGATCAAATTCTTATCACAGATTTCTTTAGTGGAGTTACTGGTTCTTATGGGACGGCTATCTGTCAAATTGATGGTGAAAATATAACAATAGCTCAGGCATCTGATGGAGCACCTGGAGGTTTTGGAGACATTATTTACGAAGGTTTCGGTTCTATGAACTCGGATGGTGTGAGTTTTACAATCACATTTACTTGGCAGAATACAACGCCTTTGACTGGCGGATCTGGAACTTGTCAAGCTACTTACAGTAAATAAGTCCAACGATACTTAATGTAGAAAGGAGTGAAATACACTCCTTTTTTTATGCCTAAGGTTTGCAAAGATTAATAGAATAACCTACTTTCGCGCCTTAAATTACTATTAATTAGAATTATGGAATCAATTGCAATTTACCTACCAATTATTTTAGCAGTCGTAGGTTTGTTATACATGTTTGTTAAAAAGGCATGGGTTATGAAACAAGATGCTGGTGACGGCAAAATGAAAGAAATATCTGACCACATTTATGAAGGAGCCTTGGCTTTTCTAAAAGCAGAATATAAGCTACTTACCTTTTTCGTAATAGGAGCAAGTCTTGTGCTTGCTGGTGTGGCGTACATGGTCCCAACGACAGGTTATTTGATCATTGTTGCGTTTATCATTGGTGCGATCTTTTCTGCGCTCGCAGGAAATATGGGTATGAAGATTGCCACAAAAACGAATGTAAGAACAACCCAAGCTGCCAAAACAAGTTTGCCTAACGCTTTGAAAGTGTCATTTGGTGGAGGAACAGTTATGGGCTTAGGTGTTGCTGGATTAGCTGTTTTAGGTCTTACAGCATTCTTCATTTTGTTTTTTCATTATGTCATGGGCGGTGTTTGGACCAATACGGCGGATATGACAATTGTCCTCGAAACATTGGCAGGATTTTCCTTAGGTGCAGAGTCAATCGCCTTATTTGCAAGAGTTGGTGGTGGTATCTATACCAAAGCGGCAGATGTAGGAGCTGATTTAGTAGGGAAAGTAGAGGCTGGTATTCCTGAGGATGACCCTCGAAACCCAGCTACTATTGCAGACAACGTAGGTGATAATGTTGGTGATGTTGCAGGAATGGGAGCTGATTTGTTTGGTTCTTATGTTGCAACAGTTCTTGCTGCGATGGTTCTAGGAAACTACGTAATCGAAGATATGGGTGGAGTAATCAATGATGCCTTTGGAGGTATTGGACCGATTCTTTTACCAATGGCTATTGCCGGTTTTGGGATTATCATCTCAATTATTGGAACATTGTTGGTTAAAATTTCATCGAACGATGCAAAAGAATCTCAGGTTCAAACAGCCTTGAACATTGGTAACTGGACATCAATTGCTTTGGTTGCAATTTCTTGTTTTGTTCTTGTGAAATGGATGCTTCCTGCTGAAATGCAAATGACATTTTATGGAGAGGGATTACAAACAATTTCCTCTATGAATGTTTTCTATGCTACTTTAGTTGGATTGGTCGTTGGAGCGGCAATTTCATCCTTTACAGAATATTATACTGGTTTAGGTAAAAAACCAATTTTAAAAATAGTTCAGCAATCTTCCACGGGTGCTGGTACGAATATTATTGCAGGATTGGCTACGGGTATGATTTCTACTTTCTCATCTGTACTTTTATTTGCTGCAGCAATTTGGACCTCCTATGCTTTCGCAGGTTTTTATGGTGTTGCTTTGGCTGCATCAGCGATGATGGCGACAACAGCCATGCAGCTTGCAATTGATGCTTTTGGCCCAATTTCAGATAACGCAGGAGGAATTGCTGAAATGAGTGAACAAGATCCTATTGTTCGAGAGAGAACGGATATTTTAGATTCAGTTGGTAACACTACTGCTGCTACGGGTAAAGGTTTTGCAATTGCATCAGCGGCACTTACTTCTTTAGCGTTGTTTGCGGCTTATGTAACTTTCACTGGAATTGATGGAATAAATATTTTTAAAGCACCAGTGCTTGCAATGTTGTTTGTAGGAGGTATGATCCCTGTTGTATTTTCGGCACTTGCCATGAACTCTGTTGGAAAAGCGGCAATGGAAATGGTATATGAGGTCAGACGCCAGTTTAAAGAAATACCTGGTATTATGGAAGGTAAAGGAAAACCGGACTACGCAAAATGTGTAGATATATCTACAAAAGCTTCCCTCAAAGAAATGATGCTTCCTGGAATCCTTACGATTGGTTTTCCAATTGCGATTGTTCTTTTGGGTAAGTTAGTATATCCAGACAACAACTTGATCATTGCTGAGATGTTAGGTGGCTACATGGCTGGTGTTACCGTTTCAGGTGTACTTTGGGCAATTTTCCAAAACAATGCTGGTGGTGCATGGGACAATGCGAAAAAATCTTTTGAGGCTGGTGTTGACATTGATGGTGAGATGACCTATAAAGGATCGGATGCGCACAAAGCAGCAGTCACAGGAGACACTGTTGGTGATCCATTTAAAGACACATCAGGACCGTCTATGAACATTCTGATTAAGCTAACATGTCTTATTGGATTAGTGATTGCACCAATTCTTGGAAGTGGTCACGGTGATGAAAAGGGTTCAAATAACGGAGCGACTACAGAATGTTGCACAGATGAAAAAGAAAAGGAATGTGGCTCAGACAAAGAAAGGGATGCATGTTGTGAAACAGAGGGTGAAGCTCAAAAAAACGTCACGGCATCTGCAAAAATGTGTGACATGTCAGAATGTTCAAAAATGACCAAAGAAGAATGTGCAGCAATGTGTGCAGAAAAAGGATGTAGTGAGGAAGAAACTACAGCCTGTTTATCAAAGTATGATGAAGAAGGAAATTGGAAAGGTTCTTCAGAGGATTAATTCCAATTCAATATAATATGTAAAAGCCCTCGCCGAGGGCTTTTTTTATGCTTGAGAATTTCTTTAATTTTAGATATTAAACTGAATAATTCTGAATAATTCTGATTTCTTTATTGATGTTTATGATGTGGTAAGACTTATTCCTAATGGGAAGGTGACCTCGTATGGAGCGATTGCGAAATATCTAGGATCGAAACAATCTTCTCGAATGGTGGGTTGGGCGATGAATGCCTCACACACTAAAAAGGATGTGCCCGCTCATCGAGTAGTAAATAGAAACGGCATGCTTACCGGGAAAAATCATTTTGACACACCTGATAAGATGAAATCCCTTCTAGAACAAGAAGGAATAGTGATTCATGAGGATAGGGTTGTTGACTTCGAAAGTTTCTTTTGGGATCCTTCAACAGAATTAGAGATACCTTAAAGGATTCTATTAATTTTAGTCCAAATACGTATTATGAAATTTGGAACAAAAGCAATTCATTCAGGAGTAGAACCTGATCCATCAACAGGTGCAATTATGACGCCTATTTTTCAGACCTCTACGTATGTTCAAGAGGATGCGGGTGTTCATAAGGGCTATCAATATTCTAGAACCCAAAATCCAACACGAGATGCACTTCAGAAAAATATAGCCGCGCTTGAAAATGCTAGTTATGGAGCTTGTTTCGGCTCTGGTCTTGCAGCGATTGATTGTGTCATGAAAATGTTGACTCCTGGAGACGAGGTGATTTCAACGAACGACCTTTACGGAGGTTCATATCGACTTTTTAAAACCATTTTCGAGAAGTATGGGATTAAGTTTCATTTTGTAGAGATGAATGACATGGATAAGGTTCGAGAGCTTATCAATCAGCGCACAAAACTCATTTGGGCAGAAACGCCAACAAACCCTATGATTAATATAATTGATATTCGTGGCTTGGTGAAGTTAGCCGATTCCTGTGATGCATGGCTTTGTGTTGACAATACTTTTGCAACCCCTTACCTTCAGAACCCCATAGATTTAGGTGCAGACATTGTAATGCATTCAGTTACGAAATACCTTGGAGGTCATTCTGATGTAATTATGGGCGCCTTAGTTACTTCAAATGAATTGATAGCTAAAGAAATGTATCGCATTCAAAATTCTTCTGGGGCAGTGCCAGGACCAATGGATTGCTTCCTTGTTCTGAGGGGAATTAAAACACTGCATCTGCGTATGCAGCGGCATTGTGAAAATGGTGCTAAAATAGCTCATTTTCTTCAAGCTCATTCTGCGGTAGAGAAAGTATATTGGCCTGGGTTTGAAGCTCACTCAAATCATTTAATCGCAAAACAGCAAATGCGAGATTACGGAGGAATGCTTTCATTTACGCTTGAGGGAAATAAATTACAAGATGCGCAAGCGGTTTTTAGGCATCTTAAATTGTTTTCTCTTGCTGAATCATTGGGAGGAGTCGAATCTTTGATTGGTCATCCAGCGACGATGACCCATTCGTCAATTCCTAAAAAAGATAGGGAAGCCAGCGGAATAGTTGACAGCTTAATTCGTTTAAGTGTAGGAGTTGAGGATGCTGAAGACCTTATTTATGATTTACGACAGGCACTAGAGATTCTCTAATATTTGGAAAAACTGCTCTTTCTTTGCAGGAGATAATGGTACAGAACTTCCATCTTTCATAATAACAGCTCCGCCATCAGCTTTGTCATATCGATTAATATGATCTAGATTAACAAGGTGAGACTGCTGCACTCTGAAAAAGGAATGCCCAGAAAGCAATAAGTCATATTCTTTTAGTGTTTTTGACACCAAAATTCTTTTGCCTGACTCTAAGTAGAATGATGTATAGTTTTTATCTGCCTCGCAACGTATTATTTCCTTTAGCTCAAGAACATATACACTTTCTTGTGTCTTTAATACAAGCTTCTTTTTTTCGCCCCGTTCGATATTATTTGCCAATGCATTGAACTGAACTTCGTTCTTTTTCTTTTGCAGCGTTGTAAGTGCTTTGTCCACCGCATCCTCTAATTCTTCTACATCAATCGGTTTCAATATGTATGCTAAAGCACTGAATTTGATCGCTTGAATTGCATATTCCTGATATGCCGTTATAAATACAATTTCAAATTCTTTGTATTTAACACCTTTAAGAACATCAAAGCCGTTTCCATCAGGCATCTGAATATCCAAGAAAACAAGGTCTGGTTTAATTTTATTAATTGCGCTAATTCCGCTTTCTACGTTTGAGCCGTCAGTATATATATCGAAGTTATGTCCAAAAGAAATAAGGAGTCTCTTTATGAATTCTTTCGTTTTATTTTCATCGTCTATTATGAGTACTTTTTTCATTCAGAATCAAAGTTAAGATTTTCGTTAAGTAATGGTAATAATATTTCAACACGTGTTCCCGTGTATTTTTCGGCTGTAAGATCTCCTATGGAAATATTGGCTTTTGATTTGTATTTTTTATTGATTATTTCAATCCTTCTATTTGTGATATCTAGGGCCATGCTCTTGTGTTCGTTTATAGAATTCTTTTTCTTTCCCGACTCAGTTCTCCCAACACCGTTATCGATAATCTCTATGTAAAGCATATTGTCTTTCTCAGAAAAATCAATAGAGATATTCCCATTGTCAATGATGTTTAATTGACCATGCTCAATAGAATTTTCAACGAAGGGTTGGGTGATCATCGGTGGGATCAAAACTTTTTTAAAGATTAAATCTTCAGGAACATTGATTTGAAAATCAAATCTATTTTCAAACCTTAATTTTTGTGTCTTTAGATATTTTTCTAGTATTTCAATTTCTGTTTCTAGTGTGATAAATTCTTTAGGGGAGTTTTCTAAAATCAGACGAATCAGTCTTGAAAAGCTTACAAGGAACTTCGATGATTTTGAAGGATTGTTTTCATAGAGTGAACTTTGAATAACAGACATTGCATTAAAGATGAAGTGTGGATTCATCTGAGTCCTGAGCAGGGCCTGGGACATCTCAATTTCTTTCGTATTTTGATTAATTTTCGCCTGTCGGAGGTAGAATAGTACAATCACAATTGTTGAAATCAAGATAATGATAATCAATACAATTGTAGACATTTGTTTTTCTCCCTTCAATGCAAGTAATTCCTTCTCTTTTTGTTGGTCATTAATTACTCTTTCCTGCTCTTTGATCCTATATTCTCTCAACTCCCTTGAATACATTTGGGTTAGTTCATTAATTGCCTTACTTCCACTTAAATAGGAATTGTCCTCAATATACTTTTGAAAAATATTGAGGTGTATGAATGCCTTTTGAAATTGATTTTGTTCTGCAAAAACCTGAGCGAGAAATTTATAGTTTCCCGAGCTATATTCAGAATATGGAAGCTTATCTAAAATTGATTTGGAGATATTAAACGATGTTTGCGCTTTTTTCCATTTTTTTTCATTGAAATGCATTCTTCCAATCAAATGATATGTCTTTCCTAGTCCAATTGAGGACTTTATTTTAGCGTATTCTTCAAGATTATCGGCAAGAATTATTTCTGCCTCAAATAAGGAGTCAATTTCAATTAAATATTTCGAATGGATTAATTTAAAATCGAGATAAAATATACTTTCTTTCTGTTTGTTGTAGTATTTATAACCCTTCCTTATACTTAACGATGCCGCACCTAATTGATTGTTTGAAAGTTCAATTTCTGCAAGTCCACCATAAATCCGGACTTTAAATAGCTCTAACCCATTTTTATCTGCAATATTTAAGGCTTTTCGGTAGTAGGTTCTCGCTTCATTTAATGAGTTTACTTTAAATGATCGTTCAGCAATCATCATCGTAGACCAGCAGAGAAGATGATAATCTTTAATGCGCTCAGCTTCCTGATTGAGCTTCAAGAGTGTTGAAGTACTTTTGCCGATCATATCAAAATAAGCTTGAATCTCCGAAAGGTCTTTGAAGGTTTTTGCGACTGCTCTTTTCGAGTCAGATCTTTTTGCAAAATTTAAAGCAAGGTTCGCATACAAAAGAGAAGAATCTTTTTCGTTTAGGTGCATTTTTGCCCTAGCCAACATGCGATAAGCGTCACTAATATTTTGGTTGTCTCCTGATTTTTCTGACTCTTGAAGTAACGCTGAAGCGCTTTTATACATTGCGTTGAATTGCTCTTTACACTCCATTGAAATTGTATTCCAAAACCTATATGTAATTGAATTTTTTTCAAGTATAGCACTGTGCTGTTCAAAAGCATTTTGAAAAGTAAAAAAGGAACCACTACCAAGGTAATAGGAAAAAAGGTTTGCAGTCAATCGGCTTTTAGTCTGGTTGGAGTAAAAATCAGATTCAATGGCATTTATAAACCCATCGTATAATGCTTTCTGTGGATTTGCTCGCTTAATTGATTTAAGCTTGATTTCATTGAAAATTTCATCATCGTTTGAAATCGTCTTTTCTTGACACAATAAATCTTGTACAAGACTGAACATCAGGGTAAAAATAAGGAGCGAAGATTTCATTAGTTTAAAAATACAAATTCATAAGGAATTATGGGGGTGATTTCTCAACAAGGCACAATATTATTAGGTTGTCAATCTTTGAATTCCGTATCTTTGAAGAAAAAAAATTATGAGTCTTTTAACTGTCGGTAGTGTAGCTTTTGATGCAATAGAAACACCTTTTGGTAAAACTGATAAAATTGTTGGTGGAGCTGGGACATATATTTCTTTGGCTTCATCTTTTTTCATGGACAACCAAAAGATTATTTCTGTGGTAGGTTCAGATTTTCCGTCAAACGTTCTTGTAGATATGAATTCGAGAGGAATCGATACTACTGGTCTACAAGTTAAAAAGGGCGAGAAGACCTTTTTTTGGTCTGGGAAATATCATAACGATATGAATAGCCGAGACACATTGATTACGGAACTTAATGTTTTAGAACATTTTGATCCAATTGTCCCCGATAGCTACCAGGATTCAGCTTATATTATGTTAGGAAATCTGAGTCCATTGGTACAAAGTACGGTCATTGAAAGAATGAAAGAACGTCCAAAGCTAATCGCCATGGATACGATGAATTTTTGGATGGATATTGCTATGGATGATTTGAAAAAAACGATATCCTTGGTAGATGTTTTGATTGTAAATGATGAAGAGGCACGACAGTTAACTGATGAATACGCTTTGGTTACTGCTGCGAAAGAGATTTTAAAAATGGGTCCTAATTATGTGATTATAAAAAAAGGAGAACATGGTGCCTTACTTTTTTCTGCGAATCAAATGTTTTTTGCTCCGGCATTACCTTTAGCAGAGGTTTTTGACCCAACTGGTGCGGGTGATACATTTGCTGGAGGTTTTATGGGTTACATTGCTGCGAGCGACGACCAAAGCTTTGAGAATATGAAAAGGGCAGTTATTTATGGCTCTGCGATGGCCTCTTTTTGTGTGGAGAAGTTTGGGACAGAGCGCCTATTAGAAATTAACCAGAAAGATATTAATGAACGTGTCAAAGCATTTAATGATTTGTCCTCGTTTGATCTAAAAAATTAAGGATGGAAAACGAATATATCAGTAAACTTGAGGCCTTCATTCTTGAAGAAGATATGCTCTCAATTTCAAGAGAAGTATCTATGCTAAAAACAGAATTTGATGATTGGCTATTGCATAGTGAAGGAAAACAACAAGTTGCTGCGCTAAAAGCGAAAGAGTTAGGTGAAGATATTGAAGAAATTGATTACGATGTCATCAAAGAATCTTTTTATGCTTTGTTTTCTAAGTACAAGGATGCTAAAAAACAGCAGCTTGATATTAAAAACAAACTTGAAGTTGAGAACTTGAAGCTCAAAACAAGTCTTATTTCCGACCTGAAAAACCTTGTAGAAAATGAGGAGAATATAGGTACTGCTTTTAATGGCTACAATACGATCCAAGATACCTGGAAAAAAATCGGAGATATTCCAAGAGACAAAAGAGATAGCATTCAAAAAGAATATTCACGTTTAAGAGAGCTTTTTTTCCATAATATAACGATATACAAAGAGCTAAAAGAGCATGATTATAAGAGAAATATTCAGCTCAAACAAAAGGTGATTATGAAGCTTCAAACCCTGCGAAACGAATGTGAGCAGATTCGTGATCTTGAAAAAACCTTACGGATTTACCAGGATGAATGGGAAGATGTTGGTCCGGTTAACAAAGATGATTGGGAAGGACTAAAAACAAGCTATTGGGAAGTGGTAAGGTCCATTTATGATAAAATAAATAAACATTATGAGCAGCATAGAGCTTCTCAGCAGGAAAACCTCAAGAAGAAACAGGAAATCTTAGCCCAACTCCAAGAGTTTTTAGACCAAAAAGAAGATATCCAAGGCCAAAAAGATTGGCAAAAAACAACTGACGAGGTACTTAAATTTCAGTCTGCTTGGAAGAAAATTGGTTTTGCCCCGAAGAAGGATAATGATGCAATCTGGAAAGAATTTAGGACATTGTGTGACTCCTTTTTTAAAAGAAAAAAAGAACATTATAAGCTTCGAGATAATAAAGATAAACAAGCTAGAGATGCTAAAAAAGAATTGATCGCTGAGGCTAATGAATTAAAGTCATCTGAAGATTGGAAGGAAGCTTCTCACGCCCTGATTCAGCTACAAAAAAAATGGAAAACTTTAAAAGGTGCTGGTCGATACGAAAAAAAGCTGTGGGAGGAATTCCGTGGTGCGTGTGATTATTTCTTCAGTAAAAAAGATGAAATTAGTAAGGCCAATGAAAAACAACTTAGGCTAAACCTTGCTTCGAGAAAAGAATTCATATTAACGTTATCAAACCTCAAAATTTCCTCAGCTGAAGACATAAAGAAAGTAGCTAATGACTTTCAACAATTAGGCAGTGTTCCTAACAATACTCTCGAAGGATTACTTAAAGAATTTAACAATGCATTAAAAAAGCAACTTAAAGCGTCTAAAATGAGTGTTAAAGACATAGATTTATTGTTGTTTAAGGTTAAAATCGATGGTGCCACATCGTCAGAAGGTTCGGCTGTTCAATTTGCGCGAGAAAAAAAGTCTTTGAGATTAAAAATCTCTGATCTTGAAAAAGAATTGATAAAAGCAGAAACGAATATGGGTTATTTTTCAGTATCTAAAGGCGCAGAAAAACTCTTTGCTCAGGTTAATGAAAAGAATGCTAAAATAAAAGAAGAGATTGAGCTGTTAAAAAGAAAAATAAAAATGATTCCTAATGAATAGCTTTACGAATAGTGTTCTACTATTTTTCAGCATATTGTTGATTGGTTTTTGTATATATGTTGGTTATGATGTTCAAATTGATTTCCTTCATATGTCTGGCAGGAATTTACCCTTTCAGTCATATATTTATCTGACTTTTGGCATCTTGTTTTTTGGTCTCTTAAGCTGGAGAAGTGTACGCAGATGGATGGGTATTTATATTGTAAACAAAACAAGTCGTTTTGCATGGAATATACCAACCAGTAAAAAGAGAAAACAAAGAGTGGTGACGTACACCTTGCTTGAAGTATTGGTTATGGGCGCACTTACTTTAGCATTCTATGTTTTGATGCAGTCATGGATTTTACCGGGTGCGGTATTATTATTTTTTTGCATTGAGAGTATCGTTTTTCTTATTATTGGCCTTCGAAACCGGTTTCGGGTTGGAATCTCTTCAAAGGCAATAATTGCGTCCGATAGAGAGGTTGTTATTGTATATTTTACGGGTCTTCAAAAAATCACTTTAGGAAAAGATTCCATTTATTTTGATTACATTAAAGAGTTACAATTATTGTTCCCGACCGATTGTCTTGAGGAGAACCAAATTTCAGTTTTTAAGCAGGAAGTCCAAAAGATGATTGATAGGGATAAAGTTCTTATCAGAAATATAGATTAGTTATGGAAACGGCGCAAATTCTTATTGTTGAAGATGATTTGTCCTTTGCTGAGAATGTGAAATTTCAACTTAGCACTTCTGAAATCCAAAGTGAAAATATAATTTCTGTTTCATCGATTCAAGAAGCGCGTGAGGTTCGGAAATTTCAAGAGCCCGATGTTATTCTTTTAGATTTAAATATTGAAGATTCTAATGGTGTTGAGACCTATGAAAAAATATTTAAAATGTTCCCTTTGGCATCTGTAATTGTGCTTTCTGGAATGGATGATGAAGCCGTAGCATTAGAAATAGTTTCCAAAGGTGGTCAGGATTATGTCATAAAAAGTAATTTAAATGCGAAGGTTCTTAAAAGAACTATTAAATATGGCTTGTTACGTAGGCAGCTGTCTTCAAAAATCCGAAAATCAGAGCGGAAGTTTAAAGATGTTTTTAATAAATCGCCATTACCAATTATTCAGTTGATAGGCGACGAAATGATTACAGGGTTGATTAATGACGCTGCGCAAAGACTGTATAAGGATTCCCATCTAGAGCTTACAAAGCGTCCATTTAGCTCGTTTAATGTCGATAAAGAACAAAAAATTGATAAGCAGGGTGGTAGGTATACCCAGATCACGTCAGATAATGATGAAATTGTTGTTGATATTATTATCAATGAAATTGAGTCCGACACTGATGAAACAGAATACATTGCACTGATTATTGACAAGACCAAAGAATTAGAATTCGAGCAGCGTAAGTTTGATTTGATTTCTCAGGCCGAAGAGTCTGAAAAGAAGAAAATTGCTCGAGAGCTCCACGATGGATTAGGACAGCAGATGGTGCTTCTGAATTTACTTTTTCAAAACTTCAATCCGACCGACGCCCAAAAAGAGAACTTCAAAGACTTAGAGAACCTTCTTCAAAATTGCATTCGCGAGGTCAAAGAAATTGCATATAATCTTTTGCCTCCTGAATTAGAGAAAGGTTTTCTGAATGCCATAGAAAGGTTTGCGCATCGAATTAGCTCGATAGGTCAAATTCAGTTTATTATTGATGTTGAAGATGAAATTGAAGAGGACGATTTAAACCATATGGATAAATTTAACCTCTACAGAATTATTCAAGAGCTCTTTAATAATTCCTTGAAGCATGCAAAGGCCACAGAATTTACAATCAGAGTCAAGAAGCACAATGGGGGGATTCTGATTATGGCAATGGATAACGGTATCGGATTTGAAATAAATGAGGTTCAAAAAGGATTAGGTATTGAGAATATTCAATATCGAATGAATATGGCTGGTATAGAGGGTAGTTTTGAATCTTCAAAAAATCAAGGGACCTCAGTTACCATGGAGTTTAGGTCAAATTAGAGACTTTTTAAGCATCTAATAATCTTTTTACAGACGCTAGTATGGCTTCAGGTTGAATGTCTTGAATACAATTTTTATTTTTCGATTTACATCTATTTCCGAGTTTTGAGCAGGGTGCTTGATGCGTTTTGCTCACTATTTCCAATGAGCCGCTAAGTGACTTATATGGCGACATGCCTAGACTAGGTTTTGTACAGCCCCAAAACGAGATTATTTTCTTATCAAATGCAGATGCGATGTGCATCAGGCCAGTATCATTAGATAATACAAGAGAAGCTTTTTTTAGCACAAATCCGGATTCCATAAGGCTGAGCTTTCCGCATAAATTGTAGATATTTGGATGTTCTACTGAATTAATAATCTCAATTCCATTTGCTTCATCAGTCGGCCCACCGATAATGGCTATCGGAATCTCTATTTTGTTACAGGTTTGAATAACGTGCTCAATGGGTAATTTCTTTTTGGGATAAGATGCACCAATCACCCAAGAAATATATGGTTTTGAAAGGTCTAATGGAATAGATTTATGCTCTATATTGAAATCATCAGGGATAAAAAAGTCAAGGCCTTTTCCGTCGTCTTCGACGCCTAAATCATTTAATGAATTGAAATACCTTTCAACGATATGTTGATTTTTGAGTAAATCGATCCCCGAACGAACCAATAAAAGCTTTTTAATATTTTCCTTATTGACTACGCGAATGTTTTTAGACAATCCTTTTCTCAATCTCAATGACTTGAGGTTGTTTTGTAAATCAACTACTAAGCTATATTTTTGAGTCAATAATTCCTCCTTTAAATCTTCTTGCTCAAGGATAAATAGTTTGTCAACATTTTGATTGTTTTCAATGGCATGTTTGAATTTTCCTTTTACGACATAGTCGACCTGAAATCCAGCTCCTTTTAATGCGCGAATAATCGGGCTCGTCAGTACGATATCTCCAATTGCACTGAACCTGATGACTAGTGCCTTTTTTCTTTTCTTTTGATTTATTCCGCCCATATCCTCTTAAGAAAGGAACGTATTTCTTCAAGTGCTATTGTAGAAAAGGTTTCTTCAAGCTGTTCGTACTCACTAATTGTACAGGTTTCACAGCGCTGAAATAAATGATTAAGCCCCTTTAGCTCCTTGACTATGTGAAGTTTTCCGTTGTTCGGAAGTAAGTCATTGTATCCCCTAATATTTTCTTTACTCGTAACCTGAATATCTCGGGAGCCAATTAAAACCAAAACATCACAGGTTATATTGGGAATATCATTACTCGGTGAGTATCTAATAAATTCATACATCCAAGGGTTTAGCCAAGTATTTTTTACTGCATTTATGACTTCGGTTTTCTCACTCTTTTTAATTAGGTTTTTCTTTCTGAATTTTTTTATGAAGTCTTTTGAAATCGAGCTCAGCTCTTTTTCAAATTCCTTTATGTTGGCAGATGCTATTGCGGCATCCCAAATGGCATTGTTATAGGAATGCCTTAGTTCCTGTTGTACACCATTTCCTCCTGTACTTTCGGCTATTAATTTTGTTTGAATCCTCAAGATAGAATCACCTCTAATTGACGTGCCTGCAAGAGATACAATACCCGAAAGACTAGGGATACTTGCACCTAATATATTTGCAATTAAACCTCCCTCACTATGCCCAATAACTATAATTTTAGTTGAATCTACTTCAGGTCGCTTCTTTAGATAATAAACTGCGGCTGATGCATCTCTCGCAAAATCAAGTGTTGTCGCAGCGCTAAAGTCTCCTTCAGAATCAAAAGTGCCTCGATCATCATATCGAAGTACAGCATATCCCAAATTCGTAAGGTAATCGGCGATCACCCAAAATGGGCGATGACTCATCATTTCTTCGTCTCTATTTTGAGGTCCGCTGCCACTCACCAATACGATTGCTGGAAGATCTTTTTTGTTTTTCGGTAGTGTTAGCGTTCCTGCCAGAGAGAAGGAATCTTGAAGGTTTTCAAACTTAACTTCTTCACGGGTATAGAAGTAAGGAGCTTTTGGATTTTGGGGTCTATTTGCCTTTTTAGGCTCGATTTTTTTTTGGTAAAAGGTCAATGTTTCAACAATTGGTCCTTGTTTAAACAGACCGCTGATGGAGTCCGAGTAATAAGTTCCTTCATAGGTAACTCCTAGTTTTGGCATTTCAACTTTAATCGAATTGCCTTTAGCAATAAATATCTCCCCTGGCATGTCAAATGCATTTTGCTTAGGCGAATCAACACTAATTTGGTTGTTTTTCCCCTCTTTTTTAATATGAAAAACCAAAGGTAGGTCTGCTGATTTTAGGGTTGCATACCAATCTCCATAGGGGGATTGACAAAAACTTATATTCGCAATAAGGAGAAAAAGAAAAGTAAGCTTCATTAGATTGGAATATTTATCATTCTTGTGAATCTCGTTAAAAAAGAATTTTAGGCGAAAAGGCGCTTTAACTCGCTTGCCTCGGAAGGCTTCATTTTTTCGGCAAGAATCAAAGAAAGCTGCTTGCGACGCAGTGCGGCTTCGAAACGTTCCTTTTCCACATCAGATTCGGGGATTAGCTCAGGTACTTGTATTGGTCCTCCATTTTGATCGACAGCAACAAATGTATATATCGCATCATTACATTTTTCGCGTACTCCTGTTACCTGATTTTCAACAAAGACATCAATGATTATTTCCATGGATGAATAAAAAGACCTTGACACCTTTGCCTCAAGAGTAACGATAGATGCTTCTTTGATCGGTTTTTTAAAAGATACATGATTCACAGATGCCGTTACAACCACACGTCGGCAATGACGCTGTGCTGAAACACTAGCGATGACATCCATCCAGGCAAGTAATTCTCCTCCGAATAGATTTCCTAAGGTATTGGTATCATTAGGGAGCACTACTTTGGTGGCGATAGAGAGTGTATCGATTGCTTTTCTTTTTTTCATGATTCAAAATTAAACATTACTTACTAGCTACATTATAAAATTTCCATTTTTATCCTCTTGTAAAATGGACTGAGACATATTAAAAAGCACAAATAAAGGTTATGTAAAGAATAAATAAATCGTTATTTTAGCAAACCTTAAACCTATACCATCGTTATTCTAAAAAAAAACCCATGAAGATTACTTTATTTCTCGTTTCTTTTTTCTTTTTAATTTCCGGTTTCGTCAGTGCTCAAAATAAAAGAGTATTTGACCCAACTAATGCGCGTGAAGGAGAGACTGTTGAATACTGTCACCAGCATATTAAAATGAAGGAGCTTAGAAAAGATGAGCACTTTATGATGCAGAATACTGAGTCAGAAGCAGAAGCTGAGGCTGAGTTTCAAAAGAAGCTGAAAGAGCCAATGGAAAAAGATGTTATTTACAGCATTCCGATCGTTTTTCATGTGCTTCATAATGATGGAGCCGAAAATATTTCAGATGAGCAAATCTACGATGCGCTTTTTGTTTTGAATAGAGATTTTAGTCTAGGTAATGCGGATGCTGCGAACGTTCACGCTGATTTTCAAGGGATGCCGGCAAATTCGGAAATTGAATTTGTTTTGGCAACAAAAGCGCCAAATGGTGTTTGTTTTAAAGGGATTACTCGCACTGCCTCTGTATTAAGTGTCCAAGGAGAAGATGGAGGCGATCAGATAAACGCTATTGTTTCGGGAAATGATGTTTACAATGGTACTTGGCCAGGTAATAGGTATCTTAACGTCTATATCTGCGGTGATATAGGAGGCGCAGCGGGTTATACTTACAATCCTGGAAATTGGAATGCAAATAGTATGGGCAATGGGATATGGATTCTTCACAATTATACAGGTTCAATAGGTACGAGTTCAGTAGGAACAAGTCGAACGCTTACACACGAGGTAGGGCACTGGTTAAACTTGAGCCATACATGGGGTGGAGACAACAATCCAAACGTTTCTACGAGCTGTAATCAGGATGACGGTGTACAGGATACTCCATTATGTATTGGTGTTACTTCTTGCAATATGAATTCGAATGGATGTAGTGGAGATAATTCTTATTGGGGTTTCGACATCAGAGATAATATTGAAAATTACATGGATTATTCTTATTGTTCAAAAATGTTTACGGAAGGACAGAAAGCAAGAATGCGTGCAGCACTTCAGGTGCAAAGTACGGGCAGAAAAAACTTATGGCAAACAAGTAACCTAAATATGACGGGTGCCACAGGTGTTTTAGTTTTGTGTAAAGCTCAATTTGAAGCAGATCGAACAACCCTTTGCGCTGGAGATGAAATACAATTTACAGATGATTCATATAACGCCGTTTCTAGTTGGGATTGGTCGATATCACCTTCTACAGGTTGGACTTTATCAAATGGGACAGATCTTTCTTCTCAGAACCCAAGTGTTGTATTTTCAGAGGAAGGATTGTATTCAATAACACTGACAGCTTCCGATGGCTCAACTACGGATATTGAAACAAAGAATAATTACATAAGGGTACTTCCGTCTGCTGCGGGTCTGCCGTTTTGGGAAGGGTTCGAGGATTATACCTCTCTACAAAACCTGACCAATTGGGAAGTAGTGAATTTAAATAACAACAATGCCTTTACATTGGAATCAAGCTTTGGTCATTCAGGCACCAAATGTGTTAGGCTGCCAAATTTTGGTCAGCAAGGATCAAATGTAGATGAGTTGATTTCTCAGTCTATAGATGTATCTGCCGTGCCCGAGACCGAAGATATTACCTTGAGCTTTCGATATGCTTACCGTAAGAGAACATCTTCTGATTATGAGCTTTTAAAGGTTTTTGTTTCTAACAATTGTGGTGATGTATGGTCTCAGAAAAAGACCTTAGGAGGAAATCAACTTGGTTCAACAGCATCTAATTCAAGCTGGTATCCAACATCATTAAACGATTGGAATACGGTACACATGGTTAACATAAATGAGTCTTATTATACGCCAACTTTTAGAATGAAATTTAGGTTTGAAGGTGAGGGTGGTAATAACTTTTATCTTGATGACATTAACCTCTACCAAGGTGATCCATCAGACGATCTTGTAACAGGCTTATTCGATAGCCCGCAAAATCTAGGATTGACTTTATATCCGAATCCAGTTGAAAAAGAACTTTCGGTTGATTTTGATTTGAGCTCAAATCAACTCCTAAATATTGAAATAGTTGATCTTCTTGGTAAGGTTGTTGGTTCTTATGGTATACAAGGAAACGAGGGAAAAAATACTGTACTTATAAATACACAATTGTTTTCTAAGGGGACATACATCATCGAACTTACAGGTGAGAATGTTTCGTCTTCATTACCTTTTGTAAAGCTGTAGCTATTGTTTTTGGAAATATCCGCGAATAATTCCTGCCTTGTGTTTGCCAACTAGGTTCACGAGCTCGGGCATTTTTGCCTCTTTAATCCCTTCTACTGTTCTGAATTTCTGAAATAGCAGCTGAATTGTTTTTGGACCAACCCCTTCGATATCTTCAATCTGAGAATGAAGTGCCGCATTGCTTCTTTTATTTCGGTGATGCTCAATGCCAAATCTATGAGATTCATTTCGCATGAATTGAATCACTTTGAGGCTTTCGCTTCGTTTATCTAAATAAATGGGATAACGATCTCCAGGAAAGAATATTTCTTCCAAACGTTTTGCAATACCGACGATAGGTATTTTACCTCGCAAATCGAGCTCATCCAAGGCCGAAACTGCAGCGCTTAGCTGCCCTTTTCCTCCATCCACAATAACTAGATTCGGCATGGATTTTTTTTCATCTAGAAGTCTTCTATATCTGCGGTATATAACTTCTTTCATCGTGGCAAAATCATCTGGTCCATCCACGGTTTTGACATTAAAATGCCTATAATCTTTTTTTGAGGGGCGACCATTTTTAAATACAACGCATGCGGAAACTGGAAAGCTCCCTTGGAAATTAGAATTGTCAAAACATTCCATATGGACCGGTAACGATTTTAATTTAAAGTCTTTCTGTATGGTTTCTAGAATTCTTTTTTCGTTACTGTTTTCAGTTTGTAGAATTTCTTTTTTTCTTTGATTCAGTATATATGCCTGAACATTTTTCAGTGACAAATCAATGAGTTTCTTCTTTTCACCTCTTTGTGGATATTCAAAGCTATAACTGGGATGCTCGAAGTCAAGTTTTTCATTTACTAAAACAATGCGATTTGGGCTATTGAATTTTTCCTTAAGAAGATCAATTTGAACAGCGCAAATTTCTTCTGGCGTTTTGTCTAATAGGTTTCTAATCTTATTACTGTAAGCATAAACTATAGCCCCTTCATTAATCACCATAAAATTGATGTAAAATGCTTTTTCTTTTTTCAAAATTGTAAAGACATCGAGGTCTTTTAGATTGGATACAATGATCGATTTGGCTGTGTATTTTTTAATGCTTTCGATATTTTTTTTGATTTGCTGTGCTCCTTCAAATTCATAATTTTCAGCCAATGAGCCCATTCTTTCATTAAGTAAGTTAAGTAGTGCTCTCGTTTTTCCCGAAAGCAATAGTTTGGCTTCGGAGATTATAGATTGATAATCTTCTTCAGATTGTTTCTGTTCACATGCGCCTTCACATTTTCCAATATGGAAATCGAGACAAACGGAATATTTTCCTTCTAAAATTTTCTTACTTGATAGGTCAAGTTTACAGCCTCTTATTGGATATATTTCACTAATAAGATTTAGTAATACATTCATGTGTCTCACACTCGTATACGGCCCATAATAGGTGGAGCCATCTTTGATTTTTTTTCGTGTAGAAAAAATTCTAGGAAAAGGTTCGTTTGTAACAACAATCCACGGGTATGTCTTATCATCTTTGAGTAGCACATTGTATTTTGGTTGATGAGATTTTATCAGATTGTTCTCCAATAATAAAGCATCTTTTTCTGAGTCAACTACTACGTGCTCAACTCCTTGAATTGATCTTACGAGCGTTTTTGTTTTAAAATCATTGCTGTTTTTAGAAAAATAAGAAGTGACTCTTTTTTTTAGGTTTTTTGCCTTTCCAATGTAAATGATGACTTTGTCTTTATCCAAAAATTTATAAATACCAGGAGATGTGGGCAATACTTTTAAAGAGTTTTTAAGGTCCCCTGATGCAAGATTCATAAGATAAATTTAAAAACTAATCTTTAGAATAGGTCAATACTTTATCTTTGTTGATATGATTGATGATATTATTTTGAATGCTTTAAAAGAGGATATTGGTGAGGGAGACCATTCCTCCTTATCTTGTTTGAAAGACACGGATTTAGGCTCAGCTAAATTGATTGTTAAAGAGACAGGCATCCTTGCAGGAGTAGAGGTAGCTAAACGTGTTTTTGAATTGTATGATCCAAAGTTATCAGTCGAGGTCTTAATTAATGACGGAGTTGAGGTAGAGTTTGGAGACATTGTCCTTGAAGTAAGTGGTAAAGCTCAATCAATATTGAGTACAGAGAGATTGATATTGAATATTATGCAGCGTATGAGTGGAATCGCGACGAAGACGCGTAAAATAGTAGATCAAATTAAAGGTACGGGTGCACACGTTTTAGATACAAGAAAAACTACTCCAGGAATTCGTCAGTTAGAAAAAATGGCTGTGGTAATAGGAGGGGGAATGAACCATAGGTTTGGATTGTATGATATGATTATGCTGAAAGACAATCATATTGATTTTGCGGGAGGAGTGCGAAATGCTATTGAGAAAACCAAAGCATACGTTCAAGCCATGGAGAAGCCTGTTGATATAGAGGTTGAGATTCGTACGAAGGCGGAACTTATGGAGGCTATATCTGCAGGTGGAATTAAGCGAATTTTACTAGATAACTTTACGCCGGAATCCTTGAAAGAATTGGTGCCTTTAATTCCTGATTCAATTGAGTCAGAGGCATCCGGAGGTATCACCGAGTCATCTATACTGGCCTACGCCGAAACAGGTGTGGATTTTATTTCAATGGGGGCATTAACACATTCAGTAAAAAGTTTAGACCTAAGTTTAAAGGCCTCTTTTTAGGCTTTCATGTAGTTTTTAAGGTCCAATAAAAAATCAATATCCTCCTCGAGTTTGTTTCCAATAACAACAAGGTTTGCGCCATGTTTATGTGCTTCTTGAATGCTATTTACAGATCGCAAACCTCCGCCTATAATGAGTGGTGATCTCACTGTTGATAATGCTTTAATCATTGAACTAGATATAGGTTTAATTGCTCCGCTTCCTGCGTCTGCGTATATTAACTTGTGACCAAGGTGTTTCCCAGCTTGTGCAGTTTTTCTAGCAATCGAAATCTCCTCTTGTGGTATGGGTTGTGTGCCCGAAACATATTGTACTGAGCTCATTTTCCCACCATCGATCAGGAGGTATGACGTAGGAATGGTTTCAATATCCATTTGTTCCAGCTCGTCAATGGCTTCAACATGTTGGCCGATTAAAAAATCTGGATTTCGTCCTGAGATTAAGGACAGAAATAGTAATGCATCTGCGCTATTTGAAATATGATGTGAAGCACCAGGGAATAAAACGATGGGAATGGGTATTATTTTTTTTACCAATTCAACACATTGATCAAAATCTGATTTAGCAACAGAGCTTCCTCCGACAAATATGAAGTTCGGTTGCGTCAATTTAATTTTTTTCAAAAAATCTTCAAGCGCTTCCTTAGTTTTAAATTTATCAGGATCAATTAAAACGGCAATACCTTTGGAAAGAGATTTGATGGTATCGAATATATTCATTGTTTTATGTTGTGTAAGTTAATATTTGACCATGAATTTCTTCATGAGCCAAATTAAATTCAGTGATTTTATTGTTACTGCTAACTCGACATAAATGTTCGTTCTGTGATCGCGCAATAATTTGTATATCCTCTTTAAAATCCAATCCTGGCTTATCGGTTTTTTTATAAGCAGCTTCTTTTAAAGTCCAAAGAAGTGTCATGTCGTGAATGCATTCATCATCAAATAAAGTAGCTTCTTCTTTTGAGCAAAATTTTGAAGTAATTCTTAAAATCCTATCTTTTGGCGCTTCGATGTCTAATCCAATCTTTGATTTCGATACACCTAAGCAAATTGTTTGCTCCGAGTGAGAGATGGAAATTTGCAAAATGCTTTCTTTCAAGGTTGGTTTTCCTGTAGGTAGGTAAATAATCTCATGCTCGGGTATCATTTTATTTCGAAGTTGTCGAATACCAATAAATTCAAATCGACGAGATGGGTGCTTAACTTTTTCTAAACCAAGCTGTTCTGACGGAAACAAAAATGTATCCTCAGAAATATCAGATTTTGACACCAATCCAAACTGTGCTGAAGAACGATTGAAAAAAATCATGAAAACCTATTTTTTTTAACCAAAAATATGTTGTAAATTTAAGAGAAATGTCGAGAGTCTCAGGTTTCATTAAATTCTTTTTAACAATTCTTTAATGAGCGTGTTTTTTTCTATATTTACCCTCTTTAAACTACAGAATTTTAAACAACTGATTTAAATCATTATGGTTCGTAAAATATTTTTTATTTCCCTAAGTATCTTGTTAACAAGTTTTTATGGATTTTCACAAGGTGGTCTTGGTACCTTGAAAGGTTCAGTTAAAGACGGTGAAAGTGGTGAGCCTTTGCCGTTTAGTAAAGTACTCATTAAGCAGAATGGAAGCATTAAGGGTGGTAAAAACACCGATATAGATGGTAAATTCCAGATCAATGCGATTCAACCTGGATCATATACGGTGGAGCTTCGGGCTACAGGATACCAAACTCAAGCCGTTGAAGGTGTAGTTATTTCATCAGATAAAATTACATTCTTAGATGATTTAGAAATGGTTAAGCCAAAAGACGTCCAGGAATTAGGTGAAGTTACTGTAATTAAATACGTTGTGCCTCTAATTGATAAAGATGGTGGTGCATCCGGTAAAACCGTAACAAGGGAAGATATATCGCGATTACCTGTCAGGTCGGCAGCAGGAGTAGCTGGTACCGTAGGTGGTGTAAATGCAAATGAAAGTTCGGGAGCATTGTCTGTGAGAGGTTCACGTTCTGATGCGACTTACTACTATATTGATGGTATCAAAGTTCGTGGTTCATCTAATCTTCCTAAGTCAGCACTTCAAGAGGTAGCAGTAATTACAGGAGGTGTACCCGCCAATTATGGTGATGTTACGGGAGGTATTATATCCATTACAACTCGAGGTCCTTCAAAAACTTATTTTGGAAGCTTTGAAGCAGTTTCTTCAGGTTTTTATATAAATGGCGAAGATCCAGATGGTTATGATGGTAAAGTATACGGTTTAGATAAGTTTGGTTACAACCTATTTGAAGGAATGTTGTCCGGACCTTTACTCATGAGACGCGATTCATTAGGAAACAAAACAAATCCAATCCTAGGATTTTTGATTTCGGCAAACTTTTCTGACCGACTTGATGCACGTCCACTCGCTGGTGGAACTTACCGTATAAAAAAAGATGTGCGTGACGATCTTCTCTCGAATCCATTGCGTCCAACTTCTACAGGTTTTGGTACCTTTCATAACGCATTGTTTCTAAGAGAGTCAGATTTTGAGAAGACTCCTTGGAGAATGAATGCGCGTGCTATGTCTGTGGCCGGTCAGGCCAAAATTGACGTAAATACAGGACCAAGTGTTAATCTTCAGTTTGGAGGTTCTTTAAATTACAGCAACGGCTCAAGCTATTCCTACACTGGTTCTTTATTGAATTTTGGAAACTTTGGTGTGTCTGAATCTCTTGACTACAGAGTTTTTGGACGATTTACGCAAAGGTTTACCAATGAAAGAGAAGGAAGTAGCTCAAAAATCAAATCTGCCAACTATAACTTAATGGTAGATTACTCTAAGTCAACTAGAGATGTATACGACCCGAAGCATCAGTACAATATTTTTAATTATGGTCATGTGGGGCGTTTTCAAACCTCACGAACGCCATCATACGAGTTTAATCCAGTAACCAATACATACGTACACAATGGATTTAGAGATTTAGAGGTTGCCTTTACGCCTTCTGAAACAAATGCCGCTTTAGCAGCGATTACAAGTCAGTATTATGAAATTTACGCAGATGATCCAGATGGTCATTATGAAAACCTATTTCAAATTCAGCAGGGTAATGCACTTAGAAATGGAGATGCTCCAGGAAGTGTTTACAGTATATGGAGTAACATAGGTTCTCCCTACAATTATTTCGGTAAAACAGAAAACGATCAGTTTAGGGTAACGGGTGCAGGATCTGTTATTATAGGAGACCATTCGATTTCTTTAGGTTTTGAGTATGAGCAACGTGTTGACCGCGGTTGGACTTCAGGTACAACGACGGGTGGAGGAACACAAGGGCCTTTGGGTATATGGACTATCGCAAGACAGCTTGCGAATTTTCACATAACGGAGCTTGACTTAAATTCGGGTGTGATTTCGGATTCAGGTTCATTCAAAGCAATTACTTATGAGAGATTAAATTCAGGTTATGCAGCGCAGTCTGGAACAGGAGAGTATGGGGGTCAATTAAATGACGATAACCAATCTTTCTTTGATTTTAACTTGAGAAACAAGCTTGGCCTGGATGTGGCAGGAAATGATTTCATAGATATTGATAATTATGACCCGAATTTATTCCAGTTTGACATGTTTTCGCCGGACGAATTGTTAAATAGTGGAAATTCCTTTGTTTCCTATTGGGGATTTGACCATACTGGTCAAAAGGTAAAGGGCGCTACTGATATCAACAAGTATTTCAATGAGTTTGATGAAAATGGAAATTATAAAAGATTTGTAGGTGCATTCCAACCAATTTATATGGCAGGATACATCATGGATAAGTTTGCATTTAAAGATATTGTTTTCAATGTTGGCTTGAGAGTAGATGTATTTGACGCCAACCAACCGGTTCTTAAAGATCCTTGGCTGTTTTACAATGCGAGAACAGTTAGCGAGGCTCAAGCCTTGAAAGAGTCAGATCCTGACCAATATGCATGGGTGAATTTACCTGAAGGTATGGGAGATGACTATGTAGTATATGTTAACGACGTGAATAGTCCATCTGCGATAAATGGTTTCCGAACTGGTCAAGAATGGTACAATGCTGATGGAACGCCAATAGAAGATCCTTCAGTATTGCAAGGGGCTGCGGGAATCGCTCCATGGCTATTGAATCCAGGGCAAGAAACTCCGGATGCAAGCGCATTTGAAGATTATAAAGCGCAAGTAAACTTTATGCCTAGGGTTGCTTTCTCTTTCCCGATTTCAGATGAAGCTTCATTCTTTGCACATTACGACATACTCACAAAGCGTCCTACATCTGGATTTCGATTTGACCCATTTGAGTATCAATTCATTCAATCGCGAAGCTCAATCATAAGTAACTCTAACTTGAAACCAGAAACGACAGTAGATTATGCCTTAGGTTTCCAGCAGGTCTTGACGAGAACGTCAGCATTGAAAATTGAGGCATTCTACAGAGAACAAAGAAACAATGTTCAGCTTATCAATGTTTTCCAAGCGCATCCAGCAACCTACAAAACTTTCGGTAACCGTGACTTTGGTACAATAAAGGGACTTACTATTGAATATGACCTCCGTAGAACTGGAAATATTCGAATGACTGCAAACTATACGCTTCAATTCGCTGAAGGAACAGGTTCTGACGCGACATCTGCAAGTGCATTGATTAATGCTGGGCTTCCAAACTTGAGAAATATTTTCCCTTATTCTTATGATCAACGTCACGCAATTAATGTAACTTTTGATTATCGATATGGTTCAGGAAAAGATTACAATGGTCCGAGTATCGGTAAGGTAAACCTATTTGAAAACACCGGTTTGAACCTTATTTCTAATATCTATTCTGGTTCTCCTTATTCATCACAGACCTTTATTACCAATGATGCGCAAAGTGGTGCTCTAGTTGCTGGTCTTGATGGTACTCTGAATGGATCTAGACTTCCTTGGTCTTATAGATTAGATCTTCAATTGGACAAAACAATTAACATAAGCTACGGTGGAAAAGATAATGGGGACAAGAAAAAACAAGCGTTCTTGAATGTTTATGTCAGGGTTACCAATTTATTGAATCAATTCAACCTTTTAGGTGTATATCGTGCGACTGGAAACTGGGATGATGATGGTTTCCTTGCGGCAGCAGCTAGCCAAACTTCAATTCAGAATCAAATCGATGAGCAGGCATTTAGAGATTACTACATGATGAAGGTACAGAACCCTTACAATATTAGTGCTCCTAGACAAATTCGTTTAGGACTCAATTTTAACTTTTAATAGATTATTTCAACAACACAAGAATAAACGTTACTTATATGAAAAAGCAGTTATTCGCTACATTAATCGGAATAGGAATGGCTATGCCAGCATGGTCATATCTTGGTCCTGACGACAAGAAAGGCTCTTCAGGCAACAATCCAAAAGGCGCCAATTGTAGCCCAGCCACAGCAAAATTAACCCTAGAGTTCAATGATGTTGCGGCATTAATTGAGCAAGGTGGAAGTATGTTTCAGAACCGCACAGATGGTACGGCTGCTTATGAGGTGCCAAAAGGAAGCGGCTTGAACGCAATTTATGCGGGTGCCCTATGGATGGGTGGTACCGATGTAAACGGTCAGTTGAAACTTGCTGCGCTTCGTTACCGACAAGGGAATGACTTTTGGCCTGGTCCATTAACAGTTACCCCTGGCACAGGTACTTACAATCCATTATTTCCTGTAGGAGATGATGCTACACGTGACTTTGGTGAGGCTAATATTGACCCTGATCAATGTCAAGCCTATGACAAAATATATACCATTCGTAAGGCTGAAGTTATTCGTTTTAACATATGGTGGTCGTGTTCAAGTGGTGAAACAACTGAGGGATGTGATGATATAACAGAACCTACAAATGATGAACTTCAACGTATTTACGGATGGCCTGCTCATGGCGATGTATCAAGAGGACAAGATTACTTTTTGGCTCCTTTCTACGACAGAGATGAAGATGGTAATTATAATCCAGATGCAGGAGACCACCCATGGTATGATGATATTCTAGGTCGAAATGATATTGAATGTGGTATAGACCGCAGAATTTCATTATTTGGGGATGAAACCCATTGGTGGGTATTCAATGACAAGGGTAATATCCATACGGAAACTAATGGAGACCCAATTGGTATGGAGATTCGTGCCCAAGCCTTTGCATTTGCCACAAATGATGAGGTAAATAGAATGACGTTCTATAATTATGAACTGATCAACAGAGGTACCCAAACACTTTACAATACTTATTTCTCTCAGTATTTGGATGCTGATATCGGAAACTATACTGATGATTACGTGGGGTGTGATGTATCGAGAGGTTTAGGATATGCTCTAAATGGAGATTTAATTGACCAAGCAGACGGTGGAAAACCTGGATATGGTGAAAATCCTCCTGCCATAGGTTGTGATTTCTTTGAAGGTCCTTATCAGGATGCAGATGAAATAGATAATCCAGGTCCTTATTTTAATGAAGAAACGGGTGAAATGGTCATACCTTCTGTTACTGATGCACTTGCAAACAATGGTATTGTATACAAAGGTGTTGGTATTGGATACTCAGATAGTATCATTGACAACGAACGTTTTGGTATGAGACGATTCACGTATTACACTTCAACTTCAGCACCACCCTACAATGACCCTTCAAATGCAGCCGAGTATTATAATTTCATGCAGGGGAACTGGGCAAATGGTTCTGATATGTTCTATGGAGGTTTAGGTTACACGGGCTCTACCGGGGCTTCTACAGTACTTTCGGACTATATGTTTCCAGGTTTGTCTGATCCATTGAATTGGGCGACCGGCGGTGTTGATATGTCATCAGCTTTCCCTGACGGATGGTTTGAAAGTACGAATAATAATCCTCCTGCTGACCGTCGATTTGTGCAGTCTGCCGGACCATTTACATTAAGGCCAGGTGCTATTAATAATATCACTGTCGGAATTGTATTCGGAAGATCTACAGATGGAGATTTGTATGCGTCAGTAGAAGCGATGAAGCAGGCAGATACAAAAGCTCAGGCTTTATTTGATGCGTGTTTTAAAATACTATCTCCACCTGATGCACCAAGATTGACAATTCAAGAATTAGAAAATGAATTAATTCTGACGATTGACAACCCGTCTTCTTCAAATAATTTTGAAGAGGCATATGAAGAGTTGGATGAGATTAATATCGCTGACCCTACGGTTGATCGTTATTATCGATTTGAGGGATATCAAATTTATCAATTGAAAGATATCGAAACATCGGTTGCTGATATCTCTGATCCCGAAAAGGCTCGATTAGTCGCACAATGTGATATTGAAAATGATATAGATAGAGTTATAAACTTCGAATTTGATGAGGCTTTAGGTTTTTCAATTCCTGTTGAGATGGTTGACGGTTCTAATAATGGGATTCGTCATTCATTCAAATTAACTGAAGATAAGTTTGCCCAAGGTAGTCCTACTTTGGTTAATCACAAGACATACTACTATGTCGCTGTGGCATATGCTTATAACCAATTTAAGGAGTATAACCCTGAAGACCCAACTTTACTTGACGGGCAAAGAAAACCTTATATTTCTTCTCGTTTGAATTTTGATGGAACTGCAATCAGCAGTACACCAGCCGTTCCTCACGCACCAATTCCAGAGGCAGGAGGTACACTTCAATTGATCGAATATGG
>CAJWRM010000015.1 GCA_913046365.1 uncultured Flavobacteriales bacterium
GGGCCTGCTCCGATTATGATAATATCTGTTTTAATCATCTCTTCATTTAAAAGTTGTACAAAATTAAGGATTTCTGTAAATTCTTAACCCAATAAATAGGGTATTTTCAAAGAAACAAGTGCACCAACAGGAAGTTCAATTATATTGCTTAAAAATAAGTTAGTTTTCGCCATATAAACTCGAGAGGCCCTTGTTTGTAACGTTTCATCACCCAGTTTGATAAAAGGAGAATAAGCAACCAAACAAAAAGAACAACGCCCCATTGCTGGACTCGATCAAATTGCGCAAAATAACCTAGGCCATGCCCATAAAAAATAAAGGTACAAACGACAGAGCTGAATATATAATTAGTAAAGGCCATGCGACCTACTTTTTTAAGCAGGTTTTGCACGCGACGACCACGCCCAACTGTTGACCAAAAAACCAAAATAGAGATGTATGATAAAGCCATGGAAAATGAAGCGATATATGTGAATTGATGGCCTACAGTCATAGACCAAGCTCCATCCCATAGGCGCTCATAGGAGAGATACAAGCCAGAAGCGGAAATGACTAAACCTGTGATTAAAAAGACGAGTCCAAAACGCAAGTAATAAGCCCCGCCTTTAATTGCTTTAAACCATTCCAATCGAAAGAGAAGAATACCTGTAATCATCATCGCAGAATAGCGCCATAGGCCTTCTGAAAGGAACTGGGATGTCTCAAGGAAATAGGCCCCTTGCGATCTTGCTTCCATTTGCCCGAAGTAGGAGCTCTGATACGCTTGAATTTCGTTGCTTGATTCAGCATTCCAGATTCCACCATAAATTTCACCTAATTCTCTAGGAGACAATGTACAATAGATCAATAAGTTCATAACAACTGGAATCATAAAAAGAATAGAGGCCACAGTCACCAAGGCCTTTGAGCTCCAATTTCGAATAAGAAAAACCAAACATCCACAAATTGCATAGGGAACCAAAATATCCCCTAGCCAAATTAGGTGCGCATGGATGAGACCAAATCCCAACAATAAGAACATTCTTTTATAGTGGTACTTTGCGGGTTTCAATTCCTTCTGTTCAATATTTTGAACAAATAACATCATACCCGCACCAAATAATATGGAGAACATACTCATGAACCGCATATCGGCAAAAAGGAAAGCAAAAGAATGAATCCATCCATTGACACCTTCGATACCAGCGCCTAGCTTAGGGTTGAGATATGCCATACCTATTTGCGAAAAAGAAGTAATATTCATTATAAGAATACCAAGTATGGCGACCCCTCTAATTAGGTCTAGCGAATCAATTCTGTTAGTGCTTGGCGCTGCTTTCATTCTTTGGTTTTATTAATGTAGAGATCGCACTGTTTTTTTCTTTTGTTGATTTTTAATAACGCCATTTGCAATGACAACAAGAATGATTAAGATTGACCCGATATAAAAATTGGAGCCAAGCTGCTCGTGCTCTTTTAAAATAAAAATAGCTAAGATAATGGTGTAAACCGGTTCGAGATTGATACTTAAGGAAACCGTAAAAGCGCCAAGTCTTTTTACTATATCGATGGTCACTAAAAAAGCAAATGAGGTACAAATAATCGCTAAAAATAACAGCCAATAAAAGTCGGACATAGACATCGCAAACATTGAGGGATCTAGCTTATCTGTCAAGGCCATAAAAATGGTCAATCCAACAAAACCCATAGCAAGCTCATACATACTGATGTGCGTAGATGGCATCTCTTCGACAAATTTCGCATTTGATACTGCAAAAAATGCAGCCAAAAAAGCAGAAATACCACCAGCCAAAACAGCCCAGTATTCATCTGTAGAAAAATCTCCTGAAACAAAGTAAATACCTCCCACGACCAAAAGACCAAGAAGGAATTCTATCCAAGAAAATTTCTTCTTCATAATAATTGGTTCTAACCAAGCAACATGAAGCGTGGTTGTGGATAGGCATAATATACCTAAGGAAGCTGTAGATAACTGAATTGAAGTATAAAAAGTTACCCAATGCGCGGCGACAACAAATCCAACAAAGGAAACCTTTAATAACTGCGATTTTGGAATGCGCAAGGACCTCTTATTATAGATTAGATATAGCAAAATACAGAATGAGGCAATACCTACTCTATACCATACGATATATAATGCCTCGAGATCAATGAGCTTCCCTAAAATACCAGTAAAACCCCAAAGGAATATGATAAAATGGAGTAAAAGATGGTACTTATATTTGGTCAGCACGTTTTATTTCTTTTTTGTCCATTCAATAATAGACGCTTCATTCATCTTAATGTATCTTGAACTCTCTGATTTTTTTGCGGCCTCCAATGAACGATTCGCGGCTTCAATGGCTTCAGGGTATTTTCCGAGGCTTGCATAAAGTTCTGCTTGCACTCTTGTCATCCAATAAGCAGATGGTCCACGTAACTCGATGGCCTGATTGATCCAAATCAGTGCTTTTTCAGCATCTAAGCCCTCCATCAAATAATATTTTGCTGATTTGTAATAATCAGAGGAACTTGGCCCTGACATGACAGCCTCAATACTTTTCACAACCTGGCTTTTTGTATCCAACTCAAATGGATAAGAAACCCTTATCTGATCCCATGCAATATTCAGTGTTGCAGATCTTGTACCGATGTCATCGATGCTAATGGTCATAGTCTCTAAAGGTGATGACAAGGATATTACATTCGATTTTAATCTGCATACTACCTTAGCTTCATCCCAAGTACCTGGAGTACCCCAATTGCTGGTTTCATTATAAAATATGAGCTCCCAACTTTGCTCACTTGGTATAGCAAACAAGGCGTATGTCCCTTTGAATAGCGTATCAGAGCCAAAATAAAGATCACTAGAAATATCAATCGTTGAGTTTTTATTGGCACCTAAACGCCATACTTTGTTATATGGTACAACATTTCCAAATACAACACGGTCTCTTTTAGATGGTCGAGAATAGTCGACAGCTACATCAGTCAATCCAACTGTTTGCGTGAATTTACATCTTGGACTAAGTTCAGGTGTTTCAACCTGAGTATAGGAAGTTGTAGCGAGCACAATAAAAGAATAAACAGAAATAATGGATTTCCAATTTAGCAACATAGATGAATTCATTTTTAGATTTTTAAAAAATTAGTAGTGTAAATGTAAGACCTATCGAATAGATATTAACAATCTAGTATGGTAAAAATTATTTTCATTGATTTTATTCGACCTCGAAATCTTTAAATTTAAGTACTTAAGGACCATGCTATGGATGAACTTGGAGAAAATAGAGAGGAACTTGATGAGGAATTAGAGCGATTTATTACACTGCTTAATCAATTGCTTCCACATTACCATTCTCTTTTGAAAAAAGAGGAGCTAGATACGGATGAGAAAAACCGTCTCGGAGAGATTGAACATTACCTGATTGGTGTCAATTCCAAAATCATGGAAATCAAAGGTAAGCTAGAGCAAGATGTATTTGGACGTTCAATTGATAGGTACTACAAGCTGAAAGACTTGGCCTATGGTGGCGACCCGCATTCCAAATTAAAGCTTGAAAAAATACGCGATGAACTTACAGAGTCGCTCAAGGCCGGAGAGCTAATCAATTTTAATTAAAGACTTCCCTTTCAAGATTATACTAATTTTACAGCATGGAAACAGGTCGTAACTCACGAATCTTAATTATTGGCGGTGGAAGCTGGGCTACTGCGCTTATTAAAATTCTTAGCCAGAATGAAAATAACATATCCTGGTGGATGAGGGATGAAACTTCCATTGAGCACCTGAAACTGCATTCTCATAATCCGAAATACCTTCAATCTGCCGAATTCAATACGGAAAACATCACGATTTCTTCAAACCTCAGCGCACTAATAAAAGATGCACAAACAATCGTAATTGCGGTCCCTTCAGCATTTGTCCACGAGACTTTTAAAGATATAACGAATGCGGCATTACAGGGTAAAATTGTTTTCTCCGCACTGAAAGGAATGATCCCCGAAATGAATGTAATTCCAGCACGTTATCTGCATAAAAACTTTGGAATACCTTATTCTAAAATTGGTATAATTTGTGGCCCTTGTCATGCAGAAGAGGTTGCAATGGAGCGACTTTCTTATTTAACAGTAGCTTGTTCCGAATTAAACGTAGCTAGTGAAATGGCGAAAAAATTAGAATGCAGGTACATTAGAGCTTCTGTATCTGACGACTTATTTGGCACCGAATTTTCTGCCATTCTAAAAAATGTATATGCCCTTGCTACCGGTATTTCAGCAGGTTTAGGTTATGGAGATAATTTTCAGGCGGTATTGATTTCGAATTCCATTCGGGAGATAGAAAGCTTTATAGATGCTTTACATCCGATACATAGAGATACTAAAACGAGTGCATATCTCGGTGACCTTTTAGTAACCGCCTATTCAAAATTCTCAAGAAATAGAACTTTTGGCTTCATGATCGGAAAAGGATATTCCGTAAAGGCAGCAAAACTTGAGATGAATATGGTAGCCGAGGGATATTATGCGGTAAAATCTCTACATTCCATAAAAAAGGAATTTAAGGTAGATATGCCCATATTAGAATTCGTGTATAGTGTTCTTTATGCAGGTAAATCTGCTAAAAAAGAGTTGAACTTCTTAACAGATAAATTAGATTAATGGAGCCAACGAACGATTCGATTCTCGTTTTTAAATTTGGAGGAGCATCTGTGAAAAGTGCTAATGCCATAAATAACGTCGTCGATATTCTAAAGCGCTATGACAATCGAAAAATAATCGTTGTTGTTTCTGCAATGGGGAAAACCACAAATAACCTAGAAAGCTTATTTGACGCCGCCATAAATCAAAATCAAGAACTTTTTACTTCTATCAAAGAGACGCTTTATGACTTCCATATTGAGATTATTAATAAACTTTTTTCGAACGGTAAATATGAAACCATCAAACATAAAATAGACCAGGTATTTGATGACATTAATACCTTTTACCGTAAGCCGAGTAATAAACCTAGAAGCCAGCGCTATGATTCCTTTATTTCCTTTGGAGAACACTTGTCCAGTACAATCCTTCAGTTCAAAATAAAACAAGACCTGAATAAAAGCACATGGTCAGATGCTAGAAAGTTGATCAAAACAGATGATCAATTTCAAAGGGCGAATGTAGATTGGTACGCATCTATCACATTAATTCAGGAGTACTGCCAAGCAGAACTAGATGCTAATAGGATTATTGTCACGCAAGGATTCATCTCTTCCAACGCTTTGGGAGAAACTACAACATTGGGTCGAGAGGGGTCAGACTATAGTGCGGGCATTTTCGCACATGCTTTAGATGCCGAATCAGTAACAATTTGGAAGGATGTACCAGGAATGCTGAATGCAGACCCCAAATTTTTCAAGGATACACAAAAGTTAGATCGAATATCATTCAGAGAAGCCATTGAACTCTCCTATTATGGTGCAAGTGTAATTCACCCTAAGACATTGAAACCTCTTCAAAACAAGAAGATCCCGCTTTATGTCAAGTCCTTTATGAATCCTAATGAAGAGGGAACGAAAATTGATGTTGATACATCCAATGACCACATGGTTCCATCCTTTATCTTCAAAAAAAATCAGGTGCTTTTTTCAATCACACCAAAGGACTTTTCTTTTTTAATTGAAGCGAACCTTAGTGACATATTCCTAAAACTTTCCATGGCCAAGGCAGAAATTAATATCATGCAAAACTCAGCATTGAGCTTCTCTTTTTTAGTAGACCACGATCCAAATAAAATCAAATCGATTATTGAACAGCTCAGCCCATCATATGAGGTAAAATACAATACAGATCTCGAATTGGTGACAGTTCGTCACTATGATCAAAAAACAAATGATTTTGTTTGTAAAGGAAAAAAAATATTGCTCCAACAAAGAACAAGAAGGACAGCACGGTTTGTTTTGGGCTGATAAAAATACCTTGTAATAGGTATATACGATTTTTATTTATAGACTTATCTTTATGGATTCTATGCAAACGAATTTAGCAGACTGCGCAGTTGGAGAAGAGATTGAAATACTTTCTATTTCAGACGACTTTATTGCAACAAAGCTCATTGAAATGGGATTAACAGAGAATTTAAAGACTAAAGTAGTTTTAATCGCACCTCTTGGAGATCCTATAGCAATTGACATTAAAGGATTTATACTTTCGATTAGAAAATCCATCGCGAAAAAAATATTAGTCAAAAAGGCCGATCAAAAATAAATTGTTACTCAAATGAAAATCGCCCTTTTAGGAAATCCAAATACTGGAAAAAGCTCCATCTTTAATCTGCTCACAGGATTGAGACAGCAAATAGGTAATTTCCCTGGTGTTACCGTTGAAAAAAAATCTGGTTATTTCACACATAATGAACAGCGCTTCGATATTGTTGACTTTCCTGGAACATACAGCCTTACTCCTCGCAGCTTAGACGAAGAGGTTGTTGCCAATATATTAGGAAAAGAGGATAGTAAAGATTTTCCCGACCTCATCATTGCGGTAGTAGATTCATCTCGTTTAGAAAATAATTTATTTCTATTTACCCAATTGTACGAATTACAATTGCCGACTGTTTTGGTCCTCAACATGTGGGATTTATCTCAGAAAAATGGAATTATCATAGATATCGAGGCATTGCAAAAACAATTCCCAGATACCACAATTGTTACCACAAACGCAAGGGTCGGTATTGGAAAAGAAAGAATTTTAGCGGCCATAAGTAAACCTAAAACGCGAAATGGAAATTTCTTCATAGAAGAAGCCCAAACTACCGGTAACGAACTGACAGAAAAGGAGAGAAGAAATAAAGCTAGAACCAGAAAAGATAAAATTGAATCACTTGTAAACCTAGTTCAAAGTAAACATGAAAAAAAGGAAAGTTCAAGATTAGACAAGTTCTTTGTGCATCCCGTAACAGGATACCTCTTTTTCTTAACCATTCTTATGGTTATGTTTCAATTTATTTTTTCTTTCGCTAGTTATCCGATGGATTTCATTGACGGTGCTTTTGGAACGCTTTCACATTGGTATTCAAGCAATATGCCTGAGGGGGTTCTAACGGATCTAATAAGTGAAGGGATTATTCCAGGAATTGGTGGTGTCGTCATATTTGTCCCCCAAATCGCATTGCTTTTTTTCTTCATTGGAATTCTTGAAGAAACAGGTTACCTATCAAGAGTCGTTTTTATTATGGATCGAATAATGAGACCACTGGGTCTCAATGGTAAAAGTGTTGTGCCATTGATGTCGAGCTTAGCGTGTGCCATACCAGGTGTGATGTCTGCAAGAACCATAGGTAACTGGAAAGAACGTCTCATTACAATACTAGTAGCACCTTTGATGAGTTGCAGCGCAAGAATACCTGTATATACATTATTGATTGCATTGGTCATTCCTGAGGGGTATATTTTTGGTTTTTTAAACATTCAAGGAATTGTTTTATTTGGCCTTTATCTAATGGGGATTATTGGTGCATTTGTTGTTGCTTTTATTCTAAAGCTAATCATCAAAAATAAATCAAAAGGATTCATGCTCCTCGAACTACCGTCCTTAAAACCTCCTCGTTGGGGAGACGTGTTTATTGGTGTTTTGGAAAAAATTAAAATATTTCTGTTTGATGCCGGAAAGATCATCATTGCAATATCAATTATTCTTTGGTTTTTGGCGAGTTATGGGCCAGGAGAAAAAATAAAAAACTCAAGGTTTTCTGTCATTTCTTCTCAAGCATATCAGGAGGCCTCTGAGGAAACGAAAGCGGATATGACCTCTTCCTCTAATCTAGAAAACTCCTACATAGGACATCTTGGTAAATTTATTGAACCAGCTATCAAACCTTTGGGTTACGATTGGAAAATCGGGATTTCCCTATTAACATCCTTTGCAGCTCGGGAGGTATTCGTAGGCTCATTGTCAACTATATATGCCGTTCAGGATGAAGGCGATGACCCCAAACGTTTATTAGAATCAATGAAAAACGAAAAACGCCCTGATGGGACACCCACCTATACGTTTGCTTCTGGGATGTCCTTAATGGTTTTCTATGTCTTCGCAATGCAGTGCATGTCAACAGTGGCTGTAGTAAAACGGGAAACACGTTCTTGGAAGTGGCCACTCATTCAGCTCTTATTTATGGGGGTTATGGCATATGCCTTTTCATGGATTACCTTTTTGTTTTTGCGTTAATAAAAAGTAACTTTAAACTATGGTTCAGGAGATATTTGTCGGCGTTTTCATTCTTGGAGCAATATCTTTTGCTGTGATGAAGATCATTCGACTCTTCAAAAAAAATGAATCATGCGATAGCTGTGCCTTTCACAAAGCCCAAAATAAAAATTAACGCCTAGTGTTAATGTTCTGTTAATTTTTTTTTCTAAAGAAGTCTTCTTTGTATTTTAGATGTATCAAAAAATATAAAATGAAAAAATTATTTATCCTTTCTATCCTATTCATCGGCGCCTTAGCTATGAATGTAAATGCACAAGCTGAGGTTCAAAGCGGTGCAAAAATCGAATTTACCAAAGAAGTACATGACTACGGTAAAATCAAATACAACGGCGATCCTTACTGTGTGTTTGAGTTCAAAAACACAGGCGATCAACCTTTGATTATTTCAAACTCAAAAGGATCTTGTGGATGCACTGTTCCAACATGGCCAAAAGAGCCCATTGCTCCAGGTGCGACAGGCTCAATCAAAGTAAAATACGATACCAAAAGACCAGGTCCAATCAACAAGAGTGTGACAATTACCTCTAACGCAGTGAATTCGGCGACTAAGGTTCTACGAATCAAAGGAGAGGTTGGTCAAGCACCGAAAAGCGGCGCTCCTGTAAATAGCTCAGGTGCTCCTGCAAAAATGTAATTTGAAGAATACTTTTCTTATACTAATATTATTGAAAACCGCCATTGTTTTTGGACAATCGGCGGTTTTTTCTGTGAAATACAAAACGATAAAATTCCCTCCGACTCAGGAAGGCGAAGTCCTCAAGTTTAGCTATGAGGTTAAAAATACTGGGAAAGCCCCATTAGAGATTTATTCCGCTGAAACAGAATGCTCATGTACGGAAGTAATCCTTCCTACAGATCAAATTCTTCCTGGTCATTTTGGAATTATTAAAGTTACTTTTGATTCAAAAGGAAAATACTATTCACAGAATAGACTAATTTATTTAAATACCAATAGTAGACGAAAAAAGGAGCTAATTCGTTTCAAGGTATTTGTGGAACCCTCTCCAGATCGTGAACTTGAAAAAGATCCTTAATCTTGCTTAAATACCTTTACAATCTTATTTTCATTTGGTGTAGAGAAATGAAGGAGATATGAACCAGTGCTAAGACCGGGTATATTCAAATCAAAAATCCATCCATTTAGCGTTTCTATTGGAGTCATTTCCATAGGAACTACTTTGCCATTCAAATCCTCTATGTAAAGATTAAAATCATCAGGTAGATAACCATCAACCCTCAGTCTCATGGCATCATAAAAGGGATTTGGAAAGGCCTCTAAATGAATTTTATTTTGAAGCTCAGCGCCACAAATCGCATCACTAATTAATGAAACAAATTCATCAGGTGCTACTACCCTTACGCCTTCATCTAACAAAGAATTCACATACAAAAGGCTGTCCACAGAATTAGACCAAGCATGCACAGCAACCAATGTATATCCTTCAACGGAATATGGATCTCTTACTGCATTATTTAATTTTTGTGCCAAACTCTCACCTGTCTCAAAACCACCCCAAAGATTATATTTTGCAGAAACAACTGGCTTCAAACCATAGCAGTCCATACTTCCTTTCATTCTGCTATAATTGGAATAATCATAATAAAATAAACCATCAACCTGTTCTTGCTTGAGGTATTCTTTTAGCTCTGGCTGATAAACAGAATCATTGTATGCATTACCTAGAATATTAACGATACTCAGGTCAGACTTCTCTAGGTATCCGTTCATTAATGAGCATGATGCCTCTAGCTCAGGAAACAATTCAGGGAAATGATAGGTATGCCCTGAAGGACCAGCAACAAAATAATCTTTACCTAAATCTGTTGAGGCAGCCATAGAATATATTTTAGCCATGACGGTGGGTGCAATCTCAGAAAGAGATGGAGGGATCGTCCATCCAATATCCATTAAACCTCTATTTTCTGAACCAAACCAGCGACTGTCTTCAGCGAACAAATTGAGCATCCATTGAATATTATCACCATCTGACATTAAAAAACAAACCGTATGCGTGTTTTCTTCAATTGCAGGTTCTTCATCGCTAACATGCTGTTCCGTTTGTGCATTAAAATTAGTGAGAGTAGAAATATTAAAGCCCCAATCAGCAGGATGCACGCCAATTGAATATTCAGAAGCTTTTGCAACTGTTTGATACTCATCATCACCCCATCCAAAAAGAACAGAATTAGGATGCATATGCCCGAAAGCATTTTCAGTTGTAGAACTATGAATATCATCATAGAAATGTAATGCATTGGAGAGTATCGAATAATCACCCAGAAACAAACATTTATCCTCTCTTTGATATGTGATAATCTGCTTATTCATCAAGGAACTATAATTATCAAGAACCCACTGCTCGTCTTTATCACGGACATCTAAAATTTGAATATACCCTCTGCTCTCGATTAAAGCTTGCAGTTCTGGTGTTACAGCCAAGGCATTCAATGGCCCACACAAGGAATTGGCAACATTGCTTGAATTATCGTCTATATTGCATAATATATAGCCTTCAATATTTCCCGGAACAAGAGAGAGTAGAGTATCAATATTACCATCCATTTCATCGGAAACATAAACTCCATAAATTGTCTCTATGTCATCAATCCATATTGAGCTACCACTTCCTTTATCCCGATATATTTTTGGCTCTGTTTTGGCACATAGGCCTTGAATACTTTGTAAAAGTAAAAGCTCTGAATGGGTAAATGAATCATCCGTAAATACATATAGCGTATCTGGCTGAGAACTCGACGGGTAGGGACTGTTTTCAATTCTATCAATTATTGATTGACTGAAACAGCTCCATCCAAACTGAAATATCAATAAAAGTAAAACCGAAGGCTTCATCAAACTCAAATTTTCAAATCTCAAAAATATTTATACTCAGTGCATATGTATTTGATACTGAATAGTATTACGTTTTATTTGGCGTAATTTACAGACCTCTTCTCGCGAATAACCGTTATTCTAACCTGACCAGGATACGTCATCTCAGTTTGAATTTTCTCAGAAATCTGAAAGGACAATTCTTCTGATCTCTTATCTGAAACCTTTTCTGACTCAACCATCACCCTTAATTCACGACCCGCCTGAATGGCATATGCACTTGCAACACCATCAAAGGACATGGCCATAGATTCTAATTCTTTAATCCGCTTTATATAAGCTTCAACGATTTCTCTCCGGGCTCCTGGTCGCGCACCTGACACTGCGTCACATACCTGAACAATAGGAGAAATAAGTGTCGTCATTTCTATCTCATCGTGATGGGCACCAATGGCATTTAAGACATCTGGTTTCTCACCATATTTTTCAGCAAGCTTCATTCCTAATATCGCGTGAGGTAATTCAGGTTCATCTTCGGGAACTTTTCCTATATCGTGTAAAAGCCCTGCTCGCTTAGCTATTTTTGGGTTTAAACCTAACTCAGAAGCCATCGTAGCACATAAATTCGCAACTTCTCTTGAGTGCTTCAAAAGATTTTGGCCATATGAAGATCTATACTTCATACGACCTACCATTTTCATTAGCGCCGGGTGTAAGCCATGAATACCAAGATCAATACATGTTCTTTTTCCAGTTTCAGCTATTTCCTCATCAAGCTGTTTACCGGTCTTGGAAACAATCTCTTCAATGCGCGCAGGGTGAATTCTTCCATCCGTGACGAGTTGATGCAGGGCCAAACGTGCAATCTCTCTTCGCACTGGATCAAAACAAGAAAGCATAATGGCTTCAGGGGTATCGTCAACAATGATTTCTACACCAGTTGCTGCCTCCAAAGCACGTATATTTCGACCTTCACGACCAATGATACGACCCTTAATTTCGTCAGAATCAATATTAAAAACAGATACCGCATTTTCAATGGCTTGTTCCGTAGCAACGCGCTGTATAGATTGGATGACAATTTTTCGTGCCTCTTTATTGGCATTTAGCTTAGCTTCCTCAGTAATTTCTTTAATTTGAGCCATCGCTCCAGTCTTAGCCTCGTCAACTAGCGCAGTCATGAGAGACTCTTTTGCATCCTCTGCCGACATGCCACTTATTTTAGACAATTCCTGAACTCTTTTCTCTTGCGTCTTATCTAGCTCTTTCATTCTGATTTCAATACCTTTATATTTGACATCATAATCAGATTTTATTTTTTCAATCTCCTTTTCTTTGCGTTGCAGATCAGACAACTTATGTTCTAATTTATTTTCTTTCGCTTTCGCTCTATCTTCAGTTGATTGCATGCGTCTTTCTCGTTCTTTGACTTTTGCCTCATGCTCCTGCTTTAGCTTCAAAAACCTTTCTTTTGCCTGAAAAATTTTATCCTTTTTAATGGACTCTGCTTTGGATTCTGCATCGCTGATAATTCTTTCAGCTTTACTTTTTAAGAGCATTTTTTGTACGAATAAGCCTAACAAAACACCTAATGCAAGGCCGCTAACAATATATACTATTTCCATTTCTACACAATTAAAGTTAATAATCGTGTTACCCTACACTAAGTTTTGCTATTGGCTTCATCAAGCTGATTCGAAAGAGTTTGGAGGGCCTGGTCTATAGGTCCTAAATCTTGAGCAGTATTAGACGATGATTTCTGGTTTGAATCTTTCTTTATAATCAATTGAAGGGCTGTCATTGCAATTAAATCCTGAGGATCTTTCACAGCATAATTCTTTTTTAAGTGTTCAATAGCCGAATTGATATTTTCCACTGCAGACAATACACCTTGCTTTTCTCTTTCATTAATAGTCAAGGGGTAGCTTCTACCTGCTATATTTACTTTTAAGGATATCTTAGCCATGGTTAATTTTTAAGCTCTTCTATACAGATTTCAATTTCTTTTACTAGTGCATCTATCTCCTTGTTCTTTTCCTCTAAGTTTTTGGAGCTAGACTCGGTAACATGTTTTTTTGTAGCTATAATTGATGATTCTATATCTTGGCGATGCTTATTGCTTAAATTCGTTAGCTCATCCTCCTTTGTTCGAAGTTGTTTTGCAAGGTTTTCATTCTCGATTTTAAGCGCCGATAGGGCTTGAACAAGCACGCTAACTTTTTCTGAAATCTCAGAAATACGATTTTGAATTTGGTCAACCATTTCAGACTACTTTTATACAAAGTTAAGATAGTAACTAAATTTTAGCAGACAAAATACATTTATTTTCAAAAAAGTAGCTACGTTGATTATTTAAGTATTAATTCCAAATTGTTTCAAATAGAGCGGTTTGCAAGAAGTAATATTGTCAAAGGTTTGATTTAGATACCTTAACAAGGCAAGCTCAGTTTGACCAGAAGCACTTATTTTTATGGATGGATCAAAGATCGCTTTTCTATTTTTCCAGAGGGTTTGAAGCTTCTGAGCACCGTCACCAAAATAGACAAAAGGTTCATCATCCAGAAAGGTGTCTTCTTCAATCACTACAGCTCGAAGCTCTTGAACTACTGAACCTTCCGAATTACTAGTTTTTGTATATACTTCCATTCTTCTGGCATCAAGCATACCGCAAATAACACGATCAGGATGTTTCATGTGGCCTTGTGCCAATAAACAATCCAAAGTTGGAATACAAATTATAGGAATATCTAGACCGAAGCATAATCCTTTTGCCGTAGATAAACCTATTCTCAATCCGGTGTATGAACCAGGACCAACAGAAACTGAAATTGCATTTAAATCTGTTTCTTTCATGTTAGCCATTTTCAAGACCTCCAAAATAAACAAGGTCAGGGATTCTCCATGTATGTAGTTATCAGGATCTTTATCAATTAACGCCAATAAGGAGCCTCCTTTAGAAACGGCAACAGAGCATACCTTTGTAGCAGTTTCAATATGTAAAATAACAGGCTGCATTATTCAGGAATTTCAAACTTAAATCCAACTCCATGTAGATTTGAAATCAAGATTCTTGGGTCTTCCGAAAAATATTTCCTGAGCTTAGTTATAAAAACATCAAGACTTCTGCCAACAAAATAGTCATCTTGACCCCAAACACCCTTTAAAATAATTTCACGAGAAATAACCTGATTTTTATACTTGTACAATAAACGTAATATTTGTGCTTCCTTTTTTGTAAGTGATTTTTCCTTGCCCGAAATACTTAAAATCTGATTGTCTTTGTCATAGCTATACAAACCAATGTTGTATACTTTTTCATCTTCTATTTTAGCCACTTGCACTCTTCTAAGCAGTGCCTTTACCCTAAGTTGAAATTCCTGTATGCTAAATGGTTTTGTAAGATAATCATCCCCTCCAGCCTCAAAACCAGCTATCTTATCTTCGGTCATCGACTTTGCAGTAAGAAACAGAATAGGAACCGAAGCATTTACTTTTCTAATGTCTTTAGCCAAAGAAAATCCATCAAGTACAGGGAGCATGACATCTAAAATGCACAAATCAAAAGCAGCATCGTTGAATTTAACTAAGCCTTCGGCACCATCCTCAGCACAAATCACATCATAATCTAAGGACTTTAAGTGATCAGTAATCACGAGCCCTAAATTTACATCATCCTCTACCAGTAAAATCTTGATATTCATAAAAACGAAGGTAAAAAAAAAAGAGCTCATTTTCAGAGCTCTTCTACTAAATCAACCTAACCTACCGTACCCTAAATATAAAACTTTATCTAAGTGATTTGGCAGAACATAAATTTGATTTATACACATGTTTTGCACAATTTTTAATTTCATATAATATCTTTACCGTATGAATCAAAAATCTATTCTTATCGTCGATGATGAAGAAGACATAAGGGATCTTCTTTCCTACAATCTAAAAAAAGCTGGTTTTAATGTGGATGTTGCTAGTAATGGGAAAGATTGTCTGTCAAAGCTTAAAAGCAATAAACCCAATTTAATATTGCTTGATGTAATGATGCCTGAAATGGATGGTTTAGAGCTATGTGAAAAGATTAAGTCAGAAAGTACAAACGCAGATATTCTAATTTGCTTTTTAACCGCTAGAGGAGAAGATTATAGTCAAATTGCAGCACTCGAAGCCGGAGGTGATGACTATGTAACAAAACCAATTAAACCTAAAGTTCTATTGAGCCGCATCAATGCAATTCTACGCAGGACAGAGGCTAAAGTGATTCCACCTGTTAATGGACTCCAAATTGATTATGAAAAATACATCGTTTATAATAATGGAGAAGAGATTCTTTTGCCCAAAAAAGAGTTTGAATTACTTTCCCTATTAATGTCTAAACCCGATCATGTTTTTAGACGCAATGAGATTCTGAATTCTGTATGGGGAACTGATATAGTAGTTGGTGATCGAACTATTGATGTGCATATTAGAAAGCTGAGAAGAAAACTTGGTGATGTTTACATATCTACAATTAAGGGTGTAGGTTATAAATATAACTCATAGGAATAGGATCAAAAAAAACACTACCCGAGAGCAGTGTTTTTAGTGATTGAGTTAAAAGTCTTAGTGTAATCTAGACGTAACTCATTTTCTTAAAGTTGCATCAATAAAAAAATAATTAAAAATAAAGCCTCTTTTGCGAGATTAGAGATAAAAAAAACACTACCCGAGGATAGTGTTTTTCTGTGATTTGAGTTAAAAGTCTTAGTATTATTATGACGCATGACAATTTATAAAAGTTGCATCAGTAAATAAAAAATTAATATCAAACAATTTGAAAACAATAGACATAAAAAAAAACACCGCCCGAGAGCAGTGTTTAGTTTCATTGAGTAATAGTATTAGCATAAAAAAGACGAGCAAACATTTCTTAAAGTTGCATCCATTTAAAATTCCGAAGAAAATATCTCTAAAAAATCAACGCGCGTAATCTGAACATATTTCAGGAAACAAAAAAGCACTGCCTGAGCAGTGCTTTAGATAAGAGTAAAATGTTTAAGTTTTCGTAGTCTATTATAAAGACGCCTATCAATTCATAAAAGTTGCATTGATAATTATTTTCTCTAAAAATAAATGACAAATAATATGAATGGAAAAAATAGACGAACTTATCGATGATCCTTAAAAAATAATTTGTCCAAAAAGACAAAAACACCGCTCGTTTGCAGTGTTTTTGTTGATAAGAGTAAAAATGTTTTAAGTTTCATAATTAGAGACGCGATAGATTTTATAAAAGTTGCATAAGAAAAATATATCTTTTCAAAACCATATAATTATTAAATTTAGAACATGAGGATTATATGTTTCATACTCGCTGTATCAGCCGGCTTATTTGCCCGATGCCAAAAGGAATCACCAAAAATTATTATTGGAATTGTTGTCGACCAAATGTGTTATGATTATTTATATCGCTTTGAAAAAAATTACTCAGAAGATGGTTTTAAAAAACTAATGAATGAAGGCAGTCACCTAAAGAACATGCACTTTAATTATATTCCAACCTATACAGGCCCGGGACATGCATCGATATATACAGGCACAACACCGAGCAGTCACGGAATTATTGCAAATGACTGGTTAGAACGCTCATCGAATCAAAGTGTAAACTGCGTAGGAGACAATAGTGTAAAAGGAATAGAAAGTAGCCCAACCTATGGATCTTCGTCTCCCAAAAGGTTAAATACAAACACCGTTACAGACCTGCTAAAAATGTCCAATCCAGAATCAAAGGTAATATCGATGTCTATCAAAGATCGTGGAGCGATTCTACCTGGCGGACATAAAAGTGATGGAACGTACTGGTTTGATTACGGGAAGGGTACGTTTATTACAAGTTCCTATTACAAGACCGAATTACCTAAATGGCTTCAGGATTTTAATCAAAAAAACAACGCAACATACTATGCCAATGTTTGGACACCATTACTTGAAGAAGATGCATATTCTGTTTTGGATGACAGCCCGTATGAACGAATATTGGGAGGTAAAACTACTCCGACATTCCCCTATGATATCCCAAGCTTGTGCGTAACAAATTCGTCCCTTCAGCCCTTTACCATGTCTCCATATGCAAATACCATGTTAACCGATTTGGCATTGAGTGCCATTAAACATGAAAATCTAGGACAAGATGAATATCCAGATATGATCTGCATCAGCTATTCATCACCAGATATCGCAGGACACGCTTTTGGTCCAGATTCAAAGGAAATTGAGGATATGTACATTCGCCTTGATATTGACCTTGCTAGATTTTTAAAATCACTTGAAGACTCTTTCGGTAGTGAAGGCTTTACCCTCTTTCTAACTGCAGACCATGGGGTTGTAACTGTTCCGCAAAAGCTCGTTGATGAGGGATTACCTGGCGGATATGTTTTTGTGGATGAAATCATCAATAAGCTCAGGGCTTCATGTGAAAGTAGGTTTGGTATAGATTTTATAATGGGCCAGGATAATCTGAATATTTATTTAGATTATGATCTACTGGAGAACAGTAAAGACTCCATTGATATAAACCAAGTTTTAACCCTACTCGAAAAGGAAATTTCAGGTATAGAAGGAGTCAAACAAACAGCACGTGGGTCTGAGTTAATTAAACGTATTAAAAGCGAGGACCACCTGATTCAAATGCTTCGAGAAGGATTCGACCCAAAGCGGAGCGGTGACCTATTGCTTATTTTAGAATATGGTTATTTACCTAAATCGAGTCTTTCCCTAAATCCTCATCAGGGAACCTCTCACGGTTCGGGATATACCTATGATACACACGTGCCATGCCTATGGTATGGCTCTGGAATAAAAAACAAAGAAACACTTCAGCGACTAAATATTACAGATATAGGTCCAACGTTATTGGAACTCTTGAATCTTCCGAAATCAGAATCAATCAGCGGTTCACCAATCAACGCTATACTTAAACCATAATTACGCGGAGATGAAAAATAAAAAATTATTTTTGAACCACTTGGGACAGACCACGACACACCCTTTGCTTCTTGAAATTGATTACGCAGAAGGAATCTACATATTTGACAAAAATGGTAAACGCTACATGGATATGATTTCCGGAATAGCTGTAAGCAGTTTAGGACATGGACACCCAAAGATTAAAAAAGCACTTCAAAAACAAATAGAAAAACATCTTCATGTAATGGTATACGGGGAGTTTATTCAAAAAGCTCAGCTCGAACTTTCACAAAATTTAAGAGCCCTTTTACCCAAAGAACTTAATGGACTATATATTTTAAATTCAGGTACGGAGGCTAATGAAGCTGCTATTAAACTTTGTAAGGCTGTTACAGGAAGAAAAGAAATGATCTCCTTCAAAGGTGCTTACCATGGTAGCACAAATGGGTCTTTGAGTATTTCGAGTAATGAAAAAAGAAAGAAAAGCTTCAGGCCATTGCTGCCCAATATTGAATTTATCGAACTCAATAAATTAGAGGACCTAAAAACGATAACAATTAAAACCGCAGGAGTATTTCTTGAAACCATACAAGGTGATGCTGGTGTACAAATTCCTAGCGCCGAATTTATGACTGCATTACGACAAAGATGCACGGAAACAGGAAGTCTTTTAATTCTCGATGAAATTCAGTGCGGATTGGGTCGCACCGGCAAAAACTTTGCTTTTCAACATTATCAAATTATACCTGATATTCTTACACTTGGAAAAGCACTTGGAGGAGGGCTTCCAATTGGTGCACTGGTGGCTCCGCAAAAGACATTAGCTCGATTTAGCAACAACCCAGAATTGGGCCATATCACAACCTTCGGCGGGCATCCATTAAATGCATCATCAGCCGCTGCGTTTTGCGCTATATTGGCAGACGAAATTGATCTGTCAGAGGTTGAACGTCTTGGACAAATATTAGAAGCGACAATTAACAAACATCCTGCAATTATTGCATCAAGAAGAAAAGGAATGCTCTTTGCTTTTGACATGGAAAGCAGTATGCAGGTAGCAAAAGTTGTTGAAACTTGTCTTAAAAATGGATTGATTTTATTTTGGTTCCTTTCTAACCCGAATAGCTTTAGGATTTCTCCACCACTAAACATTACCGAGAATCAGATTGTTGCTGCAGGTAAAATAATATACAATGCAATTGACGAAAGTATTTAAGCTTATTCAATGCTCAAACCTAGGTATTCTTTATTTTTACCCTTGAAAAAATTACATGAAGGTAACAGACTATATAAAAAACGCAGATCAAACTTTATTTTCATTCGAAATACTTCCGCCTTTAAAAGGTAAAAGCATTCAATCGATTTATGATGGAATTGACCCTTTGATGGAATTCAACCCAAAGTTTGTGAATGTAACTTATCATAGAGAGGAGTATATATATAAGGAAAAAGACAATGGCTTACTAGAAAAGGTTTCCATCAGAAAAAGACCTGGGACTGTTGGTATTTGTGCAGCCATCATGAACAAATATAAAGTAGATGCGGTACCTCACCTGATATGTGGCGGCTTTAGCAAAGAAGAAACCGAAAATGCCTTAATTGACCTTCAATTTCTCGGCATAGATAATGTTTTGGCATTGAGAGGTGACCCCATTAAAACAGAAAACACATTTAAAGCCCATCCCAAAGGGCATCATTTTGCTTCAGATTTAATTAATCAGGTGAATGACATGAACCATGGTAAATATTGTATCGATGATATAAAAATGGCGCCAACTGATTTTTGTATAGGTGCAGCGGGTTACCCCGAAAAGCATTTTGAAGCAATGAATCTCAAAACAGATTTAATTCACTTGAAAGAGAAGGTGGATGCGGGAGCAACCTATATTGTTACACAAATGTTTTTTGATAATAAAAAATACTTCGACTTTGTAAAGTCCTGCAGGAGCTTTGGTATTGATGTTCCGATTATACCCGGTTTGAAGCCAATAAAAACCTTAAACCATATTACATTTTTACCGAAGTTTTTTCACATAGATTACCCTGAAGAATTATCAAGTGAGTTGCTAAAATGTAAAACGAATGCCGAAGTTGAAAAGGTGGGTATTGAGTGGGGTATTGAGCAATCCAAGGAACTTATTAAGGAAGGGGTACCGTGCATACATTACTATACCATGTCAAATTCAGATGCTGTAAAAGCAATCGCAAATCAGATATTTTAAATGAAACACTATACACTTCTATTCCTATTGGTTTCCATCTTAAGTTCTTTTCAAGTTCAAGGTCAAAAAACTTCTAAGACACTAGTTATCGGTCAATTTGACAAACCTGATGAGCGCTATGCTATTGAAGTAGCGATAACAGATTTATTCACAAAAAACGGTGTGCCATCTGTGCCATCTCTGAATGTAATCAAACAAGGAGCGGATCCGTCAATATTGGCTCTTGATAGTATCCAAAGTAGACTAAAGCAGGCGGGTATAGATAAGATTGCAATCGTAAATGTTCGCGGATATGACCGAAGATTTAAGATTAGTGATAAAGAAACTAGTCTTAAGGAGACCCTAGGAAGAACTAGCATATATCATATTTATAGAGAAGAGGCAACCTCTGTAAGCTTCGAATTCATTTTTTATAAAGAAAATAAGATGGTGTTTAGAGATATTTTAAAGTGTGGAAATATATCAGACAGAGATTCCGTCATCAAAAGAATTAGAAAAAAACTACCGAAGAGAATGGCCAAAAAATGGTCACAAAATTAAAAGTTTCCTGAACGGAACTTCTTATCAAAATTCATTTCACTTGGATCTCCATACGCCCCACATTTGGGAACACGTTCAAAAAGCTTCACGAATTTAAGCTTGAATAGCACCGGCCAATATTTAGAAGAAAACCAATTCCATTTTGCATTCAAACCGTTCCACTCATGAATTCCAATTAATGGGATTTCAAATGTTGGAATCATCATCCAAGCTCTGTTAAATCTTACGCCAATTCCCAAGCTATAATGAAACTGCAGGTTATATGGTGATTGAAATTTATGAGGAAGCGCATACGAAGCAAATCCATCAATATAACTTGTATCAGCTGAACTAGGTCGGTATTCAAAGTTTAGTCCAAATGCATTGTCGATAAAATGCTTTCGTGCCTTGTCAATTTTTTTCTTTCCAAAATAAATTAATGAATGAGCAGAGAGCCTTGCCGAAAACATACCCAATTTAAATGAACCTATACCTTCATTTGAAGAAATTGTTATTCCCGTCGGATCCAATAGATTAATCTTTGTCGTCTCTTTACCAGAAAAAACTTTGTAGCCTAATCCCCAATCGAAATAATCCCATATTCTACTTTTTCTGAGAAACTTAATAGGGATTCCTTTCCACTTTGGAAAATGAGCAAAGCCTAACTCCGCAGCATAACCCAATCTACCTTTAGGAACAATTGAATAAGATTCTCGATTACCGCTTGATAGATTATTTTCACCATTGACTTCAGGACTGGGAATAAGATAAGTAGCAGCAATAGAAAACTGTATTCCATCATTAACGACAACGATATAGTCATTTCCTTTTGATGTCTTTTTAAATCCGCCTTGAGCAATTAAATTTTGAGAGAGAAACAACAAGAAAGTAAAGACTATTTTTTTTCTCATAATTCGAAGTTAAAGGAATCGCTTTCTTCTGCAATGAGTTTCATGACCTCATCACTGTCCCAATTTGATTCAATATTTGGAAATTCCATGACACGGTCCATAATACCCTCTTGGATTTTTCCTTGTTTGTATGCCACACTGTATGGAATTGTACTGAAGGTTACCTGAGAGTATAACGGTAGCCATTTCTTTGGATACAACTTTGTATATTTCGCCTCGATTTTTTTCCTAAGTAAAAAGCTTTCATCTGCAACATAGTCGCGCATTTCATGATAATTATCCAAAGAAAGATCTTGTAAGGCATCACCATCTTGCTTTCTAGTTGCATTATATTCCTTGAATACAGCATCCCAATCTTCATTATGCTTCAACATTAAGTCGTTTAATACGGTGCAATCTTCAAATCCAGAATTCATTCCTTGTCCGTAAAAAGGTACTGTTGCATGTGCTGAGTCACCCATTAAAGCCACTTTGCCATGGGTCCAAGGGAAGCAACGTATAATAGCTAAAGAAGCCAAAGGATGGTCCTCCCACGCATCACCAACATTAGGCATCATTTGATAAAAATCAGGGAAAACTTCTTTGAAAAACTCGTCAACATCTTCCTTTGTTTTGAGTTTGTCAAAGGAATATTTATGGTTCTCATGTGGCATGAATAAGGTACAAGTAAAGGAGCCGTCTTCATTGGCCAAAGCAATCATCATAAAACGACCACGAGGCCATATGTGCAAGGCGTTTTTATCCATTAAATATTCTCCATTTGGTCCAGCAGGAAGCAATACCTCCCTATATCCATCTTCTATGAAACGTTGGCTAAAATTGAAACGGGGTAGCTTTTGCATTGAGTTATATCGAATGGCAGAAAAAGCACCATCTGCTGCAAAAATCAAATCCGACTTGACCTCGAATTCTTCGTTGGTTTGGTTATTTCTAATGTAGGATATTGAATTTTCAAAGTCTACTTTGTAACACTCATGGTGATAATGAATATTGGCATTTCCTTTATTTTCAGCAATATCCATCATACGCGCATTTATATGGCCTCTTGAGACAGAATAAATAACCTGTCCCTCAGCTCCATATGGCTGATAAGTAAGTTCTCCATCTTCAGCATGCATAACCCTTCCGTGCATAGGTATAGCTATTTCACGAACAGAATCTCCTACCCCTACATCGTCTAATGCTTTCCATCCACGCACGGATAGTGCTAAATTTATGGACTTACCTGCTTGGATATCCGCTTTTCGAATATCAGATCTTCTTTCATAAATATTGACCTCATACCCCGCTTTTGACAGATAAACCGCCCATAAAGAACCGACCAATCCAGCTCCAATAATCGTTGCGTTTTTTTGACTTGAATTCATTGTTATTTTCTCCAGTGTTTCGAATAAGTAGATTCAAAATAAGTGCTTTTAAATCTATTTTTATTTTTTTTATTTTGATACGCGATTAAAATTCTCCAAAATAAAATACCAACAATCAGAATTGCAATTGCTTGTGCGGAAATATTGAGGTAATCTCTAAGAACAGAGATTGATCCTGAATATTTGACTTGGATAAGTTCTTGTGGCGTCATATTGATAGCTTAAACACGAATTTACTGAGTTTGTTGTCATTAAAAACGAGATAAAATAAAGAATTATTCACATTCCTTGTTTTCCAGTGGAGTTGACGAAAAATACATTTCGCTTTATTCCCTTGAACTTTGCTCTCTTCATTGGACTTCTCTTCAACAATTCACGGTAGGTCTCCTCGTTTAAGTCCATCCAATCTTTTTTAGTTAAATCAAGAAGCTTGGGGTTTTGAAAGCGTTCCTCCTTATTAGGTTTAGACAATCTATTCCAAGGACAAACATCCTGACATACATCACAACCAAATGCCCAATTATCCATTTTACCCTTAAATTCATTGGGTAAAACTTGATCCTTTAATTCTATAGTCAGATAAGAAATACATCGAGAAGCATCAACAAGCTGAGGTTCAACAATAGCATCAGTTGGACACTGATCAAGGCACTTTGTACAACTTCCACAATAATCCTTGATAGGTCCGTCTTGATCAAATTCTAAATCCGTAATAAGCTCAGCAATAAAGAAAAAACTTCCCGCCTTAGGATGAATTAAGTTTGAATTTTTACCGATCCATCCCAAACCCGACTTCTTTGCCCATGCCCGGTCCATAACCGGTGCAGAGTCAACAAACGCCCTGCCCTCGACCTCTCCGATGGTTTCTTTTAAAAATTCAAAAAGAGCAAGTAATCGTTCCTTTACAACGAAATGATAATCTTCTCCATATGCATATTTGGAAATCTTAGGCGCTTCTGAATCTGTCTGTACATCATCGCTGGCATAATTAAAAAGTAAAGAAATTACTGATTTAGAACCTGGAACAAGCTTTGTAGGATCTAACCTTTTATCAAAATGATTTTCCATGTAAGACATCTTACCCTGGTGGTTATTTTTTAACCAATTTTCGAGATGAGGAGCTTCCTCCTCTAGAAATCCAGCTTTAGAAAAGCCACAATAAAAAAAACCTAGCTCCTGTGCTTTGGATATTATTGAATGCTTATGTTTATTAGCATTCATTTAAAACAAACCTCCTTGGCTAAAGCCCATATCGACACCAAGATGTTTATAGGACTTCTCGGTTGCTTTTCGTCCTCTGGGCGTTCGCATTAAAAATCCTTCTTGGATTAGGAAGGGCTCATACACTTCCTCAATGGTACCAGCATTCTCTCCAATAGCAGTTGCAATTGTAGTCAATCCAACAGGACCTCCTCCAAATTTTTCAACGACAGCTTTTAAGATGCGTAAATCCATCTCATCAAGTCCATTTGCATCTACATTTAATGCCTTTAATGCAATTTCGGTGATGTCCTCATCAATCTTTCCAGAGCCTTTTATTTGCGCAAAATCTCGAACCCTTCTCAATAGGGCGTTTGCAATTCTTGGTGTACCTCTACTCCTACTCGCTATTTTTATTGCCGCACGTTCGTCAATTTCAATTTCAAGAAGACCTGCAGAACGTTGGATAATTGAGGTTAAGGTTTCTGTATTGTAATATTCAAGACGAGAATTGATTCCAAAACGAGCACGCAACGGACTTGTTAAAAGCCCTGAGCGAGTTGTTGCTCCTATAAGCGTAAAAGGATTCAACGTTATTTGAACTGTGCGGGCATTAGGTCCCGTGTCAATCATAATGTCGATGGCATAATCTTCCATTGCAGAGTATAAATACTCCTCTACAACAGGGCTCAAACGATGAATCTCATCTATGAACAATACATCACCGGTAGCAAGATTAGTGAGTAACCCTGCTAAATCACCTGGCTTGTCTAGAACAGGTCCACTTGTTACTTTAAAACCGACAGCCATTTCATTGGCTATGATATTTGCCAAAGTTGTTTTACCTAAACCTGGAGGGCCATGCAATAAGACATGGTCAAGTGGTTCATTCCGAAGGGTAGCCGCTTGGACAAAAACTTCTAGATTTTCAACAATACTCGGCTGACCCGCAAAATCAATTAACTTTTGTGGACGCAGGACTTTGTCAAATTCCTTTTCAGAATTATTCTCAGCTTCTTCTTGATAATCAAATGAATCTTCCAACGAATGTCTTTCTAACAAATTTACAAAAGAAACAATAGCATTTTACGAATCCTTGAAATGAAAATAAACGACGAACTATTCATTCTTTATCTCCTGCAACATTTCAGACATATCACCAAAAAGATAATCCGCTACATTGAGTTTTGAATTTGGCTCATGGGTTTTTTCAGGAATACAAACGACATCCATCTTTGCTGCTTTTCCCGATATAACGCCATTGAACGAATCCTCTATCACAAGACATTTTGATGGCTTTACAGAAAGTGCTTTTGCCGCTGAAATATAAACTACGGGATGTGGCTTCCCATAAGACTCCTTCTCCGCAGAATGAACAAAATCAAAATATTCTTCAATCTTCAAAGCTGACAGAACGGAATTAAGTAACCGATAAGGAGAAGAGGTTGCTAAGCCAATTTTAATATTTGATTTTTTCAGGTAAGCAAGTGTTTCGTTGACCCCCTTCAATGGAATTGGGCTTTCATTTACTAGAACAATCATTTGATCTATAATTGCATCTTCAACAGCTTTTTCATCTTGAATCCCTAGTTTTTTGTGATGGTTCCAAAATGTAATGACCTCATCAATGCGTAAACCGACTGTTTTTTGAAAATCTTTTCTCGCCATTTCTAAACCAACAGATTTAAAAACATTCTCCATTGCGACTTTCCACTGAGGTTCAGAATCTATCAAAACACCGTCCATATCAAAAATGACTGCTTCATAATTGCTTATAGATAGTCTTGTATTCATAGTTTAATTATTTTCATCTTTTGTTTCCCGAGTCGACTTTTTTCAGCCACGATTCTTACTTCATATTCTGATTCAACAGATATCCCCTCCCATTGTTGAAGTGGACCTAGGTTCTTTTTTCGTAAGAATTTGAACTGACCTTTGGTGCGCTCAAAAATATATAGTCGTTTATAAGTCAACACATACAATTTGTTATTCAAATAATCACAACCTGTTACCGATCCTGTTAACCAAGAAACACCATTTAGTTGAATCTCTTGAAGCAGTTTTGTCTTCGAAGATTTATCCGATAAATCAAGCTCATAAATTTTAGATAACCCCTGATAAGGCTTAGACCTGTCTTTTGACAAAATCAATATTTTGCCATCCGCATAGGTAAGCGCTTCTGAATCAAAATTCATTCGGCTTTCCTCGGGCGGGAAACTCATTTGATCTGGATAATTAAACGAAAAAGGATCTGCTCTGAGGGTATCAGGGAGATTATGGTTGAGTTTTCCATCTATATAATAATTTCCCCACGAATTATTCCAAGGAATGCGATAAATCATCAAGTCCTTTCTTTGATTTCGATTGTTGCCAATGTCGCCAACGTATAAAAAATCGCCATCGAAGGACAGGTCCTCCCAATCTACATTTTTAGCCCCCGAAATAAATATTTTATGAAAAATGACACCGTCACTTGTCATTATATATACAACTGGATCATCTCCGCTATCGTTTATTGAAATATAAATAGAACGAACTGGGTTCTCAATACCCGAAATTTCACTAAGTTGATCCGATATAGGATAGCTTGAGACGCATGAGGTTAAAAAGAATAATATGATAATGATCGAAAAAAGCCTCATGACTTAAGGTAAACACTAACGATTTCAATTCTACGATCAGTAACCTCTTCAACAACAAAAGAAAAACCATCCATTTTCAATTTAGACTTTTTCTCTGGAATATTTGCTAGCTCAAATAAAATAAGACCTCCTAGCGTCTCATAATCTTCGGACTCAGGAATGTTTAATTGATATTGTTCATTTAAATAATCAATCTCCACCCTTGCCGAAAATCGATAATGCGTCTCAGATACTTTATCCTCAACAAGGTCGTCTTTATCGTGCTCATCTTCTATTTCACCAAAAATCTCCTCAATTACATCTTCTAAAGTCACTATTCCTGCTGTCCCACCATATTCATCGGACACGATTGCAATATTCCCGGATTGCTCAGTAAATTTTGAAAGCAACTCCTCCCCTGTTGTTACGGAAGGTACAAAATGAATCGGCAATAAAATTTGTTTAATCGATTGTGGCGATTTAAACAAATCATAAGAATGAACATAACCGATTATATTGTCAATAGAATCTCTATAAATAATCACCTTAGACAATCCTTTTGCAATAAAAAGCTGCATAACAGTATCCAAAGAATCATCGATGTCAACTGCAATAATCTCAGTACGCGGAATCATGCAATCGCGCGCCTTCACATTTGAGAAGTCAAGTGCATTCTTTAAAAGATTCATATCTTCAGAAGAAACCTCTTCACTGTCCATTCGCTCAGAAATATCATCAACAAAATGCTCAAGGTCGACCTTAGAAAAAACTTTTTGATTGGTTTTTTGATCATAACCAAAAGCCTTTAGAACAGCCCAACTAATCGCTAGTATAATATGGGTAGGTATAAAAAGGATTAGGTATAAAATAAACAAAGGAAAGGTTCCAATCTTCAAAAATCTATTCGGGCTATATTGTACCAGGCTCTTGGGAATAAACTCGGCGGCAACTAGAACAAGTATTGTGGAAAATAATGTTTGCAAAAGAAGCAATCCTGCTTCAGATTCAATTCCCCAACCCATCAAAATAGGGCCTAATAATTTCGCAGCTGAAATACCATAAACGACCAAAGAAACATTGTTTCCAAGTAAAATAAATGCAATGATTTTCGATTCATTTCGATAAAAGATCGTTTGTAATTTACTAAGTAAGGTTCCTTTTGTTTTATCAACCTCAATCTTTAAGCGATTTGAGGCCAAAAATGCAATTTCCATTGCCGAAAAAAATGCTGAAAAAACCAGTGCGACAAAAAGGAAAAAAATTGCGTTGAACATAGTGTGCAACAATGTAAGGATTATTTGATTAAATCAGAACCTATATCCTTTCTGTAATTCATACCGTCAAAGCTTATTTTCTCAATGGATTCATAAGACTTTTTTATAGCAAACTCAATATTTTTACCATAAGAGGTTACCGCTAATACTCTACCACCAGATGTAACTGAGGATGGCCCATCTGAAAGCGTTCCTGCATGAAAACAAAGACTATCAACAACACTATTTAAACCATAAATCTGCTTGCCTTTTTTATAGGCCTTTGGATATCCACCTGAAACAAGCATAACTGTTGCAGCGCTCTTATCATAAAACTGAATATCTCTCTCAGAAAGTGTATTGGTTGCGATGCCTTCAAACAGGTCAAGAATGTCTGATTTCAAGCGAGGAAGCACAACCTCCGTTTCAGGATCTCCCAAGCGGCAATTATATTCTATCACGTATGGATCACCTTTGACATTAATCAAACCAAAAAAGATAAACCCTTTGTAATGTATACCTTCAGACTTCAATCCTTTCGTTGTCGGGACAATGATTTGATTGTGAACTTTATCCATAAACGCAGCATCAGCAAAAGGAACTGGACTTATTGCCCCCATACCTCCTGTATTTAAACCTGTATCACCTTCACCTATTCTTTTGTAGTCTTTAGCCTCAGGTAAAAGTTTAAAAGATTGACCATCTGTAATGACAAAAACAGAAACTTCTCGACCGTCCAAGAATTGTTCAACAACTACCTTTGCGCTTGCATCACCGAATTTAGAATCCATAAGCATACTTGTAAGCTCTCGCTCAGCTTCAGCTAAATCATTTATAATCAATACGCCTTTTCCCGCTGCAAGCCCATCTGCTTTCAACACATAGGGAGCGTTCATCGCTCTTAAAAATGCGATCCCTTTCTCAAGAGAATCCTTGGTAAATGTTCCGTACTTAGCCGTAGGAATATTGTGTCTCTTCATGAATGCCTTTGCAAAATCTTTGCTACCCTCCAATTGAGCACCCTCAGCATCAGGACCAATCAACGAAACCTCAGATAGCATTGGTTCGCTATTAAAGTAATCGGCGATACCGTTTACTAAAGGTTCTTCAGGTCCAACAACGACAAGTTCGATATTATTTTCAAGTACAAAATCCTTTACTGCCGAAAAATTATTTGGATCAATTGCAACATTCTTTCCATGTTTTCTCGTACCAGAATTTCCTGGGGCGATATATAGTTCGTCAAGAATAGAGCTTTGGGCCATTTTCCATGCTAGCGCATGCTCTCGACCACCTGAACCCAATAGTAAAATTTTCATTAACAATGTTTTAATAATGAATCAAATAACGATGCCCCATCTCTGTTTTGCAATACAGGATCTGAGGATCTTTCTGGGTGTGGCATCATACCAAATACATTTTTATCTTTATTTGTAATCCCAGCAATATTCAAAATTGAACCATTTGGATTGTAGGCGTCACCTTGTTCTCCATTTGCATCGCAATATTTAAACAATACCTGATCATTTTCTTCAAGTTTTGTAATTGTATCCTCAGCGGCATAATATCTACCCTCGCCATGTGCAATAGGAACTGAGTAAGCTTTATCTTGGTCTAATCCCTGCGTTATTGCAGCACTTTTGGAAACCGGATTCAAAAACACGTTTTTACAAATAAACTTTTGATTGTTATTATGAAGCAATGCCCCATCTAGGAGTCCAGTTTCTGTCAAAATTTGAAAACCATTACAAATACCTAAAACGTATCCTCCCTTTTGAGCATGAGCAATAACGTCATTCATAATTGGCGAAAACTTGGCTATCGCGCCTGAACGCAAATAGTCTCCAAAAGAAAAACCTCCTGGAAGAACAACCATATCCACTCCTTGTAAATCTCTGTCCTTATGCCAAAGAGATACGACCTCTTGGTTAAGAACCTCCTTGAGAATATAAACCATATCCTGATCACAGTTTGAGCCAGGAAATGTAACTACACCAAATTTCATTGCAAATATCTTTAGAATGCGAAATTAATCAATAATACATTTTCAATCTATGCGAAAATAAAAAACTTCATAACAGAGAAAACTATAAGCATGTAAAACGCACCATTTGTCGCCATTCCCATGGATTCGCTTCTAAAAGCGAAAGGTAGTAATATGGATATTGGTAACAATAAAAGACTAAAGAAGTCAATTTGTTGAAAACTTAATAAATGAATAAATGCAAAAATTAAAAAAGAAAAGAAAAAAACTAGCAACATTTGAAACTGTCTTTTTGTACGAATCGCACTTTTTTGCCATTGACTCATAAATGTAACAAAACCCAATATAGCTGCTACAGTGAGCACACCAAGAACAACCAGCCAATCGCCATTTAAAGCATTTACTGTATAACGAAAAACAGTTGGTAGATCTGAATATCCTAAAATATAAAACGCAGCGTATAAATAAACAAAAGGCAATACTCCCGCGATCAAGCCAACAAGAATATCTCTAAATCTCAATGGCCTTATACAACGTATCATTATTAAAAATAAGGGCATTACGAAAATAAGAGATGGAAGAAATGTAGCAGCTACTCCTGCCAAAAACATCACATTAAATATGGTAGATTTTGAATCATCATTCTGATTCAATTCAAATAGCTGCTGAAGCATAAAAATCAAGAATGTATGCGCTACCAACATTCCACAAAAGGTAAATCCAACCTCAAAAAAAGTCATTAAAACTAAATAGAAAGGAGCAATAAGGTATGTGATTCTATCAAAAAAATTAGACCTATTAAACAGTTTGTTAAGAACAATTCCATTCATCAAAATCAACAGTGCAGACAAGAAGTTCAATCCATTATATGACGAATGAAAAAAGTCATTCCAGAAACCGAAATTCAATACATTATTGGCATAAAATTCATTAGTATAATTTAAAAAGTGATAAAAGAAAAGAAAAACGGGCAAGAGCAATAATACAATGGTTCTATTTCCTGAAAACAACTTTAACACAAGGGAGAATTTAAATGCTTTGGAAAAGTATAAAATTAATAGGATTAAAGTCAATATTACGTCAAAAAAGAATGTAATTATTATTGAATTATTGGCGGTAGAACGCGAAAAATGATATCTTTGGGCGACTAAATTCGTTACATTTCAATCCATAATTTATGGCAAAGCAAAAAAACAGATATTCAGATAAAGAACTGCAAGAGTTCAAGAATTTAATCTTAGGCAAATTAAAAGAAGCACAAGATGATTACCATCTTCTGGTTGGTTCCCTTTCGCATAATGACGATCATGGTACAAATGACACGGGAAGAACCTTTAATATGATGGAGGATGGGTCAGAAACCCTGTCAAGAGAGGAGCTTGCTCAGCTTGCTGCACGTCAAGAGAAATTCATTAATAACTTGCAAGCTGCTTTAGTAAGGATTGAAAATAAAACATACGGTATTTGCAGAGTAAATGGGACACTCATTCAAAAAGAAAGGTTAAAATTGGTTCCACACGCAACAATGAGTATTGATGCAAAGAATGCCCAAAATAAATAAGTGAAAAATAAGTTAACAGTTCTCATTGTTCTTGTTCTTTCCTTCCTTGCTATTGATCAACTTATAAAATTTGGTATTAAAATTAATTTTGTTGAAGGACAGAGCCAACCGCTAGTTGGGAATTGGTTTGTTTTGAATTACATCGAGAATCCAGGAATGGCATTTGGAACTACCTTTGGCAGCTCTATATGGGCGAAACTAGGTTTAAGTATATTCAGAATAATCGCAATTTTCGGCATTGGTTATTACCTATGGAGTGAATATCGAAAAGGATCAAAATTGGAATTTCTTGTGGCTATATCCCTGATCTTTATCGGTGCATTAGGAAACCTTCTTGACTCAATGTTTTATGACTTCTTTTTCTCTTTTGACCCTTGCAATTATTACAATTATATGGAAGGAACAGGTAACTTTGAAAACTGTGTTCAAACGATACATGGCCAAGAGTATTCAAGAGCAGTTGAAGTAAGGCACCATGGATTTCTTTTAGGGAATGTAGTAGATATGTTCCAATTTAATGTTCAATGGCCAAAGGCCATTCCATACATTGGCGGACAACAAGTATTCCCAGCTATTTGGAACTTTGCGGACGCATGTATCACAACTGGTGTAGGATTGATTTTAATTAGAAATAAAAAATACTTTCCAAAAGAAAAAAAGTAATCAGCCGATTAAAAATCCCATTTCATGTTGCGCTCATCTAGTATGGCAAATGATATTTTCCAATCCGCACGGGTAGGCGTTTGATTTCCTGTTGACAAAACACCATAGATACCCACACGCAATCTTCTCCTTGATAGCTTGAAATTTCTTTCAAGACCAGCTAAAACCTCGTAATGCAACCAATTTTGCTCCTTAACATAAAGTGCCCCTCCACCTAGAACAAGACCTATTCTCGTTTTTTTCATAAAAGGAATCTTATTAATTATTGCGCCATTATCATGGTGCACAAAATGAGCCTCAAGCGAAAGATCATCTGTTCGCAGCAATGTATCAAGTCCTTGAAAAGAATACAACGGATTGGAGAACCAAATAGGATCGCTCCTTCTTTGAAATTTAAAATCAGGGTCTCTCAAATTCCTGGCGCTCAAAAATTTACCTCCCTGAAATCGATAAGTAGAGGTTCCTATGGTTCCTATTTTAAAGGTCTGATCAACACTAATTTGTAAATATTCGTGGTCAATATCACTTCCAAATAAATTAGGTATACCCCTTTCATAATTGATACTGAAGGTAGGCCAAGCAGAACCTAATACAACCTTTCTATAAGGCTCTCGCATATATCTCTGCCTTGGAACAAACCACAGCGTGAAGTCTGCAATCATACCCTGATAGGTTTGAAAAGAAGATGGCTCATTATTTGGCAAGACTTCGTCTGCAGCATCTATAAAATCATAGCCCTCAATACTTCTTCTTTCGCAAAATTCACCGGCGACTTTGGCATAAAAACCATTGAACAATTCATATTCAATTGAGCTTCGTAATTTAGTGGCTTCGATAAAATTTTCTCTTTTATAAATTTGGGTAATTGCATCAAATCCTCTAATTACATCAAAATCATGATTAAGTGCCATTCTTACTTTTCCCTGCCTGAAAGGATCAAATTTATATTTCCACCAGGTATCTCCTTTGATGTCATTGTTCAAAAACCCAAAGGAGATTTGTGTGTAAGAATCCAAAGAACGTTGATCATCCCATTTTTTGAAAAAATCGAAATTTGGAGATATTCTAGGACCCGCAATGTATACAGGTCTAATAGTTGTAATCAAGGAACCGATTGTCCACTGGTGTCTTTTATCTCGATTGCGGTGATCTACACCCCACCAAAGCACCTTTAGCGCAGTTACTTTATTAAAAACCTGATCAACACTATCTAGGTATTCTTTTCTGTTCATATAATCCCGAATGCTATCCTGCCGAATAATGAAAGCAATTTCCTCAGCAGTCAGCGCATCTTGTCTTTTTTCCGTCCAGAAAGTAGAGTCTTTTTCATACGCCTCCTTCTCTGTGACTGCAAGCTCACGGTTGAAAAATTTCGCTTTAAAATTTGGATTAAAATCATAATCAGAAAAAATTGCTGTTGTTTTACATGTCGATGACTCTTTTTTGTATTTGACTCCATAATCAAGAACTTGTTTCTTTAAAACGCACAAGGAATCGCCATAATGATCATATTCCTGAGTTATTTTGAAATAATCATAAACCAACAAATTACCTTTCTTCATTTTTAAATTGAGCTTTTCAACCATCCAAACTGAATCTTGTACCCAAATATATCCCTGAAGGGTTGAGGTTGCTGAATTTCTTGCTTGGATTTTGATTTTTGAAATCATTTTCCCATTCTCCTCATACTTCTCAACAAGCCTATATTTATAAGAAACTATTCCAGGAATAGATATAGGCGAACTAACAGGATTCTCGTGCAGGTCATCTAAACGCAAAAGGTTTTCGAAAAAATTGAAGTTAGATTTAACGGTGGTTGTATAATATAAATTACGCTTCGAGCCCCTTAAAGTATAAGCATTCCTGTACTCCTTTACTTTATTTCTCGGAGCGAAATTGCGCTCTATCTGGACCTCTAATAAATTCATTGTATCGCGCAATGGACGACGACCATCAAAGGTGTCATCAATATCATCTAACTCCTCGGGTTGATTTTGCTTTTTGTGTATATCTTCTCTTGCTTTGATATAAACATTTACCCTATGTGGATAATTCCATTGGTTGATTTTATCACGGCGCGCAACCACTTTTTTCATTATTTCACGTCCAGGATTTGACTTTTTTGTGGTCACAGTAACCGTTTCTAGATCTTGGATACGACTTGGGAAAAGCTGGATTTCTTTGATGATGTTTTTTTCATTTATAGAGACATAAGACTCCCTTGTATCAAAACCCGTAGAGCTAAATACAAGGAAATACTCCCCGCGTGCCAGACTAATCTGATATTTACCATCAATATCGGCGACGGTCCTCTGAGCCGGCGCATTTTTTACAAATATTTTGGCAAAGGGAATTGGCGCGTACGTTTCATCGTAAACTACTCCATTTACGAAATATTGAGATGCTACGGCCAATGGGAAAGTGAGCGTTAAAATAAATAATAAAGCTGCACGTAATTGAACTAAAAAATGATACTTAATCAAATGAAGTCGGTAATTATTTTTTTTGATTCAAAGATTCTTGTTCTTTCATATAAGCGATGTGTCTTTCCATTCTTTTCATCATCCAAATTTTAAAAAAGTACATCCCAACAGCAAGTAAAACGAATAGATAGTACACAGCCCATCTTTCAAATCCATCGCTAAAACATTTAAAAGTTACGAATAGAAACAATATGATGGCAAAAACCAACCAAAAGACTTTCATTATTTTATTGTACAAATCCATCATTCTTTTTTTAAATTAATTTTGCCTGTAGGTTCAAGAATTTCGAAAAAACTAAAGTCTTGCTTTGTGACAAGTCCTTTCCCTTTTAAAATTTCTTTTGGAGAACGAACCAAAACGTTTCTATCTGTTCTGATTGTGCTATCTTTCTTATTCCAAATCAAGTATTCGGTTTCTAACTGCTGCTCTCTTGCATAATTGAAAAGACGAACAGAATCTTGAACTTCAACAACTCCTTCATCATGATCAAAGACACCAGATAAAGCGACTAAAGTAGATACTTTAGCGCCTGATTTATCAAAAAAATCAACCCTCAGGTAATCCTTGAAATTTGTTATATGCCGCGGCTCATAAAATGTTTGAGAAACCTTAGCGTATAAATTCACTTTTGTTAGACCCGAATCATTATGGAACATGTTTAGGTTTTCTGTGTATTCATCAGGAGCATTTTCAAAGTGGGTAATTCTTTGAATTTCCCCAGAGTTATTTTCACAAGCCAATAACATTCCCGTTAATACAAGTGAAATGGAAACAAGAACTCTAAACATTAAAATAGTATTATTACTTAATGTCCACAGTTACACCCCAACAGGATAATGTAACTTGTGTTGGGCTATTATTGCTAAATATCTCATCCGAAGAAGGACATTTTTCGCGGTATTTAGCAGCAAGAGATGATTCTCCCGCTTTGGTTGCCAATTGTGCCGCGTAATAATAATTACATTTCCTATCGAAAGTACTTGACCCACATGTATTTGCAAGTCTTGCCACACAATTAGAGGCAACCTCTAAGGCTTTCGACCTATTTAAACCATTAATTGACATTGCGGTATTATAAGCACTCTTAAAACTGTTAAGATTGTTGTATTGAATTTCCAAAATACTCAATTTCACATCGCCTCTTAGCGTATCATTATCCGCCATCTCAAGCGCTGTTCTATATACTTCAATAGACGCTTTGTACTTCTTCTTTACCTTTAATAAATCTGCTTTTGCTAAAACTGCATCTACTGTATTATCAATGGAAATAATTGTATCAATAAGCATTGCATATTCATCGCTTTCTGTACACTGCTTTTCTTTTAATAAGTTCAGGAAATTCGTAACTGCCTTTTTCTTTTTGTCTTTCTCTTGAGGTAAATCACTCATAAAACCCAAAAGATCTGGGAGGATATCGTCACAGGTACGAACTACTGCATTGAAATAATTCGTCATGCTTTCTAAAGTTCTTGCCTTAAACCCTTCATTTTCTATTTTTCGCGACAATGAAAAATAATCAGAAATCATTCTTTTTTTGTACAGCTCTTTTTTGGCGTCCTTAGCCCTGCTATACATCGTATAAAGGTTGTAGTAATAATAACTCAATTGCGCATCTTTAAATGTATTTCCTTGCTGAAAAGCTACTGTAAACAAAGAATCAGCTTTCTCACGATCAGGTGCTGAAGACTGCAAAACATATAAAGCTCTTACCGAGGCTTCAGCTGGATTAAAGAAACCTTTCTTTTCAACACGATCGTAGGCACTTACTAGTGTGTCAATATATAGTTTTTTACGGGCCTTATCTTTTTCTGTAGCTACAGTATTTCTCATGGTCTGAATCATGTTCTTATACTTCTTAGCATCATAATTATTACAAATCTCTTCGCCACGTAAATAATACATTGTTGCGCGAGCATAATTCTTTAATTTTAGCTCTTGGCCAACAAATAGCTGCATTCTTTTACATTCTCTTTCTTCTAGTGAATCCAATTGACCAAAAGTCAATGAAACCATAAAAGCAAAACCTATTCCTAATCCAAACTTCTTCATGTCTTTTCTAATCTAATTTTCTTTTTCTAAACCATTTTTCAAAATTGGAAGGTGATAATACCATTCCAAACTTAAATCCTATATACCGTTCTCTTAATCCTGAATCTAATCCGGTACCTTTTTCTCCAAGAACAAATGCCAAATTCAATGATGATAAAGACATTTGAGCCAGTATGGGAATACCAATTCCAAATGTCGTGCCACGATCCAAATAAGCAGTGCCTTCAACGGAAAACGGTAACTCTCTTTGAAAGTAACCCAGTCGATAGTTCAGCTTTTCTAATAGCTTTAAGGTTGCTACATTCTCAAATAATCGCGTCTCAGGAGAATAGCTTAAACCTAAAGACCAGCAGCTCGAGGCACCTATTTTCCAATCCTCGCTACCTTCAAAGGAAGACTCTATTCCTTGGCTAGCACTGTAAGAGGCTGCAAAAGTAATATTAGGTCTTCTTGTCGTGGCTTTTCTTTTTGTCTCTCTAAAAAAATATTTATACTTCAACCCGATCTCATAAGAAGTCAAGGCCTTAATTGAACCTTGAGTCGTATTTGAAAAAACTGTATCGTATATAGAGGGCGCATTAATATTGGCTGAGGTATAAAGACTATTTTCAATGGACCCATTGAAATCCTGTTCGGGATCAACCGTAAAACCAACCAATAGTAAATGTCTTTTCCCAATTCGCTGTTCGTAGTGTGCACCAAGCTGGTAATGAAAGGATGACAATCTTGTCAAATCCAACGATAATCCTCCAGGATTTGTTTCAGCATTTAGCAATTCACTTTTCCGTTCATTAGATACAAATCCAAATAAATAGGAAACGTTTGCTCCAAAAGATAAATTTGACGTAGGGTTGGAAATAGGGGCATAGGCAAAACCTGCATAAGCATCCTGTAAGTTACCACGACCTGCATAAGTATAGCGTATAGAATCAATTCCAGTAAATACTGACTGACTGAATTCATAGCCTACATTGGAATATGGTTTTAAACCAAAAGCAAACCCACTTCTTTTCGAAGCTTTAAATGCCAATGAGAAATGATCAAACATTGTTGATGTTTTGAACTCAGAAACATCGGCCTGTTGATAGAATGAAAATCTTGAATCTAGGCTTAGCGACATTAATGTATTCCCTTTACTGAGTCGAGAATAAGAAGATGGGTTGAAGAAATTAATATTCGTTGAGTCAATCCAAACACTATTTACATTTCCAAGGGCAGATGTAATTGCATTTGAACCCATATTGTATGCCCCAATTCCATATGAGGACAATGGATGACTGGACGTCACCTGAGCAACAGAGAGTTGCGTCAAAAGACCCAAGGTAAATGTTAAACTATAACGCATTAATTTCATATATCTCAACAATTCCTTCGAGTGTCAAATTTTTGTTTGCAAAGATGTTACTTTTTTGAGGGAAATCAAAATGTGAAGCATCACCTCCAGTGATTAATATTTTTAATTGTCCAAAGTCTTTCTCATAACGCAAAATCATGCCTTGTATTTCATGCATTATACCATTAATCACACCCGAATGTATCGAGCTATTAGTGCTATCTCCTATCATCTCCGCATTTGCTTTAATATCAATCAAGGGTAATTTACTTGTATACTCATGAAGGGACTGGTACCGAAGTTTTATGCCAGGCGAAATAGACCCTCCTAAGTACACGTGTTTTGCCGAAATGAAATCAAATTTAATACAGGTCCCAATATCCACGACCAAGCAATTCTCAGATTCGAACTTCTTGATAGCTGCCGCAACGTTACATAACCTATCAATTCCGATAGTCTCCATGGAGCTATATGCACTTTTAAAAGGCAAGACTGATTGATGAGTGATTTGATGAAAGCGACCTCCATTATTAATTACAAGTTGCTTAAGATTTTCATTTAAAACAGATGCACAAACAACAAAGGCATCTGAAATATAGCCTGCAGCATCTGAAATATGATCAAAGCGTTTTACACTGTCTATTCGGCTATTTTTAACTTGGGCAACTTTGATAGAGGTATTGCCTGCATCTACAATTACAAAAGACTTTTGGCTTGTTGACATTGTACAAAGATACAAGTAACCCTATATTTTTGATGATTATTTGCATACTAAACCAAAATATTCATATTTTTGCCCTCGCTATGGCTGGTACCTTAGCTCAGTTGGTAGAGCAATGGACTGAAAATCCATGTGTCCCTGGTTCGATTCCTGGAGGTACCACAAAAGTAAAAGCCCCTCAGTTACCTGAAGGGCTTTTTTGTTTTCAAAATAAGGAGAACCTCACTACGAAAACAGGAGAGCTTATTTAAATGTCACCGAGCATAGTTTTCTTTTTTCTATTTCTAATCTTTCTTGTTTTTGGTTTACCTGTATTACAAGCCTCTTTAATTCGTTGCGCTTGATGTAATAATCTTTCGTTCGTGTTTGTAATTTATTGTTAAACATTGCTATTATTTTTTATTTGTTTTATCTAATTATCTTTTTCTTCTAGTGCCGGACAATAACTGCTGATTCTACTTTAAAAATATGTCTTCGTGAAATTGTATTTGTTATAAAAATGTATGGTTGTCCATGATAACGAGACATATTGTTGTAACTATTCGATTCCTTTTTTTATTTGCTTTTGTTATTTGTTGCTACAAATGTACGGTGTCAAAGGAGCATAAATCCAATAAAAAATGAGAGAAACAGATAAAATACAGACCTATATATAGCAATACATACGTAGTTTTTGGTAGGTCCGAAGAGAATGTACTGAGGAGGTAAAGCGCTGGATAATTTAAAAGGGGGATGAACTATATTGATTCACGCTTGGTTTTATTCACTTTAAATGCACCCAGTCGTATATCAAAACCTTTGGAGCAGAAAATAGCATTGAGCTAAGCAGCATTATAGAAAATATAAGGTTGAACCATTGAATTGAAAATAAAAACGAACCCACCTAAATTTAAGAATATATTATCGACTTGCGAGAGCAACAAACCAAGAAGAAACACAAGGCAAAATAATATTAGGTGGGCCGTTTTCATTTGTTTGTTGTTTGCTGTATAGATCAAAATTAAATACTCAGGTTTGATTTTGTTTCGTTTTTTATTGCTCTCTGAAACATTTAGGGGTTAGGATATAGAACAAGCTAAGTAATAATACTTAGTCATTAAATATTGGAGCTAAAAAAAGGCCCGAAGGCCTTCTTATAACTAAACTATAAACTATGAAAAAAGATGTTTAACCAATGACTTTTAATTTTCGCATTCCCAGAACCTGATTCTTACGCATGAACCGAACAATATATACTCCGTCTTGAAGGTTTGAAGCAGTGACATGCGTCTGTCCTTCCTCCACGTCAATCACTTTAATTTGATTTGTACTAGCAAGTATCATGTGTATTTCTGTTACCTCAGCCCAATCTGGCCAATTCATTTTCACTTTTCCAATAAATGTCGGGTTTGGGAAAATATTAGCTCTAAATGCATCTGAAACTGGAGGGTTTAAGAGATTTCCAGAAACCGCAGACTCAACGCCAAAAGGTTGTTTTTGAATTGCATTATCTTGACTCATTACCGAAGCAGAAATTAAAATAAATGTGCTTAAAAAAATGTTTGTAATTGTTGAATTCATTTTAGTGTGTTTTTTGTTGTTTGAATATTTGTTTTTGTTTTACAGGTCAAAGATGAATACTCTGCTAGTGTATTCTTTCATAATTGCAGACACTTCTATGATAAATAACCTATTGCACCCAAAAAAAACTAAGTGGTAATACGTAAAGCCTGTTGGGTAGGCTTAGAAACAATCAAAAGAACAACTACACATTAATTACTTATACAACAGATGGTTACATAATTTAACTACGTAGAAATCAATAAGGATGAAAAATTATTGGTTTAGCAACTTCGCTTTCAGATCCACTTGCAGTGATGATATGCGCTCTATATAAGTGCTTCTTGTTTCTTGAGAAAGATTTGGAAGGGCTATAAGTCGCTCATATGCTTTTCGAATTTCTACTGTATCTCTATCGGACATATTGAAATCCAAAATGGCTGCATTCTTTTCTAGAACCAAAACTAAGTTTGAAAATTCCGGGTATATTTCTGCAATCGTATCGCCATAGGCTATAGCTTTTAAATAGGCACCAGAGGCATCATAAAGCTCTTGAACATCCGCCAAGCAATATGCTGAAAGCGTGTCCGCCGGAAAATTATTGTAAAATTTCAAATTCAAATTAATGAGCTCCATTCGTTTTACGGAAAGATCTGTCTTAAACTTGATGAGCTCCTCGGAACTTAACGAACTCGTATTGCGACCTGTTTCAAGAAATAATTTTAACATTTCATTATTGAGGGATTTAATCTCGTTTATTTGGCTTTCCTTGTTTTGGTCTTCGGACTTTACATTTGCAGAGCTATCTGAACCACACGATACCATAAAAAGAAATAATATCAGAGAAAGAATAGTGTATTTCATTTTTTTACTTTTTTAGGGAAACGCATTTTATAATCGATTTCAATTTCGCCATTCGTTATATTATTCAACTTTTTCTGAATGAGTTTTCTTTTAAGTGGGCTAAGGTAATCCGTAAAAAGGATTCCTTCAATATGGTCATATTCATGTTGGAAAATTCGGGCAGCATAGCCAGAATAGCTTTCTTCTTTTAATTCCCAATTTTCATCATAAAAAGAAACTGTTATATCCGGCTTACGCGATACATTCTCTCTAATTTTGGGAATAGACAAGCAGCCCTCCTGAAATGGCCACTCCCTACCATCCTCTTCTTCAATAATGGGATTAATAAATACTTTTTTGAAGTTTTCAATACCTTCAGCTCTAGGATCATCTTCATCCTCTTCATCCTCGGCAAATGGGCTACCATCTACAATAAATAACCTAATATTCTTTCCAATTTGAGGTGCTGCGAGCCCAACTCCTTTTGCCTTATACATTGTTTCAAACATATCAGAAATCAGCTGTTTTAGATTTGGATAGTTTTCATCTATCTCTTCGCAATCTTTTTTTAAGATTGGATCGCCATATGCTACAATAGGTAAAATCATCGTGTTATTTTGTGCAAAAATAAACTTTTCGGCTAACTATTTGAATTTAGATAATCCTGAAGAATGATAGTAGCACTCATCTGATCTATCAAACCTTTTTGTTTTCGTTTTTTCTTGGATGCTCCTTGAATTAAAGTTTTCTGAGCAATTTTAGAGGTCATTCTTTCATCAAATAATGCAATCTTTAGCAATGGAAACTCTTTTTCTAAGGCAATATTTAGGAGCCTAACATTTTGAGTGACATCCGTATCTGAGCCATTCAAACCCAATGGAAAGCCCAGTACCATTGTCTCAATATTTTCGGAAAGAACCATAGCTTTCAAAAATTGCATGAGTTCCGAGGATAAAACTGTTTTTAATGGTGTTGCAATTATGCCGAGGTCATCCGAGATAGAAATACCCGTGCGTTTTAAACCAAAATCAATTCCAATTGCTTTACCCATACAACAAAAATATAAAATACCTGAATATTTATTTATACTTTTTACACTTTTAATATAAAAAAAGTTTCCTAAGTAACTATTTTTTATATTTTTGCTCCGTGAATTCAAAACAAATAGATTTATTAGAGCGTTCAGCAAAGCTGTTTATGAAGCTTGGTATTCGAAGTGTGACAATGGACGACATCGCAAATAATTTAGGCATATCAAAAAAAACCCTCTACAATCACTTCACAGATAAAAGTCAACTCGTAAGAGAAATTATTAGACTACGAATAACCCAAGACCAAGCAGTTTGCACATCTTTCGCAGTTCAATCAATCAATGCAATTGACGAATTAATGCACATTTCAAAATTCGTGATAGAATCACTATCTTCTATTAATGCGACTGTTTTTCATGACCTGAAAAAAAGTCATCCCGATGCTTGGAAAATGCTCGAAGAGCATCGTTTTGGATTTGTGTATAACCAATTTTTTGACAATCTACAACGTGGAATAGATGAAGGTCTTTATAGAAAAGAAATACACAAAGAAATTTATGCGAAATTACATGTTGTTAATATCGATGCCATAATCAATGGCAACATTTTCCCTTGGCCTGAATTCAAGTTTGAATCAGTATTTCTAGAAACCTTTCGCATTCATATACGCGCAATTACAAATGATCAAGGCTTAAATTATTTTAAAAAACACCTATTAAACAACTATACATGAAATCTCTTGTAACAATTTTAATGATTGTACTCATTTCAAATGTCAATGCACAAATTGGGCGTAGCTTTTCATTATTAGAAGCAAAAGAATATGCCTTGAAAAACCATGTAAAAATTACAAATGCCTCATTGGAATATGATAAGGCAGTGCATCAAAAGAGGGAGTATTTGGCAGCGGGTATGCCTGAAGCAAACATTACCGGAGCTTTTAATCAGTTTTTAAACTTACCCGTGCAGGTGCTACCGATTTCCTTTTTTAACCCAGGAGCCCCTGAGGATGAAGTGGTGGCATTTAGAGCAGGAACTGAATTTAATTCGAATGCAAGCCTTCAGGTAAATCAACTTTTATTTGATGGTTCTTACTTCGTCGGAATTGAAGCTTCAAAGCTACTTATTGAGCTACAGAATATTCAACAAACTCGAACCAAAGAAGAGGTTTTATTTTCCGTAATAGACGCCTATCACATTGCATGCGTTGCAGAAGAAAACTTAGCCTTTGCCGATTCGATATACCAAATAACTGCGGACCTTGAAACCAAGCAAAAATCTTATCTCGAATTAGGCGTAATAACTAACGAGGAAATAGATCAGATGACGTATGCAGTTTTAACTGCTAAAAACGCGTTTGAAAATGCTGAATTACAAACTAGTAATGCATTAGCTTTATTAAAGTACTCCATGAGCTACCCTCAGGACTCGTTGCTCATATTGTCCAATAACTTGAATGAGCTCGATAAAGAAGCATCTCAGATATCTATTGGGTCCATTGAAGACAATACAGTATTGCCTCTACTTCAGACTCAAATTGATCTATCACAATGCAACGTGCGAAATAACAAGGCAGGTTTCTTACCTTCTTTTTCCGCATATTTTCAACAAAGCTATAACGCTTATAGAACATCCTTCGATTTTTTCCAGGACAAGCCATGGTACTCACAAACAAACTGGGGTTTACAAATGAAAATTCCTGTTTTTTCAAGTGGAAAAGGACGTGCAGTGGTCAAGCAATCTGAGATCAAACTGATGCAAGATGAAAACAATTTTGAATTAACCAAGCAAGGATTAAAGCTTCAAGAGGTACAGCTTAAGAACACACTTGCATCAGCAATTAAGAAAAGAGCGCTTCAGCAAGAAAATAGTGCTTTGGCAGAAAAAATATATCGAAATGCCATTAAAAAAGAAGCGCTTGGTAATGGGAATAATGTAATGGTTACGCAAAAACTCAACCAAGTAATGATTGCCCAAGCAGAGTACACTTCAAGCTTGATTGAGGTATACAGAAGTAAAATTGAACTTGATAAACTTTATAATAAACTGAATTAAAATAAATATCCTGATGAAAAAAACAATCATTTTCGGAGTCCTTTTGTTTTCTCTTTTTTCCTGCGGTTCGGGGGGGGATAATGAAACGAAAAAAGAGGACAAAACTGTAAAAAACAATACAATACTCCCATTAGTACAAACGAGTAAAGCGAAGAAAAAAAGTTTCATTCATAAAATATCAATTCAAGGGAGCGTCGAGAGTACACAAGACATATTATTAAATACTGAAATGTCAGGAATCATTCATGAAGTCAATGTTTCTGCGGGAGATCGAGTGAAAGCAGGACAAGTTCTTGTATCCTTGGATGCAGCTCTAATAAATGCAAATATTCAAGAATTACTTTCTCAGCTCGACTTTGCGCGCTACACAAGAGATAAACAGGTGGCCTTATTTGAGGAAGAATTAGGATCTGAATTCGATAAAAAAAGTGCAGAAAACCAGGTTAGTTCCATAGAGTCTAAGCTCAATACACTGAAAATACAACAAGCTAAAATGATCGTTAAAGCGCCTTTTGATGGATCTATAGACCAAGTATATGCCAAGAAAGGTCAGCTGGCCGGCCCACAGATGCCATTAATGAGACTTGTAAACACAGAAAAAACAGAGGTCGTCGCATCTGTATCTGAAAAACACTTTAGCAATATTAAGAAAGGAACTAAACTAAAAATAAACTTTCCAAACTATGAAATTGCACCTATTCAATCAGTAGTGAGCAGTGTAGGTAGCTTTATAGAACCTACCAATCGAACATTTACGATCCGAGCTAAAACCACTAGTAAAACGAATCTTATGCCAAATATGCTTGCGGAACTTGAAATTATTGATTTCCAAGTTGACTCAGGGATGGTTGTTCCATCAAAAAGCATCTTGAAGAACGCAAAAAATGAAGATTATTTATGGACCTTAACGTTAGCAAAAAATGGCAGTTATAACGTCAAGCAAGTCTTTATAAAAAAGCTTAAGGTATATCAGGGTGAGGCACTTATTGAAGAAAATGAGAACATTCTCGAAGGCAATCTAATTATAGCAGGCGGTGCGCGTGGAATTACCAAAAAAGATTTAGTTCGAATCAAGTAAAAATAAAGATATGAGCAAATTTAAAGGATTCGGCCTTACAACTTTATCGGTGAATAATACCAAAACGGTATTCTTAATTGCTATTGTTATTGTTATTGGAGGAATGATTGCCTACCAATCAATGCCGAAAGAAAATTTTCCAGAATTAAAAATTCCGGAAATATATGTCGGTATAGCAAAACCTGGTTCATCTCCTAAATATATGTCCGAGAAAATTTCTCAGTCGATTGAGAAAGAAATTGGAGGGATAAAGCTTGTAGAGGAAATCAATTCCAATTCAGTTCATGGATACACCACTATTCGGGTCAAATTCGACTTTAAAATGCCCGTCGATGAGGCACTCGGAAAGGTAAAAGATGCTGTGGATCAAGCGCGAACGAAGAGTGATTTCCCGCAGCTACCGGCGGAACCCAATATTTTTGAGCTGGACCCATCTAAAATGCCCATCTTAAACATTAATATGAGGTCAGAAAATGCAGCTGAACTCAAAGAAGTATCCGAAGAGCTTGAAAAACAATTAGAGGAGCTTCCCGAGATAAGTGAGGTTGATATTCGTGGACTTCCTCTACAAGAAATGAGAATTGAAGTAGACCCGGTCAAGGCTCAGGCTGTCAATGTAACGCTTGGTGATATCGAAAATGCAGTCAATGCCGAGAATCAAACTATACCGGGAGGGGAAATTCTCATGGATGGAATTCGAAAAACAATTCGAATTGAAGGAGAGTATAAAAGTGCTGATGAGCTCAAACGAACTGTTGTTAGACAGGATGACTTTCTACCTGTTTACCTCGAAGATGTGGCCCAAGTTTATTTTGGAAATGCAGATACAACATCATTTGCGCGAGAATTTGGCACCTCTGTTGTCATGCTCGATGTTAAAAAACAAGGTGGTGAAAACCTACTCGTTGCCTCGGACAAAATTAATAGCATCATCGCTGAAGCACAAAAAAATGGAACAATTCCAAAAAGTGTAGATATATCATTAACAAATGATCAGTCTAATGTAACCAGAGACATGGTCTCTAACCTGGAAAACTCTATTATTCTTGGAATCATATTAGTCGTTGGAGTTCTACTATTTTTTCTAGGATTGAGAAACGCAATTTTTGTAGGAGTAGCAATTCCGCTGTCCATGCTTATGTCATTTTTGATATTAAACTCCATGGGCATTACATTAAATGTAATGGTCCTTTTCTCACTTGTAATTGCACTGGGAATGCTTGTTGACAACGGAATCGTTATTGTCGAAAACATATACCGCTATATGGATGAAGGCAACACAGCATATACGAGTGTGGTTCAAGGCGTAGGAGAGGTGGCATGGCCTATTATATCTTCAACGGCAACGACCGTTGCTGCATTTGTTCCATTGGCTTTGTGGCCAGGAATTATCGGAGAATTTATGAAGTTTTTACCCATGACTTTGATGATTGTTTTAGCATCCTCCTTATTTGTCGCATTGGTAATCAACCCAGTATTGGCTGTTACTTACATGAAGGTAACACAGAGCCAACCCAATAAAAAGAAGATCATAATCACCTCATTGTTCCTGTCTACCTTAGGTATTTTCTTTATCGTTTTTGGTTGGGTAACCCTCGGTAACTTTATAACCTTCATTGGTATCCTGACATTAGTTAACTTATTCCTATTTATGCCGGGCACTAAGCTATTTCAGAATAGACTTTTGCCTCGTCTAGAAAGTTTTTACGAACGTTTTCTTCGTTTTGCAATGCACGGTAAAAAACCGATTCTATTTTTAATAGGAACCATAATGTTGCTTGTTTTTTCTTTAGGTTTATTTGCGGTATTTCCACCCAAAGTTGAATTTTTCCCCAATAATGAGCCGCAATATGTAAACATTTTTATTTCACATCCCATTGGAACCGATATCGGCGTGACAAATAAAACCACCTTAGTTATTGAGGATGACTTAAATAAAATACTTAGTCCGTATATGGATGCCGATGATACTACAGGAATACCTCAAGACGAACGATTGATTAAGTCGATTATCTCTCAGGTTGGAGAAGGCACAAGTGACCCAGCTCAGGGCGTATCCATGGGAAACACACCTCATAAGGCAAGAATAACCGTTAACTTTTGTGAATTTCAATACAGAAAAAAAACCAAAACCTCAGATGTATTAAAAGCGATTCAGTCAGGGCTAAAGGGAAAATACAATGCTGATCTTGAAATTACGGCAGCTAAGAATGAATCAGGCCCTCCTCAAGGCGCACCGATCAACATAGAAATTACCGGAAGAGGAGAATACAAAGAGCTTATTGCAGCGGCAGAAGGCATCAAAACATACCTAGATAGAAAGGGGATTGATGGTGTAGAAAAATTGAAGCTGAATGTAGATGCTAATCGACCTGAGATACCTATTACGGTTGATCGTGACCAAATCCGTAAACTAAATGCCTCTACATACCAAGTTGGAATGGCAATAAGAAAATCTCTTTTAGGGCAGGAGATATCGACTTATACTATTGACGAAGAGTCACATGATATTGTCGTACGGTTCGATGGCAACAATCGATATGACCTTAATGCCATTTTAGACCAACGGTTGGTTTTCAGAAACAATAAAGGAAAGCTAATGAACATACCTGTGAGATCTGTTATTGATACTCCTGAGGAAAGCACAAGCTATTCTGCAGTGGTACGGAAAGACCAAATTCCACTGGTTACAATTACATCAAATGTAACTGAGGGTTTTAATGCTAATGAAGTAGTCAAAGTCATGAGAAAGGAATTAGAAGATTTTGAAAAAAAGAACACGCTTTCCGAGAATACAAAGTACCGCTTTGCAGGTCAGCAGGACGAGCAGGCAAAAGAAATGGCCTTTTTAGTTAAGGCCCTTCAAATTGCATTATTCCTAGTCCTCTTAATCATCGTTTCACAATTCAATTCATATTCCGCACCAACAGTAATATTATTGACTGTACTACTCTCTTTGATTGGTGTATTTTTAGGGCTTGTACTATCAGGACAAAATTTCGTCGTAATCATGACAATGATTGGGATCATTTCTCTTGCCGGAGTTGTTGTAAATAATGCGATTGTTCTTATCGATTATACCAACTCATTACGCAAAAGAAAGAGAATTGAAAAAGAGCTAAAAAACAATGAAGTTCTGAGCAATGAAGATCTTCTGGAATGTACCATTCAAGGTGGGAAAACAAGACTTCGACCAGTTCTTCTGACGGCAATCACGACAATTCTAGGATTGATTCCAATGGCCATTGGCTTTAACATCGATTTTGCTGGGCTATTTACATCATATGCGCCAAATGTCTTTTTAGGAGGAGACAACAACATGTTCTTTGCACCGATGGCTTGGACCATTATTTATGGACTAACTTTTGCTACTTTCTTAACGCTGATTATTTTACCTTCGGTATATCTTTTGATGTACAAATTTAAAATTTGGATGTACCGAGTTTTGAGTTGGGAGATAAAAAGTAACTTTTAAATTACTTCAACGTTCAAAACCATATGAGAGCTTTTTCTTTATTGTTTTTTGTATTTCTATTTTATGGATGTGTTAGCGACGCTTCTAATCACCCTGAAATAGATAGCGACTATTTAAGAAGCGATTTTAAAGAGGGAGAAATGTTCTTTGATCTAAAAGAAAATATAGAGCGCATCGAGGGTATCACGGATGCAAAAAGCCTTGAATTCATGAGCGCTGACGGAGTGCTTTTGAAAGCAACCGCAAAAATTGATTCTTTTGGCGAGGTACATATGCTTATTTTGGAACAAGAATTTGAAAACAAACTCAAAAACGAGTTTTACTTTTATAAAAATGGTTTAAAACGTATAAGTCTCCAATCCCATACGGAGTTCAATGAGGAATCCAACTATTATTCGGAGATCATCTCCTTTTATGGTGATTCAGAAAATGTAATTTATTCAGGAAATAGAAATTCCAAAGACATTGACTCTCTATATTTGTTGAGTTATACAGCAGTTGATAAGCAAAGCCATTCCGATGAATTGACCCTTGATTTACTCAAAAGAGAAGGTCCATTTCAAACCAATTTTTTGGGCACGGCATATTTAAAGGAACAAGAAAAGCTATTCTTGATTGTGGGACCAAAAAATCGAGCATATACATCTACCCTTGCGGTAATAGAAAAAACTGAATTTCTCAATCAATTGATAAAATATGAAAGAAAAAATATTGGGAAACTACTAGATATTGACTTTACACATGCCACGCGGACAGATGGGTTTGCCTATCAAGCTTTACTAAATGTATCTGCCGCAAATGAAAGTCAATAACGAAGACGGATTAAACTTTATGCATTTTTATGCGTCTAACTAACTTTGCTGCTATAACTAAACAACTATGTTAAAAAATTTATTTCTTGGTTTGTCCTTTTTGATAATGAGCTCTGCTCTTTTTTCACAAACTATGAAGGTTACAGGTACAGTCTACGATACAACCGGAAGTATTCCTCTTGAATCCGTTTCTATCATTGCTGTGAGATTAAAAGACTCATTACTTTTAGGATATACCAGAACAAACAAAGATGGATTCTTTGAATTGAGTGGATTCCCACCAGATACTTTTGACTTAATGATTGAGTATCCGGGTTTAGACGAAAAATCATATTACATATTTGGAAATGCTGAGAACAACGAAATCGATATTCCCGTAGTAAAGCTCAACCCAAAATCGCAAGATTTAGAGGAAGTCGTGATTTTCGCCAACAAAAATCCAATTTTTTTCAGAGGTGATACGCTGGTGTATGTTGCTGATTCTTTTAAAGTTGCAGAAAATGCAGTAGTTGAAGACCTTTTGAAAAAGCTACCTGGAATTAGTGTAGATGAGAATGGAGCTATAACATCCCAAGGACAAGATATTGAGCAAGTATTGGTAGATGGAGATGAGTTTTTTGGATCAGACCCAACGATTGCTACAAAAAATCTGGGCGCCAAGGGTATTGAGACTGTTGAGGTTTATGAAAAAGAACGTGAAGGAGCTTCCATTGGAGACGATGACAAAATGCAGGTCCTTGATCTTCGTTTAAAAGACGATGCAAAAAAAGGATATTTCGGAAAAATAACAGGGGCTTCGGATTTTGCCCTTTTTGAGGACAACGCATTTTATGAAGGTGAATTTTTGTACAACAATTTCAATAAAAAACGTAAAATTTCAGTTTTTGCCCTAACATCAAATACACCTAGATCAAACATAGGTTTTGGAGATGCTTCAAAGTTTGGTCTTGACAATGAAAGAAGCGGCAAATGGTGGGATCAATCTACTCCGCAAAATACGAGTGGAATTCCGCAGACACTGAAATCGGGCGTTTATTATTCTGACCGGATAGGAAAAACAGGAAAGCTTAATTTTAATTACTCCTATTATGAGGAACAATTGAATGCTGTCTCCAGGAGCAGTTCATCTTATTTTCTGCAAGATTCTAGTTATAGTACATTCGATAATATTACCCAAACCGATACGAGTAAATCTCACCGAATTAACTTATCCTATAAGACAAACTTGGATTCTTTAACTTCAATTGAAATCAAACCAAGTATTCGATTTGACCAGGCAAATTCAAGTAGGTTAACCGAAAATCAGTTTCTCACAAGTGAGGATTCTACATCCTTGGCAACCTCTATTCTAAATGGCAATGATTCAAAGGGTTTTTCAAGCACCTCAGAATTCAGAATAAAAAGAAAATTTAAAAAACCAAAGCGAGAATTAAAAGCTGAATATGTCCTTAGGACTCAAAACAATGAGACGGAAAGTATACTTGAAAATAATTCAGAATACTACCTTCCTAACGCCTATAATGAGTCAACCCTACAAGATAAAATTAATACCAATAGCTACATCAATCAATCAAGTAAATTGACCTATACAGAGCCATTAACGGAGAAATTTAGACTTCAGCTCGAATACCTTTTTCAAAATAACCGATCTGACCAAGAAATCCTGACGACAGATAGGTTAAATAACAACGTCCAAGTAGATGACTTATCAAACAACTTTGACAACCTTAGAATACAACATCGAGGAACGGCAGTGCTGAGCTATGAAATCTATAAACACCTCATTCAGGCGGGTATAGGCTACAGAAATATTACTATTGATAATAACAATTTGGTTACAGGAAACATTACCAAACAAGATATTAGCAACTATTTGCCTCAGTTCAGATATCAATATAAACCTTCGCGATCCAAGCGTTTCAATTTCAGGTACAACACGCAATCTCAACAGCCGTCCATAAACGATTTACAGCCTGTTCAAGATAACTCTAATCCAAATGCCATTCAAATAGGGAATCCCGACTTAGAGCCAAACTACCTGCATTCAGTAAGAATTAACTTCAATTCTTGGCAAGCACTTTCTGGAAGGTATATTTGGAGTGGTCTAAATGCAACTTATATTGATAACGCATTTGCAAGTAGCACAACTTTTGATGAATACGGGCGAACGATTTCTGAAACTAGAAATGTCGATGGCAATATTTTTGCAAACCTATTTGCAGGTGCAGGTTTTCCAATTCTCAATAGAAAAATTGAATTTGAGCCAAATGTAAATGCGAGTTATAATCGAAATACAAACTATATTTCGGATCAAGAGAATATTACGGAAAACACATCAGTTTCAGGAGGTCTGGACATAGAATTTAATCTAGATTCCCTTGAATTAAGTATTGGAAACAATTATGCCTATGTCAATCCTAAAACCTCTCTGTCCACATTTGCCAATCAGCCATACAGCACGCAGCAATATACGGCAAGGATTGAATGGAGAATCAGAGGTGGATTCATGTTAAAGGCTGATGCTAGATTTACCATTAACGCTGGACGGGCAAATGGATTTAATAATAAAATATTAATCGTTAATGCTGAGCTAAGTAAAAACTTCCTCAAAACCCAAAATCTAATTCTTTCTATTAACGGAAACGACCTACTAAATCAAAATGTTAACCTGTTGCGCCAAGTTAACGGTAACGTAATCACAGATAATTTCACTCAGATCATATCAAGATACTTCTTGATAAGACTTACCTATAAATTCAATAACAATAAAACCAAAGAAGATGATTACAAACGTTGGGGTTAAATCCGTGAAGCTAATTACCATCTTTATTTTCTTTTGCAGCTCTAATATACTTGGACAGTATCATAATTATGGGAAAATCACCTTTGAAAGAAAAACAAACCTTTTAAAAAAATACAAGGATAAGTCGAGAATGATGCGTTTCGTAAACGAGGAGAACAAAATTAAAATTGACAAATTTGAACTTTTATTCAACGACACCTCTTCCGTATTCAGGCCCATACAGCAAGTTGATGAAGGAAGAATGGGTTGGCTTACAACCAAGAACTACTACTATCAATACCTTCAGGAAAACACACAGTTTATTATCCTAGGACTTTTTGGCCAGAATGTTTACCTAAAAGATTCTTTACCTCAACGTAAATGGAAAATCACAAATAGTACAAGAAATATAAGCGGTTACAAATGCAGAAAAGCGCTCTATGAAAAAAACGATACTACCCGCATCTATGCTTGGTATGCTTCGGAGCTAACAACATCTATTGGACCAGAGGGTTACTGTGGACTACCTGGGGTTATTTTAGGACTAGCCACTGAAGATGGCGGCATCGTATATTTTGCAAAGTCAATTGAGTTTACAAAACCTAAGCAAGAGGAACTTACTCCTGATGTTGGTAAAAACAAAGTATTTACAATCCAGAAGCTGAAATATAAAATCGAAAAAGATTACGGAAACACACCTTGGGGTAAAGGTATGTTTGACGACCTTTTTAGGTGGCTTTAAGCAAAGCTAACCTTTGTCTCTATGTCAAAGTAAATCTTTACTTTTACACTCCTTTGAGAATTGATAAATATGTGGCAAGGAATTGCAAATCTTATTTTACGTAACCGTTTCCTTATTTTAGGAGCCATTGCTTTGATAACCGTAATGTTTGGTTACTCTGCACTCACCAATCTAAAGCTTGATAATAAATACGGAATCGTTCTTCCCAAAGACTCCCCTACTACCACCAATTATAACAAGTTTAAAAAATTATTCGGTGAAGACGGAAACGTATTGGTTTTTGCCGTCAAAACAGATTCTCTTTACACCGAGAGTAGGTTCAAAAAATGGAAGCAGCTCGGCGATTCTATTTTAAAATTTCAAGGTGTTGAATCTGTTACTTCAGAAGCCACTTTAATTACTTTAAAGAACGACAAAGAGAAAAAGGAGTTTGTTTTTGAACGAATCTTCGAAGAGGACGATACTCTTTTTAAGAAAAAAAGCATCCAAGTCATTAAGGAGGAGGTTCGGACAAATCCATTCTACAAAGGACTTCTGTACAGTGACAGCGGAAATGTATCTGTAATGATGATTGGCATATCTGAATCAACGCTTGCCGATCAAAAAAAATCTAAAATTGTTCTTCAAATTGAGGATTTGGCACGCTCTTACGAACCGGCATTTGGCCCAATACATTTCGCTGGGCTACCACATCTAAGGGTTGTAATTGCTACAAGAATTCAAAATGAAATGTTTCTTTTCATTATGGCATCTATGCTTGTGACAGGTGTGCTTCTTTACTTATTCTTTAGGTCTTTAAGAGTTGTTGGGATATGTCTTACTGTCGTTGCTGTGGCAGTAGTTTGGGCCTTGGGAAGTATTGGAGCCATGGGGTTTAATCTGTCTATTCTAATGGCACTGATTCCACCCCTGATGATAGTTATTGGTATACCAAACTGTGTCTTTTTGATGACAAAATTCCATCAAGAGGTTAAGGAACATGGTAATAAAGTCAAGGCCTTATCCCGAGTCATCCAAAAAATTGGAACCGCAACCCTATTAACCAACTTTACCACGGCACTTGGATTTATGACCTTCGCATTTACAAATTCTACGAAATTGATGGAATTTGGGATTGCTGCATCGATCAATATCATGCTGGTATTTGTAATATCCATATGTGTTCTTCCGATCATAGCATCGTTTTCTAAGCGCCCAAAGAATAGGCACCTCAAACACCTTGACAGGAAAATTGCTACAGGGATGCTAGATTTTATCGTTTATAATACGGAGCATCGACGTCCATGGATATATTTAACCACTTCAATATTAATCATTGTCAGCTTTATCGGTTTATATAAAATGGAAGCAACGGGTAATCTTACCGGTGACCTTCCTTTAAATGACCCCATAAGCAAAGATGTTCGTTTTTTAGAAAAACACTTTGGAGGATCTATTCCTTTTGAAATGATGATTCATTACAAAGACAAGGACTTGTTCAATTTCAAGGAAATGAACTCGCAAAAAATTAACAACACGCTAAATAAATTAGCGCGAATTGATGCTATTCAAGATACCTTAGAAAACGATTCTCTTTTTTCGAAAAGCATATCCATCGTTGATTTCATTAAAGCGCTTAACATGGCTTATTATTCCAATGACGCCTCCAAATATAAGCTTCGTATTCGTCAAGTTGGAATGGCGAAAACTTCAAGTAGAAGACAAAAAGAGTACTTCAAAAAATTATTTCAAGGGGATATCTATAACGGTGGTTTTTCAATTAAGGAAGTACTTGATACAAACTCTCAGCATATTCGCGTCAGAAGCCAAATGAAAGACCTCGGCTCTTATGATGTCGCACAAAAAGTGCAGCAATTAAAAGGAACGGTGAATAAAATTCTCAATCCCAAGAAAGAGTATCTTGAAGACTATTATGCTAAAATAAACTGGCCGAAAGATGAAGAGGATTCCCTTACTGCTGATTACGTCGACTCTATTTTCATACTCGAATCAGCGATAAAAAGATCACTAATTGACGAGCTATCTAAAGGTAATATTGAAGAAAAGAATAAACTTTACGAAGACAAAGCATATTTATATGAGTCCATGGATTCAATTGGATTCCATTCTTGTATTTATAATGCTATTGAAAAAGAATATTTTGATGTAACCTTTACTGGCACCTCTGTTGTTGCTGCTGAGGGAACTAGATATCTTGTGAAGAACCTCATAACGAGTCTGATTTTTGCTATTATTTCCATAGGAATTCTTATGGCAATACTTTTTAGATCATGGAGAATGGTCGTTATTTCAATGGTTCCAAATATAATCCCCCTGCTATTTACCGGAGGAATTATGGGTTGGTTCGGGATACCCTTAAAACCCTCAACGCTCTTAGTTTTTAGTATTGCCTTCGGGATATCAGTAGATGATACCATTCATTACTTAGCAAAGTATCGACAGGAGCTAAAGACCAATGAATGGAACCTTAAAGCATGTATTAATAATGCAACAAGAGAGGCTGGGCTAGGTATGTTTTATACCTCAATTGTGCTTTTTTCTGGTTTCTCAGTGTTTACCTTTTCCCAATTCGGTGGAACACAAGCCCTTGGTATGCTTGTCTCAATTACTTTATTAATAGCTATGCTCACCAACTTAATGGTTTTGCCTTCACTACTTCTTTCCTTGGATCGGCTCATTACAACAAAATCATTTAAGGAGCCCTACTTCGAGGCTTATGAGGAGGAAGATGAGGTAGAATGGAATGCGCTTGCACTTGAAAAAGAAGAAGCGAAAAATTCTCAAAAAAGTAAAGAACTATGAAAGGAATCATTTTAGCAGGAGGTTCAGGCACAAGACTTCATCCTTTGACGCTGGCGGTTAGTAAACAGCTTATGCCTATTTTCGATAAACCAATGATTTATTATCCTTTATCGATTTTAATGCGCGCGGGGATCAATGAAATATTAATTATTTCTACACCACATGACCTACCTAATTTTGAAAAATTATTGGGCGATGGTAAACGATATGGTTGCACTTTTGAATATGCTGTTCAAGAGAAGCCAAATGGTTTAGCCCAGGCATTTATTATAGGTGAAGAATTCATAGGAAAAGATAAGGTTTCCTTAATATTAGGAGATAATATTTTTCACGGTGGAGGATTGAACAAACTGCTTCAAGAACACAACGATCCAGATGGAGGAGTCATTTACGCATACCATGTAAAAGACCCTGAAAGATATGGAGTTGTAGATTTTGATGCGCAAATGAATGCCTTGTCTATTGAGGAAAAACCTGATTCTCCAAAGTCTAATTATGCTGTACCAGGCCTTTATTTCTATGATAACTCAGTCATTGAAATTGCAAAATCTATTCAACCTTCTGCACGAGGCGAATACGAAATCAGTGACGTCAATTCTGAATACCTGCGAAGAGGTAAACTAAAAGTCGGAGTGCTTGACAGAGGAACTGCATGGTTAGATACAGGAACCTTTTCGTCTTTGATGCAAGCCTCTCAATTTGTTCAAGTTGTAGAAGAAAGACAAGGTTTGAAAATTGGTTGTATTGAAGAAATCGCATACAGAAAAGGATTTATTTCAAAAAAGGAATTGAGTGAACTAGCAAAACCATTAGAGAAAAGTGGTTACGGTACATACTTATTAGAACTACTGGAGGAGGACTAATGGATTTTCTTAAAGATTACACAGGCAAAATAAACAAGGAGCTCGAGGCAATCGACCTTCCTAACGGCCCATCGAATTTATATGACCCATTGCGCTATTTTTTTAAGCTCGGCGGGAAGAGAATTAGACCCATACTTACACTTTTAGCGGCTGAGCGTTTTGATAAAAACGCAGTGAATGATTCGATAAACGCTGCTTTAGCAATAGAAATTTTTCATAATTTTTCACTCGTTCATGATGATATCATGGATGAGGCACCAGTTAGAAGAGGACAACAAACCGTCCATAAAAAATGGAATCAAAGTATCGCCATATTGTCGGGAGATGTGATGCTTGTAAAAGCTTATGAATATTTAAATAGTTATTCCCCAGAAATAGCAAAACAATTAATTAAAATTTTCAGTAAAACAGCCGTAGAAGTATGTGAAGGCCAGCAAATGGATATGGATTTCGAAAAAATATCTAAGGTAACGCAAGAAGATTACCTTAAAATGATCACACTTAAAACATCAGTTCTATTAGGATGTGCTTTACAAATGGGAGCAATCGTTGGCGGTGGTGATGTACAAGGGCAAACTGATCTTTATGCCTATGGCTTAAATATGGGAATCGCTTTTCAAATTCAGGATGACCTTCTTGACTTATATGGCGATCCAAAACTCGTTGGAAAACAAGTAGGAGGAGATGTAATAGCAAATAAAAATACGCTTCTCATGGTTATCGCAAAAGAGAGCGCAAATGAAAACCAGCTTAAAAAGCTTGAAAAACTTTCAACTGAAACCAATATTGACAGGAAAATCAAAGGAATCATTGCTCTTTTCAAAACACTGAAAGTTCAAGAAAAATGTCAGGAACTCATGGGTGATTTCTATAACAAAGCCGAATACTATCTCAATAAAATCGATGTAAACGATTCTGAATCAGGACTTTGGTTACTAACAAAGCAATTACAAAAAAGGAGCTATTAAAGCCCTTTTTTATTTTTTGAAACAAGATTAAATCCCTATATTTGTACCTCAAATTAAATTTATTACAATGAAGAAAATCTACAGTATTATTTTATGTTTGTCTGTTTT
>CAJWRM010000016.1 GCA_913046365.1 uncultured Flavobacteriales bacterium
ATATTTATTGTTTTAAATATAAACTAATAAATCAGATTGTAATCTATTTACGTCTTGGAATCACCTCTTCTATTGCTATACAGTATCGATTATGTAATATGCGATTATAAAACCTTATAAGTACTTAAAAGCACTTATTTAGGCTTATATGTGTCCCGTCGCTATTTCGTCACCTTGCTAAGTACTTATAAGCTCTTAAAGGTGGGTTCTCCCCTATTTTAAGTACTTAAAAGGGATTAGGTGTAGTTAGGATTCAACCGCCACATTAAAAAAGAGGTGTTCACAGTTTTTCTTGCCAATTGGCTGAAATTTTTCCAAGATTATCTATCCTAAAAAATTTAAACTTGTTTTCATCCCATGTAGCCATAACCTCAAGGTTTGAGCTCTTTGTTTGCCAATTCGCCCAATTGATACCATAACATTTAGCAGTATCTAGTTCAATTCTTTGAGCCTTTTTTATACCATCCTGACCATAAACTTCAGCAATAGTACCAAACTGAAAATATTGCTCATTGGCCAGAGCATCGATTCCTACCTGAGATATTTCTCTTTTGGGAATCAATTTTGATATCATATTTGTTACCCTTCTGCTAGATATACCTTTGGGAAGAACAAAATAGGCTTTCGCCTTATCATATTCTTTCTTTTGCAGATGAACTATTAAACTATCTAGTGTTGAAACCATCCTTTCTCTGTTAGGACCTTCTTTTTCAGAAATTTCATTGGAGGAGACATCACCTCGACCACAACTGAACAAAACGGACACTACAAATAATAAATAAATTAGGATTTTCATACTTTATTAATTTAAATTTCTTCTAAAATAAGAAAACGTAGTATCACCTGATGCCTTATTTAATATAAACATGGGGCCTCATTAAAAAAATAAAGAAAGCTGAATTACTCCCAGCTTATTCGTTCTTGTAGCGATTCAAATTGTTCGAGACGTTCAATGGTAAAATAATTATACCAAAAATCCTTATTCGTCTCATCAGTGATCGCAATAAGCAGGGCTGTATTTGCGTCTCGAAATTTAAGCCATAAACGTTGTGTTTTCCTAAACCCGTCCGAATCTATTGTGAACCAGTTGCTGTAGATAGGGTTCTCTTTGAGTTCACTTCGGATTTCCTTGTACTTAACGTTGAGCTGTTTATCATTTTCTGATAAGGGTTTTACTGAATCTTGTAAAAGTCCATATCGAGCGCTTGAGAGGAATTCAAAATAAGAATCTCTTTGATCAGATAGTGAGGATTGACCCCATGCCCTATAACCAGATCCACCGTGACCCTCCTCATTCCAGACCTTTGCATCCAAAAATCTCATCGTCGCAATGTAAGCACTATCAAGTAAGTCGTTTTTGAGACCCAAAGAGACCTTTAATTGTTCAATTTTACTTTTGGCGATTTTCTGTTCTTCCACCTCCTTTTTTTGCGCACAATAAGCAAGTCCCATTCCACTCGTGACATAATCGCAGATGCGAAACTCAACCAAACTATCAGATGTATTCATCAAGGAGTAATAGTCTTGAATGGCTCCGTAAATCTCCCAAGGAACTATACCACCTCGGATAATTAACTGCATTACAAGTTCTGAGCTTGAATTCTCAAAACGTTCACCTCTTGAGGCTGCTTCAGCAAGCTCCCAAATATAATATATCGATTCAAAGTTTTCATCCTCAGATAACTTGTACTTGTCGATGAATGCCTTTGCATCAAGGTCTGGAATGGATGCTGCAATTTCTAATGTTTCGACTTGATCATCCTCAGCATAAAAATTTATACTTGGATACATCTCTTTGACCTCTTTATACAACTCGAGCGCCAATTTCGCATCCACTGAAACGAGACCTCGATCTCTGAAAAAAAGAAGATCCAATGCTTTGTCTAGCGCCTCGGCATGTCCCAGTCTAGCCGCAGTAATGTAATAAGACTTGGTTTTTTCAATTGGATTCTTGTATCTATAAGCAAGATAAAAATTGGCATCAGCACTACCCTTTTCAGCAGCTATTTGATACCAAGATTTGGCGACCTCATACTCCTTTGAGTCATAAAGTGAATTGGCCTTTTCCAGTGCTACGGTGAAATCATTTTGCCCAAAGGTGAAAGCGGATAAAAAAAATAACAAGACAACGTTGATTGTAAATTTCATATCATAAGTTTAATAGCTCTTCGAATTTACGAAAAATAAAATATTATTGATTTTTACAAATCTTCTACAGAATTTACAATGGTGGGTTTCCTTTCCAAATTTTGAGCCATAAATGATTGAGGAAAAGACAAAAAAGCATGGTTGGACATAGAATTAATAGGAACTTTATGAATGGATTAATACTACAGGAAGACAACAACCATGTGATCAAAAGAAGAATGGCTAACTTCATGATTACGGTTTAGAAATTAAAGATAAAAAATGTTCAAATACCTACCGTGAAGTAATTTGATTCAATTCCTCTTCAAATAGGAGCAACTTGAGTCGACAAGTATCCTCTTCAACGACAATAGGCATGCGCATGATTTTTTTTGTGGCATTTATTTCAACAGCATAGTGAAGCCATATCGTCCCATTTTCCTCTGTTTTATTCATGGGGAAGTCAAGGTCAAAACCTAGAGGCAAGCTTCGGTATTTATTGATAATTTCCTGCTTGGTTAGGCTAGATTTTAGCGCACTATTTGTCAATCGATACAGCTCATTAAACTCCCCTAATTTGTAATTTACATTAATGATATTGCCAAAACTGGCTGCACCAATTAATACCGGGTTACTCCAATCCACTCTGGCAACTGCAGATTCTTTTTCTTCATTATCCTTGACGTCCATATCTTTTTCAGTCTCATCCTCAATGAGTGGATCTACACGCGTGGCCTCTCTGCAAGAAGATAGGCTCATTAAAAACAGAATAAAAATTAAAATTCGCATAGAAACTTAAAAAATTTTGGTAATATGAATAGGGCTAAATACATTCAAAAATAAAAGAAATTCGCATGATCAAAAACAGACTATTGCTTAATAATCACTCTAGGCCTGAAGTTTCCTTCGATATGCACTGTATACGTTCCACTAGCTAAGTTTTCAAGAGAGACCTCTGTATGTGTACCCAAAAGCATTCCTTTGATCATTTCACGACCTTGCTGATCATAAATCATAAACTTATTATCGAAAGGGTTATCTGACTGAATCATAATCCTATTTGCGCTTGGATTAGGATACAAATGATAGGATAATTCAGTATAATCATTGATAGAAGCCATGCCCGTGATGTAAATATAATCCGCCTCAATAAAGCTGTCTGAACAGGAACCAATAAGGTCAGTAGCAGACAGTGTAATAGAAAAAGAGCCGCTTGCGCTATATTCATGAAATACATTAAGATTATTGGATTGGACTACGGTACCATCTCCAAAATCCCATGTGAAATTATAGTTTTCCAAGTTCGCTGTTGTATTTGTAAACTGCACAGCATAAGGAGGCTCAGTAAACAGCTGTTGGTTTGCACTAAAGCTCAAATCAAAACCGTCATCAATAAATACAAAATCCAAGATGATAATTGAATCACATCCATTGCTACCTTGAAATACTTGGGTATATGACCCTGAATTATAAATAAATTCACCATTCCATTCATATACCTCTCCGCAAGTTGCTGTATCACTAATGTAAGCCGTGGATGGCGCAGCAGTATTGATCGAAATATAGGCAGTATCGCTGCAATCTCCATTATTGACATAAAGTATGGCTGTCGCATCGATGGCATCTGAATAAAAGTGACTAATGTTTTCAGGTGCTGATGAACCATTATAATACGTTCCATCTCCAAAATCTAAATAAAATGAATCTCCGATGCTCTCGCTGTAATCAAAAGCGACCACCATAGGAACACAACCTTCAATAGACTCAAGGTCAATAGTTGCGGTTATTGGATTGATCGTAACCATTATCGTCGTATCATAGCTACATCCAAAATTATCGCTTACATTGAATTCGTAAAATCCATTGTTATTCCCAGGAGAAACTATAATAGAGGAGTCGGCAATATTGCTAACAATTGTTGGGTTTGGTGACCACCATGCAGAATCAAGTGTATTTTGATACCCTGAAAGTCCAACTATTGATTCCTCAAAATCGATCCCCCAACCAAAAATATAACCATCATCAATGCCCAAATTATCCTGAATAAAAAGCGTCCATTGACCATTAAAAGGACAGCCAATAAAACCAGAAAATGAATCATCTGGTGCGTAAATATTCTCGGGATTAACAGATGGATTTCCATTACCAAAGTTTGGCGCAGGAATAGTATTTCCCCAATTCTGTGTCATTGGCCCAATATCATTTAGTACAGAACTAAAACAGTACTCCCATCCCTCGCCAGGTCCACCTCCGCCACTGTCATCAATCGGGTCACCCAAATAGGTACCACCTCCACTCTCACCTCCAGGTAGAGCTCCGCCACCGCCGCCGTATGCATTCACAAGAGGAACTGTTGTTCCGTTTGGACATTGCAACCAAATTTCTAGATCACCGGAATAGGAGTGCTCCATGGTAACACATACCTGAGTAAGATCACCGGCACTCGTAATTGTTCCCGAAGAAGAAAAACCCTCGATGGTAATAGGCGCCTCGTATTGTGCACCTGAACCATCAGGAAGATAGGTCAAACCTTCAAAATATTGTGAAGATCCAAAACTTCCTCCAGGGATAGAAAAAGAGGAACCTTCTGTGTTGGCACCGCCATATATTTGGGTAGTCGAACCAGCACAAATAGAATCTTGTAATATGTAGAGTCCGGAAAAATCAGGTGGTATCCCTACACGAATTTTACTTGTCAACTGCTCATTTTCGCCAAATTCATCGGAAACAAGGAGATTCACCAAAAAACCGTTGGCTGTGCTTGCAACAAAAGAAATTGTATCGTTATTTGGATAAGTATCTCCGCCTATCGTCCATGAAAAATCAATATTTGTATTAACGTCTTGTGAATATCCTGAGCCAGTGTTTTCAAGAGAATTTTGGAAGTCAGGCAACGCTATATACAATATTGTATCACCAAGGCAAATATCTACAAACCCCGTATCCAAGGGTTCTAAACCCGATATACTAGCACCATTGACATATGCTTCCATATGAAGAACGAATGGCTGAGCATTCTGAGCGCCAACAAAACGAAAGCAAAATATGAAACCTAAAACAAAGAGATATTTCATAAAATTATTTTGATGCAATATACTCAATTTACCTTGTCTATTTAGCAAGAATATCCTTCAAAAAACGAACCTTATTTGCATCTTTTTGTTCTGAGCATATGAGAAAGTTTACAACAATTTTGTTATTTACCTTAAGCCTACTTCACGCAACAAGTGGATCTTGTCAATTGCAACAGTTTAATGAACAACGTTGCAACATAGACAAAAAATTAATGCTAAGTCTTGGCTCCTGGGCCAGTGCGAATATTATTGGCAGTGGTATTGGATGGGCTACAACTGACAACGATGAACACAAGTATTTTCACCAAATGAACGTATTTTGGAATGCCATTAATATTGGATTGGCAATACCAGGGTATATGAAAGCGCGGAATGGAAAGTCACAATTGAGTTTATTTAAAACACTGGAGGAGCAGAGAATTATTGAAGGTGTGCACTTAGTAAATGCCGGGCTCGACCTAGCATATATTTCGTCTGGGATATTACTAAGGAATAAGCAAGCAAAGAACTCAAATGAAGAAAACCAATTTAGGGGATATGGAAATAGTATTATTATTCAAGGAGGTTTCTTGCTCGTGTACGATTGGATAGGTTATATGATGCACCGAAAGCATGCAAGAAAGCAAATGAACCCTTTACTACAAAAAATTGAGCCAAGTTCTTCCGGTATTGGTTTTATACTCCACCTATAAATCGTCTACTTATCGTTTCCATTTAATACTGCAGCCCATGGATGGTTGCTGGTACTTAGTTATTGATTGTCCGGATAATAAGCTATTTAGTGCGCCTCTCAGGTCATTTCCCGTTGGTTTAATACGTTTTCCTGGCGAGGCATCATCCAGTCTTCCACGATAGACTAAAGCATTATTTGTATCAAAAAGATAAAATTCAGGAGTACATTCAGCTTTTAAAGCTTTTGCAATCGCTTGCGTATGATCGTAGAGATAAGGAAATCCTAAGCCAAGGTTATTAAATAATGTCTTCATTGGTTCTGGACCATCCTGTGGATAATGATCCACATCATTTGCACTAATCGCCACCATATCTATTGACTTTTCAAAATCATGCGCCAATCGTTTTAACTCCTCATGATATTGGATTACATAGGGACAATGGTTACAAATGACCATGATTAAGCTCGGCTTGTTGTTTTTCAAGGAATCGGATGAAAACAAAACATCATCCAAAACATTGACAAGCTCAAATTCAGGGATAGTGTTTCCTAAATCAAGCATTGAAGAGTATTTTAAAGCCATTTATGTTGATTATTTAATATCTATTTAATTCAAATAAATATAGTATATTTCGATAAATCAGAAAGATTCCAACAAATGAAAAATTATGTGACTTTAATATTAATTATATTCTTAACTTCTTGTCAACCTGATGAGAATGGCAACAACCAATGGATCGAACAAGAATCTGCCGAATGGATGTTTGAATTGACCGTTAATGGGGTAACTCACAAAGCCGAAGGTGAAATTAATCCCAACAATTATTACAACTACTTTACAAATAATCATAGTATTGTGACATCAACAAATGTTCAAGGGTGGAGTGTTTCCATGGGTATTGCTGACCAATCAGCAGACTCTTATGTCTCCGGCGATAATGGATTATTCGGCTTTATGATGACAAATCCATCACAGGGCGAATGTGAGGCTAATTTATACGTCAACTGGAGTTTAAATAATTATATCTACAATATTTATGACCAATGGTGGTCTTATGGCTTCACTACTTCTCCCCAAACACTAACAGCCTCTGAAATGAGTCAACAAAATATTTACTCGAATACAATCCCTGTGAACGTAATAGATTTAGGATCTGCATCAACCATTAATTATATGTCAGGAGGATCGCTCAATTGGGGAGCACCTCTATTAGCAAATTATTCAGGTACTATTTATTTCTGTGACGGTTATGAAAGTGTAAATGGACAAACAGTTTACAACTTCGATATTCCAATTGAAATGAGTTTTAATATTAAAGCACCAAGATATCCTAACTAGACGTAAACGGTTCTTTGACCTAATTATATTATCTCTTAAATTATTTAAAGTCTAAAGAAAAGACCATCACAGAATTTCCTCCTCGATTGCTTTTCCCTTGTGAGGTTACAATTAATTCAGAATCATCCGCAGAAATCGCCATTCCTACAGGATAAGAATCAGCTGGTATTTTTGCAACAACTTTCATGTCAGCCGTACGCACCGCAACAATTTTAGATACATTATTGGCGCAAGCAAACAAATATTTACCATCCGAGGTCAATACAATAGTTCTTGCCCCTGTTCCCACATAAACATTGTCAAAAGCAGTATAATTTACTTTCTTCTCTTGGTTATCCAAACGCGTTTTTACCAACTCACGCCAAGAGCAACGTTGAACATAACCCGGACGGTTGCAACTAATATATAAGTAATCACCTTTTACAACCAAGTGCCGCACATTTGACATCATCCCAAATACGGTGCCCAAATAATCATAATTCACTGCATCAAATATCGCGATACCTCCGCCCCCCATTCTACCTACCAGTAAGAATTGTCCATCTGGTGTATAAGCCGTGCCACGAAGACAGAATCCACAGCTCGCATCTCTATTTACATGAGAAGAAGAAAATTCCGTAGACATTTTATAATCCACAACAGAGTGCTTGACAAATTGAAAGTCGAATGGGTCATCTGAATCAATATCAATAATGGCTACAGTATTGTCTCCCCAATGGGTTACAGCAACGCGCTTGTTGTCCGGTGAACAAGCAATCATTTTTGGTAAAGGTCCCGTGGGCATAACGCGAACAATTACATCACGCTCGGTATCGATAATTGCTACTGCTGAGGGAGATTGGGCGATGGGATCAAAATTACGGCGGTAATAAGTCACCCACAAATACTTGCCTTGATGGGAAAAGCAGGACTCCACAGGTTTACCAAGAAATACATTCTTTTGTTTTCGATTCTGTTTATAGGGGTAATTATAAATAGTCGTCTCCCCATCTTTAAACAAACTGTCGTTTTCTGTTGTGAAGCCATGAATTAAGGTTTTGATCAGCTTCTTTGATTCAGCATCATAGATTGAGGTGGTATACCCCTCTAAAGATTGAACGTAGAATTTGGAACCATCCAAAGCATACTTCACAGACTTCGGTGAATTGATTGAGGTATCATAATGATCAAACTTATGCTTCGGCGTCCAGTTATAGCTTTGAAAGCGATGAGCGAGCCGCATCACCACTTCACCTGTTGTGTCCGACGACCGATCAATTTTAATGCGTGTTATTTGCGCATTCGCAGAAAGCATTTGAAAAAATAAAACAAGTGACAACAACCTTTTTAGCATAATATTTATTTTAAACGTCTAATGAAATAACCATTCCCAGCATTTACAGGCCTAACCCGTATATCTCCATTGCTTTGATTTAAAGAAATGATATGGTGGTTTCCCGAATTAGCTTCAGGCCCCACCCAAAATGAGTGATATCCCAAATTATATAAATTTCCATTTGCATTGCGCTCTAACATTAACAAAGAATCATAATTTTCTAATTGCTCAGATTTCGTTTGCATGATATTTTCGAAACCTTGATAAATAGAATCAGCCAATAAAATATTTTGAAATGCTTCATTATTTAGACAATAACCATTGTATAGAACGCCTAATTTGTTCAAGGTATCAACATAGCACCATGCACCAATTTTGTTCTTTGCGGCTAAAATCCATTCGGATTTTGACTGTGCTTGAGGAATTGAATTTGAACCATTAATTTGATTTTCTTCATAAAGACCAACAAAAGAAAACGTATCAATATCTAAGGTCCTAACTTCCAGAGACACGGGAATTATATCACTAACAACTACTTGTTTATCAGGTATTTCGTTATAATCACATGAAGTAATTATAAATATTAAAATAGAGAGAAATACAAAACGTCTCATACACAAATGTAAACATTTGTGGCTTGCTATTTATCCAACATAAACTCGGAAGTCTTGTGGAAGGTAATGTCGGGATAGTCGCGTTCCGCCATCTGCAATAAAAACGTTGTTTCCGCAAGAAAAACAAGATTTTCATCTTTATCAGTTGCTAATAAATTGTGCTTGGCTTTTTTAAACGTTTCTAACTGTGCTTCATTCTCCGTTGTGATCCAACAAGCTTTAAAGTAATTGCGAGGTACAAAGCGACACTTGGCCCCATATTCATTGATTAGACGATAATTAATCACCTCAAATTGAAGCTGCCCTACTGTTCCAACTATCTTACGGTTACCGGGTTGCTGAATAAATAGCTGAGCAACTCCCTCATCAATGAGCTGACGCACCCCTTTATCTAGTTGTTTAGATTTCATTGGATCAAGATTTTCAAGTTCCTGGAAAATCTCAGGGGAAAAACTTGGAATCCCTTTAAACATCATCTTCTCTCCTTCTGTTAGCGTATCTCCAATTTTAAAATTACCTGTATCGTATAGACCTATGACATCGCCAGGATAAGCGTGTTCAATCACACTTTTATCCTGCGCCATAAAGGAAGTCGGATTTGGGAACTTCATTTTCTTGTTTAAACGAATATGCTGATAAAACTTATTGCGCTCGAAGGTTCCGGAAACAACACGCAAGAATGCAATTCTATCTCTGTGCTTGGGGTCTAGATTGGCATGAATCTTAAATACAAAGCCACTGAATTTATTTTCATAAGGATCAATCGGTCTCAAATCTGTGACACGACCCCTCGGAGAAGGAGAAATCTCACAAAAGGTATCTAAAAGCTCCTTCACGCCAAAGTTGTTTACCGCAGAACCAAAGAAGACAGGAGCTACCTCACCGGATAGATATGCCTCTCGATCAAAGGCATCATAAACACCCTCAACCATCTCGAGCTCTTCTCTAAGTTCCTCAGCTGGTTCTTCACCTATAATTTCATCTAGTTCTTTATCGTTTATGTCCTTTACTTCGTATACGTCTTCAGCAATTTTGGTCTTATTCGCAGAAAATAGATTTAGTCCTTTTTGGTATATGTTATAAACTCCCTGAAATCGATCACCCATACCAATAGGCCAAGTCAATGGACGAACCTTAATATCTAAAGATTGCTCGAGCTCATCCAATAAATCGAATGCCTCTTTACCATCACGGTCCATTTTATTAATGAAAATGATGACAGGAGTTTTTCTCATACGACAAACCTCCATGAGTTTCTCCGTCTGTGACTCTACCCCACTTGCTACATCAATAACAAGGATAACACTATCTACAGCGGTTAAGGTTCGGAAGGTATCCTCAGCAAAATCCTTGTGGCCAGGTGTATCTAAAATATTTATTTGCTTGTTTTTATAACCGAAGGCCATCACCGACGTCGCAACAGAAATCCCTCTCTGCTTCTCAATTTCCATAAAATCTGAAGTAGCCGTCTTCTTGATTTTGTTGTTTTTAACGGCTCCTGCGGATTGGATTGCGCCACCAAAAAGCAAGAGCTTTTCGGTAAGTGTGGTCTTACCAGCATCCGGGTGGGAAATTATCCCAAAAGTCCTTCTTTTCTCTATGGATTCGTTAAAGTTCATTGCCAAAAAAAGGGCCTAAAAAAAGCCCTTCTTAAATATTTTATGAATTAGTGTATTTCTTCAGCTGAGAAATGGAATTTTCCTTCAATCTCTGCATTTTCGTTTGAATCAGAACCGTGTACCGCATTTCTACCTTTACTTTCTGCATATGCCTTACGGATGGTTCCTTCTGCCGCCTCTGCTGGGTCAGTTGAACCAATTAATGCTCGAAAATCTGCCATAGCATTCTCCTTTTCAAGGATTGCCGCAACTATAGGTCCTGAAGTCATGTACGACACCAATTCACCATAAAACGGTCTTTCAGCGTGCACTTCATAAAATGCTTTGGCCTGAGCTTCAGTCAAACGCGTATATTTCATCGCTTTGATTGAAAACCCTGCTTCAGTAATCATGTTTAAAATATTTCCGATGTGTCCATTCTCGACTGCATCAGGTTTAATCATCGTAAAAGTTCTGTTCGTTGCCATGTATCTAATTTTGGGTGCAAAGATATGAAATTGATAGATATCTCATACGGATAGAATGAAATAATGAATCAACTATCCAACGAATTAAATCTTTATTGCGTCTGATGAACTACTTTCTTTTGGCAGTAAACTCAACAACAATACCTAATGTAGGTTGAATAATTCCAGAAGCTGATTCGATGAATTTCGTCTGGTATCTTGTCGGATCATTAGGATCTTCGATATAATTCCCATCAGCATCTGTTTCAACAATCAGCGTAGGTGCTAGCTTTGCTTTAAAAGCATATGCATTTTGTAAATCCAAATAAAAATTAAGTGAAAACTTATCAAAGAACCACTTTTTATCTACACGCACATTGAGCTGATGAAAATTCCCTTCTCGACGAGAATTTAACTGAGAAAAATCACGAACCCCAATACCGTTTATATCCCAGTTTAACTTTAGGCTTGAAGCAGCAACATCAAAAGGAGTATATGGAGAACCACCTGAATACAACCAACGGAAACCAATCTCCCAACCACTCTTGAATCGCTTTCCTCCTGTAAAAGAAACAATGTGCTTACTATCCCATGCCGTCGGTACATAAGTATCATTTTTATCTTTAAACTCTGAGTTAACAAGTGTGTATGCTAATATGGCATAGAAACCTTTAATCAATTTCTGTTGATAAAGAAACTCTAAGCCATAGCTTCTTCCTTCAGAGGTAGATTCTACCTCCTCATTACCCACAACACCAAAATCAGATCCAACATTCGCTAAGCTAATTGAATCGTTTAATGAAAACGGGTATCGCGAGTAATCCTTATAAAAGCTTTCCACAGTAAACCTTGACTTCCAATCTGTAATATACTCAACACCAAAAACTGCATGATCCGCTCGAATATATTTGATGTCATTTGCCTTATTAACCAGGTTTTCATTTTGATCTCTGAATCCTAGAATTGTATATGATGGTAATTGATGGAATCTTGATAAATTGGCGTTTATCGACCAAGACTTTGTCAAACGATAGCTTAAAGAAAAACTCGGCGATAGTTGATCTAATGGATTAGACATGCTACTCGAATATGAGCTAAAATCGGTTCGTAAACCTAATGAACTTGACAACTTATCATTAAAATAAGCTTTACTTACCTGAGAGAACAAAGCAAATTTATTTAATCCAAGACTGGACTCATAATCTACTACAATTGGAAATCCCTGAACTGTTATATTGTTATAAGTAGAATTGAAATACTGGGCGTATTCGTAACCCAATCCTGCATTTATTCTCCAACCATTTTTATTAAACGTATGTTCAAACCTAAACTTGTTTTCAGCTTCAAACGACTCATAATCTAGCAACAGGTTATCAGTTATTTCAATATTATCCCTGTAACGGGTAGATGAATTGTTCAACATATTCCGACTCAAAACAATATTTTGATATGAGTTTTTCGAATAATGAAGCCAATTCATGCCCACAGCATAATTCCATTGTTTTTGGAGAGGTAGGTTATTTAATATAAAGTTATTCGATTCGATCACCTCTGGATCCGTGATATTATCATTTACAGATGCATTCAAATTAAAATCATCAATCGCTCCTAGACCAATAAATGAAACCTTATTCTTATCGTTAACCTTGACATTAACTTTATACTGAAAATCATTATAGGTTGGCAGTATCGGAAGCTGAAGCGCAGCAAAAAGAAACTGCAAGTAGGACCGTCTTGCCGAAAAAATAAAGTTGGTTTTTTTTCCAATAGGGCCATCTAGCGTTAAAGCAGCGTCACTAGAACCTACTGCAAAATTCGCAATCAAACCTTCCGTATTTCCCTCTTTTTGCTTAAAGGCAAGTACAGAACTTAAACCATTGGCACGGTTCGATGGAAATGCACCCGAATAAAAGTCAACTTCTCTAATGAAATTTACGTTTAAAAGACCAACAGGCCCACCACTGCTTCCTTGGGTTGCAAAATGATTAATATTTGGCACCTCAATACCATCTAAATAGAATTTATTTTCACCAGGAGAACCACCTCGGATAATAATATCATTTCGGAAGGTGGCCCTAGACGCAACTCCAGGTAACGCCGCAATTACCTTGCTTACATCCCTATTTGCACCAGGAAGTCTTTCTATCTCGGTAGCATTCAATGTCTTTAATGAAACTGGAGATTCTTTTCGCTGAAGAAACGGAGATGCTTTGACGACAACCTCCTCTTGCTCGATAACAATTTCCTCCAAAGAGAATTCAAGGTATTCTACTCTAGTTTTGGTTATAGTAACCTCGTTAATATATAAGGGCTTATATCCTAAAGCTGTTGCCTTAAAGGAATAAATACCGGGTTCAAGATTTAAAACACTAAAACTTCCGTCTTCCTCTGAAACAGCTCCAATCTGAGATCCAAGGATTTTTACCGTTGCAAAAGCTATAGCCTTGTTGTTTAATTCATTATAAACCCTTCCATTTACTTGTGCCCCTTGGGATAAAATTAAAAAAGGTACACATGTGAAAAGGAGAAAAAGAAATTTCATTTTTTTATTTTTTTTGAATAAACAACAACGAGCAAATATAGTTTAGAATTATGTGTTGTTTATAAAATTTCCTAGGAGTTTCTTGCCATAACTGGAAAGAATAGATTCCGGATGAAATTGAACACCATAAAGTTTTTTAACCTTGCAGGATATGGCCATAATTGTTCCATTGATCGATTTAGCATCAATGTACCGATCTTCTATATGGGAAATTGCCCAACTGTGATACAATCCAACATCGAAGGTGGCCGGCAACCCCTTAAATAAAACATCATTGTTATTGACCAGTAACGATTCTGCCACGCCGTGTTTAACACTTTCCATATTTGACAATGTACCGCCCAAAAATTCTCCAACACCCTGCATGCCTAGACAAATCCCTAGAACAGGACGCTTACAACTACAAAGCGATAGTATCTTTTGTAAATTCTTTTTTTCAGAAGGAAGACCCGGTCCAGGAGACAAAACAACATGCGAATATCTAGAGAGTAAAGTAGCATCGATTTGTGCATCGTTTCGAATGACATCAACTGCTACATTCTGAAGCTCAATATAGTGAAGTAAATTATATGTAAATGAATCGTAAAAATCGACCAACAATATTCTCATATGATTTTTTGTCGTTTCTTTGTAAAAGTATAAAACCCTGTAAAAATTTGCTGTTAAAAGATGAAAAAAGCAATAGACATACCAAATGCGCCTAAACCTGTTGGGTCCTACAGTCAGGCGATTTTGAACAATAACACCTTATACATCAGCGGACAAATCCCACTCAATCCAATTACTCAAGAATTGGAGTTAGACTCTATTCAGAAGGCTACGGAGCAAGTGATGTCAAACATCCAAGCATTACTCAATGCGGCAGGAATGACAACAGAGCACGTTATTAAATGTAGTATCTTCTTAAAAGATATGGACGACTTTTCGAAAGTAAACGAAATATACTCCTCCTATTTCTCTGGGACCTTTCCTGCACGCGAAACAGTTCAAGTTGCCCGACTTCCCCTGGACGTACCGATTGAAATATCTTGCATAGCTAGCAAATAATGAGCTCTGAAAAAAGGACTTTTGATTTATCCGTAGTCATTGTAAATTACAATGTAGAATACTTCCTTGAGCAATGTCTGAATTCGGTGCGTGAAGCATCTAAACAGTGTGCTACTGAAATCTTCGTTGTAGATAACAATAGCAATGACGGGTCTGTACAAATGGTACAAGCAAAGTTTCCTGAAGTTAAGCTAATCGAAAATAAAGACAATAAGGGGTTTTCAAGTGCCAATAACCAGGCGATAAAACAGGCTAAAGGAAAATACATTCTATTGCTTAATCCCGATACCGTCGTTGAAGAACTCACATTTAAAAAAATTACTGACTTCATGAAAAACACCCCTTCATGTGGAGGGCTTGGCGTTAGAATGGTCGATGGGAAAGGAGATTTTTTACCAGAATCAAAAAGAGGACTCCCCACACCAAAAGTTGCATTTTATAAAATTTTTGGCCTATCGGCACTCTTTCCAAAGTCAAAAGAATTTGGCGCCTACCATTTAGGATATCTTAATGAAGACGAGACAAATGAGATTGATATTTTGAGTGGTGCTTTTCTTTGCGTAAGCGCAGAAGCCATTGAAAAAATAGGTCTTCTTGACGAAACATTCTTCATGTACGGCGAGGATATTGACTTTTCATATCGTATCACGAAAGGAGGATATAAAAATTATTACCTTCCTGAGACGACCATTATCCATTATAAGGGAGAAAGCACAAAAAAAAGTTCCGTAAATTATGTTTTCGTTTTTTATAAGGCAATGGTCATATTTGCCCAAAAGCATTTCTCAAAAAACAATGCTAAAATCTTTTCTCTGGCAATACATTTAGCGATCTATTTTAGGGCCTCTTTAGCGATTTTCAATCGTTTTGTAAAATTCTCATTTCCTTTTTTAATAGACCTCGTATTCATATTCGGAGGATTGATACTGCTAACAAACCATTGGCAATCTGCGGACATACATTTTCCCGACTTCGTTTTTGACTATTCGATACCTATTTACAGTTTAACATGGCTAATTGCTGCTGTTTTCTTTGGCGTATATGATAAAGAACCCAAGCCGACAGCAATTGTAAAATCAACCCTTTTAGGAACTGCTCTAATTCTACTCGTATATGCCCTGCTACCTAAAGAATGGCAATTCTCAAGAGTCTTCATTTTAATAGGAGCACTTTGGGTGATCTGTGCTCACTATATTAAAACTTGCTTGTCCAACCTATTTAGCTATGGGAGTCCAAAGTATTCTAATGTAAAAAGAAAACATTTCATTATTTGTGGGGAAGAAGAAGAGACAAATCGAGTCAAAGGATTACTGCACGAAACATACCCGAATATTGGACAAATTAAAACCATAGATATCAAAAAAAACCTAAGCACTGAGGTTAACAAGTCGATCTATGAGAATTCAAGGACCATATTTAATGAACTCATATTCTGTGCTAAAAATATTACCCCAAGTGAAATCATTCGATGCATGAACCAACTTGCTGGGCAGGAAATACATTTCAAAATAGCCCAACCAGATACTAGCTTTATCATAGGTAGTAATTCTATTGAAACACGAGGCGACCTTTATGCGATGAAAATTAATTCCATTACGCGTCCAGACAACCTAAGATCTAAGAGAATATTTGACCTATTTATTTCATGTATTGGACTGTGTTTAAGTCCCTTGCTTATATGGTTATTTATGCGTAAAAAACAGTTTATATTCAATCTTTTTTCCGTTTTTAAAGGAGAAATTTCAATTGTTGGTTATTGCACACAAAAAACTGAAGATGTAGACAAAAACCGAGATCTCCCTTCACTAAAAAGAGGGTTACTGAACCCTTTATCTGGTAATACAGTTAACGACTCAAAATTAATTGATCAAGTAAATATTAATTATGCCAAAGAATATTCAATTATCAAGGATTTACGGATATTAATAAAAAAATGGACATATTTAGACTTTTAGCTTTTTCGCCTCATCTTTGTTTCTTATCTTTACCGCTGTAAAAGTTGAAGGAAATTAAATGGCAGAAATTGAAATTCGTCTCCCGAAGATGGGGGAAAGTGTCACAGAAGCAACAATAACAAATTGGTTAAAAAGTCCGGGTGATGAAATATCATTGGATGAGCCGCTTGTGGAAGTTGCGACAGATAAAGTCGACAACGAGTTACCGTCGGAGGCTGAAGGTGTGCTTATAAAGCAGCTTTTTCAAAAGGATGAGGTCGCTCAGGTGGGTGATGTTATCGCCATTATTTCTACCGAGACCGGAGCCAGCCCAGACACATCGAGTCAAGCAAATAATTCAGCTGAAAATCCAATAGAAGTTGAAAAGAAAGATAAGCAACCAGCGGTTGCAAAAATGGATGTATCAGCTACTCCCGTAATAAGTCAGAATGGAAATAGTTCTGAACGCATCTCAAAAAATGGCGCGAAAGGCCAGTTTTTTTCTCCTCTTGTACGCAGTATTGCTGAAAAAGAAGGAATTTCTCAAGAAGAATTAGAGGCAATTTCTGGATCAGGTGCAGAGGGGCGCGTGACTAAAAAAGATGTACTTGCACATTTAACGAAAGATATAAAAAAGTCGGCTGTAGGGAGAGTAACAGAGGTTCGACCAGAAGTCAAAGAGTCTCCTGTTGTTGTTCCAAGCGGAGAAGATCAAATTATTGAAATGGACCGTATGCGCAAGCTTATTGCCGACCATATGGTAATGTCAAAGCAAGTCTCACCTCATGTTACTTCATATGTGGAAGCGGATGTAACCAACATCGTCAATTGGAGAAATAAAATAAAACAGGGCTACAAAGAGAGAGAAGGCGAAAACTTGACCTTCACACCTATTTTAATTGAAGCTATAGTAAAAGCAATAAAGGACTTCCCAATGGTGAACGTATCTGTCTCCGGAACACAAATTATTGTAAAAAAGAACATTAACATTGGAATGGCTACTGCCCTACCGAGTGGCAATTTAATTGTTCCCGTAATTAAAAACGCGGATAGACTTAGTCTTACAGGGCTTACGAAAAGTGTAAATGAACTTGCTGTTAATGCTAGAGAAAATAAATTAAAACCAGAGGACATACAAGGAGGAACATATACTGTAACCAACGTTGGATCATTCGGAAATGTAATGGGGACACCCATTATAAACCAACCTCAAGTAGCAATCATGGCACTTGGCGCTATACGAAAAGTACCAGCCGTAGTGGAAACTCCGGAAGGTGATTTCATCGGCATTCGCCACAAAATGTTTTTGTCTCATGCCTATGACCATAGGGTCGTGGATGGTGCATTAGGAGGAAGGTTTGTAAGAAAAGTTGCAGACTATTTAGAAGAATTCGACATAAATCGCGATATTTAGAACTTTTAAGAGTAAAAATTATGAAAAAATTTAGTTTTGTCTTAGCCATTTTGGCAATAATTGTAATACCGTTCAAAGGTAATTCTCAGTTTTCAGAAGCTGAAGTGAAAAACCTAATCTCACAAGCTTCTGAGAAAGAACTAGTTGTAGAGTGTTCTAGAATGCTACAAGAGAATTTCTTTCACTACGCAGATCTTATCACAGATAAGTTGCTCAAAATAAATCCTGAAAGTTCGAATTATAAGTACAGAAAAGGGTTTATTGAGTTAACTATGCGACAAGATTACGCAAAGGCAATAGAATTATTTTCTTCTGCTACTGGATCAATTGATAAAAATTACGACATGTATTCTATCAAGGAAGGCGCTGTTCCTGCAGATATATTTTACCATTTGGGAAGAGCACATCACTTAAATGAAGATTTTGCGAAGGCACTAGAAAACTACAATTTGTTTTTAACTCAAACGAATAAAGAATCTGAGTTAATCGAGAGCGCAGAAAAAAGAATTCATCAGTGTGGAATTGCTAAAAAGCTTATGGCCTCTCCGAAGGATGTTATTGTTGAGAATCTTGGAGATTCAATAAACACGGAGTATGCAGATTTTTCATCGAACATTTCACTGGACGGAAGAGCATTATATTTTACCTCAAGACGCCCCTGGGAAGATGGAGCATCTAATAGCTACAGAGATCCGATGCTTAATCATTTTTCGGAAGATATTTACCAAGCGTCATTGGCTGATAATGATGGTTGGAATAGTCCAACTAGAATGGATATGTGTAAACCACAATTTAATGAGGCTAGTGTAAGTGTTAGCATCGACGAAAGACGCGTTTATACCTACAATGATAAAAAAGGGAAAGGCGACATTTACTTTAGTGATCTAAAAAATGGAAGCTTTACACCTATCGCTCCTGTTGGTAAGTCAGGTGTTAATACAGAGACACGTTGGGAAACGCATTATACTGTCTCTCCAGATGGAAAAATGGTATTCTTCGTTTCAGATAAAGAAAGTGGATTTGGTAAAAGAGATATCTACTTTATGGAAGAAAAAGATGGCGTGTGGTCGGAACCAAAAAATATAGGTGGAACAATTAATTCAAAATGGGATGAAGACGCACCATTCATGGGTCTAGACAATAACATACTTTATTTTTCAAGTAACGATTCCACTAGTATGGGTGAATTTGATATTTTCATGTCGGTTAGAGATGAGAACGGAATTTGGTCTGAACCTGTAAATCTTGGATATCCTATTAACTCTGTTGGAGACGATATATTTTATACGCATACGGCAGATGGCCAAAAGGCTTATTTAAGCTCTTTCAGAAAAGGTGGAAAAGGTGAAAAAGATGTATATCGATTAAACGTAAATAGCGAAGTAAGGAATGTAGCTTTATTGAATGGAGAAATAATTCATTCGCAAAACAAAGATATTCCTGAAGAATCATATATTGAGCTAACATGTCTAAATTGTGAGCCAGAGGAGAAAACAATATTGAGACCTCGTGTAAGAGACGGTGTATTTCTTTCCAAACTCGACAAATGTAAAGACTATCAATTAGCCTATTACTATAACGATCAAACAACTAATCCGTACACAGATAAATTCTCAACAAATTGTGATTTAGCTTATCAGGAGGTGTACAAACGAGTGTTACTAGATGAAGATGCACAAGTAATCATACCATTCTTCGATTATTTTCTAGAAGGAATTGTCGCGGATAGAAAATCAGGTGAAATGATTCCTAACGCTAAAGTAATCTTCTCTAAAGGTGATCAAGAAGTAGAAGTACTCATGACAGATTCTTTAGGTCAATTTGTGTCACAACTCGTTGATAAAAAATCTTTTGGTTACAAACTTGATTATACGGTATCGGTTAGTGCAGATGGCTATCTTATGGCCACTTTTGAGCTCAACACTGAACTCTCAACAGACTCGCTTATATCACTGTCTTATATGCTAGACAAAAAGGAAATTGGCACAGACCTTGGACCCTTTATGATTTATTACAACTTCGACAAATATGACATCCGTGAGGATGCGAAGGTTGAGCTAGATAAAATCGTAAAGATTATGAACGAAAATCCAGAAGTTAAAATTGAGCTTGGTTCTCATACAGATTGTCGAGGAAGTTCATCTTACAACATGAAGCTATCTAAGAAAAGAGCGAAATCTGCTGCAACATATATAGCGGAGCGCATAACAAACTCTGAACGTATTACCTCTAAAGGTTATGGGGAAACAACAGCTGTTAACGATTGTAAATGTTCCCAGTGCTCTAAAGACGAGCACCAAATGAATAGAAGAACAGAATTCATCATCATACCTTAACGTATTGTTTTTGCCAAGCATATGAATGCTACGCTTAAGAATTCGCTTTGCGTTTTTGATTTAGAAACCACAGGACTTCAGGTTACAAAAGACCGTATCGTTCAAATTGCTGCACTTAAAATTCACCCTAATGGGAAACAAGAGGAGCTAAACTTAGTTGTCAACCCTGAGATGAAGATACCTCAAGAGGTCATTGACATTCATGGTATTACCAATGAATTAGCACTTAAATCACCTACCTTCAGAGAATTAGCAGAAGAAATTAAAGCTTTTTTTGGCGATTCTGATTTAGCAGGCTATAACTCCAACAAGTTTGACATACCTGTTTTAGCAGAGGAATTTTTACGTGTAGGAATAGCATTTGACCTTACCCAAAGGGCGTTTATTGATGTGCAAAATATCTTCCATAAAATGGAACAAAGAACTTTAGTCGCCGCATACAAATTTTATTGTAAAAAAAACCTTGAGAATGCGCATGATGCAATGAACGATACAAGAGCTACTTGGGAGGTTCTAGAAAAGCAAATAGAAAAATACAAGCTTAAGTCAGATGTACTATCATTAGCAGAACTTTCAAGAGCCGGAAATCATAAAATTTTGGATATGGCCGGACGTATTGCAATCAATAGCAAAGGGCAAGTCATATATAATTTCGGTAAGCACAATGGTAAAACAATTGCTTCAGTAGCCCAGACTGAACCAGGGTATTATGGATGGATGCTTGAAGCTGATTTCCCATTGTATACAAAATCTGTGCTTCGCAAAGCAATGGAGGAAATCAAAGAAAAAAGAAGGGAAAAGGAGGCTAATAATATGAAGAACAAACTCAATGATCTTCAAAAGAAATTTAAGAAATGAAAATTATTTGTATCGGGCGAAATTATGTCGAGCATGCCAAAGAAATGAATGCTCCTCTCCCCTCCACTCCTATTTTCTTTATGAAGCCCGAAACAGCACTTCTTAGGACACGAGATTTTTTCTACCCTAAATTCACGAGCAATTTACACTACGAATGTGAAATTGTTCTAAAAATAGATAAGGTTGGTAAAAACATAGATGAGAAATTCTCACACAATTATTACTCATCATGTACTTTAGGCATAGACTTCACAGCGAGAGATGTTCAACAAAATTGTAAAGAAAAAGGGCTTCCTTGGGAAATCGCTAAAAGCTTTGACCAAAGCGCTCCTTTGTCTAAAATATGGATACCATTAAAAAATTCGAATCAAGAAATTAAATTCGAATTAGAAAAAAACGGAAAGACAGTTCAAAATGGATCGAGCCTTAATATGATTTTCTCATTTGATCAAATTATCACATACGTTTCGAAATTCATTACGCTTAAAAAAGGAGACCTTATTTTTACAGGGACGCCAGCCGGTGTAGGTCAGGTCGAAATTGGAGATAATTTAAAATGCCTTTTAATGGGGAAAGAGGTCTTAAATTTCAATATTAGGTAGGCTACAATTTTATTAGCTTGGTTGTTCCAAAACCATTTGACAACCTCAAAAAATAAACACCAGCGTCTAGTTGATCTAATTGCAAATTATTTATTTTTTGATTAAGTATGCAAGAATAAATTCGTTCGCCAGTTAAAGTGAACAGTTCGGCTGTTACTTCTTCAAATAAATCGATTAATTCAATCGTGAATTCCTTTTTAAAAGGATTAGGCCAAACAGAGAAGAGTACCTGTTTTTCCAAAGAAATTAAACCAGCGCTACTATTGGAATCATGCTCAAGATAGAACAAGCCACCAAGATCTTGACCTATAAATAAATCTAGCTCTCCATCATCGTCTAAATTCGAAATGGCAAATGAGCTATAAGCTCCGACATTAAATCCTAAATAATCTGAAACAAAACTTTCAAAAATTTGACCATCATCAATATTCCCATCAATTCCTTTCGCAAAATACACCAAACCATCAACAGCTCCAATGAACGCATAAGTCGTATCATTTTGACGGAAAAAACATGGTGTAGCATATCCATTCGGTGATGTTTCGGCAACATCCACACCCCCAAGAAAATTGGTTACGAATTCGAATGATGGGTTCGAAGATGAACCGACATTTTTATAATAAATAAGTTCACCTGTTTTAATCCCGATGATAAGGTCTAAAAGTCCATCATTATTCAAGTCAAAAAGCTGAGGTGCTGCATATAAACCGTTTTGTATAATCGTACCATTTGCATCCTGTAAGTTAACGATTGGCGATGCATAAGCGGGAATGCTCCCGGCTGAATTATTTACAAAATAGGAAAGCGTTCCATCTTCTAAACCTAAAATCATATCGTTCTTTTGGTCACCATTTAGATCACCAAAAGTAGGATACATCCTCAAGCCAACATCAAGTGCTGATAGATTTTGAAAATCACGATCAATAAGTGTGAATTCAGGAGATGAAGAGGTCCCTGTGTTCTTGTAATAAGCAATTCGGCTTTCCTTATTTAAAACGGCTTTATATGCGAAGATATTGCCCACAATTAGGTCTGTTAATCCGTCCCCGTCAACATCTGTTAAAACAGGAATAGAACCAGAACCATGATCGACCATGTCACCTTGAAGAAATTCCTTTGTTTCAAAAACAAAATTGGAAACCTGATTATTACCCGTGTTTCGATAAAAATGAACACTTTGCTCATTTTCCGAAATGTTTTTAGCATTTGGCGCAACGATTAAATCCTTTATACCATCAAAATTAACATCCAAATTGAATGCCGCTGGAAACAACTGTATGCTGGTAGGTATACTATTTGAAGGAAATAACGGATCTGTTGATACCATTGCAGAATTTTCATTCACCCCTGTTCCTCCATTGATCATTAGATTTAAATTTGGAAATGCAACATCTCCCAATACCAAATCCATCACACCAGACCCGTCAATATCCAATGCAAGTATCGTTGATCCGGAATGCGCCTTTTCATCATTGGATTTCTTGTCTTCAAGTAAAGGGAATTCAGGATTAGGAACATTACCCGTCGTACATGGCGTAGTATTGTCATTTAAATACACAGTATTGGTACTCAAATCTTCGCGGAACTTTCCCCAACACTCATTTTTCAGTACAAATTCTAAAGAATCTGCATGGCCATATAAATCTATACTCTGATTTTGGTGGTACCGTAGGTACTCTCCTCCAATATGGAAAGTCAATACATCAATATCACCATCACCATCCACATCAACAATTGCAGGAATGTCACTTGAGCTGACATATAGACTCAATGAGGTACCCCAATTATCAGAATACAGAATTTCTTTGGCAACCTCCCAAGAAAGTCCATTTGTAAGATCTCCTGTATTGCGAAACACCTTCAGACCACCTATCCCATAGGCAAATAAATCTTTTCTTCCATCACCGTCATAATCAATAGCAAAAAGACGATAACGCAACTCTTCTGGAAACCATTGATCTCCAGTATTGTCATAATCATAAAAATGCTCGCCATCTAAAATTTTATGTTCAAATACCTTAATCTGATTACTACTTCTATCGAAAACAAGCAAATCTAAATCACCATCAAAATCATAGTCGATACTTGAAAACTGAGGGTAATTTAGCCCTCCCGCCCAGGGCATTGAAAGCGGTTCATTATTGTTTATAATTTGTATCGAATCAGAAAAAGAAAATTGAAACTGCGCAGAAATACTAATTGGGAGTGTGAATAGGAAAAAGATTAAATACTTCATGGTTGAGACAGTTGTTCAAATATAAGGCAAAACAAAAGTCTATCCAATTAAAGAATAACTGATTAATGCCCTAAATTAGATTGCAAGTCTATATTGCAATGACTATTTTTGAATTCTAATCCACTTAAGCTAGTACCCTTTTCAATGAAAAAAAATCAAATTATACTTTTTGCTATTCTCTTAGCAATAACAGGTGTATTGTATCTAATGGTGCTTGCCAACCAAAAAGAAGAAATAAAAGAAAAAAAGGGTGCAGAAACCCGCAAATACATTTCGGTAAGTATCATTGAAAATCAAGAGAGATCCTTAACCATAAGTACATATGGACAAATCGTTCCATTTACAGAGCTTGATATCGCATTCGAAATATCAGGACGGCTTCAAAGTGGAGATTTATTAATTAAACCAGGGACAAAGTTTGCTAAAAACGACCTTTTATATAAGGTGAGCTCTGAAGAAATGTTTTATAACTTAAATGCACGGAAAGAGCAATTATCTCGACTTATTATAGGTATTCTACCCGATATATCGACTGATTTTAATGAAGATTACGATAAATGGACCCTTTTTCTAAACAACATTAAACCTAGTGGGTTTTTACCAAATTTACCTTCGTTCTCCTCGGAAAAGGAAGCGCTCTTTATTAGCTCAAAAGGAATTTATGCTGAGTACTGGACAATAAAAGGTATGGAGGAGAGAATATCCAAATATATTTACTTAGCCCCCTTCAATGGAGCTGTGAGCGAAGTATATACTGAACCTGGTGCGATTATTAATCCGGGAGGAAGAATAGCAAAAGTATTTAACCAAGAAAAAATGGAGGTGCGTTTACCCATACCTATTGACTTCATCGATAAATTTCAAAAAACAGGTCGCGTTACTTTTACTGATGCAAATGGAATAGAAGTAGCACAAGGCAAACTTTTAAGAACTTCTGGCGAAATAAACAAGAATACACAGTCTGTCGATGCCTATTATTCAATAACGCCTGAGAAAGGAAGATCTCTTCTTTCTGGACAATACGTTACCGCTAGCATAGACAATCTTATTTCCGAATCCGTTGCAGTTATTCCAGCATCTGCAGTAAAAGAAAATGAAGTATACCTGCTAGACAAAAACGAACTCAAAAGGAAGTCTGTCAAGATTATCAGTCAAAAACAGGATTCTATCTTTGTTGAAGGGCTTACAAATGCAGATACCTTGGTGGTTGAATTTATCACTCCATCCAAAACCATCAAGAAATACGTCGGAATTCCCCAGCAAAAATGAGAAAGCTAATCACCTTTTTTGTCAACCGACCTGTTTGGGGAAATGCATTTATTGCAGTCATCATAATATTCGGAATATTCTCATTGCTTCAGACGAAAAAATCCTTTTTTCCAGAATTAGAGCCACAAACGATAATCGCGTCAGTATTCTATCCAGGTGCATCACCTAAAGAAATGGAAGAAGGCGTAACCATTAAAATTGAACAATCGATTAAAGGACTTGCGGCAATCGATGAAATAAATTCTACCTCCTCTGAAAATTTGTCATCCGTAAAAATAAAAGCTTATCAGGATGCAAATATGGATCAGCTCCTGAGCGATGTTGAAAATGCAATAAATTCGATCAACTCCTTCCCTGCCGGTGCAGAAAAACCAATTTTAAACAAAATTACTTCTGGTGGAATGGGAAGCGTTGTAGCCTTTATTGGAATATCAGCAAAAGACAAAAGAATTTCAGAAATAGAGCTCATTGATTTAGCATCTAAAGTTGAACAAGACCTTCTAAATACAAAGGATATTACTGAAATTGTAAAAATGGGTTTTCCCACAAAAGAAATCTCAATCAACATTCGCGAAAATGATCTTGTACGCTACAACACCTCTTTCCAAGAAGTTTCTATGGCGATTACATCGCAAAATTTAAACATTACAACAGGACAAATTCGAGGAGAATCCCAAGAAATGAATATTCGTTCTAATAATCGGGTTCTCACTGCAAATGAGATTTCAGAGATTGTACTTCGAGCGCTTCCTTCTGGGGAAAAAGTAAAAATAAAAGATGTAGCAGATGTAAAACTTGGGTACTCCGAAAATTCTCAAAAATCAGCATTTAATGGCCTGCCAGCGGTATCTTTCCAAATTGAAAAATCACCCTCTCAAGACATTGAAAAAATATCCTCGGCGCTTCATAATTATCAAAATCGATTTAATGAGGAGAACCCAGATTTCCAATTTGATATTTACTTTGAATTTAATGAGCTATTGGAGGGAAGAATTGATTTGCTTACAAAAAATGGCCTTACAGGTTTGATTTTAGTACTTGTCTTTCTTGGTATGTTTCTAAATATTAAGCTTTCAAGCTGGGTAGCGTTCGGAATACCATTTTCATTCTTAGGCATGTTTATTCTTGGGACCTTCTATGGAATTACCATTAATATGATCTCTTTATTTGGAATGATTCTCGTTGTTGGAATACTTGTAGATGATGGAATTGTAATTGCCGAAAATATTTATGCCCATTTTGAAAAAGGTAAAAGTGCGAAACAAGCTGCTATTGACGGAACGATGGAAGTATTGCCTTCCGTTTGCTCATCAGTGATTACCACAATTGTTGCATTTTCTGTCCTCTTTTTTGTGGAAGGATTGGAAATGATGCGAGAAATGGCCTTCGTCGTCATCGCTTGTCTGATTTTCTCAATTCTTGAAGGCATGATTACGCTACCCTCTCACCTATCAAAGAAATCAGTTTTAGAGGAAACCAAAGAAAAACCTTATGGTTTCGGTTTAGGCATTTTGTTCATGCTTATGGGAATAGCTTCATGTGTAATAGCCTACTGTATTTTCCCATTACAAGCCACATGGGATATTATATTATTCCCAGTCGTTTTGAGTTTTTTCGGTCTCTTCATGCTGTATGCCGGGTTTTCTAAATCACCAATTGAAGGTAAAGTGAGGGCTGCGGCAGATTCATTTATTAAATGGGTGAGAGACCACCTTTTTACACAAACAGTTTCACTACTTGTTGGACAAACAAAGCGCTGGTATCGTTTTACATTCTTCATACCACTATTCTTTACTGTATTTGTAATTTATTTGTTGGTCAACGGAACCTTATCCTCAACTTTTTTCCCAAATATTCAGCCAGACTTTTTCACAATTGAAGTAGCCTATACACCAGGTACAAACGAGAAAGAGACAGAAAAATTTATTAATCAAGCTACCTTGATTTTACTTGAAGAAAACAACAGAATAAAAAAGCAAACCGGAGATGAAATTATGACCTATTATACAAGTAATATAGGTTTTACGCAAAATATTGGTCAAGCAGGCAACCATACTGGCGGCATTAGTGTTTTTGTAAATGCTGAAGATTCAGAAATTCCTTTAGATACACTCATGAATCGAATCAATAAAAGGATCAACGATTTGGATCAAGGTAAAATTGCAGAAAATCTTTATGTTGGAGGATTCAACAGATTCGGTAAAGAAATAGAAATAGGCCTTACCTCGAGTAATGATCAAAACCTAATGAGCGCAAGAGACGGTATTAAAAAGGCGCTCGGACAAATGAATGGTGTCATTAATATAAAAGACAACCTGCCGCCTGGCAGAAACGAAATACAGCTGAAAATGAAACCGCAAGCTGAATTGTTCGGCGTATCCAAAGGAGAGGTATTGAATCAAATTAGACAAGGCTTTTTTGGACAAGAGGCGCAAAGAGTAATTATAGGAACAGACGAAATTAAAATTTGGGTGCGCTATCCAATAGAGGACCGCAATAGCACCTACGATTTATTTGAAATGAAAATCAAAAATGCACAAGGTATGCGTATTCCATTGCGCGAGATATGCGACTACTCAATGGGGCGTACACCTGAAAATCTAAAAAGAAGAAATGGACAACGCATCGTTAAAATTGATGCAGAAACGATTGATCCAGAAGAGGTCGCAAATATCAATACTGAAATATTTGATTCCATATTACCCAAGGTGACGTCTTTGTACCCAAATGTTCAAAGCCTCAAACTTGGACAATTTGAACGCAGCCAGAAAACAGGAGATTCTATGCAATATGTTACACTTGTGCTTATTTTCTTAATGCTTGTAATTCTGATGCTTCATTTCAACAGCCTTTCCCAAGCCTTTTTAATTATGCTCGTTATACCTTCAGGTATTGCAGGTTCTATCATTGGTCATGGCTTAGTCGGTATTCCCGTATCCATTCTTTCTGTATTCGGAATGATTGCATTGATTGGCGTACTTGTAAATGATGCCATTGTCTTTTTAGACCGGTATAATGGCTTATTATTGGAAGGAAAACCAATAAAAGAAGCTGCTATTTTAGCGGCCGCCTCACGATTTAGACCTATACTATTGACCTCATTAACAACAGTAGCTGGATTGTTACCAATGATTTCTGAAACAAGCATGCAAGCGCAATTTTTGATTCCTATGGCTACGTCGATTGCTTTTGGCGTTCTATTTGGAACTGTCTTCATACTTTTCTTTTATCCTTCAGCGATACTATTATGGAACGATAGAGCGCGCCTTGGAAGATTAATTTTTCGCGGCGAAAGAAAATCATCGCTTGATGTAGAGCCCGTATTTAAATTAAAAAAAACATTAAAAAATGAACGCTAGATTTTTACTCTGTTTTTTTTCGCTTTTTATGCTTCAAACTTTTTTCTGTCAAGACAAACAAAATTTATCGGCTAAAGAGGCCGTTTTAATTGCCATCAAAAATAATTATGCGGTACAAATCAGTGCCGCACAACAGCGCATAGCAGAAAAAAATAATACTTGGAGTGAAGCCGGATTGTATCCCACTGTTACGCTTAATGTAGGCGCCAATACAACAATTCAAGACAATACGAACAACCCCTTTACCTTCACCCCAGGTGTAATTCTTTCAACAAACCTATCTCCGAATCTTTCGCTAAATATGAATTTGTTTAGCGGAATGGCTGTAAGAATATCCAAACAAAGGTTAGGGCAACTTGAAGCGCAAAGTAAAGGAAATGCACTCGCAGTAATTGAATCAACGATTTTAGATGTACTCAAGACATATTATCAAGCTTTAGCACAACGAGAAAAGCTGAAGGTATTAAATGAAGTGAAAAAAAATTCTTTGGATCGTTTTAAATATTACGACTTAAAGAATGAAATCGGAACCTCAAACTCATTGGAGGCGCTTCAATTTAAAAACCTCTACTTTTCAGATAGTATAAATGCGACAGTGCAGAAAATTTCTTTTGAAAACAGTATGCGAAATCTATTTTTACTAATGAATCAACCTATTGAGATTGATAATATACCGGAGCTGACAGAGGAATTTAGTGCTGAGTTCCCAATTATCGATTTTGAAGATGCCCTTTCTAGCCTACCAAACTCGAACCAAGACCTAAAAAATCAATACCTCGCAGTTGAGCTACAGAGAACAAATACTGCATTTCAGAAATCCTTTTTATACCCTACTCTTGGTTTACAGGCGGGATTCACGCCAGCGAGAAGTTGGTTTAGAGATCTAAATGATCCAAATCTTAAAGTCAATACTGAAGTGATTATGTACAATGGCGGGCTTAATTTGAGATACAATTTATTCAATAACTGGAAAAACAAAAGAGCTATCGAAGCCTCGAAAATTCAGGAATCTATCTCAGCGCTCAGTTATGAAAACATGAAGAAATCCTTGGAAAACTCTTTGGCTACATTGGTCGACACATATAAAGGAAATGCAGAACTTGTAGCACTTGCAGAGCTAAATTTGGATTATGCCAAGCAAGCTTGGACACTTGCTGAAAAGAGATTTAATCTCGGCACACTCAGTTCTATTGAGCTCGTTACTTTTAAGAATACTTTTGAAAACCAATCATTACAATATTTTGACTTTTTATTAACTAAAATCAATACCTACCTTGAAATGTATAAAATGACAGGTAAGTTGAAATTAGAATATATTAGGGATTAAGTTCTGTAACTCGAAATATCTTAATGGTGTGGTCGTCGCTGCATGAAGCAAACAAATCTGCATTTATAATCACTAATTGATTTACCGAGTGTTTATGGCCAAACCCGGACACATCAATCTTTTGAACAACCTCTTTATAACCATTGTCCCATATTTTAATACTTCCATCCCGACTACAAGAAAGCGATAGAGAATCATTAAATATTTTGAGGCCATAGATGATGAATCTATGCGCTGGAATAGATTTAGATAAGCTTCCATTTAAGTCCCAAGATTTAATCAATGCATTTTGACCGCCCGAAATAATCATTTTGGTATTCGTATCGAATGTGAGACTTGAAACACCTGTATTGTGGGCCTGAAAAGACAAGATTTCATTGTAGAACTCCGTTTCATAAACGGAAATTTTACCATTATACTTACCCACCAGCAAAATATGATCATTTTCAACATAATGGATTGCTCTGAGTCGGCCACCGTTTAGTTTAAAAGTAAATAGTTGACTCCATGTTTTAACATCCCAGACAGATAATAGTCCATCCTTGTCTCCTGCATAAAAGTGACCATCATTGTGGTTAAACTCCATGGAGAATATTGCAGATTCATGTGATTCTAGTATGTGAAGCTCCTGTTTGAGCGCCAAATCAATGACATAAATCTTACCATTGTTTAAACCAATGATAAGCTGGCCATATTCTTCAATAACAAATATTTTATAGGGAGCTACATCTAACCTTATTAAAAAGTTATCTGCTTGGCCTGTTTTAACATCCCAACGCGCAATAGACTTGTCTCCAGAAGCTGAGTAAAGAAAACCCTCATGATAGGCAATACTATAGACAGGAGCTTTATGGCTTATTAAAGTATGTTCTTCTTGAAAAAAAATAATGTTAAGCTATTATTCGTCAGCGTCATCTATTTCCTCTTCATCATTAACCTGTTTTAACCTTTCTTCAAAGGTTTTAGGCAAGAATTCAAAGAAAGTATCCCCCCTTAGTCCCAACCTTAGACATTCTAATGGAATCATATCTTTTGGTGCAATATTTCCAAGATTCACCTCCGCACCAAAAAGTTTTATGAACCAAACTTGCTGATTTTTTTGCGGAGCCTCCCATAAGATGTCAGATGGTTTTATTTTCGCAATAATTCGATTTATAAGCAAAGTATGTGCCGTTCCATTCGGTCTAAAAACACCTACATTACCCGATTCCCTTCCTTCTGCGATTACTTTCCAGCTGCCGGCTTGAAGCTCCGATTGCATCATTCGAATCCATTTAGCTGGTGAAATTAATATTCCGGAATCCTTAGAACCAACCTCAGACATTACAGTGCAATCATTAGATAAGGTTCTAATTAATTCGCATTTCTCGTCATGCGGAATAATGATTGAACCATCAGAAATCTCAGCTAAGTCCAAGTCGTATTTGGATACTAACTTTCTAAAGTCGTTAAATTTCCCGCGTGCATGAAATGCTTCAAAAAGCGTCCCACCAAAATAAGGTCTGATTCCGGCAGCTTTATATAGCTTAATCTTTTCTTCAAGGTTTCTGGTGACAAAAGCGGTTCCAAACCCAAACTTTATAACATCAGTAAGGTGTCCAGAAGATTCTATAAAGTTCTCTGTTTCGTTAAGACTCAGACCTTTATCCATCATCATGGTCACACCCTGTTGACGAGGTTTTTCCGATCTCTTCGGAATGTAAGACAATTTAAAATTCATTTGATTTAGTCTTGTGATAAGTTTAAAAAATCCTGATCGTCTAGTAAATTTGGATTAATGTCAAAAATTGATTTGGCTTTTTGACCATTTTCTTGTAGACATTTAGAGAATAAATGTAGTGCTTCTTCTTTTTGCCCACGCAGCCAGTACAAGTTGACTTTTAATACAGCTGCAATTCTATTTTCTTTGTGCTCACCGATGAAATTTTGTAATACTTCAAAAGCATTTGCCGGTGATTCTTCTGTCAATAATTCGATATAATCGGACAAACATTCCTCGTCATGCGGATTGAGCTCCAAAGAACCCTTGTAAAATTCTTTTGCCAGCTCAAATTCAGAAATCTTTTCATATGCCCCTGCAAGAACATGCATGATTCCGGCATTATTTGGTTCAAACTCCAATGCTTTTTCTATTAATACAATTCCCTCACGCGTTCTTCCTTCAAGATCCTCAATGATACCAAGTCCAAGCCAAGCTTCAGAGAGCATAGGTGCAAGCTCTATACTTCTCTTATAATTATGCTTTGATAGCTCTAGTTCATTCAATTGCTCATAGCATTCACCGATGTAACAATAAGCAGAAGCATCATCTCCGTCAATGCGCATACATTCATTAAAATGCTCAATGGCCTTAAAAAACTTCTCTTGTGATAAATAAGCATTAGCCATATTAAAATGAGCAGGTCCAAAATCTTTATTAATTAAAAGAGAATAATCATAGGCCCAAATCGCCTTTGGGTAATCTTCTAACTTACTGTGCGCATTACCGAGGTTATACCAAGCAGTAAAAGAATATGGGTTTTCATCTATAAATTGAGAGTAACATGCGATTGCTTGTTGATAATTTCCAAGTTGATCATAGCAAAATGCAATTTCATAAAGCGCACCTTCATTTTGAGGATTGACTGATATTGCCGTCTTTAAAATGTCTATTGCCTCTTTAAAGTTGCCTAAGTTTTGATATTCCAAGGCAATATCCAAATAGATATCGTCAATATCTTCCTCTCCTGCAGCTTCAATTGCTAAAGTATAATTCTTAATTGCATTCTTAGAGTCTTTAAGCTGACTGAAAATAGAAGCTTTGGTCAAATGAAATTCAAAAGAAGGAACTCCAAAAGACTGAATGTTATCTAAAACTTCAATAGCATCGTTTAGCTTACCTAATCCCGTTAAAGCCTGTGCCTTTCTAAGTGAAAACAAACCATTGTAGGAGAAATGTGCAATCGCCATTTCCGTCGCTAGAAGGGCTTTAGAGAAATTTCCATTAATCAAATAATGATCAACAATGGCCTCCAATCGATCACTATCAATAAATACGGCATTATTTCCTTTTATGTAGGATTCAAATATCTCTAAATCTTGCTTTAAATAATTCTCGCTACTATCGTCTTCTTCATCGTCAAACATAGGCCGTTTTATATTAAAGATAATTTTAATTTATATGCTCCCATATACCATCTGAAAAATATTATCAACATTACAAGTGTTTAAATCCCATTTATTTTAATGAAAAATGTTTTTCGGCTGCTTCGGACACATAATCACCTATGGCAAGTGATGCTGTAGCCGCTGGTGATGGAGCATTCAGAACATGAATTGAATTCCCGTGATACTCAATTCTGAAATCGTCTCTTGTGTCCCCATCCTGCGATAAAAGAAGCGCTCTAACACCTGCTCTTCCCGGCCGGATGTCATCTGACTCTAATGAAGGAATCATACGCTGTAACGTTTTAAGAAAAAGTCTTTTTGAAAAGGCACGGCGGTATTCATTAATACCAAAAGCCATATTGTTGAAAAATAATTTCCAAGTACCTTTATAAGAGAGTGCATCTACTGTATCTGTCAATGAAAAATCAGTTTTCTCATATCCCTCTCGCTTAAATGTAAATACTGCATTCGGACCGCATTCAATCTCACCATTGGTCATCCGTGTAAAATGTACACCTAAAAAAGGAAAGTCAGGATTTGGAACAGGATAGATTAAGTTTTTGACTTTGTGTTGGGCCTGAGGGGTAAGCTCATAATAATCTCCTCGAAAACCGACTACCTTTTCTTTTAAGTCAACACCGTCTTTCTTCGCCAAACGATCCGCCTGAAGACCTGCGCAAAAAACTTGATAGTTAGATTGAAAAGTACCTTTACTCGTATGCAGAATGGAATACTCGTCTTTCTTTTCAATATCTTGAACTTCGCAACCCATTAAGACTTTACTTTCTTTATTAATCGCCAAGGCAAGTTCTACCATTTTTTTCGTCGCCGCAACAAAATCAACGATTCCCGTGCACGGAACCCAAATACCACCAATAGATTCAACATGCGGCTCGATGTCTTTAACTTGATCCGCATTTATCTTTTCTATACCTTCAATTCTATTTTCAGTTCCTATTGCAAATATACGGTCCATATTTGCGAGCTCTTTTTTTTCAGTTGCGACTACAACTTTACCACAAACATCATGTGGAATACCGTATTCTTTAGAAAATGCGACAAGTTCATGCCTTCCTTCAATACAATTTTTTGCCTTCAAACTACCTGGCTTATAATACAAACCAGAATGAATGACACCTGAATTATGCCCCGTCTGGTGGTCTGCTAAACCCGGTTCCTTTTCAAATAAAGCAATCGTTAGGTTCGGATTTCTTTTTTGAAGCTTGTAAAAGGTAGCTGCACCAACAATACCTCCACCAACAACAGTAATATCAAATTTCATAGAATTGAATTTCCCGCAAATTTAGGTAATATCTATGTTTAAACCATAAAATGAGCAATAAGATAGGTTTCTATTTTGTTAACCATCATTGAACTCGTAAATTTGCATACAATCAATTATGAATCAGTTCAAAAAAGTTGCTTTTTACACCCTTGGATGCAAACTGAATTTTTCAGAAACATCCACGATATCAAGACTTTTCAAAGATGAAGGTATCGCTAAGGTTAATTTCGAGGAGCAAGCAGATGTTTATATAATTAATACCTGCTCTGTCACTGAAAATGCAGATAAAAAATGTCGACAACTTGTAAAAAAGGCGAAACGCATAAATAACGATTCCTTTGTTATTATTGTTGGCTGTTTTGCACAACTAAAGCCAACTGAGATTAGTAAAATGGAAGGCGTGGACATGGTGCTTGGTGCCAATGAGAAATTCAATGTTCTTCAACACTTAGATCGCTTGGATGAGAAAAACAAGCAAACTATTGTTTCATTCGATAGCATCAAAAAAACAAAAGAGTTCGTTCCTTCTTATTCCATAGGAGACAGAACCCGATCGTTTTTAAAAATTCAAGACGGGTGCGATTACTTCTGTAGCTTTTGCACAATACCATTAGCGAGAGGAAAAAGCAGAAATGCTAGCATAGAAGAAACGCTTGAGGAGGCCAGAAAGATTGCAGCGAAAGACGTAAAGGAAATCGTGCTTACCGGCGTTAACATTGGAGATTTCGGACAGGGCGGTAAGGAGAATTTTTTCTCTCTCGTAAAAGGACTAGAGACCATTCATGGGATTGACCGCTTCAGAATATCTTCCATTGAACCCAATCTGTTGTCCAATGACATTATTGAATTCTGCCTGAATGACTCTAAAAAATTTGTGCCACATTTTCATATCCCACTGCAATCGGGAAATGATGAATTATTAAAGTCCATGCGTCGAAAATATGATACGACATTGTATCGAGAAAGAATTGAATATATAAAGAGATTGCGACCGGATGCATGTATAGGCGTGGATGTTATTGTTGGATTTCCAGGAGAGTCAGATGCTCATTTCAATGAAACAGTAGAATTCCTAAAAGAGCTTGACATATCTTATCTTCACGTTTTTACTTATTCAGAACGTGCTAATACTACAGCGAAGAAAATGGATCAGGTAGTTCCTATTCCTAAAAGAAAAGAAAGAAGTAAAGTTCTACACCTTTTATCTGACCGAAAAAAGCGTAATTTTTACGAATCAAATAAGGGCACCAAAAGAAAGGTACTTTTTGAGGACCACGACCATGATGGTTATCTGCATGGTTTCACAGAGAATTATATAAAAATAAAAACACCTTATCGGCATAGTCTAACAAACACCTTTTGCGAGGTTAATTTAGATTACTTAGACCGAGATGGTATATATAAGTCAGATATAGAATCTACTATAGAAATTTAATATCAATGAAGCCTATTTACATTACAAGAAGAGAAACATTTAATGCAGCCCATCGGTTAAGAAGAGAAGATTGGTCAGCAAGCAAAAACGAAGATATCTTTGGAAAATGCAGTAACAAAAATTGGCATGGGCATAATTTTGAGCTTTTTGTAACAGTTAAAGGAACACCTAGTCAAGAGACTGGATTTGTAATGAACTTGAAAGACCTTGGGGAAATCATTAAAGAGAACGTAATCGAAAAAATTGACCATAAAAACATCAATCTAGATGTCTCATTCATGCAAGGAAAGATGTCATCTACTGAAAATTTAGCAATAGGTATTTGGGAGCAAATGGAAAACCTGATAAAAGCTAAAGGTGGCATGCTGGTCAAAATAAAACTGGTCGAAACCGAAAATAATTTTGTAGAATATTTCGGCGGTGAAGAACCATTTTAAATGAACCACGTTTAATAGAAAAAAAACATTGAACACAAACACTTTAGAAACAAATTACAGGCAAATACTAAAAGAGATTGGTGAGAACCCAGATCGAGAAGGACTTTTAAAAACACCTGAACGGGTAGCAAAAGCCATGAAATTCTTGACCAATGGTTATGAAATTGAACCGGACTCAATTGTTCAACAAGCTGTCTTTAACGAGACCTATTCAGAAATGGTATTGGTTAAAGATATTGAGGTATATTCGCTCTGCGAGCACCATGTACTTCCCTTTTTCGGAAAAGCACATATCGCTTATATCCCGGATGGGAAAATTGTTGGCTTGAGCAAGATACCAAGAGTAGTTGATGCTTATTCAAGAAGATTGCAAGTTCAAGAGCGACTGACAATAGAAATAAGAGATTGCTTGCAGCGAACTCTAAACCCAAAGGGTGTGGCAGTTGTATTAGAATGCTCGCACATGTGCATGCAAATGAGAGGTGTTCAGAAACAGAATTCCTCGACAACAACAAGTGCATTTACGGGGCTTTTTCTTGAGAATGATGCAACTCGAAAAGAATTTATTAACTTAATTAAATAATTATGAATACGATTTTTGAAAATAGCAGGACAGAAAACAACGCGGAAGCAGTAAGAAGTTTTTTTAGATCAGTATATTCCTACATGTTCGCAGCCTTAGGCATATCCGGAATTATTGCATATCGGGTTGGAAATGATCCAAATTTGTTTAGCGAATACTTTGTAAATGGAACGGGTGGACTATCTGCTTCTTTTTATTTGGTTTTATTCGCACCTATAGGACTTAGCTTTCTTATCCAATGGGGTTATAATAGACTCTCAATGTTCGCTTTAACCTTGCTTTTCATTATGTACTCAGGACTGATGGGACTCATGCTTTCTTCTATATTTCTCGTTTATGATTTGCAAGCGATTGCAAATACTTTCTTTGTATCCGCTGGTGCATTTGGAGGGATGGCAATTTTAGGATATACCACCAAAACCGACCTCAGTAAGTTTGGAAGCCTTTTATACATGGTTTTCATTGGAATGTTCATTTCGTCAATTGTCAATTTTTTCATAGGTAGTGACTCAATGGGCTTCATTATTGCTTGTCTGGGTGTATTTGTGTTTACAGGGCTTACTGCATATCACATGCAAGCTTTAAAGAAAATGGTACAAAACAATCAAATGAGTCAAGCAGAGAAAAGTAAAATTGCATTGATCGGAGGACTCCAGCTATATATCCTATTTATTAATCTATTCCTATCCTTACTCCGAATCTTAGGAGGAAGAGATTAATCTATTTAAATACGAAAAATCAATCCTTTTAATTATTTTTGATGCAACAAAACAAGTTTTATGTCTGATAATTTTTTTGAAGAATCAACCAACGCAGTTGGGACCATCGTTACAGTTGTTTTACTTGGTATAATTATCAGTATTTTAATGTGGGGATAAGTCCACAGCAATTGTATTCTTATGCCATTTAATGCCGTTTTTTCACACATAATAAAAAAACGGTTACCAAGAATAAGGAATTATTCAACATCACCTATTACATGTCAAAAGTCAGTTTTAGATCAACTTTTGAAAAAAGCAGAACGCACTGATTTTGGAATACTTCATCATTTCAATCAAATCGATTCTAAAATGAAATTCCAAACCCTTGTACCATTAAGCAATTACGACACCCTATATCCGTATATAAAAAGACAAATTGAAGGTCAAGAAAATGTGCTTTGGCCAGGAAAAACCTCGTGGTTTGCAAAATCTTCTGGTACAAGCAACAATACGTCCAAGCTATTACCAATTACAGTAGACTCCTTATATGAAAACCACTATGCCGGTGGAAAAGATCTTCTAGCCATCTACTATGAAAACCATTCGAATCGAAAATTATATAACGCAAAACACTTAATCATAGGTGGAAGCACGCAAATAAATACACAAACCAACAATACAAGTATTGGAGATCTTTCCGCATTTATTGTCGAAAACCTTCCTTGGTGGACAGAAATAAGAAGAACACCAAAAAGAAAAATAGCATTAATGGACAATTGGGAGAAGAAACTTGACCAAATGGCGCATGCTACATTGAACGATAATATCTGCATTGTAGCCGGGCTTCCGAGCTGGACGCTAGTGCTTTTCCAGCGTGTTTTAGATATCTCAGGTAAGAAAAATATCCATGAGGTTTGGCCGAACCTAGAACTTTATATTCATGGAGGGATGAACATTGGTCCATATCGAAAAGCTTTTGAAAAAATGCTTCCAAATCCGAATATGAATTATGTTCAGGCGTATAACTCATCTGAAGGATACTTTGGTCTACAAGACCAAAAAGAAAATAGTGATATGCTCCTGCTTACTGATGCCCAAATATATTATGAATTTATTCCTATGGATGAATTTAAAGCGCTAGAATCGTCGCATGTGATTGATTTAGAAAAGGTAGAGGTTGATGTTGAATATGCCATTGTTTTAACAACCTCTGCTGGTTTGTGGCGCTATATCATAGGAGATACAATTTGCTTCACATCTATATTACCCTATCGCTTTCAGGTCACAGGCAGAACGACCCATTTTATAAATGCATTTGGAGAAAAAACAATCATCTCACATGTAGAAAAAGCTTTATCCGAAGCCGCTAGCACAAATGACATTCTAGTTTTTGACTTTACGGTGGCTCCTTACTTTGAACATACTAGTGGCTCTGGAGGTCACCAATGGCTAATTGCGCTTAATACAAAAGATGAAAATCAGATCAACAAACTTGAAGCTGCAATTGAAGCCAATATGAAAGCTATAAATGTAGATTATGATGGAAAACGCAAGGGCTCTGTCAATATGCTTGCGCCAAAATTTTCGTACGTTGAAAAAAACGTTTTTGAGCTATGGCTTAAGAAAAAAAACAAGCTCGGAGGACAGCATAAGATACCAAGAGTGCAAAATGGCCGTATATTTATAGAGGAACTTCTTGAGATTGCAAAGAGAGGTTCTTGGACACGATAACATTCGACCATGCTTCAATTTAAATTGTTTTTTCTTTTTTTAGCTTATGTTTTATGCGGCCATAGTCAACCCAGGCTCGTTGCGCTAAATGAAAACTACGCACTGGAAGATGATTTTAATTGGATTCCTGATGCAACTGGAAATATCCTATTTTTCAATGCAAATAATCTATACAAAGCCCAAAAAGGACAGCTACCAAAGTTTACTCAGAGCATAAGGGCGACAGGCGAAATCACTCAACTTCTACCCATTAATGCATTTAAAACAATATTGTTTTCAGATGACCAGCAACAGCTCTGCATTCTTGATAATACTTTTAGCCCAAATGGGAACTGCATAGATCTAGAAGATTTTGAGATTCAAAACGCGAAACTATGTGCTGTTTCCGTCAGACCGAACCTAATCTATGTTTTAGATGAATTTAACAGCACCCTTCTGCTAGTTGATTTCATAGATTTGAAGGTAACCCAAAGTGTACTAAATGTAGCCGCTTTAATTGGAAGAGAATTGAACATTATTGAGCTTAAGGAACATAATAATGAATTGTTTGCATTAAATGCAGATGGGTCCGTACTCGTTTTTGATATGTTTCTTAACCTAAAAGGGCAACTTAGTTCTAAGTTAAATGCATTAAACTTCTGGAATGACTATATAGTAGAATTAAAAGGAAATGAGGTGGAATTCTCCTCACTTAATAATAGTCAAATGAGCTATACAATCAAATGTGAAGAGGCATCCTCTTTGAGTGTTCACGGAAATTCTTTTTATTTTAGTAAAAACGGAGCATTAACGACGTACGAATTAAAATCTCAATAATCAATTCGCGTACGGTCAATTATACTAATTTAGCAAAGCGAAAAAAAACACATTATGCATATTGCAGTTGCAGGAAATATAGGATCAGGTAAAACGACTTTAACCAACATGCTTTCAAAGCACTATGGCTGGGAAACACACTTTGAAGATGTAGAACACAATCCGTATTTAAATGACTTCTACCATGACATGCAAAGATGGTCTTTTAACCTACAAATCTATTACCTGAATAGCAGATTTACACAGGTTCAAGAAATAAAATCAACTGAACAAACCGTAATTCAAGACAGAACAATTTATGAGGACGCATTCATCTTTGCGCCTAACCTGCACTCAATGGGTTTGATGACCACAAGAGATTTCGAAAATTACTTCTCTCTATTTACATTGATGGATTCTTTTGTTTCAGCTCCTGATCTTCTTATCTATCTTCGTGCTAGTGTGCCTACCCTAGTCAATCAGATTCAGCAAAGAGGACGAGAATATGAGGAAAGTATTCGATTAGACTACTTAAAGCGCTTAAATGAACGCTATGAGGCTTGGATCTCTACCTATGATAAGGGTAAATTATTAATTATTGATATCGATAACAACAACTTCCCTGAAAGCCAAGAAGACCTGGGTAAAATCATCCATTCTATCGACGCCGAAATAAACGGCTTGTTTTAGACCATGACTGTAGTTACTGGAGCAGCAGGATTCATTGCTAGTTTTCTAGCAGAAGCATTAAATAAATCAGGGGTCAACGACCTTATTTTAGTAGATGACTTTTCGAGAAAGGATAAAGAAAATAATCACAAAAACCTTCGATGTCATTCCAAAATTGAAAGATCAGCATTCATTGACTGGTTTTCTACTAACCATAATGAAGTAGAATCTGTATTTCACCTAGGTGCGCGAACAGATACGACTGAAATGGATTATAGTATTCACGAAGCCTTAAATGTTAAATACAGCGAGGAGATATGGAATATTTGCACGGTGCATAAAATCCCTTTGATTTACGCGAGTAGCGCAGCTACCTATGGAATGGGCGAAAATGGCTATGAAGACAATCACAATATTGTTAAAAAACTCAATCCTTTAAATCCATATGGAGATTCAAAGAATAATTTTGACAAATGGGTATTGAAACAAGGTACTACTCCCCCATTCTGGGCAGGTGTTAAATTCTTTAATGTTTATGGCCCCAATGAGAACCACAAAGGAAGAATGGCTAGTGTCATATTTCACACCTATCACCAAATTCAAAAAACGGGAGGAATGAAGTTATTCCGTTCGCATAATGAAGCATATAAGGATGGTGAACAGCTTAGAGATTTTATCTATGTGAAAGATGTGGTCTCAATATTATTGTTTCTTGCAAAAAACAATATGGCTTCAGGCTTATACAATGCAGGAACGGGCATCGCACGATCATTTCATGACTTAGCAAGGCTAACTTTTCAGGCTCTCGACTTAAAACCAAATATATCTTTCATAGATACACCGATTGATATCCGAGACAATTACCAGTATTTCACCGAAGCTTCAATACACAAGCTAATAGGCGCTGGTTACTCAAAATCATTCTATACCCTTGAAGAAGGTGTATACGATTATGTTCAAAACTACCTCAACTCCTAGTTTTGTTCATTACTTGTTCATAAATATTCAATAAACTTCATACTTATTCCGAATAACGAGTAAATTTGTTACTCAATGTTAGATGCACTCATAACATCAAAAACAAGAATACGGCTGTTGGTAAAGTTCTTTTTGAATCCGACAATGAAGGCCTACCTGCGTGAATTAGCAAATGAATTTAATGAAAGTACTAATTCCGTAAGACTTGAATTGAATAGATTACAAGACGCTGGACTTATAGAACGAGAATCCAAAGGTAACCTTGTGATGTATAATGCCAAGAGATCTCACCCTTTATTTCCGGAAATCAAAAGTATTGTTTCAAAAATTACTGGAATTGATTCGATTATTGAATCTGTTATAGAAAGGCTAGGTTCAGTGGAAAATGCATATTTGATTGGAGACTATGCAAAAGGAAAGGATTCAGGAGTCATTGATGTTGTATTAATTGGTGATATTGATAAAAAGATTTTACAAGAACACATTCAGAAAGCTGAAGAACTTGTTTCACGAAAAATTCGTGCTATGGTAATGACTTCTGATGAGTTTAATGTATATACAGAAAACCAAAAGGAACCTTTTTTACTTCTTTGGAGTAAAGAATAATTAACTTGGTTAAATAATGACAAATACTCTATTCCAATAGAATATATGGGAGTGAGAATGGCGAAGCCGTAAAATGATTTTAGATTTAATATTATTCAAAGACCCCTCAGTAAAGCGACACGTTGCTAAGACAATAACCTGGAGAATTGTCGGGACCATAGATACAATGATTATAGGATGGCTCATCACAGGAGATGCATTGACAGGTTTAAAAATCGGTGGAATAGAGGTCGTTACTAAAATGATTTTATACTACTTTCACGAACGCATGTGGTTTAAAATAAATCTCGGTTTACCACATCGAAAAACTGATGATCAAACAAAAGAAACGAAGTGAATAACCTGAAGTCTCAGTCCTATAAAATAAAACGCAGCGACTACGAAAAACGCAATAAGCACCGTGGGATTGTAATTTGGTTTGTCGGGCTATCGGGTTCAGGTAAATCGACACTTGCAAATGGACTCCAAGCCAAACTTTTTGAAAATGGATTCAATGCCATTGTTTTGGATGGAGATAACACAAGGCTCGGAATAAATAAAGACCTTGGTTTTAGCGACAAAGATAGAAACGAAAATATTAGACGTGTGGCCGAAATATCCAAGCTATTTATTGAGACGGGACATATCGTAATTAATGCCTTTATTTCTCCTTTTGAAAACAATAGAACTCAGGCAAGAAATATCATTTCAGATACAGACTTTATAGAGGTATATATTGATAGCTCGATTTCAGCATGCGAAAAACGAGATGTAAAAGGACTTTACAAAAAAGCAAGAGCGGGCGAGATAAATGATTTTACCGGTGTTTCAAGTCCATTTGAGGTACCCGAAAAACCTGATATATTAGTAAAAACTGATGAACAAACACCAGACGAAAGCATCGACTATTTATTTGATCAATTAAAATCAAAACTATGAGCTACAGACTAGAACATTTAGAGGAGTTAGAAGCAGAGTCCATATTTGTCTTAAGAGAAGCATTTGCACAGTTTGAAAATCCGTGCATATTGTTTTCAGGAGGTAAGGATTCAATCGTTGTTACGCACCTTGCTGTAAAAGCTTTTTACCCAGCAAAGATTCCATTTCCGCTCGTTCATATTGATACAGGACATAATTTTGATGAAACAATTGCTTTCAGAGATGAATTGGTTCAAAAAATAGGCGCCCAGTTGGTTATTGGAAGTGTCCAAGAAGCTATTGACAATGGTCTAGCTCAAGATGAAAAAGGCGTTCATGCGACTCGAAATACTGCGCAAATTCCGACTTTAATCGATACCATAGAGAAAAACCAATTTGATGCGGCTATGGGTGGCGCGCGAAGAGACGAAGAAAAAGCACGTGCCAAGGAACGATTTTTTTCTCATCGTGATGACTTTGGCCAATGGGACCCAAAAAATCAAAGACCCGAATTATGGAACTTATTTAATGGGAAAAAGAAATTTGGTGAGCATTTTCGTGTTTTTCCGATTAGTAACTGGACAGAAATGGATATATGGGAGTATATTAAGAAAGAAAAAATAGCATTGCCCAGTCTTTACTTCTCCCATGAGCGCGAGGTCATAAGAAGAGGAGGTACAATTTTGGCAAACTCACCATTTATCACACTCAAACCAAATGAAAAAGTCACAACAGAAATTGTTCGATTTAGAACAATTGGAGATTTAACAATCACAGGAGCTGTTGAATCAGAAGCAAGTACACTTGACCATATTATTGCTGAGGTTGCCGCAGCGCGTGAAACAGAAAGAGGAAATCGAGCGGACGACCAACGATCAGAAGCTGCTATGGAAGAACGTAAAAAAGAAGGATACTTTTAATATGAAAGGAGAATTATTAAGATTTACAACCGCTGGAAGTGTTGACGACGGTAAAAGTACCTTAATAGGTCGTTTACTTTACGACTCAAAAAGTATTTTTCAAGATCAACTTGCCGCGATAGAAAACACGAGTAAAAAGAAAGGATTAGATGAAATTGATTTTTCACTCTTAACTGATGGATTAAAAGACGAGAGAGAACAAGGCATTACCATTGATGTAGCTTATAGATATTTCAATACACCTAATCGTAAGTTCATTATTGCAGATACTCCCGGACACATTCAGTATACAAGAAACATGGTTACGGGAGCCTCAACGGCTAATGCTGCTTTAATTTTAATAGATGCAAGAAATGGAGTCATCGAACAAACGAAAAGACATAGCTATATTGCCTCATTGCTCCAAATACCACATGTTCTTGTTTGTATAAACAAAATGGACCTCGTCAATTATGAAAAAGGTGCTTTTGAGAAAATAAAAGAGCAGTATAAAGATTTTGCAGCCAAATTAGACATACAAGATTTTAAATTCATACCAATATCAGCGTTAAAAGGTGATAATGTGGTGAACCGATCTAAAAATATGGAATGGTACAATGGACCAACATTATTACATTCATTAGAAAACATACCTGTCGCAAATGACCTCAATCATATAGATTTTAGATTTGCTGTTCAAACCGTTTTGAGACCACATACAGATGAATATCATGACTACAGAGGATATGCAGGACGTATTTCAAGTGGCATTTTAAGAATTGGGGATCAAGTTACCGCACTACCCTCTCAAATGCAAAGCCGTGTTAAAAAAATACATTGTGCGCATCTAGAGCTTCAGGAAGCCTATGCCCCGCAATCTATTAGCATTGAACTAGAAGATGACATTGACATTAGTCGAGGAGACATGGTTGTGAAAACAACGAACCAACCTCAAAACAGTCAAGAAATTGATGCCATGATTTGTTGGATGGGAGAAAACCCGATGCAACTCAATGGGAAATATAGCATCCAGCACACATCAAGATCCGGAAGGGCGATCATTAAAGAAATCGTTTATGTGGTCGACCTGAATGAATTGAAAAGAATAGAAGGTAAAACGACCATGGAGAAAAATGGAATCGCTCGAATTAAGATCAAGACCACTACCCCACTCTTTTTTGATTCATATAGGACAAATAGAAATACAGGGTCATTTATTTTAATTGACGAAACTAATTTTAATACCGTTGGTGCGGGGATGATTATTTAATATGGGAAAGGAATATCATTAAAAACTATATAGGAGTGCGGTATTTCTGTAAATTTAGTGAAGCAAGATATTAAAAAGGGAATGAAGTGAAAGAAACAAAACATGTTCGAATATATACCCCAAATGTAGACAATAGCATATTTTCAATTTTTTTCGAAGGTTTGAAAAATTTATATTCTAGTCACTTTTTAGCATACCAAATAGCAAAAAGAGATATAAGCGCACAATATAGACAGTCCTTTTTAGGTCTACTTTGGTCTGTTATTTTACCCTTATCTACGGCTGCAGTTTGGATATTTATGAAAAATTCTAATACAGTTTCGCTATCTGACACTGGGATTTACTACCCTGTTTTTGTTTTCACGGGAACAATGGCTTGGGCTATTCTAACTGAAACAATCATGGGAACGATTAATGTAACCCAAACCATGCGTTCAACGCTCTCAAAAATTAATTTCCCAAAAGAAGCCCTTATTACCGCAGGGATATATAAAACACTATTTAATGTTTTTATAAAGTTGATTATTCTAGCAATATTACTTATCGTTTTCAAGCAGGATATCTCTTGGTCGATTAGCCTATTTCCTATAGCCTTGTTTATGATGATTCTATTCGGAACATCTATTGGACTGCTCATAACTCCTATTGGCTTGTTGTATGGAGATGTTGGAAAGCTAATGACTCCATTTATGCAAGTTTTAATGTATTTCAGCCCAGTCGTTTTTGTTTTGCCAACATATGATAATGCGATTGGTCGTATTCTATACTACAACCCTTTAACACCGTTAGTTAATAATTTTAGGAATATATTGGTTGGGCAAAATTTTGAACAAGTATCTTATTATATCTCGATAGGTTTAGGGAGTTTATTACTTTTTTGCATTGCATTAATATTTTACAAGATCACAATACCCATTATAACAGAAAGAATTGGAGGATAAAAGAATAAGTAGAGAAACACTGGTCGAGGTAAATAATATTTCTAAAAAGTTTTGTAAAGACTTAAAAACCAGTTTGTATTACGGACTTTTAGATACCATGAAGTCCATAGTACCATTTTCTAAGTCTGAAAACAATACGCTTCGCGCTAAGGAATTTTGGGCAGTTAGAGATATTAGCTTCACCCTAAGGAGAGGCGAATGCATTGGCCTTATTGGTCATAATGGCGCTGGAAAGAGCACATTATTAAAAATAATAAACGGATTAATTAATCCAGATGAAGGACGTGTTGTTTTGACAGGCAAGGTTGGGGCGTTAATCGAGTTAGGAGCTGGATTTAATCCTATACTTACAGGCAGAGAAAACATTTACAACAATGCAGCAGTCCTTGGATTTAGCCGAAATGAAGTCGATGAAAAAATAGCTAGTATTATTGCCTTTAGTGAGATTGAAGATTTTATAGATTCGCCTGTTCAAAACTATAGCTCAGGAATGAAGGTTCGACTTGGTTTTGCTGTAGCAGCGCATATGGAGCCCGATGTTTTGATTGTAGACGAGGTATTGGCTGTAGGTGACCTAGGATTTGTACTTAAATGTTTTCAGCAAATAGATGAAATCTTACCAAATACCGCTATGATATTTGTCTCCCATAATATGCCTATGGTTAGCCGCATATGCAACCAAATTATTTTAATGGACCATGGAGTTGTTCAATACCAAGGAAATGATGTGAGTAAGGGGATAGATATGTACTACAGCACATTTAATACTGGAGACAAAAGCATTGTTTTCACAGACGACTCTACTGAAGTTGGTCATGTTCATATAAATGGTTTGGATACCGACCAATCTGACATTGTATCCGTGAACTGGTTAGACGACTTACATGTTTCTGTTGATTTAAATTTCAAAACGAAGCGGGATAAACTACCCATTGTTAATCTCAGCATATTTGATAAGGAATATAGGGGCGTTGCAGTATTACAAACTGATGAAAGAGCGGTTTCGGAAACAATTGGAACAAAGACTAGGTTTACTTTTACCCATAGAGAATTGCAATTATCAAAAGGAATGTACTCAATTAACCTAAGTATAACCGAAAAGAAAAACGCATCTCCCATTTTAAGAGTGAATGACATTGCAAAATTTCAAGTTTCATATAAAGAAGAAGTCTGGCCTCCATTTATGCTAAAAACGAATTTAAAGGTTGAAAATGTTTAATTTTTTAGGGAAAACAAAAAAACAAAAAATATTCTGTATCTCCATTCAGAGGACGGGTACAACATCGGTTGGTGACTTTTTTGAAAAGCATAATTATAGAAGAGCAGGCTGGTACCACTCGAAAGAAAACAATTGGGGGAAATTATATTTTGATGGTAATTACGAGGCGATTTTTAGTAGCATGGATTTTAAAAACAATGATGTTTTTGAGGATGGGCCAGAGAGCATCGGACATTTTTATAAATATCTTTTTCATCGTTTTCCTAATTCAATATTTATTTTGTTGACTCGAGACTCAGATAAGTGGTTTAATTCAATGATGTCTCACTCAAAAGGAAAAACATTAGGGAATACCTTTAGGCATTGTTACATGTACCAAAGGGAAACTGAGTATTATAAAGTATTTGGTGAAAAACATGATTATAATCAAAACAAAATAGATAATCTTCTACCATTAACAGAGGAATACAGACAACATTATAAAGGTGTTTATGAAAATAGGAATAGACATTGTATCGATTTTTTTAAAAGTCAAGACCACAATAATTCAAGATTCATACATTTGGATCTAGAGGATAATGACAAATGGAAAAAAATAGCTGCATTTGTTGGATTCACTATAGATGAAGCCTTTGATGTCCATTCGAATAAGTCTGCTTAATTGAATACATTTTAAAACAAGAATACAGAATCCTTGGATGGCAAACACCTTTTATAAGTTTGATATGACAATAAATAATATTTTATGTCACAACAATTTTAAATGAGACGTTTTATAAAATCATTTCTGATTTTTTCCTTTCCTGTAATATTCGTAGCTATAATTTCTGAAATATCCCTAAGAAATATCCCGAATGATTATACGCTTAAGTCAGACTTTTTGAATATAAATTCTACAAAAATAGAGACCTTAATTCTAGGGAACTCTCATGCATATCGGGGGTTTAATCCGAAATACTTTTCCGATCGAACATTTAATGCTTCTAATGTAAGTCAGACAATTGACTACGACTACATGATTTTTCAAGAACATAAAAAAGAATTTAAAAATCTTAAAAACATCATCTGCACAATTTCCTACAACACTTATTTTGACAGGTTGAAAATGGGAAAAAGTAGTTGGAGAATAAAAAATTATAATATTTATTTTGGTTTAAATCCTTTTATGGATTTTGAGTTAACGTCCAATAATTTAAAACACAACTTTAATAGGTTGAAAAACTTTTATTTGAATGATAAGAGCTCCTTAGAATGCGATCCTAAAGGATATGCACCTTTTAAAGGAACAATCGATGATAAAAAATTCAACCAGTCATGTATTAACGCGTCAAAAAGGCACCATAAGAAAAACAACACATACCTTCAAGAAAACATAAAATATGTCAGTGATATTGCAGTTTTTAGTAAAAAAAATAATATAAATTTATTACTGATTAGCCCACCTGTAAGTAAATGTTATAATCTAAAACTACATAAGGACCAGTATTCAGAAATGGTAAGAATATCCGATTCTATTGCCTCTGAATATATGAATTGTACGTATGTGAACATGATGCAAGATTCTTTATTCAAAAAAAATGACTTTCATAATGCAGATCACTTAAATGATTCCGGGGCAAGTAAATTGTCTGTTATGGTGAATAAATTTTTATCAGTAAATAAATATGAACAGTAGAAAAGTTCCTTAAAAGATGATAAATGTAACACAAACTTTCCTGCCACCACAAGAAGAATATCAAGCAATTCTTAAAAGTGCATGGACGTCTAAATGGCTTACCAATAGAGGAGTATTAGTAAAAGAATTAGAAAAAAAATTA
>CAJWRM010000017.1 GCA_913046365.1 uncultured Flavobacteriales bacterium
GTAAAAGTGGAGGAGCTTCAACAATTCCTCAGCAGCTAGCAAAGCTACTTTTTACCCTTCAAAAAAGATCGATAGATAAAGATGAGTCTCAATCAACGACCTCAAAATTCTTAGGTAAGTTCGGCAGGATTAATGAAAAAGCACAAGAACATATAATTGCCGCAAGACTTGAACAAAGATATACGAAGAAAGAAATTCTAACGATGTACCTCAATCAATTCGACTACCTATATAACGCCGTTGGAATTGAAAATGCAGCAACTGTTTATTTTAATAAGACTGCAGCCGAGCTTTCTAAAACAGAAGCGGCAACGCTTGTTGGCATGTGCAAAAACCCAGGGCTGTATAACCCGCACTCCTACCAGGTAAGAAACTATGCACGCAGGCTTGCTTCCCGAAAGAAACTTGCGCCAGAAGATATAAGCACAAAAGAAATAGATGCCGCACGCACAAAAGATTCATTAAGGGCAATTGAAAGAAGGAATCAGGTTCTTTTCCAATGGCTTAGAAACAGCAATAGCAATAATCCCGCGCTAACCAATAAAATCACTCGTAAAGAATATGACTCCTTAAAGATGACTCCTATTGTGGTGAGCTATACCACTGTAGACCACAAAGAAGGATTGGCTCCATATTTCCGAGAAAGCCTGCGGAAAGAAGTGAGTAAATTACTGAAAGAAAAAGACAAAGATGGAGACTATCGATATGCAAAAAAAGACGGGACTTCCTATAATATTTACCGTGATGGACTAAAAATATACACGACATTAAATACATCACTGCAAGAAAAGGCAGAAGCCGCTGTTGTGAAACACTTGAGCGGTAGAGACCCATTAAATAAAAACGCAAAAAAGGTGCCTTCTCTACAAGAAAAGTTTGATAGAAACAATAGAGGACTAAGGCGCTTCCCTTTTTCAAACACCTTAAAAAAATCAACTGTTGAATCGATTTTGAAACGTGCGCAACGAAACAGTGCCAGATACTACGCAATGAAGAGACTGGGAATAAGCTCTAAGGAAATTGACGCGGCTTTTGAAAAGCCAACGCCCATGAAAGTATTCAGCTGGAAAGGAGATATTGATACCGTAATGACACCAGCTGACTCTATTAAATACTATAAGTCATTTTTACATACTGGACTGCTCTCTGTTGAACCTGCTACAGGATTTGTTAGGGCTTGGGTAGGAGGAGCCAACTTTAAGCATTTCGCATATGACCACGCAAGACAAGGAAAGAGACAGGTTGGTTCAACCATAAAACCCTTTATATATGCCAATGCCCTTTCAATGGGAGTTGTCAAACCATGCACCGTATTTAAAGAAGGTGATGGTTGTATAAGGTTTTTTGATCCTGATCAAAAGGAATCTACAATTTACAAGCCATTTTGTCCAAAGGGAGATTTAGCAAAAAATGTAGCCAATGGAATTGCTACTAGCTCGAATCCTACGACCGCTGCCGTAATGGCGAAATGTGGGGACTACATTGCTGAACTTGAACGAGGCGCTCCTTTTCAGGTCAATAAAATGTTTGAAAAAATGAATTTTAGCTTAAGGAAATCCGATCTTGTGCCTGCCTTATGCCTAGGTATAGCCGATATTTCCCTTTTTGATATGGTGGCCGCTCAATGTATATTTGCCAATAATGGCATATACAACAAACCAACAACTATTGAGCGAATCGAAGATCGAAATGGGAAAGTGATTTATGAGGCAAATCAAGAACGTAAAAAGGTAATTAGCCCAACAGTCGCATATGAGATTTTACAAATGATGCTAGGCGTTGTACAGGGAGGAACAGGGTCTAGTCTAAGAGGGTCTTGGCGGCCTTGGGGAGGCATTTCTGCGCAAACTGCCGGCAAAACAGGCACGACACAAAACAATTCCGATGGTTGGTTCATGGGCTTGACCCCTGAACTAGTCACTGGCGTTTGGGTAGGAGCAGAGGATCGTTCTGTCCGTTTTAAAACAATGGCTTGGGGACAAGGAGCAAGAATGGCCTTGCCTATTTACGGGTATTACATGCAAAAGGTATATGCGGACAGGAGAATAAATATCTCAAATAAGGACTTTGCTGTTCCAGATAATTATAACCCCGAAGAATTTAAATGCGAAGAAAATTCAACACTAGACCCATTAATGGAAAACGAAGAATTTGATTATTAAAATATGAATAAAGTAATAAAAAACGTAACGGAAGCCGTTCAAGGGATTGAAGACAATATGACGCTAATGCTTGGTGGATTTGGTCTTTGTGGAATTCCTGAGAATTCAATTGCAGCGCTTGTAAAAATGAACGTAACAGGTCTCACGTGTATAAGCAATAATGCAGGAGTGGATGATTTTGGACTTGGACTTCTATTGCAGAACAAGCAGATTAAAAAAATGATCAGCTCATATGTGGGGGAGAATGATGAATTTGAAAGACAAATGCTCTCAGGAGAATTGGAAGTTGACCTCATACCACAAGGAAGCTTGGCTGAAAGATGTAGGGCGGGAGGCGCTGGCATCCCAGCTTTTTTCACTCCAGCAGGATACGGAACAGAAGTTGCGGAGGGAAAAGAGGTGCGTGTTTTTAATGGAAAACCACACATTTTAGAAAGTGCACTTCATGCAGACTTTGCGATAGTTAAAGCTTGGAAAGGAGATACAGACGGGAATCTGGTTTTTAAAGCAACTGCACGAAACTTCAATCCGATGATGGCCATGGCGGGAAAAATCACTATAGCAGAAGTAGAAGAATTGCTTCCTGCGGGGGAATTAAACCCAAATGAAATTCATACTCCAGGCATTTTCGTACAACGAATTTTTAAAGGAGAAAAATTTGAAAAAAGAATAGAGCAAAGAACAACAAGAACTAAATAATATGGCACTAGATAAAAAAGGTATCGCGCAAAGAATCGCACAGGAGCTTAGAGATGGCTGGTACGTTAATTTAGGAATTGGCATACCAACCCTTGTTGCAAACTATATCCCAGAAGGGATTGAGGTCGAATTTCAATCAGAAAACGGTGTACTCGGCATGGGTCCATTTCCATTCGAAGGTGAAGAAGATGCTGACCTCATCAATGCAGGAAAACAAACCATCACGACAATGAAAGGAGCATCCTTTTTTGATTCTGCTACTTCCTTTGCTATGATTCGTGGTCAGCATGTACAGTTGACTGTATTAGGCGCCATGGAGGTCTCAGAAAATGGAGACATCGCGAACTGGAAGATCCCAGGGAAGATGGTAAAAGGAATGGGGGGAGCTATGGATTTAGTCGCTTCTGCTGACAATATTATTGTCGCCATGATGCACAGTAATCGTGCGGGTGTATCCAAGCTTCTTAAAAATTGTTCTTTACCCCTAACCGGGGTTGCTTGTGTGAAAAAGGTAGTGACCGATCTTGCCGTTCTTGAAATCAAGGAGGGTGCTTTTCATTTAGTTGAAAGAGCCCCTGGAGTGAGTGTTGAAGAAATACAATCAAAAACAGAAGGGAGCTTAATTGTTAACGGAGAGGTTCCAGAAATGTCACTTTAAATTTATGCAAGAATTAGCATCCAAATATACCATTGCCATAAAAGCAGCCGTTGAGGCTTCTCATAAGATTATGGATATTTATGAAAATGAATTTGATACTATAATTAAAGATGATGGCTCACCACTCACCAAGGCAGATTTAGCATCTACCAAAATCATCCATAAGCACCTTGAGCCTCTTGGCATACCTATAACGGGTGAAGAAACAGATAAGATGCCCTTTTCTGAGCGCAAAAACTGGACAGAATGTTGGTGCGTAGATCCATTGGATGGCACAAAAGAATTCATCAATAGGAATGGTGAATTTGCGGTAAACATTGCCTTGTTGCGAGATGGAAAACCTGTCTTTGGACTCATTGCTTCTCCAGTACAAAAACTGATGTATGTCGGAGGCACTGAAACAGGCATTTTTAAAATCGAATTTGATTCAATAGAGAAACCTACTAAATGGGAAGCCATAAGTGATCCAACTGTAATCAATGACCCTGTGGTAATGACTTGCTCAAGAAGTCATCATTCTGGCCCTGTTATTCATTTTATCAATGACCTTAAAAAAATATCTCCAAGGGTAGAATTCGCAAAAAAAGGATCCTCCTTGAAGTTTTTCGATCTCGCAAGTGGAGCGGCTGATGCCTACCCAAGATTTGCGCCTACTATGGAGTGGGATATCGCGGCTGGACAAGCCATACTCGAAGCGCTTGGCGGCTCAGTGGTGCATGCAGAAACAGGGCAGCCCTTGTGCTACAATAAAGAGAACCTAACCAATCCTTATTTCATCGCCAAAACAAAACCGCTTTTAGCCCTATCTTCATGAAAAAGATAAGCTGCATACTTGTGCTTTTTAGTGCCGTCTTTGTGCATGCACAAGTTGAATCTTTGGCAGGCCATAATTATTTTCGAGACCAGTACCAAAAACCAGGTTTTAAAATAGAGGCGTTTCCTTCTCATTTGCCGAAAGATAGCACCAAGGTTTCCTTCCGCGATAAATTAAAGAAGCACTTCATGGATGCATACCTCTTTGAGGTTCATGAAAAAAATGTCAACCTCTACCTATCTCCCGTCGTGAACTTTCAAGCGGGGCAGGATTGGTTGGATGAAGGTGGGCCAACCTTGTATCAAAATACGCGAGGCATATATGTAAAAGGTACCCTACTTAAGAATTTGTCTTTCGCCACAACCTTCGTAGAAAATCAAGCGCGATTCAGCAAGTATGAAAATAATTTTATCTCGAGTCATGGAGAATTTTATCCCAATGCATCAACTGTTCAGCAAAACGGTGTGGTCTCCGGCGGAGGGCGAACGAAACCGTTCAAGGAAGGTGGATATGATTACGGCTATGCCATCGGTTCGTTTCTATACAAACCCATTGAAAATCTCGAAATACGTGCAGGAAACGCGCCGACCTTTGTAGGTTCGGGTTACCGTTCTTTGATCCTTTCGGACAATAGCTATCAAGCACCTAGCATTGACATCAAATACAACTTTTTAAAAAAATGGAGCTACGGTGTTCACAGAACCAGGCGCTTTAATTTGATTCGCAAGACCGCTTTTTCAACGGTAGAGGGCTATTATCAACCTAAAGCTTCTTCCAGACATTATTTAAACTATCAAGTCAATCAAAACATTACTGTTGGTCTATCTGAAAATTCGATTTGGTCTATGGGGGACAGTGTGACTACAAAGCCTAGTAGCTTATACTATGCTCCTATGCCCTTTTTTGGCCTAACCCAGTCCACCAATCATACAATTTATGGTTTTGATGCCTCGGAAGTGGCTGGAAAAAAAACAAAGTTTTACCAACAATTTGTATTCTCAGGTTTGGATGTATCGCAGATGGGTTTCCAGTTGGGTGTTCGATTCTATGACCTGCTTCCAAATTCCATGCTTCAGCTCGAATACAATAAGGTAGGTAGTGAATTGTATACTGCTGACGCCCCCAATATGAGTTACACACACTACAACCTTCCGCTTGCCCATCCAAAAGGACAGGGTTTTGATGAGCTAGTTATTCGTGCTAATGTCTCCATCAAACGTGTCTATGGAGAAAGCAAAACTGTTTGCTATTGGCTTAAAAATTATAACGAACGCGACCTGCTTCCAATGGATAATGAAAGCCCTGCCATTGATGACCTAATTATTCACCAACAGTTTGAATTGGGCTACCGAATCAATCCAAAAATAAACTTCTGTTTATTCGGGCGAGCAGTGCTTCGAATTTCTGATATTGACCCTACTCAAATACTCCTGCACATCGGCTTAAGTACTAATCTATTCAATAACTACAATGACTATTAGGCACGCCATATTATTTTTATGTGCACTCTCTGCCGCGGGGTCATGGAGTCAAACTGATGTTGGATATATCAATGAGTCTATTGTTAAAGTTCCTACCTCCGAAAAAAACGAAAGTGCTTTTAAAAAGCATTATTACTTGAGCCATGAAACAAGAACAAGTAATGCTAATTTGGGTTTTTGTCTTTCAAAAGATTCAGAAAAAACAATCAACCTGATCCCATTAGTAGATTTGGGCATTCAATACAGCACAAGCTTAAATGGCTTGAAGCATCGAAATGGAATGGGTTTTTTGCTTGAAGCACGACCCATTAAAAAAAGTTATGTTCGAATTGGTGGACTCGTGAATATATCAAATGCAGAAAGCCTCAATCCGGGTAACATTAATCTTACTGAGATTGGTTTATCACAAAAGCTTTGGGTCATGCCCATGACTCGATTGGCTTATACGCCTAATGAGGTGTTCTGTTTTCAGGCCGGTTATGACAAAAACTTTATTGGGTCTGGGAGGCGATCTCTCTTTTTAAGTGACTATGGAAAGCCCATGCCCTTTGGACAGATACGCGCTACATTCTGGCATATGGAATACAGCGTGAACTATCAGTTTTTATCTGAAAACTTCAATGGCCAGAGACAATCGAAATACGTTACGAATCATCACCTCAGCTGGAACATTTTGCCTTGGCTAAATTTTGGGGTTTTTGAAGCCGTTGTTTTTCAGCCAAAAGATACCTTACTCAATAGAGGGTATGATGTCGAATACCTCAATCCTTTTGTGTTTTTTCGACCACAGGAATATTCAATGGGCTCCTCAGACAATGTCATTATAGGTGCATCGCTCGATGCAAAAATTAAAAATACCACGATTTACTCGCAGGTTGTCCTAGATGAATTTTTACTGTCAGAAATACGGGCCAGAAGTGGGTGGTGGGCCAATAAGTTTGGTGCGCAGCTTGGTATTATGGGAAGAATATCTGATGACCTTAATTATCGCCTTGAGGGAAACCTTGTTCGGCCATACACTTTTTCTCATTTAACTCCTCTTCAGGTCTATGGCCATAGAGGGTCCGCACTCGCCCATCCATACGGTAGTAATTTTGCAGAGATTCTAACCGAATGGAACTGGTCCAAAAAAATAAACCCAAAGTTAAAGCTTCGATTTTTTGCTTCGTTCGGTATTAGGGGAACGGATATGGATAGCTTGAATTACGGTTCAGATATTTATGAAAGCTACATCAATCGACCCAATGATTTTGGAAATTATATAGGCCAAGGCACAAAACAATCCTTCTTTATTACAAATATACGTGCATCATATCCAATGATGCATAAAGGTCAAATCCATGCCTTTGCAGAGCTTCAAACACAATACATCAAAATGGATGGGTTTAAAAAATTGAGCTTCTTGCCGATGATTGGAATTCGCTCGTATTTATGGAATGATTACAGAAACTATTGAAATGAGCGGTGAGCAAAAAAATAACCCCCTACACGGCCTAAAACTTGCAGATATTCTGGAGGCTTTGGTCACAGAATATGGATGGGAGGAACTCGGCTACCGCATAAACATTCGGTGCTTCAATTATGATCCGTCGATCAAGTCAAGCCTAAAGTTTTTAAGACGTACCCCTTGGGCCCGAGAAAAAGTAGAACGCTTGTATTTAAAAACGTTTTAGCAATGCGCAGAAAGAAATTTAAAAAGTCGAAATTTATTACGGGAGCAATTCTTATTTGCATCTTCGGGGGCTTTTATTTGTTCTCATCGAAACCCGAATCTGTTAAAAAGATTGTTAAAAAAACGATCAATTACACCAAGCTGAAAGTCTCGGGTTCATATAGCTCAAAATTGAAAGATAAAATGTCCGACTATATTAATACTGTTGAGCGCACGGGGATTACACCTTGCAGAGATGAAAATGACATTAAGTCTCGCAGAAACCTTTATAAACTCGAAGCCGGAAGCTACTATTCGATTGATCGCTTAGATTATAGCCATGCGTACCTCTCCAAAAAAGGCAAAGCGTTACTCGAGCGTATTGAAGCTGATTTTGCAGAAAAAATATACACTACAGACCTTCGCGACTCACGCTTTATCGTAACCTCATTAACCCGAACGAAAGAAAATGTCAGACGCCTCAGAAGAAACAATGGAAACGCTAGCAATAGAAGTGCCCATATGTATGGCGGATGCTTTGACATCACCTATGCACGTTTTGAAAATGACAAAAAAAAACTGACCGCCAATGATCTTTATCGTTTAAAAGAAACCTTAGCCCAAGTCATCTTTGAATTGAAAGAAAAGAAAAAGTGCTGGGCAATCACTGAAAAAAGACAACCTTGCTTTCATGTCGTAGCGCGCTAAAAACAGTTTTTTTACATTCGATAACCGTATAATTATTATTTTGATGTACACAAAATAAATAAAGCCATGCGCTACCCATTTTTATGTCTCATTTTTATTTCCGTTTGCACGCTTTCTTTATGGAGTCAAAACATCCTCGTTGGTCCTTACCTGCAGGATGCGAATACAAACTCTATGACCATCATGTGGGAGACAAATGCAATCGATGAAAGTATTATCAAATGGGGTCCAACAAGCGATTTAGGCAATACTTCCCTAGGAACTTTTGTAACGGGCAGCGGTCTTTCTCGAGTACATACTGTTGTTGTAAATGGGCTCAGTCCTGATACTCGATATTATTATCGCATAGAAACAAATGATGTTCAAAGTGATATTTTTGACTTTGTTACTCCGCCTCTTCCCAATAGCGAAAAAAACTTCAATATCGTCTCTATGAGTGACATGCAACAAGACGGAAGCCATCCCGAAGTATTCAGTGATATCATAAACAATGAGCTTATCCCTTTTGTCAATGAAAAGTTTGGCAACGGACTCGCCACGGACATTGCCTATGCCTTCATACCTGGAGACCTAGTAACGACTGGGAGTAACTACCCTTCTTGGAAAAATACTTTTTTTGACCCAGCTCAAGCCTTGTTTCAGCATGTTCCGGTCTATCCCGTTGCCGGGAATCACGAACAAAATTCAGCCAACTATTTTAGGTATTTCACGCTTCCTGAAAACGGAACAAACCAAAGCGACTACATAGAGCACTGGTACTACAAGGACTACTCTAACGTTCGATTAATCGGACTTGAATCAAACAGTGGTTACAGAATTCAAGAACAGCTAGACTGGCTGGAAAATGTACTAAATGATGCCGCAGAAAATCAAGATATTGACTTTGTTTTTGCACAATTGCACCACCCGCACCACTCTGAGCTTTGGATTGATGGAAATACAGATTATACGGGTCAAGTGATTGAAAAGCTCGAAGCGTTTTCATCCACATCTGGAAAACCAAGTGTGCACTTTTTTGGCCATACACATGGGTACTCACGAGGTCAAAGTAGAGACCACCAGCACCTGATGGTAAATGTGGCCTCTGCAGGTGGAGCTATCGACAATTGGGGGGAATATGACCAACAAGATTATAAAGAATACTCTATAAGCACGGACGATTACGGATTCGTACTTGTCGAGGTAGAAGCAGGAGAAGACCCACAGTTTTTATTATCACGCGTGAGTCATGGAAGCTTCGAAAACGGATTGGTCAATGCAGAAATTAGAGACACTATTCGGATCATGAAAAATAATACTCCGCCAAACCAACCTATGGGCTTGTTTCCAAATGAAGGTGCTGCTATCAGGCCAGATTGTATTGAATTCATGGGTTCAGACTTTTACGACAACAATGGCGGATTACAGGGCGCCGTGCATTGGCAAGTGGCCACCGATGCGAACTTTGAAAGCCTCGTATATGACGATTGGTTTCAACATGAAAACTGGTATTTCGACGAGGATCTCGAATCGGGAAACAGCATGAAGCAAAAAGAAATTTCTAGCCTTGATGAAAACACCAGCTATTTTTGGCGCGTGCGTTACCGTGATCGAAACCTATCTTGGAGTGAATGGTCAAATAATATTTCTTTTACCACAACAAGCTCGGCGCTATCTGAAAATTTATTGCTCAACCCAGGCGCAGAGAACGGAACAGAAAACTGGAACGAAACATCAGGGTCTTTTGAATCCATTCTCAGTGGCGAATGTGCGGGTAATGATGCCCATTCTGGAAGCTATTTGTTCGCTGTTGGTGGGGTTTGTGACCCAAATGCATATGGCGAAGGATATCAAGAAGTGTCCATAGATACTTTTGCTGAAACTATTGATAATAGCTCTGCTTATGTACAGTTTGGCGGCTACCTAAGTGACTATTCAGGCTCAGATATTCCTGCATTGAAGCTTGCCTTCTATGACAATTCGGGTGGGCTACTATCGGAGACAAACACCTACGAAAACCAGAGCTCTAGCTGGACCTTAGTGGAGGATTTAAAAGCCATCCCCATTGGCGCACGAACGATCAGAATGGTACTCATGGGAACGAGAAATGCAGGTACAGACAATGACTCATACTTCGATGATCTTTTTATTAAAATACAAACCACAATGGACGATTGTGAGTCTCTTGAAGTAGGGTTAAAAACCCCGAATGGCTTATCACCTATTAATGTCTTTCCCAACCCATCAAACGGAAAAATATCAATAGAGGCGAGTGCCTCAATGGCAGGAAAGGCTTTTTCCATTTCAAATGTAAGTGGCGAAACTACTTTTAACGGGAAACTAAAAGAAGGCGTACAAACTTTAGATTTAAGCCAATCGAAAGCCGGCGTATATTTCTTGAATATACCAAACGGGAGCCCAACAAAATTTGTTTTAAACTAGATCTTTTCAATGTGTTAAAATGATTTACAAAGTAAAGCTACCGACCATAATATGAGCAAGAATTCTTTTTCGCAGATTAAATTCAGAATTAAAACGGCGCTATTCGTATTGCTGATGTTCATAAGCATTCTTTTTTGGGTTAAATCTGAATACCCAAATCAGCAGTTATTGCAACACCTCGGGACCCTTCTAGTTTCGTTGATTTTAATTGCAGACCTAATATTAGATAGGCTTAGCCTAAAGGCATTTATTGGGGTTTCTCTATTTATTTTATTACACATTATTGGTGCTCGTTGGATTTATTCTAATGTCCCGTATCAAAGTTTTTTTGAATCTATCGGTATCGACATTCATGAGCTATTCAACATAAATTCTCAAAGAAACCACTACGACCGATTAGTTCATTTCTCATTCGGATTACTGATGGTTCCTTTTCTTTTTGAGATATATCGGGTCCGTATTGAGAACACCATCATCAGTCTAGTTTTTGCATGGCTTACTATTCAAACATTTAGTATGTTCTATGAAGTTTTTGAATGGCTTCTAACCGTTATTGTCCCTGGAGAAGGCGCAACAGACTACAACGGTCAGCAAGGAGATGTGTGGGACGCTCAGAAGGATATGGCCTTGGCCATGCTTGGGTCAACATTCACCGCAATTATTTATATTTATAAAGAACGAAAAAAAATAAAATGATAAAAAACATAGTACTAATATTGAGTCTAATGATAACACAAGAAATACTAAGTCAAAAGGTATTCGCAGTGGACTATGCTTCAAGAGCAGATGTAACGGTTTTTGTTGTCGATTATGAATCGAGAGCTGATCTGCTGGTATATAAAGTGGACTATGAATCAAGGGCTGGGAAAAATGACGGGAAGTGGTTCTTTGTCGATTATGCTTCACGAGCCGATAAGAAAGTTTTCTTTGTTGACTATGAGTCAAGGGCCGATTTAAAAGTCTTCTTCGTAGAATATGAATCGAGGGCCGGCTGGAAAAACAGCAGCAAAAAGCACTTGTTATACTAGTGCGAAGATACTACCAACTATATAATTAGAATAAAGACTTAACCTTCGAAAAATGCCTGTGTTATGGCCGATATAAAATCAATAAATATCCACGAGAAATTTTCCAAATTTGACAAAACTTGGACACCGCATATCATAGGGGAACTAAACGAACAATACGTAAAGCTATGTAAGCTCAAAGATGAGTTTGTTTGGCATAGCCATAAGCATGAAGATGAGCTTTTTATGGTTTTTAAAGGGACACTCTTTATGGACTTTAAAGATCAAGAAACAGTTGAGATTAAGGAGGGTGAAATTATCATTATTCCCAGGGGAATAGAGCATCGCCCTCGAACAAATGGAGATCTCGTACTCAACCTATTGTTCGAACCGAAAGAGACAAAACATACGGGCACTGTGAATAGTAAAAAAACCGTTCATTCCATAGAGTGGATTTAATTCAAAAATCAGGCCTATTGCACAATAGCTTTAAATTTATCAATAGAAATCACAACTCGCATGAAAAAACCTACGCTATATCCCCTATTCATTGCTTTAATTGTTTTTCCATTTACAACCGTGGCTCAGCCCACGATTGAACTGGAAACAAAAGTTATTTTAAACGAGGCATTGGAAATAAAAATCCCGAAAGGATTTGATATTATGGCTGAAGAATTGATGGAGCTAAAATACCCTTCGCAAAGACGTCCAACTCTGGTTTACTCTAATAAAAGTGGAGGTATAAATGTCGGATTTAATTTAACACTGCAGAAAGCAGATCAAAACATCATTGAACAATACCTAGGCGTTTTTGAAAGCTCCTTTAAAAACGCTTACCCCTCTGCAGAATGGATTAGTGCAGGAATTAAAATAATTAACGGTAGAAAAATTGGATGTCTCGAGATGATAACTCCAGCCATGGACACGAAAATATATAACCTTATTTTTTTCTCAGACCTCAATGAAAAACTATTGCTATGTACCTTTAATTGCACTGAAAAAGACAAAAACCAATGGGAAGAAGCAGCACATGAAATCATGAACTCATTCTTGCTAAAATAACTCAGCTCATAGATAAAAACTTCCTATAACATGAAAAACCGCACAACATTAATTTTCATTCTAATTGCTTTTTTCTTTGTCAAAATCTTAAGCCTTCAGGCACAAGAAAACGTAATTAAAGAACTAGAAAATATTGCAATTATAGACCAAAAAATAATGATGCCCATGCGAGATGGGATTCGCTTGGCAACTGATATATATCGCCCTAAAACAAATGAAAAGGTGCCTATTATTTTTTCACGAACGCCTTACAATTTTAATTCTTGGGGGGATGGGAAACAGAAAACAAGAACTGCGAAAAGGGCCTTAGAAGCTGTTAAAAGAGGATATGCTTACGTGGTTCAGAATGAACGAGGCCGTTACTTTTCAGAGGGAGAATGGGATATTTTAGGCGTGCCATTAACAGATGGTTATGATGCCTTTTCTTGGATGAAAAATCAAACCTGGTCCAACGGAAAAATTGGAACTGTTGGCTGCTCATCCACAGCTGAGTGGCAGATGGCTGTTGCCGCTTTAGACCACCCATCACACGCGGCAATGGTGCCTCAGGGGTATGGTGCAGGTGTCGGTCGAGTAGGCAATATCAACGAACAAGGAAACTGGTATCGCGGGGGTGTAGAACAGATGCTTTTCTTTTCTTGGTTGTACGGTGTGGAGCATGATAAATTCAAACCTCGAATTCCTTCCGGAGCGACGCAAGAGGATTTGATCAGAATTTCTAGATTTTACGATTTGGCTCCCGAAAACCCGCCAGTAGATATGTCTGAAGCGCTTAAACATTTACCGATTCAGGATATTCTCAAAAACATAAATGGCAAACATGAGATTTTCGATAAAATGATCCGTCGTAAACCAAATGACGAAGCCTGGTTTCAAGGCGGTATTTACCACGATGATATGGAAATAGGAGTCCCAAGCTTTTGGTTTACCTCTTGGTATGATGTTTCTATTACGCCAAATCTAGCGTTGTTCAATCACGTCAGAAACAATTCCAAAGACGCGGCTATTAGAGACAACCAATACCTTGTAATTGCACCCACGCTGCACTGTGCTTACACACGCGCAAGTAAAAACACCATTGTTGGCGAACGTAATATAGGAGATGCAAGACTCAACTACGACGCGCAAATTTACGATTGGTTGGACCTTTGGTTAAAAGGAATAAAAAATGATTTTAAAACGAAAACACCAAGAGTTCAATACTATACCATGGGCAGCAATAAATGGCAGTCGTCAGAAACCTGGCCCCCTGAAAACGCTACCTTAACAAGCTATTATTTAATAAGTAATGGTAAAGCAAATAGATCTTTACGTGATGGAAAATTAAGTACGTCCAAAGCAAATTCCGATTACGCAGATGGTTTTATATACGACCCTATGAAACCTGTTCCTTCCTACGGAGGAAATGTCTGCTGTACAGGAAATGCCGTGAAGGGAGGTGCTTTTGATCAACAAGAAATGGAAACTAGAGATGATATTTTAGTTTACACCACAGATGTATTAAAAGAAGGCATAGAGGTTTCAGGTTTCATTGAATCTACACTATATGTTTCTTCCGATGCAAAAGACACTGATTTCACCATTAAAATTATTGATGTATATCCTGATGGTAGAGCCTATAATTTAGATGAAACGATTCAAAGAGCTAGGTATCGTGAAGGATACGATAAAGAGGTTTTTATGGAAAAAGACAAAGTGTACAAATTAGATCTAACACCTATGTCAACAAGTAATTATTTTAAAAAAGGCCATCGAATTCGTATTGAAGTATCCAGTAGTAATTTCCCTCGATTCGCGCGTAATTTGAATACTGGAGGAAATAACTATGACGAGAAAGAAGGTGTTGTCGCGCATAACAAAGTGCACCACTCTGCAATTTACAACTCGCAAATAAGGCTGCCGATCATTTCTAACATAAAGAGGGATAAAAAATAATTATCAAGGCCTAAATATAATCGACAAATTAATTTTTAATTAAAGTTATATTATCAAATTATTACTTAAATCAAGACTTTGTCGTAAATTCACGAGTCTAAATCATTACATCACCTGCACGCTGGGTTGAAACGAGGCTCAGCATTTGAATGCAATCTTTAATCGCTTTAGGCAAGTGTAAACAAGAAACGCTATGAAAAACAAGCTCTTATTTGGCATTTTATTTTTCTTAGGATTCGGACTAAATGGTCAAGAACTCTATAATCCTCAGACGCTTTATGATGCACCTGGAGGGGTGTTTGATATCAACTTTGTGCGCGAAATGGATATCGTTTTTGAGGATCCTAACTACCACAGTGTTCTTGTGAACTCCTTTTTTAATGCGCCTAGCTACAGAATTCCGGCTACACTTACCTACAATGGAGAAAGCTATGACAGCGTTGGTGTTCGGTACAAAGGGAACTCAACTTTTTGTCTGCCCAATGATGAAGGCAATCCAAAGGTCCCTTATAATATTGAGATGAATCATTTTATTCAGGCCCAAAAACTTGAAAACCTTAAAAAGATTAAGCTTGCCAACGCTTGGTTAGACCCTACATTTGCTAAAGAAATCACAGCTGCAAAGATTTACCGCAAATACCTGCCGACACCAGAGGCCAGCTTGTTACGCCTAAATGTTCAAGGAAACTATAATGGCTTGTATGTGAATACTGAGGCCGTTGATAAACAATTCTTACAAAAACAATTTAATGAGAAAGATGGTGTTCTTGTAAAGTGTGATCCTATACAGGTGTTTTGTGGTGGGAATACAGCCAATGGCAACCCTGATTTAAAATGGCTTGGTGCAGATAGCGCAAACTATTACAACAGCTATGATGTAAAATCTGATCATGGATGGGGCGAGTTAATGGAGCTGATAGAGAAAATAAACTTCGACTTTGATAACTTAGGTGATGTACTAAATATCGACCGCGTGCTATGGGCATTCGCTGTGAATTCGGCAATCTTAAATCTAGATACCTATAACGGATATTACGTGCACAATTACTATTTATACAGAACTGAAGATGGTCTTTTCCAAATGATTCCTTGGGATTTTGACAATTCTTTTGCGGGCGCAATTTTAGGCTGGGAATTCTTTGATCCAATGGTAGTATACAATTACGACACCTACGGAAATCAATACGCACCAAATGAGCGTCCTTTGCTTGAGAAGCTATTGGATGACCCATATTACAAAAAACTATACAATGCACATCTACGTACTGTATATACAGAATCACTAATGGATGCAGACGCGGTTCGTGCGTCAATTGACCAGCTTCAGGCTACAGCCTATACAGCGGTCGTGCAAGACCCAAACAAACTTTTTTCGATGGGGCAATTCAGCTCTAATGTTGAAGAAAATCTATGGACAGGTTGGGGTTTTGGAGGAATCATGTCCATGGTCAATGGACGAAATGCATATCTATCAGGTCTGCAAACGATGTTCATGCCGACACCAGAGATTTCAAATATGAACCTCGATGGCGGAGTACTTACTGTCGATGTGGACTTAGCGGATGAAGTTGATATCATGGCCACCACGAGTGAATACAATTCGAAATTTGAGGCATTTGCGATGTACGACGATGCTACAAATGGTGATCTTGTAGCAAATGACAATACCTACACAGCTTATCTTCCGTATGTGGTTTCAGGTGATGCCGTAAAATTTTACATTCGCGCTCAAAATTCTTCCAATATGCGCTTGCTGCCCGAGCGTGCGGAATATGAATTTTTTATCTACGACCCCAATGCCAGCAATGCCAACATAGATGCAAACGTATATGATGATGGCCTTAATGTTTATCCGAACCCTGCTAGCGCCATCTTGAATATCAGTGGTACAGAGGCACAAAAGCTGCACTGTGAGCTTTATTCAATGATGGGGGAAAAGGTACTAGAAAGAGACTTTTGGGGCGCATCCGCAAGTATGCAGATAAGTGAATTGCAAGCTGGAGCGTACATCCTTAAAGTTAACAATCAGACCTTTAAGGTCCTGAAAAAATAGCGTTCTTACCTTTTCAATATTTAAATTCATTGCGCATTGGCACGGTCGTTGCGTTGGTGCACTTCATAAATAAATAGCTACATTTAAAACTTAAACTAAAAACAAAACATGAAAAGTCTAACGCTTACAATCTCATTTTCTTTTTTATTTATTTCATTTTTTAATTTTTCACAATCAAATACGCTTGTGGTTTTCTCGCAAGACCCCACACCATTTTACATTGTTCTAGACGGTGTCAAAAAGAATGAAGTCGCAGAAACACGGGTTGTTGTTCCTGGCATCAGACAAACGAATAGCAATGTGCAGATTTTTTTCAAGGATGAAAGCATAGCTCCAATCAGCAAAAACATTTGGTGGGATGAAGAACACAAAAATGATGAGGTTACCTTTCGAATAGTACCCGTAAAAAAAGGCTACAAGCTTCGCTTTTTCAGTACTGTAGCAAACACAGTAACTTCCACGCCGCCGCCCTCCACTCCGGTAGCGCCAGCACCTCAGGCTTCGCAGAACGTACAATCCACTACAACAACTGTTGTTACTGAAACCACAACACTAAACAACAATGGTAACGCAAATGGCGGTAACGTCAACATGAATAGTAATATGAATACTGGAATGGATGCAAATAGCGGAAACATTAGCATGAATATCAATGTCAATGATGGGACAAACACGGCTACTGGAAATGAGAATGTAAACATGAGTATGAACATCAATGTAAACGAGGGTAATATGGATGCTTCCAACCCTATGAACGGCAACATGAATGTAAATATGAATATTAATGACGCCTCTATGAACAATGCCATGAATCAGGCGAACAGCAATATGTCCGTGAACATGAATGTAAATGAAACAATCACAAGCAACAACAATACATCGAACACAACCAATATGGCTGTCAATGAAACCGTAACAACAACCACAACGACAACAACCATAAACGAAGCACCTGTGGCTGCTGCTCCTGTCTCATTGGGAGGATGTGTAAATCCTGTTCAGGACATGGGAAGCATTATGGCTGCCATTGATGATGAAAGCTTTGATGAAGGAAAAATGATTGTGGCTAAGCAAGCGACATCAAAAAAATGTTTGACCGTAGATCAAATCAAACAAATCATGGATGAATTTAGCTTTAGTAAGAATAAGCTTGACTTCGCTAAATATGGCTACAAGCGATGCTACAATCCAGATGATTATTATCAAGTAAATGCTGCATTTGACTTTAGCTCAGATAAAGAAAAGCTCAACGAATACATCAACGACCAGAATTAATAGATACTAGATCAAAATAAATGACCTCATCACAAAATGATGAGGTCATTGATCTCTATTTCCGAGAACATTTTGCGGCTGCCCCGATCGTGGTAAAAACGACTCACGATTCTACCTTCAATGGCTACTGAGGTGCCTTTTGTACCATATTCATTGAGGACCTGAACCCATCTACCCCAAGCCGATAACGTATGCCAATTTTTGCGTGTTTTTTTAGCACCTTGGACATCTAAATAGCTTTCTTGTGTGGTAAGGGTAAACTTCACCTGGCGCCTGCCATTAGACAGCAGGTGAAGCTCTGGACTCGAATGAATTTCACCAATAAGGTGTACCAGGTTCATTACTCGGCTGCCTCCCCTTTGTATGGAGAAGACAACACCAAAAACTCATTGGCCTCAACCACGGTTCTGTTCTTGCGCTCGCCGGCTTTGTTTTCATAGGTTTGGTGTAAAAGACGGCCTTCTACCATCACCTTGCTTCCCTTTTCGAGTGCCTCTCGCATCTTGTCGCCTAATGGGCCCCAAGCGTTCACGTTGTGCCATTGTACCTGTTCGTTCCAGTCGCCGTTTTTTTGTTTATAACGCTGGTGGGTAGCCATGCTGAATTTTGTAATTGACTTTCCTGAATCAAAGGAGACCGTTTCCGGATCTCTTCCTAATCGCCCAATCAAACTGACTTTGTTTCGTAATGCATTCATAATGTAAAAATTTAAAAGTTTAAAAAAATTGCTTGTCGCTAAATTCGACAGGACAAAATTGAGGGCAATGAAAAGCTATAAACGGTTTCTTGTCGTTTAGTGTCGATATTTAGTCGTTTGTAATTGATTAAAAGGGTATATCATTTCATATTCCAGTGTGAAAACAACAGAAATTTATACGCATATGAATACTAAAAATTTACACGCCATCAAAAGCCCTATCGAGGAAATGCAATTATAACAAGGCTTCACAATGGAAAAATAAAGATGTATCTTTAACCCCTTGTTAAATACAATGAACTAAATGACCATTGAGAAATTTGCAACTGATTTTGCAAGAGCCTTAAAGCTTGCAGATAATAAGAGTCCTCAGTTGAAAAAAAAATACAACGCAGGAATTGGCCCACATGAAGAAGACCAGCAAGTTAAATTAGCATTAGAGGAATTAAATGGACAAGGAAAATATATCGAATGTGGGAAAAAAAATATGGAATGAATATCGAGATTGGGATTCAGTTATTAAATATTTATTGTAATAAATATGAAAAAATTAATTAAAAAAGCTTACGAAAGTTATTTGAAAACAGCAAAGCTGGAAAGCAATGAGTCAAATACTCCATACTATATAAACAATAGAAATATTGTTCCTGTTAAAATTGAATTTAAACAATTTCTTCATTTGATTTCAGTTGATAAAGAATTTAGAAAAACGTGGTGGGAAACAGCTCCCTCATTTAAAAATTTAAAGGACAATTCATTGATGCAACAAGATTCTTTAATGAAAATAATTATGGGTATACTGAAAGATTCTAATCTAAAGGAGCTAAACCAATATGGAAAAAGAGGACAAGTTTTATACCTTTTTGCAAATGCTGTTGCTTCTTATAGCAGCTATAATCATTATTATTTAATCTCAACTAAAGCTCTTTCGGTTCTTAAAAACAACGATATTGATGTTAGTTCACCAGTTACTAGATCTAAAATTTTCAACATTAGAGCTGAATTGCCCGATCGAAAAAAGCTATTAACGTTTGAGCATATGTGTCCTTCAACTCAGTTAATAAAACTATTGATTGCACTTAGAGAAAATCATGAAAGTAGAAAAAATAAATCGTCAAATTTAAGTTTAGACGATAAGGTTTTAGAGAAGTTTTATGAATACGGTTTGGTATGTATAATTACTAAAGATGAAGATATGGAATTGAAAGGAAAATTAAGAACAGACTTATCTTTTAGCTCTAAAACAAGTACTTTTAACATGTTGGATCGATATGAAAAAGCAAAGATAGAATTAGCCGAAACACTTATTCCAGTTTATGGAAAAATGTATAGATGAATTATAATAATCAACTTTTAATTCAAAAACTTAAAGGAATTCAAAAAGGCATCTTTGCGAGCCTTATTCAAAACCTCTTTTGGTGCAACCACAATGGTTTGATATTCAGTTTCTCCTTTAAAGATCACATTGCAATAGACAGCCATCTCGGGCATATCTGTAACAGCTACAGCAATCTCACCTTTTAATCCGCTAGATGAGCCTAGAGACCATTCTTTTTGAGAAACGACTTTTCCCTTCATTTTTGTGGCCCAATCCTCAAGTATTTTAGCCCCCCGAGATGCGCTAGGAGGCTTGTTTATTTCCAATACCTTCATCAGATAGGTGTTCTGCTCTACGGTCACATGCGTTGTGAATTTCATGCCCTCATCCGTTCTTTTAAAAACCTCTTGAGGAACCGAAGGAAATACGACACTACACTTATGGTCATTGTCTGTGATCAGGTTAGGAGCTAGTTGTTGACCTAGCGCTTGACCAGAAAAAAACAATACGAATAAGGTACTAATTAACGAAAGCTCTTTCATATCTGATTTATTTTTTAAGGTACTGTTCTTTTGATTTTACAACAGCTCTTTTTGCCAGCTTATACTTTTTCTCTAAGCTAGACAATGCCGTCTTTGTTGCTGTGTAACGCTTTTGAATTTGAGAAAGGTTCTCGAGCTCATTTGGTGTAGGTGCACCAGGGTTGTTCTCAACACGCTGGAACAAATTGGTCATTTTCTCTCTAAGCTGAGGCTCTGAAGAGCCAACGTAATTGTCTCCTGAAGTAATCACCATGGTCTGCTTGAGCGCATCTAGCTTTGAAATCAGTTTTCTGCTCTTTTTATCATTGGCATAGGTCAAATATGCATCAACACAATAAACATCATAAGCTAAGGATTCAATCATGTTGTACATCATCATGACGGCTTCTTGTTTGCTTTTCCGATCGCTCGAGGAAATGATGCTTTTGGGATCATAAGCTAGAACAAGTGGGTGCTCAAAAACTTCTTTCCCTTTGGTAATACGCACGGTATATTCCCCAGCAGGTAGGGTTGGTGTCGTGAAACCACCAAAGGAGAAGGTTTTTCCTTTCGCTACTTTGGGTTGCTTCATGCTGTAATTCCAATTGACAATATTTATTCCTTTGGTCTTTCCTGGTCCAAGCTCCGAAATGGTATCTCCCTTTGCATCCAGAATAAGCATACTCATCTTACCAAAGGTGTGGCGCTTTTTAAGGTGGTATTTGATTTGTGCAGCTGTCGTCTCATTGTAGCCTACAAATTGTGTTTCTGCACCAAAAGATCCGGAAAAGCTTGCTTCCTCATCAATTATTGTCGGCTTTGCATTGAAAAAATGCAGCTTCTTGCCCATATTCTCTGCCGTCAATTCCCGAAGTGGAGAAATATCATCAATAATAATTACCCCTCTTCCGTGTGTTCCCAAAACTAGATCATTTGTTTGCTTTTGAAGGGCAATAAAATGTACTGCAACAGCAGGCATATTGTTGGTGTACTTATACCATTGAGCACCCCCATCCATCGTAATAAATAGGCCAAGCTCCGTTCCTAAAAACAATAGGTCTGGGTTTTCGTAATCTACCTGAATGTTTCTTACAACGCCTTCAACACCACCTGTAATAATACTTTTCCACGTCTTTCCAAAGTCATCCGTTTTGTAAGCATAAGGTGTTTTATCATTAGCGGTATGGCCATCAAAAACAGCATACGCTGTTCCCTTTTCTAAGGTGCTTAATTCAATATGATAGCACCATGTATTTGCAGGAAGGCCCGGAATATTTGCGACTGTATTGGTCCATGTTTTTCCCGCGTCTTGGGTTACCTGAACGTTTCCGTCATCGGTTCCCACCCAAATAATATTTTCATCAAGGTCTGACTCTGCAATGGTGAAAATAGTCGTATGGTTTTCTGCGCCCGAATTGTCTTTGGATAGACCTCCTGAGTTGTCTTGATCCTGCTTGGCAGGGTCGTTTGTCGTTAGGTCAGGAGATATAATTTGCCAAGATGCGCCCATGTCATCAGATTTATGCAGGTACTGGCTGCCCATGTAAATTCTATCAGGAACCGATGCGCTCAAAGCCATTGGTGCGTTCCAATTGAACCTAAGTTTATCGTGTCCCTCAACCGGAAGTGGTTGTATTGTTTTTACCTGCTTGTTGTCTTGATCAATACGCCATACATTTTCGGCTCCTTGCATTTCTGAGTAAACAATATTTTTGGTGTTGTGCTTAAGCACTCTGAAGCCGTCTCCCTGACCCAAGGAGTTCCAATCTCTTGCCTGAATACCTCCAGGAGAAGCTGAAGGGCCATACCACGAACCATTGTCCTGAAGTCCGCCGTAGATATTATAAGGCGTAGCATTGTCTACGCTAATCTGATAGAACTGAGAGAGCGGAAGGTTCTCCACAATCTCACATGTCGTTCCACCGTTCCAGCTGCGGTAAACACCGCCGTCAGTGGCAAAAAACATAATGTCCGAATGCATGTTAGAAAATACCATATCATGAACATCACTGTGCATATTTCCAAGCCCTTTGAAGGTCTTTCCTCCATCTTTTGACACAGATCCTCGTAAACCTCCTTTGTAGATTACATTTTCGTTTCTGGGATCTACAACAAGCCTTGAGAAATAGAAAGGTCTTACTGTGATTTCAAAGTCATTGTTCATTTGCTCCCAAGAAGCACCAAGGTCTTTACTTCTATATAGGCCTTTGTCTTTTTTTTGTTCTGCTTCAATGACCGTATACAAAATGTCTGGATTACTTTTGGCAATAGCAATGCCCATTCGGCCTAGCTTTCCTGAAGGAAAGCCGTTGTGAATCTTATCCCATGTTTTACCGCCATCAATAGACTTATATAATGCGCTGTTTTCACCGCCTGAATCAAAAGACCATCCTGTTCTTCTGAACTCCCACATAGAAGCGTAAAGCACAGACGGATTTCTTGGGTCCATTAATAAGTCTGCACAACCTGTTCTCGGGTTTACATACAAGACCTTTTCCCAGGTCTGACCTCCATCCGTTGATTTAAAAACACCTCTTTCCTCGTTGTCTCCCCATAACGCACCCATTGCGGCTACATAAATCTCATTTGAGTTTTCGGGATTAACAACAATACTTGCTATGCGCTCTGAGTTTTCAAGTCCGATTTTTTGCCAGTTTGAACCACCGTCTGTCGTCTTGTAAAGACCATTGCCATATGAAACACTATTTCGCGTCCAAGTTTCACCTGTTCCAACATAAATGGTCTTATCAGGGTCATTCGGATCAAGGGTTACGGTCCCAATAGACTGAATATAGTCGTCAAAGATTGGAATAAAGGTTGCGCCACCATCATTTGATTTCCAGACACCACCACCACCAGCTCCTAGGTATACGATTTTATTATTCGTCGGATGTATCTCAAGGTCGTTCACACGTCCACTCATCAGTGCTGGGCCTATTTGCCTGGCTGTTAAGTCACCAAAAACAGAGGAGCCGTCGACAACAGCTGTCTCTTGAGCATACGAGGTTAGGCCCGTGGCCATACACAACCACAAAGCATAAAAACTTAGTTTTTTCATTAGATGTTATTAATAGGTTCGCTAATTATTTTTTCTCAGGAAAAGCAAAATCACCGTCTTCAAATGAAGGATTTACCTCAATTGTGGTAAACGTAATCGGTTGTCCAGGCTTGTCTTTTTCTCCCTGTGACATCGAGAAAGGGAAGTATAAGCCTTCTACCTCTTGGTAATCGCTAAACGAAGTTTCAGCTATTACTCCTTTAGCCGGGCCAGACTGAATTTCACTTTGCATCGCAATCGGTACAAAGTTCTCTGTGTCAAAAAAGTAATAAGACACGGATTCTTCTTCTTGACCCTCGACCATTTTAGGTTCTTGCACTAATTTTAACTTGAATGTTTCTTCTCCTTGAATCGTTTCTTTTCCCATTAACTCAATCGTGTATCCTTTCTTTTCATAATCTAAAAATGGATTTGGGAAGTCATTTGCGTCTAGCTTAAAATTTGCTGTTGCTTCTGCATCGCTTTCTTCTGCCTCCATTGTCATGAAATTATGTGACCATAATTTTTTACCGTCAAAAACGCCTTGCTTGATCTCCTTTCCTTGGAAAGTTATTTTCGTCATTTGCCTACCATCTTTAAGCTGTAACATCTCTATAGGAATCTCCATTCCTCCTTGACTTAATTTTGCCGTCATTTTAAGTCCTTGAAGATTATTCCAGGCATCAGCGCCTCCCGTATTCTCAATATAGTTGGCAATAATTTCTTCTTTGGTTTGCGCAAAAGTGAATTGTGCGACCACAAGAAAAATGGCCATTAAAAAGATTTGGTTGTTTCGCATTTTATTGATTTTAATTTTTTTGAAATAGTTTTCACAATATAGAACTTTTGAATGGTAAAACCCCATTAGCGTATACCCTTCTTAACAAAATGTAACAGAATTTAGTAGAAAAATAAAGGCAAAAAAAAAGGGCGCCGAAGCGCCCTTATATTTTCTAAATGCTGTAATTACTTAATTACAACATTTGTGTTTGATGTCAAACCATTTGCTCTTACAGAAACAACATATGTTCCTTTAGCAAAACCTTCAGTAGCGAAAGTAATTACTTGCGTACCATTCGTGCTAGAAGCAGGTTGAGTTGCAAGAATTCTTCCTTGAAGATCCATAATAGAAACTGAAGTCTCAGAAGTAACATTCTCCATTGAGATATTAACTACATCTGATGCTGGGTTAGGGTAAACATTGATGTTAGTCATGTCAAGTGTCGAAACACTTGCATCAGAACCATCTGTTCTAACCACGGCTCCTGTAATCAATTGTTCGCCGAAGTTTTCAGCTGCAACTGAAGTTATAACCGTTCCTGCAGAAACAATTTCAAAACCAAATCCACCGTCTGGTCCAGTACCCGCTCCATATTGCATACCATCTCCATATGAATCATAAAGTTCAAAGGAATAGCAGTCAACATCTCCAGGTAAAAGAACCTCGTGAGTCATTGTTGTATTCGCATCAGGGCCTCCTCCGCCCCACTGATCATCTGTTCCTTCTGTATATGGGCCTCCAGAAGCTACAGTTTGCCCTGTTGAGCTTTTAATCGCCCAAGACGTCTCAACTGCATAATTATCTGTAAATACATTGACAGTAATATTAGACCCTGATAAAGGAGCTACGTTGATTACTTTTTCAACTGTGTTGTTTGATGCCTCAGAATCATTTGAAGCATTAACGACAATTTCTAAAGTTGTAGCGCCTGATACAGAAACAGTACCACAGTCAACAGTAGCAGAAGCCCAAGTCTCTAGGTTTCCAGTCCAGTTTGTGGTAGACAACAATGTTGCACCATCATAAACCATAACCTCAGCAGAGGTCAAAGCATCAGTACCCGAATTTTGAATGTCTACAGTTACAGGTACATCACCTGCACCACATAGCGCCTCATCTCCGTTGTAACCTACTATAGAAGCATCAGTTCCTTCAGCTTGCTGCGGGCAGTTTCCAATACCAGCGTAGTGCTGAGTTGCAGAAGCTTGACCCGAAACAGTTACGCTTCTATTAGGACAAATAGTATAAATTGTTGGGAAAAAGGCAATCGCATATGGTCCATTTTGGGACGCATCATCGATGATTGGAAAAGCAGTACCTGCCAACCAATTTCCTTGAGTATTTCCTCCAGTACCTTCAAGATCTGCTTGAGTAGTACTTCCGTCACCTTCAAACCACAACACCATTACATCATCAGTTGTATTTGCAGAAACTCCAGGGAATCCAGCTGGCCCGTGATTTACATAAAGGTCTTCTAAAGCACCTGATTGGTGGTAAGACCAACATGGTCCGCACCAGGTTGCACTCACATCCATAACAACAGAATAACCTTGGTCTAGGTATGAATATAAATTGTGCTGAGTTCCATTGATGTCTGTTACAGTGAAGTCGGGAGCAACGCTTCCGTCAGCGAGTTGCGCATGAGAATTGCTCGAGAACAATGCCGAACAAACCAATGCTGAAAGTAAAATTTTTTTCATGTTTTTGATTTTTTAGTGGCATAAATTTAAGACTTTATAATGATATTACGAAATCTTTAATAAGATTAAAGAAAATTGTTTAACCCTTTGAAGTAAGTGTCTAAGGGACATTTTTTATTAAACTACCGAAACACAATTGTTTTACACTTGATAAAAGAAACCAATGCCTTTTGTAAAGATTAAATGCGGGGTTCCACAAAACCAATAAAAATTGCTTAAAACTGTCTAGCTAGCTTTCTGCTTAAGTGACTCTTTGATAAACAACTCAATAGCGCCAACCATAGACGGCGCTTTTGGATGTGGCGCTCGAATATTCGGCTCCAATCCGTTTTTTATAGCTGCCGTTGCTGTGGTCGCACCAAAAGCGGCAATCAGGGTTTTATTTTGCTTAAAGTCCGGAAAGTTTTTAAACAATGACTCTATGCCTCCTGGGCTGAAAAACACCAAGATGTCATAAAAAACATTTTCTAAATCTGACAGGTCCGACGCAACTGTTCTATAAAGCACTGCTTTAGTGAACATAATGTTGTTCTCAGCAAGAGTGTTGGGAATCACATCACGCAAAATGTCTGTACAAGGCAATAATATTTTTTCAGACTTATGCTTTTTTAAAACATCCATCAGGTCATGAATTCTTTGTTTACCAAAGAATATTTTTCTTTTACGGTATGCAACATACTTCTGCAAGTATAGCGCAACAGCCTCTGAAATACAAAAATATTTCAAGCTGTCGGGCACCTCATAACGGGTCTCTTCTGCAATTCTAAAAAAATGATCTGCCGCAATCTTTGAGGTGAATAGGACTGCGGAATAGTCTGCGAGATTTATTCTCTGATTTCTAAATTCACTCGCATTAACACCTTCTACTTTAATGAAAGGTCTAAAATCAATTTTTAAATCGTGCTTTTCTGCCATATCAAAATATGGAGAACGATTGTTTTCTGGTTTGGGTTGCGAGACAAGGATCGTTTTTATGGCCAAAACTGTATCTTTAATCGAGTGTTAAATAATCATATTTTACCAACAAAATAATGCCATAGTAATACAACGGGCAGTATTTCGAGAGTGCAAAGATACAAAATTATATATAACCACCTGTAATTATTTATCTTAGCATAAATGACACCCTTTATAATCTTGGCTAATGGTAGAGAAATTATAACAAAATAAACGATACATTGAATCCAAACTTTATATGCGTCGTTGAGCAAGGCAAATAAAGCCAAAACCAACAGTAAAAGACCTGAAAAGTTAAAAACCTGCTGAGTAAACATTCCAATAGTTCGACCAAAGGATTTGTCTTCAAAAATCATAGCAATAAGTCTATGACTAATAAAACACAAGAATAAATAGATCCAAGAAACAAAAAAAGCAAGCTTTATCAGCAGTTCGTCTTCAAGAGTCGAATTTACCATTGAGACTAAACATATATTTAATGAAATAATAAGATTAAGGATAAGCATAACATTCGCAAACGGAGATATTTTTTCAGAATCATTGAGTGTTGAGTCGTATACTTTATTGGAAAAATAGTTTCTGTATACGATAGTAAACAAGTTTGGGCAACTCAATCTTGATAATCCTACGAATCCGAAACATACTAAAACAAGGGATAGGAGCGTGTTTTTTAATACAATTTCCCTTGGTAAGAGCTCAATAACTGCATACATGTGTGTTGCTAGAATCATATTAGGGTTCTAAAATTAAATAGAAAATAAGAAGAATCCCCTTAGATATTTGTTAATTTTGCACTGTCTAAAAACGATAATACATGAAAACTGATCAGTATACACACCCAGATTATTATGGCTTAGATGAGCTTTATTCTGATGAACATAAATTGGTGCGTGATGCGGCAAGGGCTTGGGTAAAAAAAGAGGTCTCTCCGATTATTGACGATTCTTATGAAAAAGCTGTTTTTCCAAAACACTTAATTCCAGGGTTGGGAGAAATAGGCGCTTTTGGACCTTATATACCAGAAGAATATGGGGGCCCAGGTCTCGACCAAATTTCTTATGGGATTATCATGCAGGAATTAGAAAGGTGCGACTCTGGGTTGCGCTCTACGGCTTCTGTTCAGTCTTCTTTGGTAATGTATCCGATTTGGAAATATGGTAGCGAAGAGCATAAACAAAAATTCTTGCCAAAGTTAGCCACAGGTGAAATGGTGGGTTGCTTTGGTTTAACCGAACCTGATTTTGGATCAAACCCCGGGGGTATGATTACCAACTTTAAAGAGGATGGAGACGATGTAATTTTAAACGGGGCTAAAATGTGGATTTCAAATTCTCCTTTTGCCGATGTTGCGGTTGTTTGGGCTAAAAATGAAGAAGGTAGAATACATGGATTGCTTGTAGAAAGAGGTATGGAAGGATTTTCCACTCCTGAGATGCATGGAAAGCTTTCATTAAGAGCGTCTTCAACGGGAGAGCTTATTTTCGATAATGTACGTGTTCCAAAATCGAATATCTTACCTGGCCGTTCTGGTTTAGGTGCGCCACTTAGCTGCCTTGACTCAGCACGATACGGTATCGCTTGGGGTGCTTTAGGCGCGGCGATGGACTGTTACGATCAGGCGCTGAGGTATTCGCAGGAACGAATACAATTTGATGTTCCCATTGGAAGCTTTCAGCTTATCCAAAAAAAGCTTGCTGAAATGATTACAGAAATAACAAAGGCACAATTGCTTACCTTCCGTTTAGGTCAATTAAGAAATGAAGGGAAGGCGACCACGGCTCAAATCTCAATGGCGAAAAGAAACAATGTTGAAATTGCACTTAATATAGCACGCGAGGCAAGACAAATCCATGGCGGGATGGGTATCACAAGTGAATACTCAATGATGAGACATATGGCTAATCTTGAATCAGTTATTACCTATGAAGGAACGCACGATATTCACCTGCTCATTACGGGTATGGATGTTACGGGTATTCCAGCGTTTGCAAGAGACATGACCTAGTAAATCTAAAACTCGTCTTTCTCGATTTCTTCACCCCTCAATCTTCTCACGCGCTTTCTGGTTTCGTAGATGTAAAGGCTACCCGGATGTTCGGTTAAAAGCCGTTTGTAAGTATCCAATGCTTGTTCGGCTTGATTTAGTTTTGTTTCTAAAATCTCAGCCGATTTGAAAAGCGCATTGTCAGCCAATATATCTGTGCCATAGAATTTTACAATATCACCATAGAAATCAAGTGCAGAAAGCCAATCCCCTTGAAGCTCCATCGCCCGCGCTCGTTTATATAGAATTTCATCCGCTAAAGCGTGGAAGGGGTAATTTATTCTTATGCTATCAAATAGGGAAAACGCCTTTTCGAATTGCAATTGTTCAATATATAAATCAGCTTTCGAAAACCAAGCCATGGCTATATAATTAGAATCCAATCCATAATTATCCGTAATCATGATTGAAAGCTCCAAGGCGTCATTCGATAGTAGCTTGGAGGTAGACTGTTTAAGGATGTCGAGCTGGGATTGTGCAAATTCAAACTCCCCTTCATAGTAGAAAATTCGTGCACTCTTAAATTTCGCTTGATTACCAATTGATTCAAAATTAAATGCTTCGCTAATCTGCATATAAAGAAGTGAAGCCTCCCAAACATTTCCTTTCAGAAGCTCTATATCGGCTTGCAGCATCTTAAGCTCTGAACGCATCATGTCTGTCAAAGACCTTGAGGAATACGCTTCTTTAATTACTTCCAATGCCTTGTCTTTCTCTTCTGCATAAAATGCCAATAACTCTGCATACTCTTGTATAATACGAAGTGTTCGAGAGGTAACTGGTCCGATAGATTGAAGCGCCTCTTCATAATTACCTAAAACCTTTTGAAGTTCTTCATCTGTATGCCTCTTAAGCTTAGAAATTTGAATATAGCCCACGTGTAAAATACCCTCAAGGCTATAAAACTTTAAGTCTCTATTTGTCGTCAATAAACGTGTCTCCTCAAAGGCTCGAAGTGCCGTAGAATAATCCTTGTTCTCAGCACATGTTTTAGCAAAATCATATAGTCTCTGACCATTAGCCTTTGAACGAAGATCAACAGAAACAACCTGGTTGTAAACTCCTGAAAAATTGTCAACCTGCATGTACATCCAAATCAAAAGTTCAGAAAAAACTAAACTGGAGCTAGCCTTTTGTGCCCTTTCAAAAAGAGCTTTTTTTAACAATTTAAAGTCTTGCGCTTGTTCCTGCGTTAAATCCAAACGTCTCAATAGCAGGGTGCGAACAGACTTGTCATAATAATCATGTTTGTCCAATAGATTTAAGTAAGTAGAAAGCATTTGCTCTTTCCTATTCGTCAATGAATAAAGGTCTGCTTCCTGAAAATGAAACGGATAGCTTTTAAATTCCTTTTGTGATATTTGCAATACACGCTCAGCGTAGTCTATTTTAGAAAGTGCGACGAAAGCATTAAAGAGCGCTATTCCTTTAGAAGGATTCACGATAAAGTTATCGAGTAGGCCTTCGTATTCTTTTTTAGCTTTTGCAAGGGCCTCATGCTCTTCATAAAATCCAGCCAATTGCATCTTTAAATCTAAGTCAGCTGGAGATTTTGCTTTGGCTTTCTTTAGAACCTTTTCTGCCTGCTTTAAGTCTCCTTCGGATTCAAGACAGCTCAATAATCTACTCAAATATATTTTACTCGGGTTAGTCTTATATACAGACTCATAGTAAGGTCTTGCTTTATCATACTCTCCCTGAGAATAATAATGGTCTGCAAGCTTTAAGTCTTTCTCAAGTTGAGCAAAACTAACCTGCAAAAACAGGAAAAAAAAGACAATAGTTAAGGGTCTATTCATTTTTAGATTTTAGCTGAACAACAAACTCAGAAAGCCATAAATGTTGCGCTTCATATATTTCCAATGCGTCTTTTTTAAGGCGAAGGTATTCTTGAAGCAAGGCAAAAACCTGTTCGTTCTTCTCCCCTTCCATTTTTATGTATGTATCATACTTGTTTCGCTCACCATACCCCTTTTCTATATCGAGAAACAAAGATTGAAGTTGCTTTTCTTGCTCGGAATATGCACGCTTAAGCTTGGAGCCAAAATTACCCAATGGCCCAAACATTCGACGCATACGTTTGTAGTCATCGACTCGCTTCCCGAGGACGACATCTACAGTGTCAGATTCATAGTTTTGCTTAAGATTGCGCTCTAGGTCACTTGAGGCCATTGTCATTAAGTGTAAAGAATCTATAAATGCATCTTGAAATTCATTTTGGCTCGCGTATAATTTGTCTTGAAGCATTTTCAGTTTCGCCAATTGGTCTTCCTTTCTAAGGTCGGAACATGATATCAAAAGAAGAGCAATAAAAAACAGCGTTTTCTTCATTATATATGCTTTAGACTTTTTTTGAGATTTTTGTGAAGCCGGTATACTTATGAAGACAAAGCGGGATATCAATTCCGTCATGCATCTGGTTGTTTTCTAGAAGCGCAGCCATAATTCTCGGCAAAGCCAAGGCTGAACCATTTAATGTTTGGCAAAATCTCGACTTTTTATTCTCATCTTTATATCGAAGCTTTAGTCTATTTGACTGAAAAGTATCAAAACGAGAAACAGAGCTCACCTCTAACCACTTTTTTTGAGCAGCAGAATAAACCTCAAAATCATAAGTAATTGCAGCTGCAAAACCAGTGTCCCCTCCGCACAAACGTAAAACCCGATATTGTAAACCAAGCTTCTCTAAAAGGGATTTGACATGTGAGATCATCTCCTGAAGTGCGCGCTCAGCATTTTCTTGATTTTCAATACGAACAATTTCTACCTTTTCAAATTGATGTAGTCTATTCAGTCCGCGGACGTCTTTTCCGTAAGACCCGGCTTCTCTTCTAAAACAAGGTGTGTGCCCAGTTAGTTTGATTGAAAAATTAGGATCCGGAAGGATGACATCGCGATAAATATTTGTGAGTGGAACTTCAGCCGTCGGAATCATGTATAGATCATCTGCTTCAATGTAATACATTTGCCCCTCTTTATCAGGTAGCTGACCCGTTCCCTTTCCGCTATTTTCGTTCACCATTAGCGGAGAAACGAACTCTTCATATCCAGCGTCAACCGCCTCGTCTAAAAAGAAAGAAACCAATGCCCTTTGCAGTCTAGCGCCTTGTCCACGATAAAAAGGAAACCCTGCCCCAGTTACTTTTACGCCGAGCTCAAAATCTATTAAAGCATATTCCTTAGCTAAATCCCAATGAGGAACACTCGCTTGCTCTGAAGAAGGGCTTGAGCCATACTCTTCAATGATTTCATTTGACGCTTCATCCTTTCCTTTTGGCACGTCTTCTGTACATACATTAGGTAAAGTAAATAGCAAATCTTTTATTTGGTTTTCAAGCGTTTCTTCCGATTGCTTAAGTGCTTGAAGCGACTCTTTTAGAGCTATTGTTTTGGCTTTAAGCAATTTGGCTTCATCCTGTTTACCGGTGCTAAATAAAATGCCTATTTGTTTGGAAATAGCATTCATCTCTGTTTCGAGCTGTTGCAACTGCGTTTTTTTCTCACGCCAGTCCGAATCCAAATCGATGATTTGTGTAATCTCTTTGGTCGCATCAATGTTCCTTTTGCCGATACCAGCTAGGACCTCTTTTGTTTTTTCTTTGATACGCTGTATTTCAATCATAATCAGGAATTATTACCAACAAAATTAATCAATTGACCCTATAAAATTGTGTAAACGAGTATATAAAGCTTTCGACACCGCATTTGGCCATGTTAAAAATGGTTAACATTTCTTCTGCAATGACACGATTTTATTTAGATTCGTTGCTTCTGATGAGAACAAAACAAATTAATTTAGCATTAATCCTCCTAGCATTATCGATGCTCAGCTTGCTAATTGTGCAATCGTTCCAGCTTTATCTCAATTATGACCAAAAGAAAAAAGAGCTTGCATCAAAAATAATAGCCTTTCAAAATAAAATTGCCTTTAAGCACGAAAAAGCAGAGGATTACCGTCGCTACATGAAAATTATAAATCAAGATTTTAGTCTAGAATACCAAGATATTTTAAAATCGGAATTCCAATCCTTGACAGCTTCAAAAGAATCTGTAAGCGTAAGCGATACGACAATTGTAAGCAATGGGAAAAGAGAAAAATATCTCGTAATTAGGGGGCAAGCCTATGACTCCTTGACGGGGTTGAGTACAGAACAAAAAGTGCTTGCTAAAAATTATCAGGAAATTCAAGATGTATTCAATAGTGGATCTGGCATACTTAAAGGAAATGATTCTAGCCAGCTATCTTTACAACTGAACCAGCAAGCGGTCCAACAAATTTTTAAAAAAGCCAAATACATCAATGATATGATGGTAGAGGCATTTAAAGACAATGTTCTAAAAAGCCCACAGCAAAGAATTGATGCTGTTTTCTTAGACTCAATTATTTCTTTTGAAATAAAAGAAGAGCGGCTCCCAAAAGAATTCACCTTCTGTATATATGACACTCAAGACGAACCCGTTTCTTTTGATCAGGCAAGTAATAAATATAAGCAAAAACCCGCAAGTATATATATGGCAAAATCTTTGCTTTTCCCAGGAAACCCCGTTAGTGAATCTCTTTTTTTACAGCTTAACTTTCCACATCAAAACCGATTTCTACTATCCGAGATGAGGCTGCCAATAACAGGAGCAATACTTGTCATTTGCATTGTGTTGGCAGCTTTCGTTTTTATGATCAAAACCATTGTCGAACAAAAAAAGCTCTCTGAGATAAAAGCGGGGCTAGTTTCAAATATGACCCACGAGTTCAAAACCCCGATCTCAACAATTGCCCTGGCTTGTCAGGCACTAAAAGACCCTGACATAATTAATCAAAAGGAACTTCCTCTAATTGAGCCATATCTAAAAATGATTGACCAAGAAAACAAGAGACTAGAAACCTTGGTGGAAAATATTCTTCAAAACTCAATTCTGGATCGAAAAGACCTAATCTGGGAAGGTGGACCCATTGAAATTATAGCATTAAGTGAGGCATTAATAAACAATGCAAGGTTCAGAGTTGACCAAAATAATTGTGATATTAAATTCGAATCGTCTCATCCTAATATTGTTGTAAATGCTAAAGAAACTCACCTTAAAAGTGTAATCGCAAACCTTTTAGACAACGCCATAAAATATAGCCCCGCTCCCGCTAAGGTTAAAGTCGAGATAAAACAAAACACCGATCATGTCGTTCTTACAGTTTCCGACAAGGGTGTAGGAATTAAAAAAGAGCACCTTACAAAAATATTTGACAACCTATATCGTGTGCCAACCGGAAACGTTCACGACGTAAAGGGCTTTGGTTTAGGGTTAAACTACGTTAAGAAGGTGTGTGATGGTTATGGATGGGATGTGAAAGTAAACAGCACATTTGGAAAAGGTACAACATTTGATATAACGATAAATACATGAAAGAACCAAACATAAATATATTGCTTGCTGAAGACGATGAAAACCTAGGTAAGCTTCTTTGGACTTATTTAAAAAATAAAGGGTTTGATGTTATTCTCGCCAAGAATGGAAAGCTTGCTTACAATCTTTTTAACGATCCAAAAAACAGCTTTGACTTCTTGATTCTTGATGTTATGATGCCTGAAATGGATGGATTTACATTAGCAAAAGAGATTCGGGAGCTCGATAAAAAAATCCCCTTTCTATTTTTAACCGCAAAAGCAATGGGAGAAGATAAACTTAAAGGCTTTGATCTCGGTGCAGACGATTATCTAACAAAGCCCTTTTCTATGGAAGAGCTTTTAGCAAGAATGAATGCAATCCTAAATAGAACCCGGGCAAAAAAGAAAGTTGTAGGCCAAAAAGTGTTGATTGGAAATATTTCTTATGAACCCGAATTACGAATGCTTCACCTAGCCGAAGGCGCAAAAAAGCTGACAACAAAAGAAAACTTATTGCTTCGACTCTTGGTGAATAACCAAAACGAATTGCTTGATAGACAGGCCGCGCTTAGGGCCGTTTGGGGCGATGATAATTATTTTAATGGGCGAAGTATGGATGTCTACATCGCCAAATTACGTAAATTGCTAAAGGAGGATGCTAATATCGAAATCATGAATGTTCACGGTATCGGCTTTAAGCTCCTTGTAAAGCAGTAATATGCAAAGAATCTTTTTTTCGAATTTGATTTTGATGGTGCTTTTGAACCTTCTTGTCAAACCTATAGCATTATTTGGGATTGACGCTACGGTTCAAAATAGAGTTGGCCCAGAAAATTATGGCCTATACTTCTCTCTGCTTAACCTTTCTGTTCTTTTCAATATACTCTTAGACTTGGGTATTAATAATTTCACGACGAAAAACCTCGCACAAGACCCTGAAAAAATAAAAAAATACTTTAGTAAGGTTTTTTCCTTTAGGCTAGTTCTTTTTTCAATTTATTCCATTTTTACATTCAGCCTAGCCTTCTTATTAGGGTATTCAGGAAGGCCATTTTACTTGCTAAGTTTTTTAATGTTGAATCAGTTTCTAGTATTGAGCATTGCTTATTTAAGAAGCCATTTTGCTGGGTTTCATTTCTTTAAAACAGATGCCTTTATTTCGGTTCTAGATCGTTTTTTATTAATTATTATTGGTGGGGTTTGGCTTTTTTCTACATATGCACCTTCAGAAATAAAAATTGAAGAATTTATTTGGATTCAAACATTTTGCTATGCCTCAACGCTAATTATAGGTCTTTTTTTACTTATTAAGCATATTGAAAAACCTTACCTACAGTGGGACTTTGATTTTGGCATTTCAGTTATCAAAAAAAGCTGGCCATATGCATTACTAATCGTATTGATGGTCTTGTACACGAGAATAGATGGTGTAATGTTGGAAAGAATTCATCCAAATGGGGCTTATGAGGCAGGGGTTTATGCTCAAGGCTTTCGCTTATTAGACGCATTATTCATGTTCGGGATGATATTTGCTGGCTTGTTGTTTCCTATTTTTTCTCGACAACTTAAAACATCGCTAACTGTTGTATTAGATTTAGTGAAAACTTCTGCAAACCTTCTGCTTGGAGGAATTGTAATTATTATTTTCGTTACCGTCTTTAATGCCTCATTAATTCTTGGTTGGATTTATAATGATGTCCAAGATGCAATCGGGCCATTTCAATTTCTAATGCTTGGATTTTTTCCTATTGGCATGAATTTTATTTTTGGGACACTTTTAACAGCGAACGGAAACCTTAAAGTCCTCAATAGTATTTCTGCTATAGGCATTGTGGCGAATATTTCAATCAACATTGTGCTTATCCCTCAACATGGTGCTTTGGGTGCCGCAATTGCCACCTTTGCTACTCAGGGAGTAACCGCAATTGCACAATTTCTATATTGTATACAAAAATTCAAAATCCCAAAAAAACCAATAGGGGTTATTAAGTTTATCTTGCTTTCAGCATGTCTTTATTACGTTAGCAACTTTTTTTCTGCCTCAACATTCCTCATGCTGATTCAAATCATTACTGGCACTGGGCTTATCTTCATGCTCTCTCTGATTGACTTAAAGGCAATTAAGAAACTTATTCTCACATCCAAGTAAATCAAATAAATTCTTGAATTTTCAGTTTTACTTGTGTTTATATGTTCTATTTTCGTAACCTCAAAAGAAACCAATGGAAAACCAAGAATTAAATTTAACCGAGGAAAGAGAAAAATTACTCGCATTTTTATTTAGAAGAAGGAAGCTTGTAATTGGATTTACATTAGCTGTAAGCTTTGCCGTATATGGCCTTTCTTTTCTCATTACACCTTTATTTCTTTCAACTGCAATTGTATTCCCATCAAAATCCAGCTCGGTTTCGTTTTATGAATCTCGAAATGTAAAAGCTTCATCTATGGACTTTGGAGAGGAAGAGCAGGCCGAGCAGCTTGTTCAGATTCTTCAATCCTCTAGAATTCGAGATTTTGTTGTCTCTAAGTATAATTTGATTGATCGATATAATATTGAATCAGATGACCCGAACAAAATGTTTAAACTGAATAAAGCCTATGAAGGTCATTTTTCCTTTGAGCGAACTCGTTTTGGTTCAATTAAAATTGATGTGCTCGATGAAGACCCAAAGCTCGCCTCAGAAATGGCAAATGCTGTTGTTGGGCTCATTGATACAGTTAAAAACCAAATGATACAAGAAAGAACATTGCCTGCATTTGAAATTACAAAAAGAAAAAAAGACCAGCTTGACACTGAAATACAGGCGCTATTAGATGAGATGGATCGGCTAGCAAAATTAGGTGTGGTTTCTCTTGATGTAAGATCGAGATTGTTTCAAGCCCTTGTTGATTCCAAGAGCAATAAAGAGAAAGAAGAGCTTAGACAAAAAATTGATGTCAATTCAAAATATGGTTCTTTATTCGATGGTTTAGAAAGGTCTAGGAACGAAAAAATAACCAAGCTTGAGGACTTCAAGGTCGCCTATGAGCAAGCAGAATCCGATGCTTCAACAAAGTTTAGCCATAAGTTTGTTGTACAAAGCGCTGAGGTTGCGGATAGAAAAGACCAGCCCAAGCGAATGATATTAACCATTGTTGCAGCCATCGGCTCCTTCATTTTCATCGTTTTTTGCCTATTGATTCTTGAACGCTACAGAGAATTAAAGAAGGCAGTTTAAAATGGCACTGAATAAAAAAATAAGCTTAGCCATTGGCCTACTTTTGCTGACGGCTCTTTTTACATTATTCAATTGGTTTCGTCTCGAATACCTAGCACTTTTTCCTGTGGCCTTGCTTTTTGTTTACTTTGCTATATTTCAAACTGAAAAGTTCTTTCTTTTTATTGCTTTTCTAACACCTATTTCTGTAAATATCGAGGAGTATGTCGATGGTTTTGGTTTATATCTGCCCACGGAACCTTTACTTTTTGGCTTCATGCTTTGGTTTCTGTTTTTACAGCTAAAAAAACCTTTTTTAGACCCTCAAATTTGGCGGCACCCAATTGTTATTACCGTAATGGCTTATCTTATTTGGCTGCTGATTACCTCAATCACGAGCACGGATCCAATCGTATCGTTTAAGTTTTTACTTTCTAAGCTGTGGTTTATTGTTCCTGTTTTAATTTTTGGAACTTACTTTTTTAAAAACCATGAAAATAGAGTTCGCTTCCTTTGGTACTTTATCGTTTCCTGTAGTCTTGTTGTATGCTATACAATTGGACACCATTCTAAATATGGTTTTGGTGAGGAAGAAGGGCACTGGGTAATGTGGCCTTTTTTCAAAGACCACACAATATATGGAGCAATTATCGCCCTTTGCTTGCCTTTGAGCTTGGCGCTGCTCAAGCAAAAAGGAAGACCTGCGCTCTCAAAAGCAATTCTCATTCTAATCAATGTGATTTTAATCATTGGGCTAATTTTTTCATATACGCGAGCCGCTTGGCTAAGTGTACTTTGTGCTGCAATTATTGGTGCGCTTGTTTATTTCAAGGTGAGTTTTAAACTCCTGTCATTTTTGGGTTTATTAGCAATAGGGACACTCTACGTTCAATGGGACAATATTCAAATGGCCTTAGCAAAAAACACACACGAGCATACAACAGAGGCTTTTGATGAGAAAATTCAAAGTGCTGCAAATGTAACGACCGACGCATCAAATCTAGAGCGTATAAATCGCTGGGATTGTGCCTACCACATGTTTAAAAGAAAGCCAATTATTGGCTTTGGTCCGGGAACATATGCGTTCGAGTATGCGGCCTTTCAAGACCCTGAAAACCTAACAATAATTTCAACTAATTTCGGAGACATGGGAAATGCGCACAGTGAATACCTGGGGGCGCTATCAGAATCGGGACTCATTGGAATGCTTCTATTTATGTCAATTGTCATCGCACTATTTTATTCCTCTATAAGACTATACTACAGGTATGACCAAAACAATGATGTAAAAATTCTAATTATGGGAATTATTGTTTCATTGGCTTCATACTTTATTCATGCCTTCCTAAACAATTATCTCGACACAGACAAAGCTGCTGTTCCTGTTTGGGCAATGTGTGCTATGGTTGTTACAATGACTATTAGCCTCAAAACTAGCGATCAATCCACAAAGAAGGGTTAAGACTTTTTGTCGTCATCCCACTGACCAAGTGAACCTCAAAATGCAGGGTTCCTAGAGCGCTCTCTGTTGCTAAAACAACACCTATTTCAGATTTTGTATTCACTTCATCACCTATTGAAACAAAAGATTCTTTCAAGTTGCTATAGACCGTTCTGTAGTTGCCGTGTTTGAGAATGATCACTTTTCCAGCACCTGGAATTGGGAATACCGCAGTTACTTTTCCGGAGAAAATAGCGCGTATGGGAGCGCCTGAGCGACAGGATATATCAATGCCGTTATTGTTTGTATAAACGTCCTTTAAAGAAGGGTGCTTATTCTTTCCGAAATGCTCTGTGATAGCGCCAGATTCGACAGGCCAAGGCAAGGTGCCTTTATTTTTTTCAAAGTTCTTACTGATTATTTTTCCTTCTGAAGATTCATCGGTAAAGCTCGGCAGGTTATCTACACCAGGATTTGCTGCTCTTCTCCTGCGTTCTGCTTCTTTGCGTTTTCTTTCTATCTCTGCCAGCTCTCTTTTTATCGCCTCCGCTATTTTTGCTTTAAGGGCTTGACGTTTAATTTGATTGGATTTAATTTCTGCCAAAAGGGAAGATTCCTTTTGCTTTATTTTTGCCAAAACAGCTTCCTTTTTTTCTTTGTCGTACTCAATCTCTTGACGTTCAATACGTTTTTGGGACAAAAGAGATTGCTTTCTTTCTTTTTCTATTTCTATGGCTACAATTTCAGCTTTAATTTTATTCTGATTAGTTGCAATAATCGCAACTTGCTTTTTATGCAGTGCAGTAATGTTTTTAAGATACTTGTTTCTCTTTTGCGCTTCGTAATAATTATCGGCAGACAGCACAAACATCATTTGCCCGTTTTTATTTCTTGATTTATACGCATGCAGAACCATGTCTTTATATTGACCTTTGAGTTTTTTAACACGCTTATTTAAGGCGTCAATTTCTTCTTGCTTTTGTCGAATTGTACCCTCAGCAAGAAGAACTTGACGGTCGTATAGACGAAGAAGGCTCTCCCTACTTTCAATTTGGTTATTAATCAACTGTAGCTCACTCAGGGACTCCTTCCTTGAACTAGTTACCTTCTTCAAAAGGTTTTTAGTGTTAGAAATTTTACGCTCTATTTTTTTTTGTTGCTTCTTAAGGTTTTGTGTACTTCCTTGTGAAAACAAACCCGATGAAAAAACACAGATCAGAACTAAAATGTTAATCGCACTTTTCATATTTTTCGGGTATAGTTAAAAAAAGAGCTTCTGGTGTAACAGCATCAAGCCTTGTGTATTCTAGTGTAATTTGCCCAACATTCCCTCTTGTTTGAATATCCATAATAATTTGCTTAGGAAGAAGGTATTTATCCGCTTGCTGCCATTCGAGGTAATTAATATCAATTTCTGTTGAATCCATAGGAGCAGATATATGTGACGAAACTAAATGGTCCTTGTTCGGTGCTAAGTTATAGCGGAAGACAATCTCTTTTTTCTTGCGACCGCCTCCTTTTCTATGCGTAGAGAGTGTATAATGATAAGGATCATTCAGCATGTGGTATTTTTGGTTCTTTGAATATCCAATAGCGTGGCCAAAAATCAACTCTTCGATATTGTGACGCGCCAAATCAATACCAATAGTTTTTGAAAATTCGCTAAGCGCCTGTACTGAAAAGCATTTATCTTTTTTGTTTATTATGGTTAGTGATGACGAGTCAATCAACGCGCTAAAGACGGGTATTCTAGCAAAAGAAACAACTGCGCTTACGGCAGAGTCTTTGACCGCTTTAAGCGTTGTTTTAAACGAACCTTTATTATCAGCACCTTTATAGCTTACTTTTAGTTTCGTATACATATAGTGTGGTGCCGAAGTTGAAATACTATCTAATAATGTTATGAATTCCTTGTGCTTCAGCTTAGGGAGCTTTTCCGGCTTGACTTCACTATCGGACCACTGTTTAGCGCAGCTCACAGTAAAAAAAACCAAAACAACACACCCTATAAGCTTATTCAACATAACGACCTGTTTCTATTTTTTCAATCAACTTTTGAGAGTTTCCTCCTAGCGCCTGAGCTTCCTTCCAAAAACGCAAAGACTTTTCTTGTTGAAATAGTTTAGCATGCACATCTCCTTTACGGACCAGTACCTCTATGACAACGTTTTGGGATTCAGGTTCAATATTCTTCAAGGTATTCAAGACCTCCTCATAGCGCTCTAATTCAAACAATAAATCAGCTTTTAATAAATGAAAAGAACCGTCCTTTGCCCCATGCAGCATTTCTAACCCTTCCGCGTTCTCCAAAACCTCCAAGGCTTTCTCTAACTTAAATCCATATTGGTACATATTCATGCATAGATTAAAGCTTAGATATGGAGCCGTTGACTCTTCCATGCCTATTGCTTGCAAATAATATACCATCGCTTTTTCAGGCGCGCCCATACCAAAAAAAGCTTCTCCCTTTTGACCCAATAAATCAGACTCCAAAACACGGTCCTCTATAATCAATATTAAACCTTGCTCAACAAGTTCAGAGGCCCGCGAATATTTCTCTAGTTGATTGCAGGCGACAGAACCAAAATAATAAGGCGCTGGTTTCAAAGGGAACGTTCTCAAAGTAGATTCGGCCGTAGACTCTAATAGTAACCATTGCTTCGCATCATAATGAAGATAAAGAAGTTTTTGCCAAAGGTCAAAACGGCTTGGGTTTACTTTTACTGCATCATGATAATTGTTTATTGCTTTTTGAAGTAGCTCTTCTTCGCCAGTGTCTTCCTGAGAAGCTTTTTTATAATAATAATCCCCGATTACAGTCAATATCGTATCGTTTTCATAAAAGGAATTTTCTAATAACTCAATACAGGCCTCGACCCGCACCTTTTCTTTATGATAGACCAAATAATCAAATGCGCTTACCGTTTCTTTTACCGTCAAATTTTCAGAAAGAATCGCCTTGTAAAAGTACTCTCCTGTCTTTTTTCTATTTCCATGCTGGTATTCATACTCTGCAAGCATTAGAAATCCCATCCCATTTTGAGGGTCTTCAGCCACAAGCTCTTTTAATATTTTAACCGCCTTATCCTCTTCTTTATTTTGAAAATAAAAATCAACTAAACTAGCTAAAACCATAGTGTTTTTAGGGTGTCTATTATAAAATCCTATTAAAACTTTTTCTGCATCTTTTAGTCTTCCCATTTCAAGGTAAACCCTGTGCTTTCGGATCGCTGCTTCGAGGTGATTTCCTTTTAACTGCTCTAAGCTTTCAATTACCTTGATTGCTTTTGAATAACTCCTAGCCCTTGTATAACAATCAATCGCTGCAAGGTAATACTCTGGGTTTCTAGTGCGAGATTCTGCAATCACTTCGAATAATTCTGCTGCTTCATTGAATACTCCCTTTTCTCTTAACATATATGCAAGCTCAACCTGATAAAACAAATTATCTCTATCTGCTTGAACAGCTGATAAGGTATGTACCTCCGCCTGTTGAAGGTCTCCTAAAAGTAAATATGTTTGTGCAAGTGCAAAGTGCGTCGCATCATCTGAAGGTTGGTTTTCAAGACATATTTTAAAACGGTCTATCGCCTCACTATAGTTCCCCTGAAGCTTAAGCCGAACACCCTCATGAAAAGACTGGACAAACACTTTTGAAGGTTGTTCAACCGAACCTCCAGCGACATGTCCGCCTTCTTTGCATCCGCAAAGACAAAGCAAAAAGAAGAAGATGCATCTATTCAGCATCGTGTATTTTGGTGAAGTCACCTACGCTTAAATCCTTTGGTTTTTGATGAAGCTCTACCAATGCTCCTATCATCGAGTCTTTTAAATTAAGATGTGCCAACGAAGAATCGTTTTGAATTAAACAGTTTGATAAAACAGAGCTGCGAACAATTGTGTTGTCTCCAATTGAAACATGTGGGCCAACCACTGAATCTAATATTTTGACACCAGCACCAATAAAACAAGGTTGAATAATTGTGGAATTGATAATGTCAGCGTTTTTATCTACAAGATTTAGCCCTTTTTCATGATCGAAATTCAAAACATTTTTATTCGTATCTACCGTCACTTTCTTATTTCCACAGTCTAACCAAGCGTCAACTTTTCCCGGCAAAAAAGTAGTTCCCCTTTCGGTAAGCCGCCTCAACGCATCAGGAAGCTGGTACTCTCCCCCTTTCTGCATATTGTTGTCTAGTAAGTAGTTCAATTCTCTTTTTAAAGCAGCCCCATCTTTAAAAAAATAAATTCCTATCATGGCTAAATCTGAAACAAACTCTGTTGGTTTTTCAACAAAGTCTACGATTTCATTTGTAGCATTTAGCTGGACCACTCCAAAAGCACTGGGGTCGTCTATTTGTTTGACCCAAATCATACCCTCAATACCTTCTGAGATTTTAAAATCAGCTTTAAATAGCGTATCGGCAAAAGCCACTATAACAGGGCCTTCAAGACATTGCTCCGCACACAATACGGCGTGTGCTGTGCCTAAAGGCTCTTTCTGATAATGGATAGACCCTTTTGCGCCTAGTTCTTTTGCAACTGCTATTAATTCTTTTTCAACCTGCTCCCCAAAGTCACCAATTACAAATGCAACCTCATCAATCTTCTCCTTGCACATCTTCGAGATATCCTCTACTAAGCGATGTACAATCGGTTTTCCTCCCACTTTTATTAAAGGCTTCGGAACGGTTAATGTATGTGGGCGCAATCTGCTTCCGCGACCGGCCATTGGTACTATAATATTCATCCTTTTTTATTTTAATCCTGTACTTCCGAAGCCGCCAACTCCTCTAATTGTCATTTCTGTACTTTCAACTTCCTCCCAAACTACAGACTCTATTTTGGCAAAAACAAGCTGAGCGATACGCTCCCCATTTTCAATAAAGACCTCTTTATTGGATAAGTTAACCAAAATAACACCGAGTTCCCCTCTATAATCAGCGTCGACTGTACCCGGAGTGTTCAAAACTGTTAAGCCTTGCTTTAGAGCTAAACCACTTCTCGGCCTAACCTGACATTCTGTTCCTGTCTCCATCTCTAAAAAAAGACCCGTTTTAATCAATGCTCTTTCAAGCGGCTTAATACAAATTTTTTCGGCAGTATATGCTCGAACATCCATTCCGGAGGAGCCCAAAGTCTTATACTCTGGTAAAGGGTTGTTGGATTGGTTTATTATTTTAACTTTTATCGACATCTTATTTCAAATTTACATATATTGAAAAAGGTAATAAGGCATGGCGCCAATAGAAATCAACAAAGCAATTAACAATTTGTGTTTTCTAAATAAATAAATCATCAAAAAAACTATTTTTGTTCATATGAGGCCTGTAGGAAAACTGATAATAATTGGGGGGGGGATAGACACGGGAAGCTTTACAGAAAGTGATTTTACCGAACAAATTGATAATAATCTTAACTTTTTTGAACGCGGAATTTTAAAACGAATCATTGACGAGTCAGATAAGGGAACCGAATCTAGAATCGAGGTGGTTCCAACGGCATCAAGAATACCTGATGTCGTGGGGCCAGAATATTCTCGAGCCTTTCATTTTCTAGGTGCTGATAATGTTGGTGTTTTAGAAATTGAATCGAGAGAACACTGTCAGGATAAATCAATTCTAGAACGTGTAAAATCAGCAGACGTTATCTTTTTTACAGGAGGTGATCAACTTAGGCTTACCTCTATTATTGGCGGAACTGCTGTTCATGACCTTATTTTGGAAAAATACTACAACGACCCTTTTCTTTATGTTGGAACCTCCGCAGGAGCTGCGTGCGCATCAAGAAACATGATCTATCAAGGTTCAAGCAAGGAAGCCTTGTTGAAGGGTGAAATAAAGATTACAGGAGGACTTGGTTTAATGAGTGACGTAGCTATTGATACGCATTTTGTGAAACGTGGGCGAATCGGTAGATTATTTCAAGCGGTAGTCTCGAACCCAAAGATAATTGGACTAGGACTAGGAGAAGATACGGGACTATTGATTTCAAATGGAGATGAAATGGAAGCTCTGGGGTCGGGACTTGTGATCCTCGTGGACGGAAGAAGTATTAAAGACACGAATATTACTGATATTTCACTTGGGGAACCAATTTCTATTGAAAACCTAATTGTTCATGTTATGAGTATGGGAGATTCATATGTATTAAGCAGTAATACATTTAAAATTCGGAAAAAAGAAAATGAGCTTTCATGAGAATACTTATACATGGCGGCTTCTTCAGTGAGTCATCTCAATCTAACGAGACTAAACTTTTAAAACAAAAAGTACTTCTAGATATTTTAGAAAAATCTAAGGTGTATTTGCAGAGCAACAACGCCGTTGCAACCTCAATATTTGCCACGGCGATGCTCGAGGACAGCCCACTGTTTAATGCCGGAACAGGCTCACAAATTCAGCAAGATGGGAAAATCCGCATGAGCGCAGCAATTATGGATGGAACAAGCCTAAAATTCAGTGGTGTTATAAATGTTGAGGATATACAGAATCCTGTTTTTGTTGCACAGAGACTCATGAAGGAAGATGACCGTGTTCTTGGAGGGGAAGGAGCGACGAAATATGCTGCTAAAGAAGGTTTCCCGTTGTTTTCAACAGAAACAGAAGAACGGAAAAAAGAATACCTATCCAAAAAAGAAAGTAACGGAACAGGAACTGTTGGGTGTGTGGTCCTAGATCGTCAGGGGAAACTTGCCGCAGCAACATCAACCGGCGGAAAAGGCTTTGAAATTCCGGGTAGAGTGTCTGACTCTGCAACCATCGCTGGAAATTTCGCAAATCAAAATTGTGCAGTAAGCTGCACTGGGGTGGGAGAAGATATTGTTAGCTCAGGTCTTGCGACAAAAATAGTAACACGTGTTACAGATGGGTTCTCTTTAACCGAGGCTTTTAAAAAGTCCTTTGACGAACTAAAACCATACGATGGGTTTGCTGGAGCTATTGGGGTGTCAAAAAATGGAGATGTCTTTTTTTCTGAATCACATCCTAAAATAGTGTACGCGTGTTTTGATGGAGAGAACAACACCGTTTTTGTCTAAACTTCCTGAATCCACATTTTATCTTTACGACTTGCAAATAAGCCTAATAAAATCCAAAAAATGGGAGCTACCGCGATTACACTTATATTAAACAAGGACTGAATGGCGTAAGCTAAAACAGCAAGTGCTATTACGCTTTTGGTGTTGACTTGTGAAATATTACTCTTGTTTTCTTTGAAGATGAGGACGATAAAAATAAGGTACAATAATAAGGCTGGCAACCCAGAGACGGCTGCAATATGTAGGAAGTCATTGTGTGCCTTGTCAACGGTGTGTCCCGTAAGTTTTCCATATTCATACGAACGCTTATTCTTTGTTTGTTTTAAAGCTTCTTTCAAGTTTTCTGGTCCAGCGCCCAAGAAAGGGTGCTCTTGAATTATATCAAAAGACATCTTCCAAATTAGCGCTCGTCCCGAACCAGCCCACTCATTGTTTATATTGAGTTCGCTTTTGATTGTTTTCGTTCTTTTTTGGATCTTACTTTCACTTAAAAAATTCATTATCAAAAAAACCAATAAAAAAGAGCAGAAAGCCATGATATAATAGCGTCTAATTTCTTTGAACCTTAAAAAGTATAAAGAGAAAACACTTACAACTATTAATGCAAGCCAGGCTCCTCTCGTATTTGATGCAAGGAGCGCTCCGAAAAACAATGCGGGAAAGATGACATAAAAGCGTTTACGATATTTCATATAAAACCCTACTGCAATAACTAGCATCAACAATGTCCAGGATGCTAAAAAGTTCTGATTCCCGATGGTCGCATATGACCCTTTAGTATAATTCATATACTCTACTAAGGGGTCTATCTTAAAAAATTGAGCTATTGCGTAAAAAGCAACAAGGGATTGTACGTAAAGAAAAAACCGAATGTTTTTGTGTGTTAAGCGCATGTGTTCTTTTGATGCATAAAACAAAACTGCATAAAAAAACAAAGTCACAAACCCTTCAAAACGCCCAGCTGTTGAAGACACACCAGATAAAGCTAAAAGAGGTTTGTAAGCAGCTAGGGATGCAATGAAAACACAACATAAATAAGCTAATAAAAAGAAATTTATAGTTGTTCTCTTGAACTTCCTTATCTTAATTAGATGGAAAGTAATATAGATTGATCCTAAAGACAAGATGGGCGCTTTAGCAGCATTAAAAATATCCGGTAAACCCTTAATAGGAATTATAATGATTGGCAAAACCGTTGCTAATACCCATAACGCACGATTGATTTTTAATGAAGAGGAACCTAAATCTTTCAATTAAGTTTTCCTTTCTTATTCGATATTATCGCATTAAAGTTACATGGCCTACTATAACTTTTCGTTCATCGGTTTTTGGGTTCTTATAAGTGATTTTCCAAGAATAGGTACCATCCATTGCTTTTATTCCTTTTACCCCATATGAACCATCCCAGCCTATTTCCGCGTTATGGGATTCAAAAACGATTTCTCCCCATCGGTTAAAAATCAGCATTTCAAAA
>CAJWRM010000018.1 GCA_913046365.1 uncultured Flavobacteriales bacterium
GTAAAAAGTAGCTTTGCTAGCTGCTGAGGAATTGTTGAAGCTCCTCCACTTTTACCCATAGAAGATATAGACCTCATCAAGGCCCTGAAATCAATTCCTGAATGTTCGAGAAAACGTTCATCTTCAGTCGAAATTAAAGCGTCTAAAACATTGGTAGATATTTCTGAATAAGGCACACTGGAACGATTGACCTGCCAAAATTTCCCAATGGTAACATTATTACCATTAGCATCATTGGCAATAATATCTGAAGCTAAAAGTTCGGGTGGATTATCAAGCATAGATACAGGGGGTAAATCATCCTCAGATTGAAGCAAATAAAGAGCCAAAATGACGGCTAATGGAGCTAATCCAAACAACCAAAAAAAGCCATAAAGAATGCGCTTTTCAATTTTCGTTATGTTCTTTTTTGCCTCGTTCATTATTCAAAATTACAATTTATCTTTTACCTAAGTACGTGTCTTCTTTGGCTGTCAAGTTTTAGTAGAATAAATACCATAATGGAAAACGATAGCATAGAGGAGCCTCCATAGCTGAAAAAAGGTAAAGGGATTCCTATTACAGGAGCAAAGCCTATGTTCATTCCAAGATTTACCGCGAAATGGTAAAAAAAGAACATTCCTACAGAATAGGCATAAATCCTATTGAATTGAGAGCGTTGCCGCTCGGCAACAACTAAAATGCGAACAATGATAAAAATGTATATAACAACAAGAAAAAAGCTACCGATAAATCCCCATTCCTCTGCAAAGGGACAGAAGATGAAGTCGGTTTCACTTTCGGGTACATGGTTGGTTTTTACACTTGAAACAGAAGCATTTTTATACCCCTTCCCAAGAAGGCCTCCAGACCCAACAGCCGCCATAGCCCTATTTCGATTGTAGTCTTTTCCGTTAGGATCTTCCTTTAAGCCAAGAAAAAGCTCTATTCTGTCCTTTTGATGCTGCGCCAGGCTTCCAAAGGATTTTTCTACGGTAAGTGATACGGCACTGCCTAATATGAAGCATAAAATAATAATAAACTGGGCTTTTGATTTGGCTCTTTTGAGCCCAAAACGTTGAACGAAAAAGCTGCAGACAGCACCCATAATAAATAACGTTGTGATAATGCCGACTGATCCGTATAGCTTGAATCCAGGGATTAAGGGGATGTTTTTTTCTCCAAACAGTAAGGTGATAATGGATAAGAAAACAAAAACAAATAGAATAGGGATAAAGTGGCTCCCGAGCCAGGTCTGCTTGAACCGAACTTTAGGGATTAGATTAACAAACTTTAATAAGAAAGGATCAAAGGTGACCCCCTCTCTGTATAGTACAAAGAAAAATGCGGTAAATACAACAAACGTTCCCGCATCAGGCTGTAGTAAAATGAGGATCATTGGAATGAGAAGAATAAGCAAGGCTAATAGAACATTTTTGGAACTAAGCTCTCTCATGTTCAGTGAACTGACGTATTTGGAAAGTAACAGGGCGGTTGAGATTTTAGCAAATTCTGCAGGTTGAATCCCCATGCTTCCTACTCCTAGCCATGCGCGTGCACCATTAATAGGAGGCATAAACAAAACAATTACAAGTAGTGAAAGTGTACCAAGGTATATTGGAAATGCAAACTTTTTGTAGATATCCGAATCAATTAAAAATACCATTACACCTAAAAATAATGCAATACCGATCCACATAATTTGCTTTCCATATTTTTCTGAAAAGCTAAAAATATTTGGGTGCTCCTCGTTAAAAGCAACTGAATAAATGGTGATTAAGCCAAATACAATTAGTGATATGAACCCAAGAAATAAAGGCCAGTCTAAATTGTTGATGAGTGATTTGCTTTTTCTCATTCTTAGGGTTCTAATAATTTAGCTTCTAATACCCTTGTTTCTTTTTCAGGGCTTTTACAGTCTTTCAATAAATACTTTTCAATCATAAGACTTGCAATAGGAGCAGCCCAGGTTCCACCAAAACCGGCATTTTCGACAATAACCGCGATGGCAATTGTTGGGTTTTCTCTGGGTGCAAAAGCAATAAAAACAGAGTGATCTTTCCCATGTGGGTTTTGCACCGTTCCGGTTTTCCCACAGACCTCTATATCTTCAATTCTTGCCCTTCCTGCTGTTCCTGCATCTTCATTTACAACCCGCCACATACCCGATATTACAGGCTCAAAATGCTTTGCTTCTACCATTGTTTGATGTTTTTTGAACGATTTCACAGGAATGTCACCTATTTTTTTAGCAAAATGAGGATCGTAATACCACCCTCTGTTGGCCATGATTGCAGCGAGGTTTGCCATATGCAGAGGAGTCATTTTCACTTCTCCTTGACCAATGGCAATTGACCTAATTGTTGAGAACGCCCACCTATGTTTTCCATACCAGCGATCGTAAAATGCGGTGTTGGGAATAATTCCTGCACGTAAGCCTGTTAAGTCACTTTTTAGCTTTTCCCCAAAACCAAAGCTGTGCATATATTTTTCCCAAAGATCGAGACCCAAGGCCGCGTCCTTGAAAATAGAGCCTTCTTTTCCTTGCTGTATGATTCTTTTAACGGCATAATAGAAGTAGGGATTGCAGGAATATTGAACTGCCCTTTGAATAGAGCTAGGGGCAGGGTGGTTGTGACACCCAACAAGAGACTTATTACAAGCAAAACCCGTATTCGCGTCCAAGACACCTTCCTGAAGCCCAACAAGAGACTGAACCAATTTGAAAATCGACCCGGGCGGATACTCTGCCTGAGTGGGTCGTGGATATAACGGCTTATCTTCATTTTTAAGTAATTTTGGATAATACTCGCTTACATTTTTTCTGCCTACTAGAAGATTTGGGTCAAACGTCGGTGCAGATACCATAGACAATATTTCACCACTATTCGGTTCAATCGCTACAATACAACCCTTTTTGTTTTGCATCAGTTTTTCCCCATAGGCTTGAAGCTTTATATCCAATCCTAGCTGAATCGAAGGAGCTTGCTGTGCAACAGTGTCAAAAACCCCATTTTCATATTTTTTTACATCGTTGTTGAGCGCAGAACGAACAACATAATGAACCCCTTTTAGTCCGCGAAGCTCTTTTTCATAAAACCGCTCTATTCCTGAGCGACCTATATTGTAGCTTGGTTTATAAAAATTATCTTCTTTGACTTCACGTGCATTTACTTCGGAGAGGTATCCAAGAATATTCGCCCCGTTGGGGTATGGATAGTAGCGCATACTTGTTTTTTCCTCAAAAAATCCGGGGAAGCCATCTAGATGAGGGGCTATTCTTGCCATTTCTTCTTTGGTTAATTCCTTTAGAAAAGGGTATGGTCTAATACGTTGATAGTTTGATACACGCGTATCATTGTGGCGGTTATAATAGATTCCTTCTCCCTTGACAATCTCTGCAAAGCGTTCGTGAATTTCTTTTTTACTCCAACCAATTAGCTTTGCAAAAGAGAGTGTATCGAAATCAGGACCCATTTTATCTTCAATGACCATCAGGTTGAAATAGGTTTTGTTGGCAACAATTTTTGTTTCGTTTCTGTCAAAAATTACTGCCCTTGGCGGAGTTATTTCTCTCCTTTTTTCGCTTATTTGATGGGCACGGTTGCTCCAAGAGTCATCAATTACTTGCATATAGAAAAGACGAAATATATACATGACCCCTACAGTTATGATAAAGGCAATTATGACATATCTTCTGTTTTCTACATTCAATTATCCGGCACGTTTAATAAAGATTGTTTGTAAGATAACACAAACAACAAATGAAATTACACCGCTTAAAATGGTTTTTTGAAGAATTAACAAGGTTTCACTGAAAGAGAAAGCTTCCAAAATGAAAAACCATAAATGGTGGCTAAAAAGTAGAATTGAAAAGGTCGAAATAAACCATCTATTGCCCATGTCAAAGATCGAAGGGCTCTTCAGCGAGTCGTAACCGTCTCGGGGTGAAAAAACCCGGAAAACAATGGGCCTGAGATAGGCAAAAAGAACTAAAGAAGAGGTATGCAGACCGAAAGTGTTTGATGTGGCATCAATAGCTAGGCCTAGAACGAGCGCAATCAGAAGCAGGCTTAATATGGACCTGTCAAAAGGAAGTAAGAAAAGATATAACGGGGCAATCATCACATGGATTGAAGCGCTAATTTCGAGTTGGTTGAAAATGAATGATTGTAAAAAGAGAAACAACAGTAGCCTCAAAAAGTAAATTTGTAGTTGTGACATTTATTGGTTTTGAACTGTTTTGAATTCGTCAAGAAAAAGGTTCTTTACGACATATATATTCTCTAGAGCGGCATATTTTTGGGAAAACTCGACATCAATGTGCCAAGACGCCTCTCCTTCAATAGTAATTGTATTTTTTACAATCCCGACTTCAATTCCCCTCGGAAAAATACCACTACCGCCTCTTGTTACAACCTTGCTACCAATAGGCACTACAATGTCGTTACTAATACCTGCGATATAACCAACATTTGAATTTTCTCCAGTCCATTTTAGCATGCCAGAAGCACCTACCTCAGTCAATAAGACATCAATATTTATGTTTTTTGTGAGTACACTTTTAACGACACTGAAGTGTTCGCTTGTATTGTGAACGATACCCACAACGCCATTGCTTGAGAACACGCCCATACCTTTTTCTATTCCTTGAATATTCCCGATATTGAGTGTGAAGAAATTATCCCTTTTCATAGTCGTAGAATTAATGATTGTTCCCGGGATATAATCATACTGCTGAGCAGATGTAGAATCAATAACTCTTGTCTCCTGAGACGCCTCATTATATAAAAAAAGTGAAGAGCTTTTGCGGAGATTGACATTCTCTTTTTGTAATGCTTCATTGTTTTTCTCAAGAAGAAAGTGCTGTGTAATCGAGTGTCTTATTTTAAATAAATTACCACTAATGTAGGAGGCAGTCGTAAAGTAGCTACTTCTGGGTGCAGACATAAATGAGACGTACATAGAGAGTGCAAAAAATTGGAGCACGAAGAAAACGATGAAGAAACGAAGTCGTTTAATAAATGCGATTAAATTCTGCATATTCAAAGATAAGAAAGTACCTTAGAATAGAGCTCTTGAACTCTGAAAATTGAATAAGATTAGTCCTTGATTAAGAACTGGTATTTGTCGATGTTTTTTAGCGCAATACTTGTTCCTCTTGCAACGGCTCTTAATGGATCTTCTGCAATATGAACTGGTAATTTTGTTTTGGAAGATATTCGGTCATCTAAACCTCTTAGCATTGATCCTCCACCGGCAAGATATATACCTGTTTTGTAAATATCAGCAGATAGTTCAGGAGGCGTCATCTCCAGTGCGCTGTGAATAGCCTCTTCTATTTTTGAAATTGTGTTGTCTAGTGCCTGAGCTACTTCAGAATAGGAAACTAATATTTCTTTTGGTATTCCAGTCATTAAATCGCGCCCTCTTACGGCATATTCTGGAGGCGGATCTGCTAATTCGGGAAGCGCTGCACCAACCTCTATTTTTATTTGCTCAGCTGTTCTTTCTCCAACTAGGATATTGTGCTGACGTCTCATATACTCTTCAATATCGTCTGTGAAGTCATCTCCGGCAACACGAATTGATTTGTCACAAACAATCCCTCCAAGCGCGATAACTGCGATTTCTGATGTCCCTCCACCTATATCAATAATCATATTACCCATCGGCTCTTCAACATCAATTCCGATTCCAATTGCAGCAGCCATTGGTTCATGAATGAGATACACCTCCTTTGCTCCGGCATGTTCAGCAGAATCACGAACCGCTCGTTTTTCAACTTCGGTAATTCCAGAGGGAATGCAAATTACCATTCTTAGGGTTGGGTTGAACAAGCTTCGTCCAGAATTGATCATCTTAATCATTCCGCGAATCATTTGTTCCGCACTCTGAAAGTCTGCAATTACCCCGTCTTTTAAAGGGCGCACCGTTTCAATGAGCTTATGGGTTTTCCCATGCATTTGTTGTGCCTTTTTCCCTATGGCAACAATTTTACCTGATTGAATATCTTTTGCCACAATTGAGGGTTCATCAACAACAACCTTATCATTCCAAATGATCAGCGTGTTTGCCGTCCCTAAATCAATAGCAATCTCTTGTGTTAAAAAACTAAAAATACCCATATTAACGATCCCTTCTGTACTTGTATTTTGAATGAGTTCCTCTAGTAAAAAGGAGCTTTGTCAAATATAGTAAAGTTAATGTTTGAAATGACGAATTCCTGTAAAAACCATTTTCATATTATTGGTATCGCAGTAATCAATGGACAGCTTGTCTTTGATGGACCCCCCTGGCTGGATAACAGTATCTATACCCTCATTATGTGCAATTTCAACACAATCTGGGAAAGGGAAAAACGCGTCACTCGCCATTACAGCGCCTGTCAAATCAAATTCAAAAGACTTCGCTTTATGAATCGCTTGACGCAGTGCATCAACCCGAGAGGTTTGTCCTGTTCCACTTGCAAGTAGCTGCAATCCTTTTGCCAAAACAATGGTGTTTGATTTAGTATGCTTCGAGATTTTATTTGCAAATAACAGGTCCCGTATTTCGTCGTTTGAAGGCTCTTTAGTAGTAGCATTTTGAAGAGAAGAGGCAGTTTCAGTTGCAGTATCTTTGTCCTGAACAAGGAATCCATTTAAAACTGACCTAACACTTTGCTTACTAGCTATAAGCGGTTTTGATTCTAGAAGAATCCGGTTCTTCTTCTGTTTTAAAATTTCTAAACCAGACGCATCATATGAAGGAGCAATCAGCACCTCACAGAAAAGACTATTAATGAGTTCTGCAGTGGATTTGTCTATTGCAGTGTTTGAAATCAAGACGCCTCCAAAAGCGCTGACGGGGTCTCCTGCTAAAGCACATTCATAGGCCTCTTTGATTGTAGTTCTTGTGCTTAACCCGCAAGCATTGTTGTGTTTCATAATGGCAAATGTCGGACCGTCATCTAAAAACTCTTGCATGAGATTCGTAGCGGCATCTACATCCAACAGGTTGTTATAGGAAAGTTCTTTTCCATGAAGTTGCGTGAACACGGCGTTGAAATCCCCAAAAAACATTCCTTTTTGATGCGGGTTTTCCCCATATCGGAGCGAACGCTTTTGGCTATTACTTATTTTAAGTGCTTCACTTGAATCTTCAGAAAAGTAATTAAAAATGGATGTATCATAATGAGACGATATCTGAAAAGAGGCTCCCGCATAGGATTTCCTTTGCTCAAGACTAAAAGCTCCGTTTTGGGATTTTAAATCGTTTAAAAAATCTGCATACTGATGTGTAGAGGAGACGACCAAAACATCAGAATAATTTTTGGCGGCCGCTCTAATTAATGAAATTCCGCCGATATCAATTTTTTCTATAATATCCGAATGAGGCGCTTTTGAGGCTACAACCTCTTCAAAAGGATACAGGTCAACGACAACCAAGTCGAGTGCTGGTATATTATATTCTTCAATTGTATCTTGATCTTCTTTTAGACCTCTTCTATTTAGAATCCCACCAAATATTTTGGGGTGTAAGGTTTTTACACGGCCACCAAGAATAGATGGGTATTCTGTAAGGGATTCCACAGGCGTAACAGGAATATTATGAGACTCTATGAAGGACTGTGTGCCTCCCGTAGAATAAATTTGAACACCTTGTGCGTTTAATTCTTTTACAATGTCATCTAGACCATCTTTATAGTAGACAGATATCAAAGCAGATTGGATTTTTTTCATTTTTCTTAATGGGTTTATATTTTGCTTAAAACAAGAAATAGGGGAGCTAAGTGCGTACCCCTATTTATTTTTAATTAATTATTATTTGAAATCAACCGGAACACATTTCACAATCATCTCCATTATCGATCGCGCATGCTTCTTCTTCTGATTTAGAGGATGTATTTTCAACAACAGATTTATCAACAGTGAACTTAATTGCGTCTGTAGCTGCCTTGGTCCTTAGATAGTACATTCCTGTTTTTAATCCTTTTTCCCAACCGTAGAAATGCATTGAGGTTAGCTTACCAAAGTTTGCATTTTCCATAAAGATATTCAAGGACTGGCTTTGACAGATGTATGCGCCTCGATCTGCAGCCTGCTCAATGATTGCCTTTTGAGATATTTCCCATGCCGTTTTGTACAAGTCTTTAATCTTTTGAGGAACTTCGTCAATCTTTTGTACAGAGCCGTTTGCCGCCATTATCTTTTGTCTCATCTCTGAATTCCATAAGTCCTCCTTAACGAGGTCTTTCAGCAGGTGCTTGTTTACGATAATGAACTCCCCAGAAAGAACACGTCTTGTATAGATATTTGATGTGTAAGGCTCAAAACACTCGTTGTTCCCTAGTATCTGTGCGGTTGAGGCAGTGGGCATTGGGGCAAGTAAAAGAGAGTTGCGCACACCATATTTTTTTACTTCATCTTTGAGTAGTTTCCATTCCCAACGTTTAGTAGGAGTAACGTCCCACATGTCGTATTGGAAGATGCCTTTTGAAACGGGTGATCCAGGGTAGGTTTCATAATGACCATATTCTTTGGCAAGGTCTTTTGACGCAGTCATAGACGCAAAATATATCGTCTCAAAAATCTCTTGATTTAATGCCTTTGCTTCTTTAGATTCAAAAGGATATCCCATTAAAATAAAAGCGTCAGCCAACCCCTGAACGCCAAGTCCAATTGGTCGGTGTCGCATGTTAGAATTACGTGCCTCTTCAACAGGGTAATAATTACCATCAATAATCTTATTTAGGTTTAAGGTCGCTTGATAGGTGACATTAAATAGCTTTTCAAAATCAAATGATTTGTCGTTATTTATATATTTAGGAAGGGCTAATGATGCTAAGTTACATACCGCTACCTCATCAGGAGCAGTGTATTCAATTATTTCCGTACACAAGTTAGAGGATTTAATTACACCAAGGTTTTGCTGATTAGACTTCGCATTTGCAGCGTCTTTGTACAACATATAAGGCGTACCTGTTTCGATTTGAGATTCTAGAATTTTAAACCAGAGATCTTGCGCCTTGATGGTTTTTCTTCCTTTACCGGCTTTTTCATACTTGGTGTATAGCTTTTCAAACTCTTTGCTGTGAGTGTCAGAAAGCCCAGGACATTCGTGTGGACACATTAAGGTCCAGTCTCCATTCTCTTTTACGCGTTTCATGAATAAATCAGGTATCCACAATGCATAGAATAAATCTCTAGCGCGCTGCTCTTCTTTCCCGTGATTCTTTTTTAAGTCGAGGAAGTCAAAAACATCGGCGTGCCATGGCTCGAGATAGATAGCAAAAGAACCTTTTCTTTTACCCCCTCCTTGGTCTACATAACGTGCAGTATCATTAAACACCCGCAGCATTGGGACGATACCGTTGGATTCTCCATTTGTTCCTTTTATGTATGAACCCGTAGCTCTTATGTCATGAATTGACAAGCCAATTCCTCCAGCAGATTGAGATATTTGCGCGCAGGATTTTAGCGTATCATAAATACCGGTGATGCTATCCTCTTTCGTAGTCAATAGGAAGCACGAAGACATTTGTGGTTTCGGTGTGCCTGAATTAAACAATGTTGGTGTAGCATGCGTAAACCAACCTTCTGACATTAAGTTGTAGGTTTTTAATGCTGATTCCACATCGTTTTTGTGAATACCAATTGATACCCGCATGAGCATCTGTTGAGGGCGCTCAACAATTTTGCCGTTCAATTTCATGAGGTATGAGCGCGTCAGGGTCTTGAAACCGAAGTAGTCATATCTAAAGTCACGGTCATAAATAATATTTGAGTCGAAAAGGTCTTTATTTTCCATGATAATGGAAAAAACCTCTTCGGACAGGAGCGCCGCATTTTCGCCTGTTTTTGGGTCAATATAATTGTACAAGTCCCCCATAACCTCAGAAAATGTTTTTTTGGTGTCTTTGTGCAAGTTCGACACTGCTATTCTAGAGGCCAATAAAGCATAATCTGGGTGGTCAATTGTTTTCGCTGCAGCGACTTCGGCCGCAAGGTCATCTAAATCGGTTGTCGTGACGCCATCATAAATCCCTTCAATAACTTTCATCGCTACCGCCTCTGGTGAAACTAAGGGGTCAAGACCGTAACACATTTTGATTATTCTAGCTGTAATTTTATCAAATTTTACAGGTTCTTTTCTACTATCTCTTTTAACTACGTACATCTTCTCTTATCTTTTCTCAGTTATTAAAAATCTTCATCTAAGCTGAAGCTTTGGCTGTTATCTCCCGATAATACACCTGCCTTTTGGTATTCTCCAACTCTTTTTTCAAAGAAGTTGGTTTTACCCTGAATGGAAATCATTTCCATAAACCCAAAAGGATTTTTTGCATCATAAACCTTTTCATTTCCAAGTTCGACTAGAAGCCGGTCAGCTACGAACTCAATATATTGGATCATCAAATCACTATTCATACCTATAAGTCGAACAGGAAGTGCATCAGTAACAAATTCTTTTTCTATTTCGACAGCATCCTTTATTATTTCTGTAACCTGCTCTTTAGGGAGCATGTTTTTAAGGTGTTTGGTATATAAAAGGCACGCAAAATCACAATGAAGGCCTTCATCTCTTGAAATCAATTCGTTTGAGAAAGATAGGCCTGGCATTAACCCTCTTTTTTTCAACCAAAATATGGAGCAGAAAGACCCTGAAAAGAATATTCCTTCAACTGCCGCAAATGCGACAAGCCGCTCAGCATATGATCCTTTATCAATCCACCTTAAGGCCCAATCAGCTTTTTTCTTTACACAATCTAGTGTTTCAATTGCGTTGAATAGGTGCTTTTTTTCAGCGCTATCTTTGATGTAAGAATCGATTAATAGGGAATAGGTTTCCGAATGCACGTTTTCCATTGCGATTTGAAATCCATAAAAGAACTTTGCCTCCGTATATTGAACTTCAGCAAGAAAGTTTTCAGCAAGATTCTCGTTGACAATCCCGTCTGATGCTGCAAAAAAGGCCAATACATGTTTGATGAAATGTTTTTCATCGTCATTCAGCTTGTTTTCCCAATCAATTAAATCTGGAGACAAATCAATTTCCTCAGCGGTCCAAAAACTTGCCTCTGCCCGTTTATAATAAGACCAGATATCGTCATGTTGAATTGGGAAAAGAACAAATCTATTGTTGTTCTCTTGTAGAATTGGTTCTGTTGTTTCCGCCATGTTTTCTAATATTATTTGGTTTTTTTAAATATTAAGGGAGTCGACTTTGGTCAAGAAAGGTTTTTCTTGATGATTAAATTGATTCCTTAAACAAACTTGCTTCCTCAAGCGCCTTTTAAAAACTGTTTTTTGGTCAAAAGCTTTAGGTTACTGAGGCATACAAAAATTGTTAAAAATCTCGCGAAATCAAATTAAAGAAATTAACAATGAATTAATGTTTTCAACACTTCTTGTCCCAATCCATTTGTTGATAGACCTTTCAGCGATTATGAACAAGTAGTCGAAAGATATCCACACAATCTAGATGAAGACCTTTAAAACTTTTCTTTATGATTTTGTTAAATTGTATTGATTTTTTTACAATCTTTTATACATCATAAATATAGGTGGGAATTCTTCTCTTTTTTATCAAAAACAAGTTCCTTTTTTCACACTATATTGTTTATATAATTTAACTTCTCGTCTATGCTAATGTTTCGAGGTATTTTGACGCGAGTTATTTATTTTTTAAGGGCATTATCTCATCTGCTTTATCCCGATTTATGTATTCATTGCAAAAAGTCACTCCAGCAAAACTCTCCGTTTTTGTGTTATGCCTGTTTATCAAAAATAGACCTAGTAAAATGGCGAGAAAAAGAGGTACATCATTTGCTTCAGCAATCTGTAAATAAACCAGGTTTATTATCCTCCTCTGTTCTTTATCGTTTTGAGGAAGGCAACCCTGTTCAGACAATTTTACACGAGTTAAAATATAAAAACAACCGTAGTATTGGTCTCTATTTTGGGAGCCTTCTAGGTCAAGAAATTGAGCGCAAACAGATTAGCTCGAGCATTGATGCTTTAATTCCTGTACCAATCCATCATCGAAAAAGATTTGATCGAGGGTACAATCAAAGTGAGCTATTGGCAAGGGGGATTTCATCGATAACACGCTTACCTGTTAAAACAGGTCTTTTGTCTAAAATTAGGAATTCAAAGAGCCAAACAAAACTCTCTAAGGAAGAGCGGAGAGAAAACACGATTGATACTTTTTCTGTTTCTAACGAGGTCAAGAAGTATACTTCTATTGCGTTGGTTGATGACGTTGTAACCACAGGGGCAACAATAAGTGCAATTTGTGATGTGCTCAGAGAAAAAAATGAGAACTTACAAATCACTATTTTTAGTCTTTCAATTGCGAATAACATTTCATGAAAAAAACACTAATCATAGGAGGCGGAATAGCTGGGTCTTTATTGGCAATTCAGTTGATGAAACGAGGGGTTGGAGTCACGCTGTTAGACAGAGGGACAAATCATTCTTCTGCGGTTGCATCTGGCATGGTAAATCCAATGGTTTTTCGCCGCATGAATTTATCTTGGCGTGTAGATGAAATGCTGCCATATGCCCGTGATTTTTATTTAGAATTGGAGGATAGGTTAAAGGCTAAATTTTACAATACGCTCAGGATTCGTAGGTTCTTTTCATCCGAGCAAGAAAGAGGCTATTGGGAAAAGAAACAGCACGAGGCTGAGTATCAAAAGTACTTGACGTTACATGATGATTTTGATGAAAAAGTTCCCTTGGCAAAAAGTGAATTCGGCTCTGGGATTGTGAAAAACGCCTTTTGGATTCGTTCTAAGCTCTTTATGGAAAAAATGCATCTTTTTCTGAAAGAGCAGAAGGTTTTGCAGTATGGTCAGTTTGAGCCTGCTAAATTTGCTTTAGAGGAATTGAGCTACGGCAGTTCAACATACGACGCAGTTGTTTTTTGTTGTGGATCAGATAATGATAAGATTCCGTATTTCAATCAGGCAAATATACAGCACAATAGAGGCCAAATACTTCATATTGAAAGCAGCGAGCTTTCGCAGCATGAGTTATGGAATCGAAAAGGATTTATTCTGCCAACAGGAGGAGAAAAATTCATGCTAGGAGCAACTTATGAGTGGAATGAACCAAGCCTGAACATTACAGCAGAGGCACGCGAAAAGTTAGAGGGCGTTTTTAAAACCATTACAAATGCAAGTTATAAAGTAAATGGCCAGACCGTGGGAATGCGTCCAACCGTTTCGGATCGACGTCCAATTATGGGGGAACATCCTGATGCTAAAGGACTTTTTATATTCAACGGTTTAGGTACGAAGGGTTATATGCTTGCTCCATTACTTTCGTTGGAAATGGCTCAATTTATGACGGAAGGAAAAGCGCTCCATGAAGAGGTTGTTTTCTCTAGAGTTTACAAGTAGTACACATATAATAAATAGGGCTTAAAACTTAGAGATATTCAGATTTTAAGTGTAATTTTGAGAGCTCATGAAACACATTCGAAACTTTTGTATTATCGCCCATATTGATCATGGGAAAAGCACACTTGCTGATCGGCTGTTACAAGCGACCGGTACAATCTCTGAACGCGAGATGCAAAACCAAGCTTTAGATGATATGGAGTTAGAGCGAGAAAGAGGGATTACAATAAAAAGTCATGCCATTCAGATGAGTTATCAGCATGAAGGCGATGATTATATTTTGAATTTAATTGACACTCCCGGACACGTTGATTTTTCTTACGAGGTTTCGCGCTCGATTGCAGCTTGCGAAGGTGCTTTGTTGATTGTTGACGCCTCTCAAGGTATTGAAGCCCAAACCATTTCCAATCTATACTTAGCATTAGAGCACGACTTGCAGATAATACCTATTCTCAATAAAATGGATCTGCCGGGTGCTATGCCTGAGGAGGTTTCTGATCAAATCGTTGAGCTTATCGGTTGTGAATATGAGGAAATCATCCAGGCATCTGGGAAAACCGGACTTGGAGTTGAAGATATTCTAGCAGCAGTTGTGAATACTGTTCCCGCACCTCAAGGAGATGAAGAGGCTCCTTTACAAGCCATGATTTTTGATTCCGTTTTTAACCCCTTTAGAGGAATCATTGCTTATTTCAGGGTAAAAAATGGTGTGATAAGAAAAGGACAACGAATTCGTTTTTTCAACACCAACAGAGATTACAATGCCGATGAAATCGGTGTGCTTAAAATGGGCTTAGATCCCAAAAAAGAACTTAGAACTGGTGATGTAGGATACATTATTTCAGGAATAAAACAAGCAAACGAGGTTAAGGTCGGTGACACCATTACTTCATCAGAAAACCCTTGTGAGGATGACCTTAAAGGTTTTGAAGATGTAAAACCTATGGTTTTTGCTGGGATATATCCTGTAGATTCTGAAGATTATGAGGAGCTCAGATATTCAATGGAAAAGCTTCAGCTCAATGATTCATCATTGGTTTTTGAACCGGAGTCATCCGCTGCTTTGGGCTTTGGTTTTCGTTGCGGCTTCTTAGGAATGCTTCACATGGAGATTATTCAGGAACGTCTCGAGCGAGAATTTAATATGACCGTGATTACAACAGTTCCTAACGTATCTTATAAGTCTTACATGAAGAAAACACCCGATGAGGTGTTAATCGTAAACAATCCTTCTGAGCTTCCCGATCCATCGGGTATGGATAAAATCGAGGAGCCATATATCAAAGCACAGGTGATTACAAAAACAGAATATGTCGGTGCAATAATGACACTATGTATTGAAAAGAGAGGAGAGCTACAAAACCAAGTTTATCTTACGCAGGATAGAGTAGAAATCACTTTTGAGATGCCCCTAGCAGAAATTGTTTTTGATTTTTATGATCGGCTAAAGTCTGTATCAAGAGGATACGCTTCATTTGATTATCATCCTACAGGATATAAAGCCTCAGATTTAATAAAAATGGATTTATTGCTCAATGGTGAGCAGGTTGATGCCCTTTCTGCATTGGTGCATAGAAGTAATGCTTTTGATTTAGGTAAAAGAATTTGTTTGAAGCTTAAAGAATTGATTCCTCGCCAACAATTTGAAATTCCTGTTCAAGCGGCAATAGGAGCTAAAGTAATTGCTAGAGAAACCATTAAAGCACTAAGGAAAGACGTAACGGCCAAATGTTATGGTGGTGATATAACACGTAAGCGTAAGCTTTTGGAAAAGCAGAAGGCGGGCAAAAAGCGAATGCGTCAAGTGGGTAAAGTTGAAGTTCCTCAAGAGGCTTTCCTTGCCGTACTGAAGCTAAATGACTAGCCACCGTAAAAGGGCAGATTAAATTTTTATATTTTTAAACTAAATAATCAAAAACAATTATCATGTTAAATGCAACACGAATGAATCTTATCAATGCCCTCGTTTTAATTGCAATGGGTTTGTGGGGTTACCTTGAATTGAATTCTCCAACAGCGCTCATTCCGGTTGGTTTTGGGGTGGTGCTTTTACTGTGTTATCAGGGAGTTAAAAACCAAAATAAAATGATAGCGCATGTAGCGGTATTACTTACCTTACTTATTCTCATTGCCTTGGTTGGAATGCGCTTACCAAAGTCAATTGCTCAAGGCGGCTTAGGGCTGGTTAGAGTTGTGGCTATGGTCATTGCGTCGGCGCTATCGATGGTTTATTTCATAAAAAGCTTTAAAGAAGCAAGGAAGAACAGAGAAAAAGTAGATGGGTAAAAACGAGTATTTGCATGCGTAAAATCGCCTCTTTAAATGTAGTGCTTGGTAAAGCTCTTTTGTTAGTGCTTTTTTTTTATGGTTGTCAGGGTGCCGAGAAAGTTGACTATCAAGAAAGCCCAGCTGAGACTGCAAAGAATCTTTATATCATCCATTGTTCAAGGTGCCACGGAGTTGCGGGGGATTTAGGGGCAAGTGGATCAAAAAACCTAAAACTGAGTTCCTTTTCAAAAGAAGAAATACAGTATATAATTAAAAATGGAAAAGGTGTAATGCCGTCATATAAAGACATATTGAATTCAGATCAAAAGGTTTCTGATATTTCGGATCATGTACTAAGTTTAAGAGATTAATGGGCAAGCCAAAACAAAAACTAGAAGAATTACAGGAGTTTTGTCTGCTTGTTGGGGTTGCGCATTCTAGAATATCAGAAGAAGAAGCCCTTGAGCACCTAGATGAGCTGCGTTTTTTAGCAGAAACAGCAGGCGCAAAAACAGAACGAATGTTTCTGCAAAATCTTCCTGTCCCAAACCCAAAGACCTACGTAGGAAGTGGGAAAATTGAGGAAATTCGCGACTACGTCAAGTCAAAAGATATAAGCTTAGTCATTTTTGATGATGAGTTATCTCCATCACAGCTTAGAAATATTGAAAAAATATTGGAGTGTAAAATTTTAGATCGAACGATTCTCATTCTTGACATATTTGCAAGCCGCGCAATGACTTATCACGCAAAAACCCAGGTGGAATTGGCCCAGCTTCAATATATGCTACCGAGATTAACAGGGCTATGGACGCACCTTGAAAGGCAGAAGGGAGGAATAGGAATGCGGGGACCTGGTGAATCACAAATTGAAACGGATAGGAGAATTATCGGGCAGCGTATCTCGCTAATGAAGGATCGATTAAAGTCAATTGATAAGCAGAAACGCGTACAAAGAGGCAACCGTGGACAGCTTGTTCGAGTTGCCTTGGTGGGTTATACAAATGTGGGTAAAAGCACCTTAATGAATGTGCTTTCTAAGTCAAAGGTCTTTGCTGAAAACAAGTTGTTTGCGACACTTGATACGACTGTTCGAAAGGTTGTTTTGGGGAATTTACCCTTGCTCTTAACCGATACTGTTGGATTTATCCGTAAGCTTCCTCAGCAACTTATGGAGTCTTTTAAATCTACACTAGATGAGGTTCGTGAGGCAGATTTGTTAATTCATGTATTGGATATTTCTCATTCAAACTTTGAAGACCATTATCGTGTGGTAAATGAAACCTTATCTGAGATTGATAAATCATCAAAACCAACGGTAGTTGTGTTCAATAAAATAGACGCCTATCTTCCACCAGAGGCTGCGCTTGATGATCCGGATGAACTTTCATCACTTGACGCATTAAAGAAATCCTGGATGGCCAAGTTAGGTCCGAATAAAGCAATTTTCATATCTGCTCAGAAAAAAGACAACATGGATGAGCTTAGGGATATCTTATACAAAGAGGTGAAGGAAATATTCAAAGTGCGCTATCCTTATAATAATTTCTTGTATTGATTTAGTAAAAATTTTCGCCGTGCTGAGAGGCATCTAAACCTCTTTCTTCTTGATCTTCACGAACCCTTAAAGGCGTAATAAGGTTCACAACCTGAAATAATAAATAACTCATCCCTAAGGTATAAATTACAACAAGTAAAATGGCGACAAGGTGCATTATTAACGTCTCCGTTTGTCCATAAATTAGGCCAACTTCCGAAGCGAACAAAGCAGTTAATATCATTCCGGTAATTCCTCCTATCCCATGACTTGGGAAAACATCAAGCGTATCATCAACATTGAGTTTTCTAAAGAACCGAATCGCCAAATTACTAATTAAAGCTGCCACAAAACCAATAAAAACACTTTGCCCTAGTGTGACAACTCCAGCGGCAGGTGTGATGGCAACGAGACCCACAATAGCTCCAATACAGGCTCCGATTGCTGACATCTTTCGATTTGTAAATCGATCAAAAAATATCCAAGTAAGCATGCTCGTGGCAGAAGCTACGTTTGTGTTGGCGAATGCAACAACAGCGTCGAGATTAGCTCCTAGAGCGGAACCAGCATTGAAACCAAACCATCCAAACCAGAGCAATCCTGTTCCCAAGATCACGAATGGTATATTTGCGGGCTTCTCAATTATTTTTTTTCTTTTTCCTAAAAATAGTGCACCTGCAAGCGCTGCTAATCCGGCAGACATGTGAACGACAGTTCCGCCTGCGAAATCGATGACCCCCCATTTACGAAATAAGCCATCAGGATGCCATGTCATGTGGGCCAGTGGGCTATATATTAAAAGCGTAAAAAGGAGCATAAAAAGGATATAGCTTCTAAAGCGAATACGCTCCGCAAAGCTTCCGGAGATTAAGGCGGGAGTAATGATGGCAAATTTTAATTGAAAAAATGCAAACAGTAAAAACGGGATGGTTGGACCGTAATCAGGATTGGGCGCAAGGGTCACATTGTCGAAAAACAAAAAGGTGCTTGGGTCACCGATAATTCCATAAAAGCTATCACCGAAGGATAGACTAAAACCAACGAAAATCCATACAATAGTTATAACGCCTAGCGCTACAAAGCTCTGTAGCATTGTTGATATGATGTTTTTTACATTGACCATTCCCCCGTAAAAGAAGGCAAGTCCAGGAGTCATCAGTAGAACAAAAGCACTGGAAACAAGCATCCAAGAGGTATCTCCACTATCTATTTGCTCTTTATTGAGATCGAAGTCATAAGTCTTGTTTCCAAAAAGAATAAGAACAACAACAATACTTAGAAATACAAAATTGAATTTACTCCCAACACTAGATCTCATCTATTCCTGAGTGATTTTATACCTGTTTAAATTCAGGAATGCTAAAAATTCTCTATAATTCTCTATTGATATATTGCCTTCAGATTCAGCGTGTTTGAGATATGACGTAATTACCTCCTCTGCCATGTTCTTTTTTTGGGAATCAGGAACAACATAGTAGCTGTCCTTTGTTTGTCTTATTTCATTTAGGGTTCTTTTTTTGGTCGAAGTCATAGGCTTAAAATATATAAACCAAACTTAGTGTATAAATGACACTTAGGCAAGTCGAAAAGAACTTATTTTATTGAAAATATCGTAAAATCTTTAATATTAGATTATTTAAGTGAGCCTATGGAATTGTATTTTGATGGTTAATCGATTTGTCAAAGCATTTTTTTCAATTTCAAATCGTGCGGAAAATACTATAAAAACCAACGTATTCTTTCGTTAACGCAAAGTAACTTGATAGTTCCATGATAAGACTTAGCTAAGGGTGTCGCATTGCCTTATTTACTTGAGGCTTATGTGATTTAATTGCTCTGATCAATCTTTTTTACCATTGTTAAAATGGTTGCTAAAGCGACAGTTTCACCGGTTTCGTCATAAACATCTACAAGAAAACGCACAATACCCTTTGCGATGTCATCTTCACTACGTTTCTCTTGGTCCATTTTCTCTTTAACCGTAAAACGAACACCTATTGTTGCTCCCGGATAAACAGGCTTAATAAATCGGGCCTCGTCTAGACCATAATTGAGTAACACAGGTCCTTTCTTTGGGTCAACAAACAAGCCTGCAGCTTTTGACAAGATAAAATAACCATGTGCTACGCGTTGTTCAAAGATTGTTCCGTCTAACGATGTAGCATCCATGTGGGCATAGAAGTTGTCTCCTGAAACGTTTGCAAAATTTACAATGTCGGCATCAGTTACTGTATGTTTGTGTGTAAAAACCGTTTCTCCAACCACCAATTCTTCAAAGTGTTTTCTAAAGACATGTGGATTGGCTTCAGGCATTTCTGCACCGATTTGAAATTGTTCTGTTATTGCTGTAATCGTCGTTGGGTGACCTTGTATTGCCGTTCTTTGAAGATAGTGAAGCACACCTCTTTTACCGCCCATTTCTTCACCTCCTCCAGCGCGGCCAGGGCCCCCATGAGTAAGCAAAGGCATGGGTGATCCATGACCTGTACTTTCCTTAGCGCAATCTTTATTGAGCACTAAAATTCTTCCGTGCATGCTTGCAGCACCTACTACATAATCTCTTGCCTCTTGGTTATTAGGGGTAACAATAGATGACACCAAAGAGCCTTTTCCCATCTTGGCGAGTTCAATGGCTTCTCCCAAATCTTTATAAGGCATTACAGTGGATACAGGGCCAAAAGCTTCAATGTCGTGACAATCTGTATTATTAAATGGATCCTCATTTCTAAAAAGAATCGGAGAGAAGAATGCGCCTAACTTTTTGTCAGCTCCTTCAACATCGAAGTTTTCTATATCACCCGAAACAATTTTTTGTGATTTTTCAAGAGCAAGAACACTTTCACGTACTCGTTCGACTTGTAATTTTGAGGCCAAGGCTCCCATACGTACTCCTTCTATTGATGGGTCTCCTATTTTTGTTTTTTCAAGCTTGGAGCTGATGGCGGTTTGCACCTCATCCATAAGGTTTTCAGGGACAATAATTCTTCGAACCGCAGTGCATTTTTGACCTGCTTTAATGGTAATTTCTTTGACACATTCTTTAACGAATAAACTAAATTCTTCTGTATCAGGCGTAGCATGCATCCCAAGAATGGATGCGTTTAATGAATCAGCCTCGAGGTTAAAAGCAACACTTCTGTCTGTGATATGAGGGAGTCCTTTTAATATTTTCCCTGTTGCGGCACTTCCTGTAAAGGTTACGGTATCTCTAGCATCAACATGATCAATAATACCACGGCCCAATCCGCATACAAGTTGCAACGCTCCTTCGGGTAATATTTTTGATGCGATAATATCCTTGACCATAACTTCGGTTAAGTAACAGGTATACTCCGATGGTTTTACAATTGCAGGCACGCCAGCCATGAGATTCACAGCTATTTTTTCGAGCATACCCCATATAGGGAAGTTAAATGCATTAATATGAATGGCTACACCCTCTTTCGGGACCATAATGTGATGGCCTATAAAGCTTCCTCCTTTAGAAAGGGGAGCAGCTACTCCATCAACATAATAGGGTAAATCCGGGAATTGTTTTCTAAGGGAAGCATTGGCAAATAAATTTCCTATTCCTCCTTCAATATCAATCCAAGAATCAATTTTAGTAGCACCTGTCCATGCACTTACTTTGTAGTATGCGGATTTTTTTTCTACTAAATGAAACGCCAATGCTTTTAGCATTCGTCCGCGTTCCTGAAAGGTCATTTTTCTGAGTGCAGGACCACCTACGTTTCGGCCATATTTGAGTACAGCCTCATAATCAATCCCCGCACTAGAAACTCCTCCTAGTAGGTCTCCGTTTATCGCATTGTAAATTTTGGTTTCGGTTCCTTCACCTTTTCCCCAGGCACCAAGAATATAGTTTTGAAAGTCTTGCATACAAATGTTTTTTATGGTTCGCTAAAAGCTAGGGAGATAACGCAAAAGCAGTCCTCCTATAGTTCTACGTACGACAGTTCAGTCTATTTGCAGTTCTTATAGCTTGCGATGAATTCTGCTTTTTGTTCAGCAGTCATATTGTTTTCAGCCTCCTTGCATTTTTCTTGCATTTCTGTATCAGCGGCTTCACCCTTAAGATCGTTGGCCTTGCAATCACAGGCAGAGGCTCCACCACAAGAGTTTAGTAGAGATAATGCAGAAATAGCAAAAAAGAAAGCAATAGTTGGACGTGTAAAGTTCATTTTATATTTTTTTATAAAGAAACAAAAATCATTTGAATTCAATTGTGACATGCTATTAAAAGCCACCGTTGATCCATCTAATTAAATCATTTCCATTCGCGTATATCATTAGACCAAGTAGGAGGAATATACCGATATATTGTGCGATTTCTAAGACTCTTTGTGGGGCTTCTTTTCCCGTAGCCATTTCGTAAATTAAAAAAATCACATGCCCTCCATCTAGCGCCGGTATTGGTAAGATGTTCATAAAAGCAAGAATAATTGAGAGCAGTGCCGTTTGCATCCAAAATGCTTGCCAATCCCAAACTGGAGGAAAAAGGTTTCCAATCGTAGCAAAGCCACCAATGGAGCCTGCACCCTTTTTAGTAAATATAAATTTAAACTGACTTACATAATCCCCCAACGTATGTATTCCATAAGTTGTGCCTTCCGTAATACTATTCAAAAAGGAGTAAGCAACCGTTTCAACTGCACTAGAATCTTCAACTGCTGAAATCCCAACGGAAAACCCTATCGTTCCAAGTTCGTTGACATCGGCATCAAGTAATATTGTATCCTTTGCTGATTCAGCTACCGGACGTATGATGGTAAGGCGCACCTTCTTGTTTTTTTTGGCGTATAATGCTCCTTGAATGTCATCAAAGTAGTTAATGTCTTTTTCGCCAATTTTTATGATTTGATCCTGGGATAATAGCCCAGCACTTTCTGCATTAGAACCTTGCTGAACTTCTTGAACATAAGAAGATGAGGTTCTCATACCGAATGCCGGGAAGGCGTTATTTTGAAATAATTCTAATCCAATATTTTCTGGAATGTCTATGGTCTCATCCTGTCCATCGCTATGCTTTACTTTTATGGTATTTAACTCTCGAAGCATAATAATTTTATTCAGCTCATCTAAGTTTGTTAAAGCTTCTCCGTCAACTTCAAGAATTTGGTCACCTGATTGTATGCCGTATTTTTCAGTTAAATAGGGATGAACACTTACGCCATGCTCCATTTTTTGAGGATTGATTTGAACCCTACCCCAGGCAAAAATCACCATAGTGTAAATAAAGAATCCTAACAGTAGATTGACCGTCACACCACCAATCATGATGATTAGCCTCTGCCATGCTGGTTTTGAACGAAACTCCCATGGTTCAGCTGGCTTTTCGAGTTGCTCCTTATCCATGGACTCATCGATCATACCCGCAATTTTTACATATCCACCTAGAGGAAGCCATCCAAGACCCCATTCTGTAGTGCTTTCGTCTTCTTTCCAGGATTCAGGTGATTCTTTGGTGAACCATGCATATTTCTTTTTCCCTTTTATTCGCTTGTAACGAAAGAGCGAAAACCAAGGATTAAAAAAAAGATAAAATTTCTCTATGCGTGTTTTAAAAAGTTTCGCCGGGATAAAATGACCTAGTTCATGCAGGGTCACCAAAATAGCGAGAGATAAAAATAGTTGAGCAGCTTTAATCCAAATGTCCATTTCCAAAAATTGAGACACAAAGATACAACTATTCAAGTGTCATTTTCGCATACTAAGTGTGGATTAACAAATATTATCAATGGGCATCAAGCCAATTTCCAGCAATCTTGTATTCAACCTCTAAGGGGACGCTTAATTTTAAGGCTCCTTCCATGCTTTCTTTGACCATTTTTTCTAGAATTTCCTGCTCATCTGAATGCACATCAAATACTAATTCGTCGTGTACCTGAAGAATCATTTTCGAGTTTAATTTTCGGGCAAACATTTCTTTTTGAACGGCAATCATTGCTAGCTTAATAACATCTGCAGCGGAACCTTGGATAGGTGCATTTATGGCATTTCTTTCGGCATACCCTCTCACAATGGCATTCGTGCTATTGATGTCAGGTAGATAACGCCTTCGATCTAGAACCGTTTTTACGTATCCCTTTTCTCTTGCCGAAGCAACTACATTTTCCATGTATTTTTTGATGGTCGGATACTCTTCGAAGTAGTTGTCTATAATTCCTTTTGCTTCTTTGCGACTGATATTCAAATTTTGTGCAAGTCCAAATGCGGATTGCCCATAAATGATTCCGAAATTCACGGCTTTTGCCTGAGACCTTTGTTCACGCGTGATTTCATTTACCGGGGTCCTAAATACTTTTGACGCAGTAGCAGTATGAATGTCCACGCCTTTACTAAAAGCCTCAATCATAGATTTATCCTCGCTAAGTGCAGCAATAATCCTCAATTCAATTTGAGAATAATCAACAGCCAAAAGTTTATGTTTTTCATCTCGAGGCACAAAAGCTTTTCTAATTTCACGACCTTTTGCTGTGCGAATAGGAATGTTTTGAAGATTGGGATTGTTAGAGCTTAGCCTTCCCGTGGCCGTAACAGTTTGCATAAAGCTGGTATGAATTCTACCATCTATTGGGTCGCACAGTTCAGGAAGTGGATCTACATAAGTACTTTTTAGCTTTTTTAGCTGTCTGTAATTTAAAATATTTCCCACGATAGGATGGTCTTTTTCGTGCTTTTGCAAAACATCTTCTGAGGTGGCATACTGACCAGTTTTGGTTTTTTTGGCCTTGCTTGAAATTTGCATTTTTTCGAAAAGGATATTTCCTAGTTGTCTAGGAGAGTCTAGGTTAAAGTCTTCACCTGCGGCTTTAATTATTTCTGATTGCAGGCGGATCAAGTCTTCATTCAGCTCTTCACCAAACTTTTTTAAAGCATTCACATCTATATTAATTCCTTCTATTTCCATGTTTTTCAGCACAAACATTAAAGGCATTTCAACATTTTCAAATAGAGACTTAAGGTGTGCTTTTTCTATTTCAGTTTCAAAAAGTTTTTTTAGCTGGTAGGTAATATCCGCATCCTCACAAGCATAATCACAAACTTGCTCAGCGGAGAGATCCTTCATGCTCTTTTGATTTTTCCCCTTTTTCCCAATCAAAGATTCTATGGAAACACATTGATAGTTCAGGTGCTGTTCAGCCAAGAAATCCATACTCTGTTTGGATTCAGGATTAATTAGATAGTGAGCAATCATCGTATCAAAGCATCCCGACGGGACATCGATTCCATATCTACTCAATACTTTTAAATCATATTTTAAGTTGTGACCTATTTTAAGAATCTCTGTATTTAGAAAAACAGATGAAAATTGCTGAATTAGGTTTTTAGAAAAATCATCAACCTCAGGAATAGGGACATAATAGGCTTCTTTTTTTTTAAAAGAAAAAGATACTCCAACAAGGTTTGCATGTCTTGACTCAAGGTTGTCTGTTTCCGTATCAAAGCAAAATTCTTTTTGTTTTTTGAGTAGACTTATCAGTTTTTCTAGCTCTTCTTGTGTATTGACAAGATGGTATTTAGCCCCCTCTGTCGCAATTGTTTTGAAAGAAGAAGTCGGTATAGGTTCTTTGTCTTCAACCATGCTTTGTGCACCGAATAAATCAAGCTGAGAAACATCCTTGGTGGGTGTTTTTATATTAGCTGTTTCGTCTACAGGTGTCGATTTGATTTCGATTTCCTCACCAAGAACTCTTTTTCCTAATGTTCTAAATTCAAGCGCTGTAAAAGAAGCTTTTAATTTTTCTTTGTTTATGGCTTTTACCTTTAGTTTTTCTTCTTCGAAGGCCACATCAACATCCGTTATTATGGTCGCAAGTTTTTTTGATAGTAGTCCTTGTGCTCCAAATTCGATCACGTTTTCCTTCTGCTTTCCTTTAAGGTCTTCTACATTTTCAATTAGCCCCTCAATAGACCCATATTTTGCTACAAGAAGTTTTGATGTTTTTTCCCCAATTCCAGGAATTCCCGGGATGTTGTCTGAGGCGTCTCCCCAAAGCCCCAAAATATCGATTACTTGCAATGGGTCATCCACACCAAATTTCTCCTGAACTTCTGATACACCGAGTATTTGTGCCGGTGCACCCCCACGGCCAGGTTTATACATAAATGAGTTGCTTGAAACGAGCTGTGCATAGTCCTTGTCAGGAGTCATCATGTAGGTTGAAAATCCTTTTTTCTCGGCCATTTTACACAATGTTCCAATGACATCATCCGCTTCATAGCCAGCAACCTCAATTACTTCTATGTTAAATGATCGGATAAGGTTTTTAATTGGCTCAATCATTGAACGAATATCTTCTGGCATAGCTTCTCGATGAGCTTTGTATTCCGCGAAGTCTTCTTGCCTTATTGTTGACCCTCCCGGAGGGTCAAAAACGACAGCAATATGTGTGGGCTTTTCATTTTTTAAAATATCAATCAAGACATTTGTAAAACCAAATGCAGCGGATGTGTTTTGTCCAGTTGAGCTGATCCGCGGATTTTTTGAAAAAGCAAAATATGCACGATAAATGAGGGCATAGGCATCTAATAAAAAAAGTTTTTTGGGGTGTTCAGCCGATAGCATTTATGGTAATATTAAAGATTTAGTTGACAATGTACGCTCTACTTCAAAAGGTACGCTTTTTTTCAAAATACGCCCACCGCCAATCATATTTCCTTTAAAAACAAAGTCCGCCGAATCTTTTAATGTAAGCATACCTAATTTAAACATTGCTCCTTTTTCGAGTGAAATTACGAGTGGGATGGACAGGTGCGTAGAGGTTTTTTTTGGCAGTTTAAACCGCTCCTTTATAGCGAGAGAACCTAGCTTACGCCCATTCACAATAACATCCGTATCTAAATTGTAGATGTATATTGTTTTGCTGTTTGGGTTTTCTACAATACCATTAAGATTTACCTTTAACACTTTTTCTTTTATAGAAAATTTAGAAAGCCCATCATAGCTAATGAGCTGTGGATCTTCCCAAGATCCACAAGAGTTGAAAAGAGCAAGTGCAACAAGAGCAAGCAAGACTTTCATGTTATTTCATTCTCTTAGCGAATGATTCATAAAAGTAAGGGATGGTCTCAATTCCTTTATAGTAATTAAATAGTCCATAGTGCTCATCAGGGGAGTGAATAGCGTCGCTATCGAGACCAAAGCCCATTAGGACAGTTTTTAAACCAAGCTCTTTTTCAAACATTGCCACTATCGGAATACTTCCCCCACTTCTAACTGGTATCGGCTTCACGCCAAATGATTTTTGATAGGCGTCACTTGCCGCAAGGTAACCGACAGAATCTACTGGTGTGACGGCGGGTTCTCCACCATGATGAGGTGTTACTTTAACAGATACACCCTTGGGCGCTATCGCTTGGAAGTGATCGCAAAAAAGCTTTGTGATTTTGTCAGGATCTTGATTTGGTACAAGACGCATAGATATTTTTGCATATGCTTTTGAGGCGATTACTGTTTTTGCTCCCTCTCCAGTATAACCTCCCCATATACCATTTACGTCCAAAGTAGGTCTAATTGACCCTCTTTCTGGTGTCGAATAACCTTTTTCGCCATGCGTATCTTGAATATCTATCGATTTACAATAAGCTTCATGAGAAAATGGTGCTTTGGCCATTTCAGCTCGTTCTTCAGCTGAAAGAATTTCCACATCATCGTAAAAACCCGGGATGGTCATTTTTTGATTTTCATCTTGCAAAGAATCTATCATTGAACAAAGAATGTTTATTGGATTTGCTACACATCCTCCATATAATCCGGAGTGCAGGTCACGGTTTGGCCCTGTTAGCTCAACCTCCACATAGCTCAAGCCTCTTAGGCCTGTTGTAATAGAAGGCACATCATTAGCTAACATTCCTGTGTCAGAGACTAAAATGATATCCGCAGAGAGCCTTTCTTTTTCGTTTTCAACAAAAACAGCTAGATTTTCACTACCAACTTCTTCTTCGCCTTCGATCATCATTTTGACATTACAAGGAAGCTCTTGTTTGGCGATCATGGCCTCTACGGCTTTAACATGCATGTACATTTGCCCTTTGTCATCACAAGCGCCTCTTGCAAAAATGGCTCCAGAGGGATGAAGATCTGTTTTTTTGATTATTGGCTCAAAGGGTGGGTTTGTCCACAAATCAATGGGGTCGGCAGGTTGAACATCATAGTGGCCGTAAACCAAAACAGTAGGTAAATTTGGGTCAATAATTTTTTCTCCATAGACAATGGGGTGCCCGTCTGTTGGACAGATTTCTACATTGTCGAGACCAATTCTTTTTAAATCTACCGCTAAAGCTTCCGCGCAAGAAGCAACATCCTTGTTATATGCGGAGTCGGCCGAAATTGAAGGAATGCGCAGCAGCTCCATTAACTGGTCTAAAAATCGTTCTTTATGCTCGGAAATGTAGTTTTGTGTTTGTAACATATGTTATATTTTTCGGCTCCAAATTACTGCTTTTTTCTTTTGCATAAACCATGTTTGAGTATGTGATTTAAAAAGTCCATTTAAGTTCAAAATTAGAGCGCTAAAATTATATTTATTTACTTCTCGTTGGCTTCTGTTTTTTTTAGTCGTGAATTATTGCTTATTTTTGCGTGTAACTACGTATTAAAGACTTGCATCTTTAGTATACATCATCAATTACTAGAATTTTGAAACAGTTTTTATTTTTCTTTATTTCATCGCTGTGTTTAGTGCAGGTTTCTCGTGCTCAATTGACAGTGGCTTCCGGAATGACTCCGGAGCAATACATCCAGAGTCTTGTGGGTGGGGGTATCGTTATCTCCAATGTTACCTTCACTGGTAATGCCAATCAGATTGGTACGTTTGACGGCGTCAATTCCAATATCGGTTTCAATTCAGGAGTTGTAATGGCTGCCGGCCCAATAGACGGTCTACTCGGGGGTCCTGCCGATGTTGATGCGGGCCAGCCAGGAAGTGGCCTGCCAGACAACGATTTGCTTGCTGTTGCCCAATCAGTAAATCCTGCCATTTTAAGTACAAGTGATGCTGTTATTTTAGAATTTGATTTTGTGCCATCTTCTAACGTTGCGGCTTTTAATTTTGTATTTGCTTCTGATGAATACTTACAATGGATAGGTTCTATTTTTAATGACGTCTTTGCATTCTTTGTAAGTGGACCGGGTATAACAGGTCCCTATTCTTCCCCTGCAGGATTTCCAGGAGGTTCAGCAAATGTTGCTGTAGTTCCGGGGACTAACACCCCGATTACCATAAGTACAATCCATCCAACCTCCAATGCAGCCTTTTACATACAAAATACAGGATCATCTCATTCAATGAACGGATTTACAGTTCCCATTCCAGTTGAACTGAGTGTTCAATGCGGAGAGACATACCATTTCAAATATGCCATTGCGGATTGCTCAGATAATTATCTAAATACTGCTGTATTTCTTGAAGCAGGAAGTTTCGTGTCTGACGCTGTTGACGTTACTGTCGCAACAGTTTCAGGTGATTCAACGATTGTAGAAGGATGTACAGATGCTAACTTTTACTTTACGAGACCTGAAGGAGATGTTGCTGATACTTTAATTATTAATTATGAAATCGGTGGAGAAGCAATTGAAGGAACAGATTATAATTTCCTTCCTGATACGATCGTTTTTCTTCCAGGAGAGGATTCAGTAACTGTTAATTTATCACCTATTCAGGATGGAGTTGATGAGGGATTTGAGTCAGTGACCATTTCAGTAGAATTAGTCAATATTTGTGGAGACACGATTGTTTCTGAGGGGATTATTTATATTGGAGATGGTCCAATATTGAATATTACAGAATCAGACATTACTGTTTTGTGTGCTAACGATAGCGTTCCTTTGGGAGCATCTGCATCAGGCGGATATGCACCCTACACATATGATTGGACAGACATGAATGGGAATCCCATAGGTACTGGAGATACAATCTATCAAGGCATATCAGAAAACGGGTCTATTGATGTTTTGGTCACTGCAACGGACTTCTGCAATTTTTCTGGTGTTGATACAGTTACCTTGACGCAAAATCAAACTTTAGAAATTGATACTATTTACGTTGGTCCTGCAACTTGTGAACCTGATGGTTTTGTTTCTGCGATTGTTGTAGGAGAAACAACTACACCAGAACACGGTGTGTATTATTCATGGTTAAATCAAGCTGGAGCGGATGGCCCTGCCGCCTCGGTTTGGACGGATCTACCTTCGGGATGGTATTATATATCTGTAGAGGACGCCGTATGTACGGTTGAAGATAGTGCGTTTGTCGAGCTTTTAGATCCGCCGATTGCGGCGCTCACTGCAAATCCTGTGCAAGGATGTGCACCGTTACTAGTTACGTTTGACTATGGTGATAGTCAAAATGCCGATGCTTATGAACTATCTTTTGGCGATGGCACCTCTCAATCAAGTAACGTTATTGAGCAGATGACCCAAACCTATGATGGAGCGGGAAGTAATACCTATAATGTTCAACTCGTAGTTTTTCAAGGTGTAAATTGTTCAGACTCTGCTCAATTACAAATTATATTGGATATTTGTGGTTGTACTGATGGGAATGCGATTAATTATAATCCTTTAGCGACGGCAGATGATGGGTCGTGTATATATCCAGTTCCGCCAGAGCCCGTTGTTTCAGCGCCAAATGTTTTCACTCCCAATAATGATGCAGATGATACAAATGAGCTTTTTGAATTAGATACTGAAAACCTTCAAGAGCTGCAATTGATTGTTTTCAATCGTTGGGGTAACATTGTTTTTAATGAAACCAGCGTTGATCCAGACAATGATAACCCAGCATGGAATGGTGAAATTGACAATTCGGGTAAAGATGCGGAGGCGGGCGTGTATTTCTATAAGTATATTGCGGTTGGTCTAGAAGATCAATTCTCGGATTCCCCGGCCCCAGTCGTGGAAGGTCATGGGTTTTTGCACCTCGTGCGTAATTAATAAACCTTACTGAAGCTATGAAAAATCTCGTTTCGATAGTCTTCTTATTAAGCACTCATTATATTTCTTGTCAGGTTTTAACATGGGAAACATTTGTCGATTCTATACCAACGCTATCTTCGCCTAGGCCATGTGATTTGAATAATGATGGTGTACTTGATATTGTTATTGGCGGTGGAACCGAAGGTGAAATCAGCAATTCAGGTGTAATGGCTTTTGATGGGACGAATGGATCTTTGCTGTGGAAATCACCATCAAGAAGTGAGCTTTATGGCTCTCCAATTTTTTATGACGTCAATGCTGATGGCACTGAGGATGTTTTTATTACAGGTAGAGAAGCTCAATTTTTAGTATTTGACGGTGCGACAGGTACTTTACTTTGGGATTTTTTCCCGTACGGAACAAATCCTGCGGACAGCGGTTGGTATAACTTTTATAATCCTCAGTTTATCAATGATGTTAACGCAGATTCATTTAAAGACATCATCGTAACAAATGGTGGAGATTATTCGGCTCCAGAATGGGAGACTGACCGGCCGCCTGGTCATGTTCTTGTTTTGTCATCAACGGATGGCGAAATTTTGGCCCAAGCCGTTGTTCCTGATAGTGCAGAAACGTATTGTTCTCCGATTATTTGTGATCTTCAAAATAATGGTATTCGCTGGGTTTTATTTGGAACAGGTGGAGAAAATTTGGGAGGTCATTTTTATGCTTGTCCACTGACAAGTATTTTGGGCAACAATATGAATGGTTCAGTGATTTTAGCCACTGACTCTTTGAAAGGGTATATTGCACCGCCATCTCTAGTTCTAAATGAGGAAACCAATACTTATGATATTTATGTTTTATCTTATGGTGGCAAGCTCCAAAAGTTCTCTGGAGCTGATTTCGCTGAGCAATGGTCATTCCAGCATCCGGATACAGAATCTAGTGCTGCTCCCGTAATTGGAAATTTCACTTCTGACCATACACCCGATGTTTTCTTGACCTTATTCAAGGGGATTGCGCCTTCTTTCAGTGACTTTTATCAAATTATGCTAGACGGTTCGAATGGAGATTTGAAATTCATCGATAGTCTTGGCCAATTGAACTATGCCTCAGGAAACGCCATAGATTTAAATAATGATGGTAGAGATGAGGCTGTTACCTCTCTTACATATGTCATGAATGGTTATTTTGAACATAGACTCGAAAAAATTGATTTTGATACGAATTTAGCATCCTCTATTACGCCCTTGGAAGCCGGTGTTAATTTGGGATCTACACCATTATTTGCTGACCTGGAAGGTGACGGGTCTGTTGACTTGATTTTTGCCTCTAGAAAAGATAGTTTGAATCCAGTAGCATGGAATGGAATTGTCGTGAGTAGGATGGAACTCGCACTTTCTGTTCCGAATTCGGGAATTGCATGGGGCTCTTATTTAGGTAGTAATTACGATGGTTTATATTCCAACACGGCTCAATTGTGTGCTGACAATGCTGTTGTAGCGTCGGCAAGTGTCATCAATCCATCCTGTAATGGTTTTTTAGATGGTTCAGTAAGCATTAATGTTACGGGTGCTGCTTATCCATATGTTTACCATTGGACAAATGGCATTTACGACGATTCGTTATCAAATCTTGATGCTGGCTCCTATATGGTTCGAGTAACAGATGCTTCAGGTTGCTATGAAGACTTGACTTATAATCTTGTTGACCCTTATGAAATTACGTATGGTGCAATTTCATCACCAACTTGTATTGGTTATTCTGACGGTAGCGCAACAATGTCTTCTTCAGGTTGCCCATGTATGTTTAGCACCTGTACTTTTCTTTGGGAAAATGGCATTACGACAAAACCAAACGACTCACTTGTTTCCGGTTGGAATTCGGTAGTTATTACTCATCCAGATGGCTGTGTAGTTGAAGACTCAGTTTTCATTTCTGAACCGAATGCGGTTATAGATTCTTTGCTCATTCAAAATGTGACCTGTTTTCAGGAAGAGAATGGCCAGCTTACTTTATTGATGGATTCCATTCATATGCCGTATGAATTTTTATGGTTTAATGGTGATACACTCAATTTTGTAGAGGGTCTTTCTGCGGGAACATATAATGTTTGGGCTCAAGATGCAAGGGGATGTCTAGACACGCTTGATATAGAGATTAATGAGCCGGATATGCTCGTGATACAAAGCGAATATTCTGAATTCTTGTGCGCAGAAGTATCAGATGGAATTATTTCTTTTGGTGCTCTTGGCGGAACGGCACCATATAGTTATCAGGTGAATCTTAGTTCTGTAGATGATACTACACTGAGTAATTTGTCTGCAGGAAGCTATACGATTGACGTTATAGATGCTAACTCTTGCCAAACAGATCAGACACTAGAAATTATTGAGCTTGATCCTATTTCTGCATCATTTGAGATCGTTAATGCCTCTGAAACAGGCGCTTTTAATGGAGCAGCAATCGTAACCCCGAGTGGCGGATTGCCCCCTTACACCTATTATTGGAGCTCGTTTCATGTTGATTCTAGTGCCGTTTATTTAAATTCTGCTTGGTATAGTGTTTTGATTACGGATTCTATTGGCTGTACTTTTGAAGACTCCGTTTTTGTAGGTGTCGTAGGCATTGATGTATCGGATGTTTTAAGTTTTGAAGTATATCCGAACCCTACAACTGGTGCTGTTTTTTTGAGTGAACCTTGTCAGCAAATAGAGTTGTATAGCCAAGAGGGGAAATTGATTTTGAGAAAGCTGAATAGTGACTTTATCGATCTTTCTTCACTTGTAAATGGCTTATATTATTTAAGTTTAAGAAATAAACAAGGGGTTCAGCAGGTTCCTATTGTTAGAATTTCGAATTGATGTCAAAACTTTATTTCAGCTTAACAGTATGTTTTTTCTTGCTCTTAGCGTGCTCATCTTCTGAGTCTGAAGTTCAATTGATTGCTAAAGGTGGACCAATATATGGTGGAAGTGTGTCTTACTATGCTTCTGAAAAATCAGATTATATCTTTCCAATGTCAGTCGTTTCGATGTATGATCAAAGAGCTGTTGCTCCAGTATATGAAACCTTACTTTCTTATGATGAAGAGAACCAGAGCGTCGTTTCGAATCTAATAGAAGCTTATTCATTTTCAGCGGATAACGCTTATCTTGATTTAAAAATCAGACAAGGTGTTTATTTTCATGAAGACCCGTGCTTTGTTGATCAGAATAGAAGATTGGTAGCGAGTGATGTGAAATTCACCTTAGATTTCGCTTGCTCTCGACATGTACTTAATGAGCAAGGTCAATTATTAACCCCGAAAATAATTGGTGCAGAAGAATTCTTAAATGATACAACTATTAATTTTAGTAGAGGAGTCAAGGGTATTCAGGTCCTTTCTGATTCGACTTTGAGGCTACGTTTGATTGACTCCACACAAACCATTCTAAAAATATTAACCCATCAAAGTATTTCTGTTATATCCAAAAAGGCCTTTAATGCTTATGGCAATGATATTGCTAAGCACCCTATTGGTACAGGTCCATTTATCTTTAAGCAAAAATCTGATAAGGGGATTCTTTATGAAAGAAACCCAAATTATTGGAGGGATGATAATTTTGGAAACAAGCTTCCTTTTATAGATACCCTAAAAATCAAGTTTAAAAAAGAAGGAGAGGATATTTTTGATTCATTTACCTCTCAAAAAACAGACCTGCTTTCTTCCATTCCTATCAATGAAATAAATTCTTTATTCGGCACATTAATTGATGCTCAAGAAGGAAAGAATATTCTACATAAAGTAAAGCATAAAAAGGGTTTAAAGATTAATTTTTTGGAGTTTGATTGTAACTCCTTTCCATTTAAAGATTCAAACTTGCGAAAGGCAATTTACCACGCTGTAGATAGACAAGAAATTTGTCGTGAGTTCCTTTTTGGTGAAGGATCTCCCGCTGAGTTAGGTGCCCTTCCATCAGTTCCCTTTTTTAAATATACACGGGCCGTTAAAAACCCATACAATATGAATTTGGCGAAAAGCTATATGAGAAGAAGCAATTATAAGAAGGGAGATACTATTACGTTTCATGTGAGCACGAAAGAAGGGGCTCCTGAGGATGATTGGTGTATGAGTCTAGTTGAAAAGTTAAACCAGAAATTAAAGCTCAATTTAAAATTGAAACGTGTTTCATTCAATGAAAAAATGGCTGCCATCCAATCCGGATCTGCATCAATGTGGATGGCGGGATTTATATCAGATTATCCCGATGCAGAATCTTTTTTAATGCCCTATTATTCAAAAAATAAAGGTAAAGCTAGCACCAAGAATGGTCATTTCATGAGTTTAGAATTTGATAGGATGATGGATGCGGCTAGGTCCGAGACGGAGCCTGCTAAGCGGAACGAATATTTTAATTCATGTGTAGAAATTTTAAATGAAAAAGCGCCTATTGTCCCCTTGTATTTTGAGGATCTTGTAGTTGTATTTAACCTGCGATTGAGAGGTGCGCAGGTGAATTCATTTGGGATTTTGGATTTATCAGAGGCATACCTTAAGGCAATTGAGTAGTGATCTTCTATTTCTTGAAAGCAGAACCTGTTTTTATGGAGTCTGCTAGAACTTCCTCAACCCATTTTTTACCCCAATCATCTTTTTCTTGTTGACTCCACAGTTCGGGATAGAAAATCCTTCTTTGAAATCGCGGAGGTAGGTACTTCTGCCAGTTCGTTCCCCCTGTTCCTTTTTCATCACCTGTTCCCTTTGATAAGTAATGCACAGCTGTTCGGAAATGTACTAATGGCCAATTTACATTTACATTAATGTCGAGCGCTCGTAGCTCTGCAATTAGCATCTCATTTTTCTGATCCTGATCCGATAACGTTTTGTATTTCACCCATAGATTGACGGGTTGGTATTTATCTGCGAACTCATGAAACTCTTGAAGGTATTTTTTCTCAAAATCTCTTAAGGTTAAAGCTTTTTCTCCAGTTTCTTCAACAATAGCTCCCCTCCGCCAATATATATTATCGAGTTGTTCGTGGATGTCGGCGTCTTTCAAGTTTTCTCTTTGCTTTTCCATCACCAAGTGCTTCAAATCAGTACACGCAATTTCTATACGTCGATAAGCTGCTGTTTGAAAGCCACTTGAAGATAATAGCGACATCCTAAATTTCGTAAATTGATCTTTTTCCATTCCGAAACGCATAACCTCAAAAGATTGTGTCAAGGTTTCGAAATACATATTGATTCTTTTTAAGCGATCAATAAAGAAGTCGCAGTCTAAAGTATCATTCCAACCTAAGTCTTGCCCCAACCCTGAGATGATCTTACCATTGTGACATACCTGCTCGAGTTCATGAAGAATTAAGCTGAAATATAGCTCTGTAATTTGATGGTAAACGATAAATATTTTTTCATCGGGGAAATCCGTTTTTGGTTTTTGTAGACTCAACAGGGCTTCTACCTCGATATAATCCCAATAGGTAATCGGGTTGGCGTATATTAAACCATCTAGGTATGAGACAAGGTCTTGCCCAATAGCTGCATATTTATTGCTAAGCTGTTCTAAACGGTCTTTTATTTCCGGCGTGATTTCCATAGGTTTTTGGTTCAATTTATTGATAATTCTAAGGTAGTTAATTTTGAGCAAACTATCTTTTACGGTCGATTTATCAAAAAGAGATAAGTTCTTTAAAGAAGTGGAAAAAAGGATAAGACAGGGGAGTAAAAGAAGCTATTTTTTTTCTTCGTCTAGTACTCTTTTCGGTCGTAGTTGCTCGAATAAGGCCAATGTAAGCCAATAAGGAAGAATGAAACCCATTAAGAATAACAACATCCAAAAGGCCATGCCTCCAATTAAAAGAAATAAAACTATACCGAAAGTGCTCATGTTCTGCTATTTTTGCTGTAAGCTTAGGTCAAAATTAAAAAATTTAAATAAATAATTCATTATAAAATGGAATATAGAATAGAAAAAGACACAATGGGTGAGGTTAAAGTACCATCTACCCGTTATTGGGGTGCCCAAACAGAGCGGTCACGCAATAATTTTAAAATCGGCCCTGTCGCATCAATGCCCATAGAAATCGTGCATGCATTTGCCTTTCTTAAAAAGGCTGCTGCACATGCCAATTCTGAGCTAGGGGTATTAGACTCGACTAAAAAAGAGCTTATATCGAAGGTTTGTGATGAAATTATAAAGGGTATGCATGATTCAGAATTTCCATTGGTCGTTTGGCAAACGGGTTCTGGTACACAATCAAATATGAATTGTAATGAAGTTATTGCCAACAGGGGACATGTACTTCAAGGTGGGGCTTTGACAGATATCGAAAAGGTACTCAATCCAAATGATGATGTCAATAAAAGTCAATCTTCCAATGATACGTTCCCCACGGCGATGCACATCGCTTCATACAAGCAGGTTATGGAAATTACACTTCCGGGGATTAAAAAACTTCGGGAAACCCTAAATAAAAAAGCCCAAGAGTTCAAGGACATTGTTAAAACGGGAAGAACCCACTTCATGGATGCGACGCCGCTTACGTTAGGACAAGAATTTAGTGGTTATGTTGCGCAACTTGACCATGCCGAAAGGGCTATAAACAATGCTTTGGTTGCTATTGGAGAACTCGCTTTAGGCGGAACTGCAGTGGGAACCGGATTAAACACGCCTAAGGGCTATGACGTTTTGGTTGCAAATAAGATAGCTGCATTTACAGGTCTTCCTTTTGTCACCGCCGCAAATAAGTTTGAGGCTTTAGCGGCCCACGATGCCATGGTAGAGCTTTCATCAGCCCTAAAAAGAGCAGCAGTATCTCTAATGAAAATCGGGAATGACATACGTATGCTCTCTTCTGGTCCACGATGCGGTATAGGAGAACTGATTATACCGGATAATGAGCCCGGGTCTTCTATTATGCCTGGAAAAGTTAATCCAACCCAGCCCGAGGCGCTTACGATGGTTTGTGCCCAGGTTATTGGAAATGATGTTGCCGTTTCAGTTGCCGGTTCAAATGGACATTTTGAGCTAAATGTATTTAAGCCGGTTATGGCTAAAAACGTTTTAGAGTCTGCTAGACTTCTAGGAGATGCCTGCCAATCATTCAACGAAAATTGTGTTGCAGGAATTAAAGCAAATGAGCCAGTAGTCAAAAAACACCTAGAAAATTCTTTGATGCTTGTTACGGCCTTGAATACTAAGATTGGTTACTATAAGGCGGCTGAAATCGCAAAGTATGCCCATAAAAATGGAACGACGCTCAAAGAGGCGGCTATTACTTTAGGCCATGTATCTGAAGCCGATTATGATGCGATTGTTGATCCTTCAAAAATGATTGGACACTAGGCAACGAATTTGATTCCGAGTGGATTTTGCACATACTGAATATAGTAAGCAAGTACCTCCCGGGCATAGGACCTTAGGTAAGGGATGTAAAGCACAAGTGATTCTTCGCTAACCCAAATGCACTTTTCTATACCTTCTTCTTTTTGTGGCTTGAGCTTTCGCTTTGATCCTTCATAATTAACTAGGTACCACTTTGTTTTTATCTTCTTTTGCTTGAGTAAGTGTGCTGTCTTTTTAAGAGGTTGCTGTAAAGAGAGTTTCTCAAGCTCTAAGCCTGTTTCTTCAGAGGTTTCGCGTAGGGCACCTGTTTTTTTCTTTTCGTTTTTTTCAACTTTCCCTTTGGGAAAATCCCATTTCCCTTTTCTGTAAATCAGCAATAATTCTTTTTTTTGATTGATCACTAAAGATCCTGCGCGCATTTGCATAAGCTAAATTTTATACCTCAATGTAGCAGTTCGTTTATTTCAATTTTTGGGATGTGCAGTATAGTTTCAACAGTCAGATGTTAAAACAGCGAAAGTTCTTTTTCATGTTCAGCTATGCGATTGTCTTATTCAGTAAAGTTTGCGTTGGAAATGCAAAATCTAGACCAGCAGCGTTAAATCGCTTGAGTATTTCTTTACTTATCGTGTTTTGAGATTCCAAACCGTTTGCATCAGGTTTAACATAGTAAATGAAAAGTATTCCTAGCGCAAAGTCACCAAAGTCTTTGAACCCTGCGGCGCAATTTTCTTCAAGAATCTCGGGGTGATCTGCAACAATTTTTTTGAGTATATCTACACCCTTTTGCATGCCGACTTCATCCGTATCATATGTAAGTCCTAGGTTAAGAACAACTTTTAATGCGGGTTGAGAAGTGACGTTTACCACACTATTGTCTGTAAATGTGCTATTGGGAATGGTTACAATTCTTCCTTCTAAAGTACGGATGCGTGTGCTTCTCAAGCCAACCTCTTCGACTGTTCCATCAAACCCTGAAATTTGAATCCTTTCTTTGACCTTAAATGGTTTATCTACAAAAATCATTACTCCTGCAAAAATATTTTTCACGGAGTCTTGTGCTGCTAGCGCTAATGCTAATCCGCCAATACCGAGACCTGCAATCATTGCGGTAATATCAAAGCCAATATTGTCAAGACCAATGATGACACCAAAAGTCCAGATGATACCTTTTACTGCCTTGGACAATACCGGTAGGATATAATTATCTGCTCCTCCCTCTGTTTTTTCAACAAGCGGAAGAACAATCTCCGTTACGAGTGCATCAAATACTTTTGAGGCTGTTGATGTTAGTGTGAGAACGAGCGATAGTGATGCTATTCCCTCAAGGAAAGATAACAGGCCTGAATTTGAAATCTTCAGATAATGAATGGCGACCCAATAACCAAAAATCAAAATTGAATAGCGAATTGGTTTTTCAAGCTTCTCTATTAATACATCATCGAGATTTGTTTTTGTTTTTGCCGTTAGCTTTTTGATGAAGTTTGCGATGAACCAATAGACAAGCTTAGTAGCTATAAATGTTCCAAGAATGATTCCTAAGGCGATGGCCCAATTTTTTACTGTATTCTCTAAAAATAGGTAGTCTAAAAATTCCATAATTCGTATTTGATTCTTTTCTAGTTAGTTATAAATAGTCTTTGCTTATTTATAGCAGCATTCAAAGATAAGTAGGATTCTGTTATGAATGACTAATAAAAGGCAAGCAAGTGAAATAGTTTAGCTTCTTTTTAGGAATCAAACTTTTCTTTAAGTGTTCCCATGTTTCCACTATGAAAGTCTTTCACTGCCTGCTGAAGATCTTCTTGGGAGTTCATAACAAAAGGTCCGTAAGAAGCGACTGGCTCTCCAATTGGTTCTCCGGCTAGAATAATGAATCGGGTAGGCCCTAATACCTCCAGTTCAAGGCATTCTCCATTATTTTCAAACCAGATCATATCTTTTGATTTAGCCTGATTTCCATCAACAGAAACTTCACCATTTAAAATATATAGTAAGGTGTTGTAGTTGTGAGGTATGGGTAACTGAAGTTTTGTTTTTTCTTCGGCTTCAATACGAAGTAATGTTTGCGGGCTGTATGTTTTTGCTGGCCCTATTTTAGATTCGAATTCACCCGCCACAATTCCAATTTCAGCGTTTTCTTTTTTGATTTTAGGCGTGTCATCAGCAGAAATCGGAAGGTAATAAGGCGCTTCCATTTTGTATTTTGCTGGGGTATTCACCCAAAACTGAATAAACTCTTGATCTCCTCCATTTTCAACCAATTCAATGCCTGGACGTTCACTGTGGATTATTCCTTTTCCGGCGTGCATCCATTGTGTTCCTCCTGCTGAAATAACAGCCGTATTACCAATAGAATCTTGGTGCCGTACACTACCCTTAAAGATAAAAGTTACTGGAGAAAACCCTCTGTGTGGATGCGGTCCAACTCCAAGCTCACTCTGCTTTCCCCCAGGTTTCAAAGGCTCATCCCAATGATGAATCAATAAAAAGGGATCGATAGAATATATACCGTTTACTGGTAACGGTTGATCTAACATATGCCCTCCCATATTTACGCGTTGGGCTGAAACAATTGTTTTAACAGTTCGAACTTTCATATAATAATTTTGGCATAAAGTATTATAAAAATTATATTTCATTTTTGTTCACAACACCAATGTGTTTTTTCCTTTATCTAGTTCTCTTTTAGGTCACAATAGACCTTTCTTATATAGTTGAGTTTTGTTCAACTGTTAATGCAGTCCGGTTGTATTAATGACGCTTCTTTTTTATATTTGAGTTCTCATTTCTAAATTAAAGAAATGAAATAGGTATTAAATTTAAATTTTGATAAAATGATAACAGAAAACGATGTTTTAGAAGCTCAAAAAGAGTGGGGAGCCGGTGTTGTAAAAATAGGATCCTTGAAGAATAGTCGTTCGGAATGTGAGGCGTATACTTCTGAATTTTTAGATAAGCTTTATTCTTTTGAGGCAGGCCCCGTTCTATTTAAGCCGACTAAATGTAAAATAGAGCAATTTAGACCTTCTAAGGCTGAAGCCTTGTCTTACTTTATAGCTGGAGATGACAGAGTCTGTAGTGAAGACGCAGGTTTTGCTATTCAGCCGTGGACAAAAGTGAGGTTTGAAAACGCTGGATTTATCTTAGAAGAAAACCGTGCAATCGCCATGGGGAATTACTTCTTCACTGATTTAGATGGAAATGAAGCCAAAGTTGAGTACACTTTTGGGTATAAAAGCGCAAACGGTTCGCTAAAAATTGACCTTCATCATTCTTCTTTCCCATATAATCCTTAATCTAGGAACATCAGTAAAGACGACATAGCCAAAGAAGTCCTTCTGAAAACAATTAAAAAATTAGAGCCACTTTAACGAGTGGCTTTTTTTTCATAATAATTTGTTAAAAGGGCAACCAAAAGGATCTAGATAAAAGAATGCTGTAAATACCTTATTTATATTGTATAGGTCATCCCAAAAATTTTTTAAGAACAATCAAGGGTTATTTATTCTTTTTTGTCCCTCGAATCATGGCTTCTAGTTGGTCCCACATTTCTTGCGGAATATCTTCTAGTAGATTGAACTCTCCCGCTCCTTTTAGCCATTCTCCACCATCAATGGTAATCACCTCTCCATTGATATAAGAAGAAAAGTCTGATACTAAGTATGCTGCTAAGTTCGCTAGCTCTTGATGTTCGCCGACTCTATTTAAGGGGACTTTTTTCGCCATATCAAATTTCTCTTTCAAGTTTCCTGGAAGCAACCTGTCCCATGCTCCTTTGGTAGGGAAGGGGCCAGGGGCGATTGCGTTGAATTGCATGCCGTATTTTGCCCACTCCACAGCAAGGCTTCTTGTCATGGCGAGAACCCCCGCCTTTGCTGCTGCACTCGGTACAACATAACCAGAACCTGTCCAGGCATAGGTGGTTACGATATTGAGCACCTTTGCGCTTTCCTGTTTGCTTTTGATCCAATGTTTTCCAAATGCAAGGGTACAGTTTTTAGTCCCTTTCAGAACAATATCGATAATTGTGTCAAAGGCATTTGCTGATAAGCGTTCAGTGGGAGATATAAAGTTTCCGGCTGCATTATTGAGCAGGACATCTACCTGCCCAAAAGTTTTAAGAACTTCAGCCAAAACAGCTTCTACTTGATCATAATGACGCACGTCACACTGAACGGGTAAGCAGGTCCCACCTGTTTCTGCCTCGAGCTCTTTTGCCGTGTTTTGTAGTTTATCTAAATTCCTTGAGGTGATGGCTACTTTTGCGCCGAGTTCTAAAAAGTAACGCGACATGGCCTTACCCAGCCCACTACCTCCTCCGGTAACAACAATGGTTTTTCCTTTGAGTGCATCATCGCGTAGCATTTTTTCTGTATGTTTCATAGGGCTTACTATTTATGGTCTTTGTTGGCTTTAAATTAAGGTTTTTCAATTATATGCAGGTTGTTCATCTTCTCAATTAAGTCACCTGTAATGGCCACAACCGATGGTTTTGGAATATTGTCTTTGTCAAAAGGCCACAGACTCGTTGGGTTTTTTAGGTCAATCGTTTGTTCACCTGGGTGCTGAACACTAAGAAATAAGGTTTTTCCATCTGGAGAAAACCATGGCCCTGTGAATTCTGCATCTCTGGGAGCATTCGCTACACGAATTATTTTCCCAGCATCTTTCCCGATTCTTGGAATTACGAATAAGCTATTGTTTTTAAATTCCATGTATGGCCATCCTTCTTTATTCATTGCTCCTCCTGATATATCTGTGGTCATCCATAGGTTCCCAGACAAGTCGAAAGCTAAGTTGTCTGGGCATGAAAATCCATTTTCTTCGCCCCCAGCCATGTATACTGAAGCGCTAAAATTCAAGGAATCATGTTTATTATTTTCTTCTTCAATCTTTAAAATAGATCCATGAAAATCACCTTTTGGTTTATTGTTGGTTAGCGAGATAAGAACACTTCCTGTGATAGGGTCTATTTCAATATCTTCAGGTCTGTTTAATTCTGTCGCACCTAATAATTTTGAGGCCTCTCTTGCTCTAATAAGCACCTCCGTTTGACTTTCAAATGCGTTCTTCAAAAGTGGCTGATTCGCCCAGTCTAAAGGAATCCATTTGCCATTGTTCGTATCTGCTACGTATAATGTTCCTTCTTTTAATGAATTGGGTTTGGAAGAAATAAATTTATATAAATGCTGGTCATTACTATCATCTCCGCTATAGGCGACAACACGCTTATCTTTTAGCTGAAATAAAGTACAGCATTCATGTGCAAACCTTCCTAATGCAATGTGCTTCTGTATGGTTCCATCTTTTGGATCAATTTCGACAACCCACCCGTAGTGTTCAGGTGGGTATTTGTAGAAATTTTCCCACCCGAAAGCACTTGCTCTATGGTATGTACTCCCATCATTTAGTCGTTCCGTTTCCCCATAAAACTGGTCGTAATTTTCCTCACAGGTCAAGAATGTTTTCCATGGAGTGATTCCTCCTGAACAATTGCTGTGTGTGCCAATAACAGTTGTTTTTCCCTCTATTGGGGTGTCCCAATTTAGACTGATAGGTGTTTTGGCCGTAACCCTTCGATTGTGAGGGTCATTATGGACAACTTTCCATTTTCCGTTTTCCTGACGGATTCTAACAATGCTACCACCAACGTTATACATCTCTTTGTCAACTTGTTCAATTGTTCTTTCTTCATTTGGATTACCAAAGGCATAGTTCGAAACAAAAAGAGGGTGCACGTATTCATGATTTACCCAGAGTAAACCGTCCTCAGGATGTTTTTCATCAAAAGGGATGAAACAGGTAAAATCACAATTGAACCCAAAAGTATCCTGGTCACTGATCTTATCATTCCATTTGATTAGGGTATGGTAATATAGACCTTTGGTGAGTAGTAAATCATCTTTATCCGAAGCGACGAGACCTTCAAGTACGAGCTTTTTTAGTTTGTTAATTTCATCAATTGATAATCCTTCACTGATGATTGAGCTATTGCTGTTTCCGCAATTCATTAAAAATGATGGAGCGATGGCGACACCCAAACTGACTTTACCTAAAAAAGAAATAAACTCTTTTCGGTTATATTTTTTATTTTCCATGTGGTCTTAATGAGGATTAAACAAGTGAGTGAGCACAAAGTTTAATTTAGTGATTATAGTTAATTCATTTCAGAAGCTCGTCCTCATAGGGCTTATAGCAAAATTTTGTTTAGGTAAAATAGAACCAACACGACACTAAATATCGCTCCCGAGTATGCAAATAATCGCCGGATAATGTGATTAGGTTGTTTGCGTTTTTCTTGACTCATTTCATCTTCTCCAATATCTGACATTGAGATATACATGGCTCCAAATATTGACCATGAAAGCGCCATTTCTAGACCATCAATGAAGTAAACCAATACTCCTGAAAGAACAAGAGAAAACCCAGCAATGAGATGAAGTGTTTCAATTGAGACTAGATACTTTTTTTTCATATTCTTTTTCTAACAAACGCATTCGTCATCACAACAGCTCAAATCAGACAAATACATACCATTGGATTTCCATTTTTCTACGCAAAGTGAGATCTGTTCCTCATCGACTTTTTCTTTTCTTAAAATATCCTCTACTATCACACCGAAGCGTTGTCTAAATTTGTAGATAAAACAAAATATGTGGTTGTCGTGCCGTACCGAAGGTCCTGTAAGGTACATGTTTTCTTGACCATCAAACTCATCAGCCTTTTCAGTTAATTTTGGGCTACCATCCTCCCTGTAGCTAATGAGCTCTTTTATCGGTTCATCGACAAGCGAAAACCCTGTTGCACATATTGGAATGCGCTCCGTTTTAATTATTTGTTCATCTTCGAGCTCAAGATGATATCCATCCTCTTTTTTGATCACTGAATTGACTTTTCCAGTCACTTCGTTGTACAATGGCGAATTTTGAATTTTCTTGTATTTTTTGTAGGTATGAGGAGACAAAACCTGTGAAGGGTCACTTGTGCTCGTATCATCGATTTCGCTTGGGTCTATAAGCGTTACATTTTTTTGATTGCTCACGAGGTCATATGCCAATTGAATCCCACTTTCGTATCCGCCAATGATTGCGAAACCATCCCCTTCTACCCGATCAGGATATCGAACATATGAGCTATGTATACAATGCTCAGCACCTTTTATATTTTTAATTTGTGGGTTTTGAAATTCACCCGCAGCCCAAATCAAATATTTTGAAAAATAATCGCCCTGGTTAGTTTCTAAAACCCATCCATTTGGCATCTTTTTCACATGAATAACTTCAGTACTGGGTTGGATATTTATTTGAAAATAATTTGCAACAAGCTCTAAGTATTCAGCATATTCATCGCCTAATAAGTGCTCTTTGTTAAACGAAAACGCAGGTGAGGTACCTTCGCAAATGGAATTTAAATCCATTTGGCCAAAAGCATTGCTTGGAAAAGATGGAGTAATCATTTCCATATTCTTGGGCCAATCTATAAATGAATTCCCTATTTGTTTTTTCTCAAGAACAATGTAGTCGTTGCCTGCCTGGCTTAAAAGCGAAGCTACTCCAATACCTGCAGGTCCTGACCCAACTACTATTGTATTATATATAGTCATAATGATTTAACGCTTACGAATTTAGTCTGCAAAAATAATGCATAGATCGCTAATTACAACACAGATGCATTAAGAATGTTTTTATCGTTTTAGACGAGTGGACTTATTTCCTTCCTTACCTAAGGATATTTTATAGTCATCAATATTCCCTTTGATTTTGAGATTCAAATAACGGGTCTTTTTATTTGGATCTGCACGAATAATTTCATCTTCATCCTGTTGCTCTTTTTGTGCTTTGTTTCCCCCAAAAAAGGTATACCTAGCCCCCTGCTTGATCACTGACCAAGGAATCTTTACATAATACTCCATATTCAAGTCCATATCCTGCTTGCCGGACAATTCAAAATGCCCTAATGTCGATTCTATGGTCATATTGGGTATGCTGAGTTCACCATTTGTGATGTCCATGTGGTTCTCTAGGGTGTCAAAGCGCACCGAGCTAAGGTCTTTGTCTCCCATGTAATCCGAAAGCATAAGCATATAGTTGTAGTTCTCGAGCCTTCCATTCAGTACCTGAATATCCATGTGGATCTCAGATTGGTCAAGATCAGGAACCATATCTGGGTACATCCTTATTTTCCCTGTAATATCTGCTGTGAGCTTTCCCTGTAAATTTTCAGAGACAATTGCATCTTGTCCGAAATTTTCAAATTTAAAAAGTAGTTTATCTAGTTCGATATTTTTGAATTTTAGCTTGGGGCTCAGATAAATATGCTTGGGGTCACTTCCGTTGAAGTATCCCGACATTCTGACATCACCGCCTGCAGCTTTTAGATCAAGGGTGTCAACGTACAGGTAATGATTTTGAGTAGTACGAAGACGCGAATGAATGTTTTGTAAGTCGATTCGGTGGTAGATAAAGTGACCTACATCAAAATCAATTGTCATATCTGTGAATGGCAGCTCATATAAGTTGAAAGCATCGTCATGCTTGATATTACTTTCTGTATTGGCTTGATCAGCTTCAGGGAGCTTGAAATTAAACAGCTGATCGAAATCAATATAATTCGCCTTCAAGCCTATGTGGTTGTCTCTTTTTCTAGTGCCAAGGTTTTTACCGAGGTAATAATTCATGTCTAGATCGAAGACTGTCCTGCCTATTTTTCCATGAAGGTCTTTTACCAAGAGGTGCTCATCTTCATAATGAAAACGTCCTTTGAAATCTTCAAATCGCATTGGATGTATATGCATTTTAGCATTCAACTTATCTAGGTCAAGGTCAATGGAACGGAGTGCTGATTCACGGTAATGCATACTAGATTGAAGGTGAAGGAGAAGCCCATCTACCTCTTCATGCCTGTAGTCCTCTGGCACATAATTCTCTCCACCATAAGAAAAGAGGTCTTCCAAGCGCAACAGCTCAGAACTAAATGTAAGGTCTAAATCTACATCTCCATCTAGAGTGTCTTCCATCCAAAACCCATAGTCATGGGCCAAGCCGTTGAGATGAAAGTCAGTGTCATCAATATATCCTGTAAAATCCTTAATGCGCATATCCCTTTCCCCAATCAATAAATCCACGTGGAAGTCGTGTAGCTCATGTGGATAATGCTGGAGCTGCGCATGAAGGCTATCTATAAAGAATTCTCCCATAGGCAGGTATTTAGATTCTGTAAATGCCCGCGCTGATGAATTAAAGGACAAACCAACCTTCAAGTCCTCTATTTTTTCATCAATACCCGTGCTGTCTTTTTTTGAATAGTTTGTGATTTCGGAAAGGTCCATCTTTTTGGAGGCAATATCGAGATGCGCATATACAGGTATATCGGTATGGTGAACAATTGCAGGTAGGTCAGATAGTTGCCCTGTTATAGATAGATCTGAGCCGCCAAATTTCAT
>CAJWRM010000019.1 GCA_913046365.1 uncultured Flavobacteriales bacterium
GACGCTAATGTTGGATGGGATGGTACATATGGAGTCAATGGAAAACAAGCACAAGATGGTGCTTATACCTATAAAATCATATATAAAGTCCTGAAGACTGACGAACGTCGATTAATAATTGGTCATGTGAATCTTATTCGTTAAAAGATAAGGTCATGTTTATAGATTCACCTTCTGTAATACATTTAAATGTGGCGTTATGATCATCAATAATAGTCTTAATAATATTTAGGTTTAGCTTAGTAGAATGTTCTTCAAAGTCTAAGAAACGTTTTGATAACAAGTCATTGTCAAAAATAGGTTTCTTAATTTTTAACGTTTCGCAATTGATGTGAATGCCATTTTTTTTTGATTCTTTAAAAGAAGTAAAGCTGATAATCGGGTTGGAGCCGAATTCTGCATTATCAAGTATCAGGCTTGTCAGGTTTGACCATAGCTGAATCGTCTGGAAATCATAAGCCATTATACAAACTTCTTTATCAATATTAACTTTTAGAAGAACCTCTGGGTAATGAAGTTGGACATGTTGTTCCAGTCCGTAAAAGGTAGATTTCAATTGTGTTGCTTTTTTCACCTTTTTTTCGTCGGTCAAAATAAAAGTCTTCAAATTATCGATAGACCTACTCGTTTTTTTGCTCATTTCAATTAACGAGTGGTTGAATCCATATATAGAATTAATATCGTAGAGTAGACAGAGAGTATTAAGAGGGCTATTTAATTGTGCAAGTGAAGAAATAGTTTCAGTATCAGTTACGTTTAATTTTGTCAAAAGCAGAATTACTTCATTATCAAATGATTTCCCCAGATCATTTACTTTTGACTCTGTTTCTTGAATACGTTTCCGCATGTTTCTTTTATGTTTACTTTGCTCATTGCCAATAGGTCGAATTCTGGCTAAAATAAAAACGAGGTCCTCTTTTGAAATAGGCCGCTCAATTTGCGTTTTCATTATTCTATTCATTAGAAAAAGGATAGCTTCACTCCCTGCTTTAATTGAGGCTAGGGGAGTATTCATTTCGTGTGCAATTATTGCGGCTATCTCGCCAATAATGACTCTTTTTTCTTGGATTAAGATTTTGTGATTTAGCTCCGTATTTTCCTTTGACTTATAGTCAATTTCTTTTTCGAGGTTGTTATTCAAAGTAATAATTTCTTTCTGAAGAACCTCTTTTATTTCCTGTTCTTTTAACCTGCTAAAATGTGATTCCAATAAAGATGAAATCATATTAAAAATATATAGATGTCTATTATTGAAGAAGTTTAATTCTGGATGTTCAGAGTCAATAACCCCTATTACTTTTTTTTTATAAAATATCGGTACAGCCAGCTCAGATTGCCTTTTAACATCATCAACAATGTATCTATTATCAAGATTGGTATTTTTAATGAGTTCATGTTTTCCAGTTAAGGCAACATTACCTACGATTCCCCTTCCCATTGGGATTTCAATAGGTTTATAAATTCGTTTGTAGTCTATGTTTTTTGGACCATATGCTGCCTTTTGAATTAGATTATTGTTATTGGGGTCTACGAGGTAAATAACGCAGTCTTCTAAATTTAATGTAGAAATCACATTTTCTGCAATTTTCCATAAAGCATCGCTTAAGGTTAACGTGTCATTAAGCTCACGCGAAAAAAATGAGATTATTTTTTCGCTTTCTAGTGCCACTTTCAATTCGTTAGTCCGAATACTAACAAGTGATTCTAAGGTTTTGGTTTTATCTTCGAGTTGGTTTATTGTTTTTCTAAAGGTCAAGGTCTTAAGGTCTTTCTTTTGCTTTTCTTTAAAGATTTCATCCTTAAGTTTGTAGTGTTTTTTTAGTGATATCAATGCTTCTTGTGCCGCATCAATATTCTCATATGCTGTTGCTAATTCTTTATATATATCAACAATATCATCTGCGATATACGTCTTTTTATTATCTATGAATTTAGTAATCAGTTTAATAGACTTTTTAAATTCATTTCCTTCATTGTATATTCTAGATAGAATTAAAATATTGCAACAAAGTATTGATTCGAAGTTTATTTCATTTGCAAATTTATTGCTAAGCTCGATCGCTTTTATTGCTTTTGGATACTGATCCATTCTGTAATATGAATCAGCTATATTACTGTGTACTACGGAAAGCATTCTTTGGTCTGAAGTTTTCGTGACTGAAAGACACTTTTTAAAGTGCGCCAGTGCTTCTGCGTTTTTGCCGAGCCATAAATATGCATCTCCTGTATTATTCAAGGAGCGCATGAATCCATCTTCATCACCTATTTCTTTACGGATTTTTAAGCTTTGTAAATTGACCTCAAGCCTATTCGAGTGGTCATCAAAATAATTGTATATGAAACCAAGTGTGTTATATGAAGCAGCTTGATTCTTTTTATCATCATGTTTAATGAAAATAGGGAGCGCAATATTTACATATTCATATGCTCTATCATGAAGTCCTATGAAAAAACCTGAATAAGCTTGAAGAAGATAGCCTTTGGCCATCGAATGCTCAATTTGCAGCTCACCAGATATTTCACATATTAATTTACCTAATTTAAACGATTGCTCAGGGTCAGAAACAACAAGTGTCATTCCCTTCTCAAATTTTTCATCTAAGTCAGCTATTCTATCTTCCATTTTATTCTATAAGCAGTTACAAAATTAATGGAAAATGTGTCCCATTTAGAGAACTCTTCTGATTTGAGATAAGTTGTGAGTTAGCTTTTGGTATTTTTCATTCCAAATTCCTTTTTCAGTTAACAGGTCTTTTTTGACGAATCCAGCTGCATGTATTATTTCATTATCAGAACCAATAATACCGACATGTGTTAACTTTCCATTTGAATTTTCAAAAAAAGCCAAATCTCCTGATCTTTTATTTGTGTATTCAATAACTGTTCCTTGAGTTCCCTGGACAGAAGTATCTCTTGGCAGCATAATGCCGTATATCCGGTATATAACCTGAGTTAGCCCGGAACAATCGATTCCCCATGGAGTTTTACCTCCCCATAGATATGGTGTATTCAGGTATTCATTTGCTGTTTTCCATAGAGATGAATTTAACTCATCTGAGAGGTTTTGGTATTGATTTGTGCCAATAAAAAACAAGCTTTCTTTTCCCACAAAACTACCTCTCGGTATCCTATGTGCTTCTTTGTTTGTTATTACTCGGCCTTCAAGAGGTTTGAAGAAACAGTATTCGTTATTCCATTTTTCGTATTCTTCTTTACTCAGTGGTTGAAGTTGTTTCGGGTCAACATATCCCTCATAACCATCAATGCATGATTTAATTCGGCTCCAATTGTTATTTAAGGAAATGATTTCTATAGGCTCTCCAAAAACCATTTGTGATACAATTTCACTTTCATCCTGAGCAGCAATACGAACTGGTGCACATGCGACAAAACAAAATGCAAATTTATTCTTTGGTCCTATCAAAATAACGTTATTTAGTTTAATCAAAAGTAAAAATTGAATCACTAATATTGATTATTTTCGTGTCAAGATATGAACAAGCTAATTTTAGTAACAAACGATGATAGTTTGCACGCAAAGGGCATAAGAGAGCTAGTTGCTACAGCAATTCAATTTGGAGATGTTTTAGTTGTTGCGCCAAACAAACCTCAATCAGGAATGGGACATGCTATTACAATCACAAAACCGCTTAGGTTAGAGCCTTATAGTGGATTTCAAGAAATTGAGGCATACAGTTGTTCAGGGACCCCTGTAGATTGCGTAAAGCTGGGTATATTTGAGGTTTTAAAGCGAAAGCCTGATTTATTACTTTCAGGTATTAACCACGGAGAGAATTCCTCCACAAATGTATTGTATTCGGGTACGATGTCAGCTGCTATTGAGGGAGCAATGGAGGGAATACCTTCTATTGGGTTTTCGTTAGCTGATTTTGATTCAGATGCCGATTTTTCAGCTACCAAGGAAGTTGCAAAAGCAATTATCCCAAAGGTTTTAAAAAACGGATTACCCAAAAACACATCACTAAATGTGAATGTACCCAAGGTAACGTTTAAGGATCTGAAGGGTATTAAAGTTTGTGCCCAAGCCCACGCCTATTGGGAGGATAAGTTTGATTCAAGATTGGATCAGTTTGGAAGGCCTTATTATTGGCTTACTGGTAAGTTTAGTGATAGAGATCAAAGAGTAGATACTGATTTGTATCATCTAAAAAGAGGATACGCCACAATTGTTCCTACACATTTTGACTTGACGAACTATACAGTTTTAAATGATTTAAAGTACTTAGATAATGAAGGAGAATTTTAATAAGCAACTTTTGCTTGGGACTCTTATTGGTATATTAACGCCAATATTATTTCTTCCGGTTTTAATTTTTTTCCTCTCGTTATCGAAAGGGATTGATTTTGAAGTTATATGGAGTCAGATTTCAAATAACAATATGAATACGAGTAAATATCTATCATTAGCCATGATTATTAATTTATTGTGGTTTTACTATTTTTTAAATAAGGAGCAATATCATTTAACACGCGGAATTATAATGGGAATGATTTGTTTTGCTCCCTATATGGTTTACATCTATTTCTTTCAATAAATGAATAAAGTTTTTATCCTTGTTGGTGAAGCTTCGGGTGATTTACATGCTTCAAATCTTGTGAAAGAATTGAATATGCTTAAACCTTCCCTAAAGTGGGAGGGATGGGGTGGAGATTTGCTTCAAAAGCAGGGTGTGCAGCTTAGAAATCATATTAGAAATTTATCATTCATGGGTTTCCTAGAAGTAATTCTGAATATCCGAACCATACTTAATAATTTTAAATTATGTAAAGAGCAGGTTGAGAGCTTTCAACCGGATATGCTATTGTTGGTTGATTATCCTGGGTTTAATCTTCGAATTGCCAAATGGGCAAAATCAAAAGGTATTCCTGTAACCTATTATATTTCTCCTCAGATATGGGCTTGGAAAGCATCACGCATTAAATTAATCAAGGAAACGGTTGATAAAATGTATTGTATTTTGCCTTTTGAGAAACCTTATTATGAGAAAGAGGGCTTTGAAGTTTCTTATTTCGGTCACCCTCTAATTGATGCGAAACAAAATTACGAGAATCAAAAAGAATCAGTCACTGCAAAAAACAAACCTGTTTTAGCACTCCTTCCAGGGAGCCGAGAACAGGAGGTGAAAAGGAAGCTAGCTGTTATGCTGAAAGCTGTGGTTAAGTATACAGAATTTAACACGGTTGTTGCTTGCGCTCCGAACCTACCTTCTTCTTTTTACGCGCAATACAAAAAAGATTATCCTTTTGCAGAATTTGTTTCTGGTAAGACCTACGATTTGTTGTCAATTGCTGATTTTGCAATTGTTACATCAGGAACGGCAACTCTTGAGACAGCCATTTTTAGAGTGCCTCAGGTTGTTTGCTACAAAAGCTCTTATCTTTCTTATAAGATTGCAAAATCTCTAGTTAATATTCGTTTTATTTCACTCGTGAATTTGATTATGGACAAGGAGGTGGTTGTCGAGTTGATTCAAGGTGACGTATCAAAAAATAAAATCCAAAAGGAACTTGATCGATTAATTTATAATGATTCATACAGGCATGATTTAATGAAAGCTTATGATGAAATGATAGCTTTATTGGGAAATGAAGGTTGTAGCAAGAAAATTGCACAAGATTTGTTAGGTTTTTATTGAATATGAAATTTGCAAAGTATCTTTTTTTCTGTGTTGTATTTCTTCATTCATTTTCAAATGAGGCTCAAAATTTATTGATTCGTGTTTTTTCGCAAAAAAAAATCCAGTCCATTGAATTGGAAGTAATACAAGGTAGCTATCAGGTACATAGTGCTGAAGGTTTTTTATTAGAGATTAACGACGGGCAATCCCTCAAATTGCAGGTCAATTCCTTAAATCAAATTCATGTTGCTAAAAACGGAGATTTTATTGGGGTATATGATACTTTGTCCTTATTTCAATCAAGTCATTTTGACTATATTCGATTATCCCCGGAGTTATTGAACAACAGTAATGTGAAATCAAGACAATATGAGGGAGATTTTGAAATATCTGCTTTTCATGGCCATATTCAGGTCTTAAATTCAATTTTTTTAGAATCTTATTTAGAAGGTGTATTAGCATCTGAGGCGGGAATCCGTTGTGCAAAGGAATATTATAAAATTCAAGCCATTATCAGTCGAACTTTCGCAAAGAATAATCTGGATAAACATAGTGATCAGGGGTTTCACTTATGTGATGCAGTTCACTGCCAAGCCTATTATGGCAATTATCAAGGTGAGCTAAAAGCAATAAATAAGGGTGTTAAAGAAACACATGGATTGGTATTGGTAGATTCAAATAACTTTTCGTTTCCTACTTTTTTCTCGGCAAATTGTGGAGGTCAATCCGCTGAAACAGATCAGGTTTGGAATACATTTTTACCCAATTATATATCCCATGAGGATACCTTTTGTATCCATACGAGACAAGCAAATTGGGAAGTGTATATCCCAAAAACAAAGCTCTTAACCTATCTTTCAAAGAACTATTTTTTCGATATCTCGAAGAGAAAAAATAGACATATGGCATTCAACTTTAGGCAGAATGAGCGCAAAACCTTTTTTATTCATCCTTCTTTTGGAATTCCTCTTCGAGACCTCAGGTCTGCATTCAAGTTACGATCGACTTTTTTTAGTTGCGAACCGGTTGGCGATAAAGTTTTACTTCGCGGACGTGGTTTCGGTCATGGTATTGGCTTATGTCAAGAAGGAGCGATGGAGATGGTTAAATTTGGATTTAGCTATAAAGAAATCCTTAGCTTTTATTTTCGTGGTGCAGAATTGGCGGATTGGAACAGCCCAATCAGTCATTGGTGATTACGAATATATCTTCATCGTTTCGCTTGAAAAACTTTTTCTCTCGCGCATAGGCTTCAAGATTATCGAGATGACTTATATTGTTTAGATCGCTTTTGGTCTGTTGAAGTTTCGCTTTCATCGCTTCGTTTTGAAGTTCTAACTCGTTTAACTTTTTCTTTTGGTTTACGATATAGAATATATCATTATCATCTATTAATATGAGGTAGAAAAAAAATATACCAAAAGTAATAACGAACTTGTTTTTTAGAATAGGAAGCAGTTTTTTCACAATCAAATATAAGCAACGAAAGTCATGTATGACAGGCCCTATATAAACCTTATCAAACTCGGATTGTTGATTATTCCTCTCTGCAATTGTTGTAACGGGTTTTGATAAAGGCAAGGAAGCCTCGGTCATAGGCATATACTTCTTTTAAGCTACTCAAGATTTCGCATGACTCTGTGTTTGACTGTCTTAGGTTAGTTAATGAAACTGCACTCAGCATCGCGCCATATTTCAACGCTTTCAAATCCGTATCAGTCATCTTGTTGAAATCAGCTTCAGTCATTTTTTTGAGTTCCTCAATTCCATTTTTCCAAATTGTATTTGCCGTTCGTACGTCTTTTGAAGCTGCTCTGATAGGGGCCTCAAGAAATTTAATAGAAATCGGCTGGGTAGTAATTAAAGAGTAGTTTTCAACACCTTCAAGGAGTAATTCTAACAATTCTATTTTCTTTTCTTTATCTGTGCCATTATAAATCCCATAGTAACCATCATCTTCTTCTAAATTGTAGATGAGATAATTATTTAAAAAGTCATTTTGAAATTTATCAAGCCACATTTTATGAATCTTTTCATTGAAAATTCCGTTCAAATCCAATTCAATTGCCTCAGCAATACAATTTATAGTTTCTTCCCAAGGATCACTTACAATTGGGTCCGGAATCTCATTTCTATACTTACCATAGTATCCTTTTGCTAAGAATATATTGGGCGTTGGGTCGTTTACGTACTCTGGTTTAACGCGGTAGTCTTCGGCTTTTTTAACGAGCTTTGCAAAGTTACTGTCGGCATGTATTTGTGTAAGCTCATCAAGATTGTTTGCTGCAGTAACTATTGATTCTTGTTCAAAGGCAACTTCATCTTCCTCAATCTCTGTTTCTCCATTTTTGAGTACCACATCATATGTGAAGGTAACGGCGATTTCAACAGAATAGTTCCCGACTTTTAAAAATAAAACCTCTACCTCTTCAGCGCCTGCATCACCTTTGATGTATTTCCAATCTTTGCCTTCTCTTCCAGAGAAAAGCCAAGTAGTCGTGCCTCTTTTAGATCCATCATTTTTAAAGACAGAAGTAAATGTGACAGATGGTTTTTTATTGGTTTCTGAGTCAAGAAAAACAAGCTTTTTAGATTGCTTTACACTGAGTTTCGGGGAGGGTGCTTGAGCAATAGTTTGCAAAACGCTAAACTGAACAAGCAATACGAGTAAAAAGGAATTAAATTTCATAGTTGCGAATAATCATTTCAATTATTATGCCGAAAATACAAGTTTATTCGTGACTTTGTATTAATAGCTTTAAAATTTCTTGTGCAGCCTTTGAAATTTTTGTGCCGGGTCCATAGATACCAAACACGCCACATTTCTCTAAGAATGCGTAGTCTTTTTTAGGAATAACTCCACCTACAATAACCATAATGTCTTTTCTGTTAAATTCTTCAAGTGCCTTCAATACCTCAGGAACAAGTGTTTTATGGCCTGCGGCGAGTGATGAGATACCTAATATATGAACATCATTTTCAATGGCTTGCTTGGCTGCTTCTTTGGGGGTTTGAAATAGCGGACCTATATCTACATCGAACCCAATATCTGCAAATGAGCTTGCGATAATTTTTGCTCCACGATCATGTCCGTCTTGACCCATTTTAGCGATCATTATTCTAGGTCTTCTTCCTTCTAATTCAACAAATTCTGTTACAAGCTCTTTCGCTTTTTTAAAATCTTCGTCCATAGCAACCTCTTTTGAATATACACCGCTAATTGATTTTATTTTAGCAGTATATCTTTTGTAGACTTTTTCTAATGCACTTGATATTTCTCCTAATGTACAGCGAGCTTCAGCACATTTAATTGATAATTCAAGTAGATTTCCATTGTCATTTCTTGCCGCATTTTCAAGTGCCTTGAGGCATCTTTCTACCTTGCTCTTATCCCTATGCAATTTAATTTCTTTTAGCTTTTCAATTTGCGAAAGTCGTACTTTTTGGTTGTCGACATCAAGAATATCTATTTCCTTATCTTCCTTGTAGGGAAACAAGTTAAGCCCTATAATATGGTCTTTACCAGAATCTATGCGGGCCTGCTTCTTTGCCGCTGCCTCTTCGATTCTGAGCTTCGGAATGCCTGTTTCAATAGCTTTTGCCATTCCACCCAGTTCTTCAACCTCAGTAATGAGTTTCGATGCTTCTTTTAGCAAGTCATTTGTCGTTTTCTCAATGAAGTAGCTATTGTGATAAGGATCTATGAATGAGGTGATTCCTATTTCTTTTTGTAGAAACAACTGCGTATTTCGGGCAATTCTTGCTGAGAAATCTGTTGGAAGTGCAATTGCTTCATCCAAGGCATTTGTATGCAAAGACTGGGTTCCTCCAAACGTGGCTGACATCGCCTCAATGCATGTCCTGCAAATATTATTGAAAGGGTCTTGTTCAGTTAAAGACCATCCCGATGTTTGGCAGTGTGTTCTTAATGACATTGACTTTGGATTATTGGGTTCGAATTCGCTTAATAATTTTGCCCATAAAATCCTGCCAGCGCGTAATTTTGCAATTTCCATATGATAATTCATGCCAATGGCCCAAAAGAAACTCAATCTTGGTGCAAAATCATCTATTTTTAGACCTGCCTTTATACCCGTTCTTACATATTCTAGTCCATCTGCAATTGTATATGCCAATTCAATAGACGCTGTTGCACCAGCCTCGTGCATATGGTAGCCAGATATTGAAATAGAATTAAATTTTGGCATATGGTTAGAAGTGTATTTGAAAATATCAGATATAATCCTCATCGACGGGGCAGGAGGGTAGATGTAGGTGTTTCGAACCATGAATTCTTTTAGAATGTCATTTTGAATTGTCCCTGCTAAGTCCTGTTCATTAACTCCCGATTCTCGCGCTGCTGCAATATAAAAAGCCATTATAGGCAAGACGGCACCATTCATAGTCATTGAAACCGACATTTTGTCCAAAGGAATTTCATTGAACAAGGTTTTCATATCCTCTATGCTATCGATTGCAACTCCAGCCTTTCCAACATCACCCTGCACACGTTCATGGTCGGAATCGTAACCTCTGTGCGTCGCCAAATCGAAAGCTACAGATAGGCCCTTTTGCCCAGCTTTTAAATTTCTTTTATAAAATGCATTTGAGTCTTCTGCCGTTGAAAATCCGGCGTATTGTCGAACTGTCCATGGTCGACTCGTATACATTGAGCTATATGGACCTCCCAAAAATGGGGCAAACCCTGAAACAAATTTCACATGGTGCAAGCCATTTAGGTCTTCACAGGTATATTTCGTTTTAAAACGGATTTTCTCAGCAGTTTCGAATGTCTCTCCTAATTCCTTTTCTTCGGGATTTTTTAGAAAATCTGCTTCGCTGAGTGCTTTATATTTATTTCGCCTATGCATTCCCTCCCTTTTCAAAAATTAAATATTCAAAATCCAAATAGCTTGGTACTTTTGACCATGTGTTTTTTTGTTCCTTGTTATTTTTGAATAAGTTGATACCTATTAGCTCTTGATCGGCCTTCTCAAATGCATCTGATTTTATAACCCTTGTTTTATGAATGCTTTCTTTCAGATGCTCAATGATTATATCGTTATCCTCTATCTCCATGAACTTTAAAAATTGAGACCAACACTTTTGGATCAAAACAAGTGTCATTTTCTCACTAAGATAAGCCCCTCTCATTGGGTCATTAACCTTCGTTAAATAGGATTCTTCTTTTAATATATGTGATATATTCAGTGCTAACCTTTTATAAAACCAGTTGTTAGGTTCCATAGAATAGGTGTGGGAAGAATGTATTAATACAGCGCTCACTCCACCACTAATCGAAGATATGCTTTCCGTCGTTTGTCTCAGAACATTGGTGTCAGGGTCTTTTAAAGATTTATTTGTCCAGCCCATCCTTCCCAATATTGATGTCTTTGGAATTGATTTGTTATTCTTCAGAAGAATGTGACGCCAAAGCCATTTTAACGTTCTAACCTTGGCCAGTTCTATAAAAAAATCGGACCCAATACCAATTTCAAATGATATGTTGCTCGGATCCGTTTTACAGATCAAGGATTCTGCAAAATAAAGAATTGTACTTAGCTGATCCTTCGAATTCGCTCCAATTTGCTCCAAATGGAACCCATTGACCATGAGCTTAAACCCCGCTTCAAGTATAGAATTTATATCGTGAGGTCGCAATGGATCAATTGATATACTTACATGTTTTTTTGCGCTTTTGGGTATGAAATTAATGAAGGCCTGTAGCTCATTTTCTTCCTCAAAGGCAACGATAATATTTATATACTCGATATGAATTTCTTTAAAAACCAAATTCCAATCTGTGGATTTCGTGGAAATATTAAAGTACAAAACGTTGGCCCCTTGCGAGAGACATTTTAAAGCAAAAGCATTCGCTTTTTTTTCATTTAAAACAGGGATGTAGGCACTAATTCCCCAATCATTTGGATCGCTACTTTGATGAGCGCCAAAATCGTAGTCCAATGTTTTTTGTGAGGGATCAAATTCTATTCCTTCCACTTCATTCTTGTAGGAAAGATTTCCAATGACTTTTGTTTCCGCCTTTATTTTTGATCTCCATGCTTCGAGATCAGGTGCATTAAAATTATCCAAGTTGAACTTCATACGTGCTTGCTCATTCAAAGATAGAATAAATGATTCTATTGAGGTGAATCACACAAAATGAATCTATTATGTTTTGTCCTCAGTCATCTTTTTTTGTAATTTCAAAACAACAATTTAATACATCACGAAAATGGGGTTTCACCGTCTTACTGAAGCATGCATGATTTTTGCTTTCCCTATTTTATTGAATAGCTTTTGTCACGCTCAGGGCTATGGCTTTTCCGGGAGCAGATCTCAAGGTCTCGCAAATGCTAGTGTATGTCTAGATGATGTTTTTTCATACCATAATAACCCCGCAAATTTAGCAAACATTGAAGCTGTCTCTTTTGGTTTGGCTTATGAAAATAGATTTTTATTAAAAGAGCTTCAACATCAAAGTTATTCAGTTTCAATTCCTATGGGAAGAGGAGTCTTTTCTGTTGGTGGGAACACGTTCGGCTATAAGGACTTTAGAACCTTTAAGAATGGCTTGGGTTACGCCATGAAGCTTTTAGATGACTTATCTGTTGGTGTTCAAATTAATCATCAAATGATTCGACTTTCCGGTCCTTATGGAATTAATCAAACGGTTACTGGTGAATTTGGTCTTTCATATAAAATAACTAAAGACTGGCGTTTTGGGATGGCGATTTTCAATGTTGGACGAAATCAATTGATTGAAGATCCTGTGGAACGTTATGGTTCATCTATGCGATTGGGAAGTGCCTATAAAGTCTCTAATATGGTTCTGTTTGTTGCAGAATTAGAAAAGGACATCCTCAACCCAATGCGATTTAAGTCAGGAATTGAGTATAAACCTCTTCAGAATATGATTTTCAGGATTGGTTTTGCCACAAATCCAATTGAGCTAAGTTTTGGTTTAGGTTGGTTGTTTTCGGAAAGGTACCATTTGGATTTCGGCACCCAATACCATCAAATTATTGGTTGGTCACCCAACGTATCTTTTCGATTTGATTTAAAGAAATGAAACAAGTTCTATTCTTCATATCAATGCTTTTAAGCCTCACTTTTCACGCTCAAGAGCGAAGTGAAATTATTCAGCAGCGCATTGAGTTTATTTCTGAACAATTGGAGACTGAAAATATAGATTTAACTAATCTTTTAGAGCAATTTAATTTCTATATAGATAACCCGATTGATTTGAATAAGTCTTCTCGGGAAACCTTAAATGACCTAGGATTACTTACAGATATTCAAATTAGTGACCTACTGGTGCATAGAAAGTTGCATGGCAAGCTGATTTCTATATATGAGCTACAGAGTTTGAAGTTTTGGGATCTTGAGACTATTTATTTAGTGCTGCCTTTTGTGACGCTAGATGAACGCTTAGATGGTCTCCATCTTACTTTTAACGAGGCCATGAGAGAAGGTAAGTTTGATTGGTTCCTGCGTTTTCAGCCGACAATCGAAAAAAAAGCCGGATATCAAGATGTTCCTGACTCTCTATTGGAACAATCTAGCAAGTATTATTATGGTAATGATCATAAATATTACTCTCGCTTCAGGTATTCATACAAAACAAACATAAGTATTGGTATTACTGCCGAAAAAGATGCCGGTGAATCATTTTTTAGAGGTGCTCAAAAAAATGGTTTTGATTTTTATTCAGCTCATGCATTTTACAAAGGGGGTAAGTACCTGAAATCTGTTGCCTTAGGCGATTATCAAATTCAACTGGGACAGGGATTAAATTTGTGGTCGAGTTACGCTTTTGGTAAATCATCTGATATTCTAACAATGAAGCGTAATCCAGTTTCTATTAAACCTTACACTTCCGTTGATGAATCTAGGTTTTTTCGTGGTGCTGCAATTAATTTAGCCTACAAGAAGCTTGAGCTAGTGTTGTTTTCTTCTTTTAAAAGAATTGATGCCAGTGGTGTTCAAGATTCTTTGCAAGAAAATTTAGAGTTTGTATCCTCTATCAATCTTTCTGGTTTGCATCGTACTTATTCTGAGATTGCAAAAAAAGATGCATTAAAAGAGTTTATTACAGGTGCTTCAATTCAGTTTCAAAACGACTTTTTAAAGCTTGGAATTCAGGGTGTTTATTTACATTATGACCAACCGGTTCAATTGAATCCAAGGCCGTATAATCAATTTTATTTTACTGGTAACAATTGTCTTTCCTTAAGTTCCGACTATAATTATGTGTACAGAAACCTTAATGTTTTTGGGGAGGTAGCATACTCAGTCAATGAGAACTACTCTGGCTTGGCCATGCTCCATGGAGCCTTGCTTGCAATTGATACGCGCTTCAGTCTAGGACTATTATATCGCGACTATGATGAAGCATACCAAACTATGTATAATGCAGGTTTTTCAGAGGGTAGTAGAACTCAAAATGAGAATGGATTATATACGGGATTTAAATTTAAAATCTCCAAAGCGTGGTCGGTGAATGCTTACACTGATGTTTTTGAATTTCCATGGATGAAATATGGTGTTGATGCACCGTCAAAGGGACATGAGTTTTTGATTCAACCTATTTATAAACCTAGTAAGGCATTTGAGTTATATGTCAGATTTCGCGAGCAGCTTCGTCAAAAAAATGAGTCTCCGTCTACTGGCGTGATCACGAACGTTGAAAACGTTTTACAGCGTAATTTTAGAATTAATATCAGCAACAAAATAAATAAGGTACTTACCTTAAAAAGTAGGATCGAATGGGTTTCTATTAAACGCGATAGTCGGGCAAAGGAAAAGGGATTATTGATTACACAAGATATTGCATATAAACCAAAATCTTTTCCACTTTCATTCAACCTAAGGTACGCGCTCTTTGACACGGATAGTTACGATACGCGAATCTATTCATACGAGAATAATGCTTTATATGTTTTTTCTGTTCCTGCATATTACTTTCAGGGGAGTCGTTGTTATCTTTTGGCAAGATATTCCTTTGGTCGTTCCACAGATCTGTGGGTGAAATATGGTTTTTTTCTTTACAATAATCGTGATGAGATTGGTTCTGGAGCCGAACAAATACAAGGGGATCGGAAATCAGACTTAACAATTCAGCTAAGGATATCTTTTTAATTTTTTTATTTGAGTGTTACTTTTTAAATGCCTTTGCGTTAGGTAAAGTATAAGGTGCTCCTGCAAGTGCATTTTATACCATGTCAAACTAGAAAACAAAGTACTATGTCCTCAACTTCACTGTATCACCAGAGTGATACCCGTATTCAAACGGAACTTCAAATTATTGAAAAGTCTAAAATCAACCCTCAACATTTCGCTCCGCTTTATGACCAATATTACGAAAGCATTTTTAGATATGTAATCAAGCGTATTAATGATTCGGATTTGGCTTGTGACATTACCTCGAATGTCTTTGTCAAGGCTATCACCAATCTTTCAAAATATGAGTTTAGAGGCTTGCCCTTTTCATCTTGGTTGTTTAGAATTGCTAAAAGTGAGGTTTATCAGTCGTTTAGAGACCAAAAGGCTAAAAGAACGGTGAGTATCGATAAAGTAACAATTGTTCAGGTTTTTGAAGAGCTAGAGGTAGATGCTCTTGATGAACACAAGGAAAAACTAAAAATAGCCTTGAGGAGAATAAATGAAAATGACCTTGCTCTAATTGAGATGCGTTATTTTGAAAAACGATCGTATCGCGAAATTGGTGAGATTTTAAGTGTAACGGAAAACAATGCAAAAGTTAAGACCTTTAGAGCATTACAAAAATTGAAAGTATTATTTAAGGAATAAGTATATGAGAAAAATTTTATTCAACAAAAAAGAGCTAAGCTCTGATCAAATTAAAAGCATGCGCGATTTCGATTTGGTCCTAAAAAAAGTTAAAGCGCAGCGAGATTATTGGAGTAGTCCATGGTTCTATGGAACCGTAGGTTTAGCGTCTATATTGTCCTTCTTAATGTTTATTTGATGGGTTCGAGTTATTAATTAACCCTTTTCTCTTTTGTAAACTAGGGAAAATTCCCTAATTTCGTAAAGAATTACAATATGTTTTAAGATGAAAAAAGTTACATTCTTCTTTTTCTTTTCATTGTTTCTGTTCTCTTTACGAGGACAGCACGCAAACTTTAACTCCCAAAGGAATTGGTCTTTGCATAAAAAAGAACTACAAATTGGTGTAGGTGCAACTCAATTTAACGGTGATTTGGGTGGTGCTGAAGGTATAGGTCGTGACTATAGTTTAAAGGATATTAACTGGCCTTCAACTGGTGTTGCTTTTTGGTTGGGATATAGACAACGATTTCATCCTTACTTTGCAACAACAACTAGTTTGTGTGTTTTTAATCTTAAAGGGGCTGATTCACTTTCAGCCAATGTTAATCGTAATGCAAGAAACTTGCACTTTAGAAGTCTAGGTGTAGAAATTCAACAAAGAATTGAATGGATTTTTGCAGCAAATGAGAAATTTGGTTCAACGTACAACTTGCCAGGCAATTATTCTAAGAAAAACAGATCTCAACAATATTATGTGTTTGGTGGTATTGGATTATGCTACTTCAACCCTAGAGCAATGGATGCCGATGGTAATTGGACTTCATTGAGAAAATTAAGAACCGAAGGTCAGAGTAAAGCATATTCTCCAGTGACGCTTACCATGCCGGCGGGAATTGGTTTCCGAATGGGTATTTCTAGGATGTGGCGCGTCGGTATTGAGCTAGCATATGTCAAAACGTTTACTGACTATATGGATGATGTCAGCACGGTCTATGCAGATCCTATTAACCTATCAACTGAAGCACAACAGTTTGCAAACATGGCTGATCCTGGGGACGTAACTTTTGCACCTGGACAGCAGCGTGGTGATTCAGATCAAAAGGATGCATACTATCACATGAATGTCGTGTTTACGCGAAACCTTACATATAAAGATTACGGAAAGCAGCGTAAGAAATTGAACTTAAAATCAATGGGTAGATACAAGGTTTAATTCAACCGATAAAATATTTTAAAGCGAGTTCATACTCGCTTTTTTTATACCTTTGAATATGTACTATCTACTCCGAAGAATACTCTTTGTTTTCGATCCAGAAAAGGTGCATTATTTCACAATGGATAGTCTATCATTACTTCTTAGATTACCTCCTTTACGTTGGCTTTTTAATAGCTTATTTCTCTGTAATGACACGGGTCTAGAGACAGATGTTTTTGGTTTGAAATTTAAAAATCCTGTTGGCTTGGCTGCTGGCTTCGATAAGAACGCCAGGTACATTAATGAATTATCATATTGTGGTTTTGGATTCATCGAGATTGGTACATTAACACCTAAAGCTCAAGCTGGAAACCCAAAGGTTAGATTGTTTCGATTAAAGGAAGATCACGGAATCATAAATCGCATGGGTTTTAATAATGAAGGTGTAGAAATGGCTATTCACCACCTCAAAAAGGCCCGGAAGAATGGAGTTATTGTAGGTGGGAATATTGGAAAGAATAAAGTTACACCTAATGAAAAAGCAGTAGATGATTATCTTATTTGCTTTGAACGTTTATTTGACTTTGTAGATTATTTTGTTGTGAATGTATCCTCTCCAAATACTCCTAACTTAAGAGCGCTTCAAGAAAAGGAACCTTTAGAACATTTGTTAAACGTACTTGTATCTAAAAACAATACCTACGATAATCCGAAACCAATTTTATTGAAAATCGCTCCTGATTTATCCAATACTCAATTAGATGATATTGTGGATCTTTTTTCATCAACCCATATTGATGGTTTAATCGCTACGAACACTACAATTTCACGAGAAAATCTAGTTACAGATGTTAAAGTAGTTAAAGGAATCGGTGCCGGTGGGCTTTCTGGTCGTCCAGTTAAAAATAGATCCACTGAAGTAATCAGGTATATTACAAATAAATCTCATGGTAAAATCCCTATTATTGGGGTCGGTGGTATTCATTCGGAGGAAGATGCCATAGAAAAATTAAAAGCTGGAGCTACCTTGATTCAAATGTATACAGGATTTATTTATGAGGGCCCTGCGGTAATAAAAAGAATTAATAAGGCAATCATTGAGTACAGAAGAAATAAATAACATTCCTATTAAGCTCGTTGAATGTCCAAGAGATGCTATGCAAGGTCTTAAGCATTTCATTCCTACGGATTTAAAAGTTGAATACATTAATAAACTTATTAATTGCGGTTTTGACTCATTGGATATGGGGAGCTTTGTCTCACCTAAGGTTATACCTCAGCTTCAGGATACTTCCATTGTACTTGACAAAATAAACCCTAGTCCCGATACAAAATTACTCACGATTGTTGCTAATGTTCAAGGAGCCCGGGAAGCAGTTGAATATGATAGTATTCAGTGTTTAGGTTATCCGTTTTCTATCTCTGAGACTTTTCAAAAAAGGAATATTAATAAAAGTATTGATGCTTCTATGACGCTATTAGATCGGCTTTATAATATTGCTGGGAACAGAGATAAAGAAGTCATTTTATATCTTTCCATGGGTTTTGGCAATCCGTATGGTGACCTATGGTCGGAGGGACTTGTTGAAGAATGGGTTCATAAGTTAAATTCGAATTTTGCCACAACAATTATTGCCATTTCTGATACGATTGGTTGTGCCAAACCAGATCAGGTTGAACGGATTTTTAAAAATCTAAATGCATCTTTTGATGAAATTGAGTTTGGTGCTCATTTACATGTATTACCGAACAATGTTCAAGCCCTTTCCGAGGCTGCTTTTAACGGTGGTTGTCGTAGGTTTGATAGTGTTATAAAGGGTTTTGGAGGTTGCCCTATGGCGAAAGATGATTTAACGGGTAACATGCCTACAGAATTATTGCTTAGTTGGTTAGAGTCTAAAGATATTCAACATGGGGTTGTGCGAGAATCATTTGCGGATGCTCTAGATTTTTCTAACCAAGTTTTTAAATCCAATATCTAGTTTTATGAATCGACGTAATTTATTCTGGATATGTATTTTCTCAATCGTTTTAAGTTGTGGGGGTGAGAATAATGCTTCTCAAAACAATGTGGATCTTGAAAAAGATATTGATGATGTTACTGCTAATGATTCTGGAGAACCGTCGATAAGTGTAAATCTTTTAGCTGAAATAAATAACTCCTCAGAGGAGCTAAATGCGAGTTCAAATATAATTGATACGCTTTTTCTGTCAATTCATAACTCAGTTCAAGATGGTTTTGCTTTGATGTGTAAATTTGAAGCTGAAAATAAGACAAAACTTAAAACATACGTTTTTGATCGAAATTCTGAAGGTGAATTGATTCAAAAGAATGCCTTTGTTGGAATTTTGTTAGGCAAAGATACAGCCACCATTGATTATCCGAAAATAATGCTTCGTTTTGTAGAGCTTGACAAAAAGGAGGACCTTTATTCTTATAATTGTTGGTTTGGTTTTGACCGAAATATTTCTAAGTATGTCTTTGAACACTGTGTTTCTATAAATAAAACCTATAAAGGTCGCAGAAAATCTTTAGATGTTTATTATTCTGAGGTGGAGTCAATTGAAGACCAGATACTGACAAACAAAGAGGTACTTTCAGTTTTAGAAATGAACAATTATTTGAATTGAAGCTCTTTGTTCACGCCAATGCCGAATAAGGCAAAGTCGTATTTGGCAGGATCTTTGGCATCCAATTTCCTTAATTTATAAATAAGCTCCTCATTAGTTTTCCAGTCGTTCTGCTTTCGCTTTAATATACCAAGGTTTCTAGCTATATTTCCTGTATGCACATCGAGAGGTACATATAATTCACTTTTGGATATATTATCCCAAAGGCCAAAATCAACTCCTTTTTCATTGCTTCTAACCATCCATCTAAGAAACATAACCAATCTTTTACACGCCGAGTTTTTCATCGGATTTGAAATGTGTTTTTCGCTTCTTTGCTCATGCGCCGTATCTAAAAAAACCGATCTGAAATTTGCAATACGCATTTTTAGTCCAATTTCTTTTTCATCTACATTGCTAAATGCTCCTTCTAGACCTTCCTTGTTTTTATATAGATTCTTTAGGCTCCGACAAAAAAAGTTTAAATCGATTCCATTAAAAGTTCTATGCACAAAAGGAAGCGGTTTTAGGCTCTCGTAATCCATTATGAAATCATAAGGAGCGTCGCCAAACAATTCCATTAATCGGTCTCCACTTTTTAAAATACTCAATCGGTTTCCCCAGGCTAATGATGCCATGAAAAAGGCGGAAATCTCTATGTCCTCCTTCTTAGTATACCTGTGCGGTATATTAATTGGGTCATTTTCAATAAAACTTGGACACTCGTATTGATTCGCTTTAAAGTCGAGGTATTCTTTTAAATCTTTCTGATTCATTTACTGAATGAAATCTCCATCTTTCATTGTCAAAGTTCGGTCTGCCATCGCAGCCAATTCTTTGTTGTGTGTAACAATGACGAAGGTTTGATTGAACTCCTCTCTTAGTGCAAAAAATAGTTCGTGTAGCTCTTGTGAGTTTCTTGTATCTAAATTACCTGATGGCTCGTCTCCAAAAATAATCTTCGGTTCGTTAAATAATGCACGACAAACGGCTGCTCTTTGTTGTTCTCCACCTGATAGCTGCGACGGCTTGTGGTTTAACCTGTCTTGAAGCCCAATTTTTTCAAGGAGCATTTCTGCTCTTTCTTTTGCCTGTTTCTTCGCATCTCCTCTAATGAGTCCAGGGAGCATTACATTTTCTGTAGCAGTAAATTCTGGTAGTAATTGATGAAATTGAAAAATAAAACCAAGTTTTTGATTTCTAAAGGCAGATAGCTCATTTTGACTTAGCTCAAATGGATTCATATTGTCGATACTTAGTTCTCCTGAACTAGGTTGATCTAAGGTCCCCAATATTTGTAGTAATGTTGTTTTTCCTGCGCCTGACGAACCAACGATTGATACAATTTCCCTTTCTTTTATCTCTAGATTTACGCCATTTAAAATGTGTAAGTCACCATAGGATTTTGTAATCTGTTTGGCTTTTAGAATCATTTCTTGATATTTAATTGATGGCCCATTCTTTCTTTTTTGGTCAAGAGGTAATCTTCGTTGTGTATATTGCATTCTATTTCAATAGGTACAGTTTCGGTTATTTCTAAGCCGTATCCAACGAGACCGGTTCTTTTTTTCGGATTATTGCTAATTAATTTCATTCTTTTTACTCCCGAGGCACGAAGTATTTGAGCTCCCACGCCATAATCTCTTGCGTCTCCTTTAAAGCCTAATTTTAAATTGGCTTCTAACGTGTCATAACCCTCTTCTTGCAGCTTATATGCTTTTAATTTATTTACAAGACCAATACCTCTTCCTTCTTGGTTCATATAAAGAACAACCCCTTTACCTGCTTTTTCAATCATTTTTAAGGCTTCCTGAAGCTGGTCTCCACAATCACACCTTAAAGAACCCAGAATATCACCCGTGAAGCATGAAGAATGGACGCGAACAAGTACGGATTCATTAGGATCCCATTCCCCTTTAATTATTGCTAGATGCTCTTCACCAGTGGTTAGTTGTTTAAAAGCTTTAAGCTGAAAGTTTCCATACTTAGAAGGCATGTCAACTTTAACCAATTCTTCTATGAGCGTTTCATGTTGCATTCGATAAGCAATAAGGTCCTCTATAGAAACAATTTTTAGATCAAATTTCTTTGCAATTTTAATTAATTCAGGAAGTCTTGCCATAGAACCATCTTCATTCATGATTTCAACAATGAGACCTGCAGGTTCATATCCTGCAAGACGACTCATATCTACAGCAGCTTCAGTGTGACCGGCCCTTCTCAATACACCCCCCTTTTTTGCTCTTAATGGGAAGATGTGCCCAGGTTTACCAAGTTGATTTGGTTTGGTATTAGGATCTATAAGGGCTTTTACGGTTTTTGACCTATCCGCAGCAGAAATTCCGGTTGTACATCCTTTTCCAATAAGATCTACAGAAACAGTAAAAGGGGTGTCAAAATGAGAATTATTAGAATGGACCATCATTTCAAGACCCAATTCATCGCATCTTTCCTCAATAAGTGGTGCACAAATTAAGCCTCTTCCGTGGGTCGCCATAAAATTGATTAGCTCGGGAGTTGCATTTCTTGCCGCAGTCAAAAAATCACCTTCATTTTCTCTGTTTTCATCATCAACAACAATGATGACTTTTCCATTTTTGATAGCCTCTAAGGCTTCTTCTATGGTGTTTAATTGAAATGACATATTTAGTATGTAAATAATTTATAACCTATTTATTTCAATGGTATTTTTTTTAGTGTCTCCAGGTAAAAATTCCAAAACTTTTGAACCGAGGATATTTGTACTTTCTCATCCGGAGAGTGAGCTGCTCTAATGTTGGGCCCAAATGAAATCATGTCTGCATTTGGAAGATGCGTTCCTAAAATACCGCATTCTAATCCTGCATGACATGCTTTGACCTGTGGATCCTCGTTGAACATATCCTTATACAACTGCTCCATAATGGTTAGTATATCTGAATTCGGATTGGGCTGCCACCCAGGGTAATCCCCAGTTTGTATGACATTGCAACCCATACTTTCAAAGCTGCACCTTATGGTCATTGCAATTTCGTCTTTTGTCGATTCTACACTACTCCTCTGTAAGGACTGCGTGATAAATTCATTGTTTTCAATGAGTACTCGAGCCAAACTTGAGGATGTTTCAACCAAACCAGCAATGTCTGGACTCATTCGAAACACACCGTTATGAACACAGCACAAGGTGTTAACAATCTTATTAGAATCCTTTTCAGAAATAACCTCAGGCATAGACTCTACTGCTGCAAATGTTATTAGCAGGTTGGGCTCAATGCTTTTATACTCACTATGGAGCACTTTGGCTTGTCGTTCAATTTCAGCTTGAACATTTTTTAATTCGACTGATGGAATTGCAATAATCGATTTAGCCTCTCTCGGAATAGCATTTCTTAGACCTCCACCGTCAAATGAACCTATCAATACGGTTGATTTTTTCGAGATGTTCCATAGTATTCTAGACATCCATTTGTTCGCATTCCCTCGTCCTGAATCAATATCCATTCCCGAGTGTCCACCTAACAAACCTTTAATATCTATTTGAATAAAGCTATAATTATTTGGTGTTGTGATACCTTCACAGGTATATGATGTGTTTGTATCTATACCGCCAGCACATCCAATGGAGAGCTCGTCATCATCTTCAGTGTCAAGATTCAATAGTATTTCTCCGCTAAAGAGACTTCCATCCATTTCTTTCGCACCGGTCATTCCCGTTTCCTCATCTATTGTAAATAATGCCTCTAAAGGAGGGTGCGCGATGTCTTTTGCTGATAGTGTTGCCATTATTGTAGCCACACCAATACCATTATCTGCACCAAGTGTTGTACCGTCTGCATCCACCCAATCCCCTTTGACACGCATACTAATTCCCTGGCTATCAAAGTCGAATGTGGTATCTCCATTTTTTTGATGCACCATATCTAAATGGGATTGAAGGATAACTGTTTTTTTATCCTCCATGCCCAAACTCCCTGGTTTTTTTATTATGACATTACCGATACTGTCTTTTGTGGTTTCTAGACCAAGTTCTTTACCAAAGTTCATCATAAATTCAATGACTCTTTCTTCTTTCTTCGATGGACGAGGTACAGCATTTAGATCTGCAAAATGATTCCAAAGTCCGTTGGGTTTTAGTGAGCGTATTGACATTTAAGGAAATTTAGGATATTGTTTAAAATTAGGATCTCTTTTTTCAAGGAATGCATTTCTTCCTTCAACCGCTTCATCAGTCATATAAGCTAGCCGAGTTGCTTCCCCGGCAAATACCTGTTGACCGACAAGTCCGTCATCAATAAGATTAAAAGCAAATTTAGACATCTTGATTGCAGTTGGACTCTTTTTTAGGATTTCTTGCCCCCAATTAAATGCGGTTTGCTCTAATTCATTGTGAGGGACAACTTTATTCACCATGCCCATTTCAAATGCTTCTTGGGCTGAATAGCTAGCACCTAGGAAAAAAATTTCTCGCGCGCGCTTTTGACCTATTTGTCGTGCAAGGTAAGCAGATCCAAAACCTCCATCAAAACTGGCAACATCTACATCGGTTTGTTTAAAAATGGCATGCTCTTTCGAGGCTAAGGATAAATCACATACAACGTGTAAGCTATGACCACCTCCAACGGCCCAACCTGGGACTACAGCAATCACAACTTTATTCATAAAACGAATTTGCCTTTGAACATCTAATATGTTGAATTTGCTCACGCCGTCTGTTCCCTTGTAACCTCTAGGGGCTCTAACGCGCTGGTCTCCTCCAGAACAAAACGCCCATCCACCATCCTTTGGAGAAGGACCTTCTCCCGAAATTAAAACAACCCCTATTTCTTGACTTTCATGACAAATAATAAGCGCATCTAACATTTCATCTACTGTTTTTGGACGAAAAGCATTTCTGACCTCAGGTCTGTTGAATGCTATACGTGCGACACCATCGCAGTAGTTGAAAGTAATATCTTCATATGTTTTTATGGAGTCCCAGGTGATTTCTGACATAACGTGCTTTGTGCAAAAATAATAACATCAAATGAAAGGAAAGGTTTAAAATGGTTTTAGTTTCAATCTGTGGTATCCAATATTTGTTAATGAAATACGATTTCATCCAAGAAAGTCCAAGGTGTGTGTCCCGCACCAGGAAGTCCTTTAGGTATCTTTGAAAACGTATTTATTTGAATACGAAGCTTTTTTATTCTCCTTTTAATTTTTAGACGTGTGTGCTCCTGGTTAATGTTTCTCAAACTTCTGATGTTTTTCTTACGTTTACTTATATTGATTACTTGGATTTCCTGTGGTAAATATATCCATGACCCCTGAGATTCAAGAAAGCTAAATTCAAGTGCCTTTATTTTCTTTTTTTCAGGTAAGGTGATTTCCATTACGATAGAACTTGTATCGAAACCGATCCATTGATGACCGCGCCAGGGTCGCGCTCCATTTTGTCCATCAACGAGCAGATTAGTGGCATAATTGTATTGTGGATTTGGTTTTGTAAGGTAATTGACTTGAACTCCTAATGCATGGTGTTTGGTAAAGTTCATTTCTGAGGTAAGTGAGGTGTTCTTACTTTCAAATTTTATTTTGGTTTCGATGACATGTTTTTCGGGTCTCTTAATTATTAATTCTTCTCCAACCCGTAGGTTTAATTTAATTACCTGGTCGAGAATGTCAGACTGAATAGTCGCGTAAAAAATATCAGAACTATCTGGACTATTTAGTTTGAGAGAAATCCCTTTTTTGTGTATCTGACTTATTATTGACGCACGTTGGCTTGATTTAGCGTAATTGACATCTAAAAATGATAGTTTTTTATAGTGTGAATCATATAAAACCTTGGAAAAGTCATCATAAGGCGGCTTTTCATTACACCACAACACCTGGCTTAATGCAATTGCTCTAGGATATGCCATGTATTCCAATTGTTTAAAATCCTTGATATATTCAGTCCATAAATTTGCTTGTCCACCAAGAATGTAATTAGCCTGTGCTGCGTTTAATTCATCGGGTATAGGATTAAATTCGTATACCTTTTTTAAGGGCGTATAACCTCCAATTGCCAATGGTTCTTCATTCGATTTGCCTTGATAATGGTCAAAATAGCAATGCGAACCCGGAGTCATGACAACATAATGTCCTTTTCTAGCAGCTGCAATTCCTCCCTTAAAACCTCTCCAAGACATTACCGTCGCATTTGGCGAAAGACCTCCTTCAAGTATTTCATCCCATCCTATAAGTTTTTTGCCTTTTTTATCGAGGAACTTTTCAATTCGAGTGATGAAATAGCTCTGCAGTTCATGCTCGTTACTTAATCCATTGTCTCGAATTACATTTTGACATTTTTTGCAGGTCTCCCATTTTGATTTGGGCGCTTCATCTCCGCCTATATGTATATATTTTCCTGGAAATAGATCGACAACTTCCTCCAAGATATTGGTTATGAATTGAAAGCTTTCTTCTTTTGTGCAATAAATGTCTTCAAATACTCCCCATAAACCTGGTACTTCCTGCCGAATCTCAGAACATGAAAACTCAGGATATGCCGCCAGGGCAGCTCTACTATGACCAGGCATCTCAATTTCTGGTACAATATCGATGTATCGTTCTTTCGCATACGCAACAATGTCTTTAACTTGCTCTTGAGTATAAAATCCTCCGTATCTTTTTTTGTCGAACTGTTGTGGGGTTTTGGAATAATGACCAATCAATGTGCTATCCCTAAATGCTCCGGTCTTTGTTAATTTAGGGTATGCTTTTATCTCAATTCTCCAACCTTGGTCATCTGTTAGGTGCCAATGAAAAGTATTAAATTTATACATGGCCATTAAATCCAAGTACTTTTTAATTTCCTCAACTGAAAAGAAATGTCTGGAAACATCTAAATGAAGCCCGCGCCATTCAAATTTTGGGTAATCTTGAATGAACGCCTTTGGTATATATTTTATTTCATCCTCTGTTTTTATTAGCTGGACGAGAGATTGTATTGCATAGTAGAGCGACTTATCATTTGAGTAAGATATAAATATGTAATCACTCACGGATATAGAATAAAAGTCCTTGGGCACATTTTGAAGTTTTCTAAGTCTGATAAATCCTTTTCCAGTCGTATCTTTTATTTGAATATCATGAAAAATATTGAACATTGATTCCATTTGATTCAAGGTGCCTTTTGGCCAATATTTTTTGTTAACTCCTAGTAAATTTGATAAATACAAATTGCCTTTAACTCTTTTATATACAACAGGTGTAGGTAGTATTTGGCACTCCTCCCGTTTTTGCGATTTACAATCAAAAAATGAGAATAAAAACAAGACTAGGATGAAAGCTTTTTGTATATGACAATTCATTGCCCCCTAAGTTAAGGATTAGATATAATAATTGACTGTTCTCACTTCGTCTAAATTCTACTTTATAATTAACTTTGCACAAAGAAAAATAAATGAAGATTTCAAATAATATTTTAGAAACTATAGGCAACACCCCACTTGTTAAACTGAATAAGTTGACGAAGGAAGTTGATGCCATGGTTTTAGCGAAGGTTGAGTTTTTTAATCCAGGTAGCTCAGTTAAGGACCGTATGGCTGTTAAAATGGTTGAGGATGCTGAGGCTGATGGTCGCTTAAAACCGGGTGGTACAATTGTGGAGGGGACATCCGGGAATACAGGAATGGGTTTGGCTTTAGCTGCAATTATAAAAGGATATAAGCTGATTTGCGTTTCTACGGATAAGCAGTCAAAAGAGAAGTTTGATATTCTTCGTGCTGTTGGAGCGGAGGTCATTGTTTGTCCTACGGATGTCGATCCAAAGGATCCTAGATCTTATTATTCCACATCCAAACGGATTTCAGAGGAAACACCTAATTCATGGTATGTGAATCAGTACGACAACCCTTCAAATACAATTGCGCATTATGAGCAAACTGGTCCCGAGATTTGGGATCAAACCGATGGTAAAATAACACATTTTGTTGTCGGTGTTGGAACCGGTGGAACGATTTCGGGAGTGGGAAAATACCTTAAAGAGAAAAATCCAGATATAAAAATATGGGGTATTGATACTTATGGGTCTGTATTTAAAAAGTACCATGAAACGGGCATATTTGATGAAAATGAAATTTACTCCTATATCACCGAAGGTATAGGTGAAGATATTTTACCTGAGAATGTTGACTTCAGTGTGATTGATGGATTTGAAAAAGTTACCGATAAGGATGCCGCAGTATACACAAGGAAAATGGCGCGCGAGGAAGGTATATTTGCAGGTAACTCATGTGGCGCAGCGGTTAAAGGACTTATACAGCTCAAAGAGAATTTTTCAAAAGATGATGTAGTGGTGGTTTTGTTACATGATTCAGGTAGTAGATATGTAGGAAAAATGTATAATGACGAGTGGATGCGTGAAAGAGGCTTTTTAGAAGAAGAAATTCTTACGGCCAAAGATTTGGTCAAAAACCACGAGGATAAACCCTTAATTTCAGTATTTTCTGAGGAGCTTGTTTCTCATGCAATTGCCAAAATGAGAAAGTTTGGGATTTCACAAATTCCTGTAATGAAGGACAATCAATTTGTAGGCTCAATTGATGATAGTGTCATATACCAAACCTTGGTTGACAAACCGGAGCTAAGAGACGCACCGATATCATCTATTATGGGAGCTGCTTTTCCAATAGTGAAAGGTGGGACGCAGTTAGAGGAATTGTGCAAGCTAATTAATAAAAACACACCAGCTGTTCTTGTTGAATCGGATTCGGGATCTATGCATATCGTAACAAGATATGATATTATATCTGCTATGTCATAAAATGAATACGCGAATCTTTGTTGACCAATTAAATCGTGATGTACTTATAAATAACGCACCAAAGCGAATTGTCTCTTTAGTTCCTTCGCTCACTGAGTTTTTACATTACTTAGGGTTTGAAGAAGAGGTAATCGGTATAACTAAGTTTTGCATTCATCCTACTATTTGGTTTGAAAAAAAGGAGCGCATAGGAGGGACCAAGCGACTAAATATTGATCGCATTAAGGCCCTTGAACCGGATCTTATTATCGGAAATAAGGAAGAAAATACAAAAGACGATATTTCCGCACTAGAGTGTTTTGCTCCCATTTGGATGAGTGATGTTAATAGCTTTGATGATGCCATTGAAATGATCAAGCAATTAGGGGTAGTACTTTCGAAAGAACGGGCTTGTAATACATTAATAACCGATCTTGGCTTTGCCTATAGCGCGATAAGAGATTTAGGTAAACATCTTTCTGTTCTTTATTTTATTTGGGATAAACCATCTTATGTGGCAGGTCAGCTTACTTTTATAGGTAGTATTATCGAAACCTTAGGATTCAAGAATAATGCGCATCTCGAACGTTACCCAGAAGTTCAGGACCTAGGCAATTGCGAGCCTAATTATGTCTTTTTAAGTTCTGAGCCTTTTCCTTTTGAAGAAAAGCATAAGGAAAAATACCAATCTCGTTTTCCGCGTTCTAAAATCATTCTTGTCGATGGTGAGATGTTTTCTTGGTACGGTTCACGAATGCTTCCTGCAGCGGATTATTTCAAAAACAAGCTAAAGAAACTACTATGAAGGATATCATTTTTTATGACGCGGCCTGTCCGTTATGCTCAAGAGTGGTTCGCTTTATTTTAAAGAATGAGCGAAATGAAAGTCTTTTCTTTTCTGCCCTTCAAGGGAAACACGCGAGGTCTTTTTTGCCGAATGAGGGTATTCTCGAAATTGATATGAAAACCTTCTATTTATTTAAGGCAGGAAGAATATATGATAGATCAACCGCAGCGTTACGTTTGATACCTTATCTGAAATGGTATTTTAATGTTTTTTTGGTCTTTTGGATTTTTCCAAAAGTTCTCAGAGACTTTTTTTACAATGTTGTCTCAAAATACAGATACCGCTTATTTAAAGATCGCTGTGAACTGGGCAAGGTTGATGCTGTAAGAATGCTTTAGACTAAGATTTTAACTTTAGTAACCTTGTTTTTATGTTATCTAATTTGGATGCTACAGTGAGTTTAGTATCAAAAATGAGGCTTTTATCTTTCGATTCTAGTGCTTTTTTAGCGCCGTCTAATGTGAACAGTTGAACTTTCACCAAGGCATATATTTTATTAATTTCTTCGATCTCCTTTACTGAATATAGGCGGTTACCTTTTTTATTCCTTTTCGAAACTTTCAGCTTGAATTCTTTTTCCCAAAATCTTAAAAGTGAAGCATTTACATTAAGCATTTCAGCAAGCTCTCCAATGCTGTAATATAGTTTGGTAAGATGTTGTGTATCAATAACTGGCACGGCTGATATTAAATTATTATCGAAAATAGTTATAATTTTGCACTCTTGATGCGGTTTAGATTGTCTAAAAATATTTTTTTATTTCTAATTCTTTTTGTCTCTCTTGAACATTTAGTAGCACAGACGGACATTGGAGATAACGATAGCTCTTTTGATTCGGATAATGAGATTGATTCGATTATTGAGCAAAAATCTGATGCGATTATTAAATATGCTAAGCAATTCATGGGCGTTCCATACGTTTGGGGCGGAATGTCTCCTTCTGGTTTTGATTGTTCAGGGTTTATCAATTATGTTTTCAAAGGATTTGGTTTTAGTTTGACAAGAACGAGCTACGGGCTAGCAGAGCTAGGTACAACTGTAACGCTGAAAAATCTTCAGCCTGGTGATTTGATGTTTTTCAAAGCAAGAAATATGAACACAACTCGTGTAGGACATGTAGCCTTAGTCGTAGATACAACAGATGGTGTTATTCAATTCATCCATGCCGCACGAAATGGCATACGTATTGACACTTTTAACAATAATAGCTATTATGTCCCCAGGTACATTAAGTCCAAACGAATGGATTATGTGGGGTACTAACTTTTTATTTGTTCAATGAAAACATACTCGCTTAACAGAAGTCAATGGCTTTTCGTCTTTCTTGCAGGTTTATTTGTTACCAACGCTGTAACTGCGGAGCTTATAAGTAATAAGCTAATTGAGATTCCAATAGAATTTAATCTTTTCGGAGGGAACTTCGGTCCTTTTGTAACAATTGTTGGTATTCTACCTTGGCCCGTTGTTTTTCTACTTACAGACCTTTTGAATGAGTTTTATGGCTACAAGGCAGTTCGAAAGTTAAGCTGGATTACGGCAATTTTAATTGCCTATTGTTTCTTGATAGTAGGACTTTCGATGGAAATTCCTGCTGTAAATATTCCCGGATCAAATCTTTCAGACGATAGTGCTTACAATAAGGTTTTTGGACAGGCTCAAATGGTAATAGTTGGCAGTATTTGCGCTTTTTTAGTTTCTCAATTGTTAGATGCCTCTTTGTTTTCATGGATCAAATCAAAGACGGGAGATCGATTTATTTGGCTCAGAAGTACAGGCAGTACATTGGTTTCTCAATTGATTGACTCATATATTGTTTTATATATTGGTTTTGTTCTTCCCGGGTCTTTGTCTTTTGTCGATTTCATGACGATCGCACCAACAAATTATGTACTAAAAATCATTATTGCGATTCTGCTAACCCCTCTAATCTATTTGGGGCATTATTTGATTAAACGGTACTTGAAGATTTAAAACTCAGATTGGCGATTTAGCTTATGCCATAGCAAGTAAACAAGCGCGAGAGCACTCATTACCATACCCCAAAGAAAAACTTCTGGTATTGAATCGGCAGTATTGTCATAGGTAATTAACGTAGATAGTGAGCCAATCATAATGCCTGCCTCCAAGGCGATAAATATGGTGCCAGCACCAACACCGCGCCTGCTGATATGAGATAAATCAGCTGTCCAAGCGAATAGAGTAGGGCTAGAAACTCCTGTTGCTAAGCCAAATACGATTGCCGCCAATACAAAAGAATTATAAGAGTCGACACGCGCCAAAAGCAACATAGATAGAAACAGCATGCAAACGCCTATAATCATCGTTTCGCGTCTGCCAATCCGATCGGAAAGAGAGGATGCAAATAACCTAACGAGGATTGTGGACATAACATAAAATCCAAAGAAAAAGCCCTTGTTTTCAATTCCTAAAAACCCAGATATTTCCGGAGTAAGAACGAAAATCATACCTGTGCATGCGGTCGTTAATAACATAACGACTGCCGCTGGAATAACAGAAGGTTCTATGACATCATTCCATTTTACTTTTAGCTGACTACCATCAAATTTCTGAGGGTTTTCTATTGTTTCTTCCACTTTTAACAAAAAAACACCTGAGAGTAATGATGTTGCTCCAGAAATAATGAAAAGCGCATCCATTCCGAAGTTAATCCCAATCCATGATCCTGAGAACTGCCCAACACCAAAACCTAATGAAATAAATGTACCCCACAATCCCATTGCTCTTCCTCGCTGATTCGCCGGTATGATGTCTGTGAGCAGAGCTGTAGAGCCAGTTGGTGTGAATCCGGCACTAAACCCATGCAAGAATCTTAAGGTTAAAAAGAATAGCACTGAAAACGAGAATGGATATGCCCATGAAATTAAAATGGAAAATAAAATACCTAAGTAGATTACTTTTTTTCGGCCTATGGTGTCAGTAAGCTTTCCTGAAAACGGTCTCGATATTGCTGCAGAGATTGTAAACAATGTAATTACAAGTCCTTTTTTATCTGCACCCCCTAGACTTGAAATAAAATCATTGAGCTCTGGAAGAATTAAATTAAAACTCGTCATGAAAAAAAACATGGAAATGGTCAGTAGCCAAAAGTTTTTCCCGTATTTTAATTTCATTGTGTAAATGTAAAGTAATATTGTAAAGAGAACATCTATTTTAGTTCTTTGTTTAATGTTTATGAAACATTCTATTTTTTACCTTTTCCTGTTTGTTTTTATATCTTGTGAGGCTCAAAATTCTTCAGAAGAGAATTCTTTTAATGGCCGGATACTGCCCGAAAATGTTTGTCGTGTTGTAAAGAATGGTGGTACTGAAAGACCATTTACCGGTGAGTTCTGGGACCACAAAGCAGAAGGTACATATATCTGCGTGGCTTGTGATAATCCACTTTTCTCAAGTAAAGATAAGTATAAGTCGGGTTCCGGATGGCCTAGCTATTACGATGTTTTGAATGAAGGAAAGGTAAAAAAAGTAGATGATTTAAGTTTTGGAATGAGACGAATTGAAATCCAATGTGCAGAATGTGAGGCCCATTTGGGCCATTTATTTAATGATGGTCCGAAACCTACAGGAATGCGGTATTGTGTAAATTCTGCATCTTTAAAATTTATTCCTAAAAATCAATGAGTAGAATATCAATTGCAACATTTGGAGCAGGCTGTTTCTGGTGCACCGAAGCCTGTTTTGATGAACTCAATGGAGTTCATGAGGTTGTGCCAGGTTTTTCCGGTGGGAAACGTGAAAACCCGAGCTATGAGCAGGTCTGCTCTGGTGCTACGGGTCATGCTGAAGTAGCGCAAATTACATTTGACGAGGATGTGATTTCATTCCAAGAATTATTACGAGTGTTTTGGTTTATACATGATCCAACCCAACTCAATAGGCAAGGGAATGATATTGGAACCCATTATAGAAGTGTGGTTTTTTATCATAATGAAGGCCAAGCTGAATTGGCGAAAAACATTAAATCAAGCTTGACTGAGCAAAACGTGTGGGATGCGCCTATTGTTACTGAAATATCGCCTTTTGACCGCTTTTATGCCGCTGAAAATTACCACAAGGATTATTTGAAAAATAATCCAACTAATATGTATTGTCAGGCGGTAGTTCGTCCTAAAATGGAAAAGTTTAAGCTTGTCTTTGCTGAACTATTAAAATAGAGCTATGCCTCCGGAGCAAGCCGAAGTACGATTCCGTCGATTGACTCGTTTAATTGTATCTGGCAACCTAAACGGCTTTCATTCTTTACGAAGAATGCTTGGTCTAGCATATCCAATTCATCATCGCTTTGTTCAGGTAGGGGAGTGTCAGACTCTAAATAGCATTGACATGTTGCACACATAGCCATACCACCGCATTCTCCTAAAACAGGGAGTTCATAGGCTCTGCACAACTCCATAATATTCATGCTCATATCAGTCGGACCTCTAAGGACGTGTTCTTTATTCTCTCTATCAATAATATGCACCTTAATCGTATTGTCTTCCATGACTAATTATAAATCGTGACGATACTATTTCCGTTGAAATTGCAAGCATACTGCATTAAACCGTATTGTGACCCATTGATTGGGCTACCGTCATAAAGTGAAAATGTCGCACCGCTACAAGAGTCTTTAAGTATTAAGAAATTATCTGTATCGGGATAGAGTGGTTCTTCACATTCTGCGTTTGGATCAGCAGGTGAATGCCGGTCAAAAGCAATAAATTCATCTAGAGACCTTCTGTACACAATAATTCCGCGTGACCCTCCAATTACGTAGGCATATCCGCCAACTCCTGCCAGTGCATAATAGCTTGGGAGGTTTAGGTCAATACTTTGGTTAAAAGGGACATAGGGTACAGGGTGGGTGTTTTGCTTGCCGCAGGAGCCACTCACTAAGAATAGGGAGATTACGAATAAGATTTGTAATTTCATTACTCAAAGATACCCAAACTTGAGGAGAGTTTTTCCGATACTGCTTGTTATTTTTCTAAGTTCAATTTGTCTTGGATGTGCTTCGAATGCAAATACTTCCGCTCAAATGGACCCTAAACTAACCAAAAAAATTTTACGTCAAGAGCGAAAAAGAGAGCGATCGAAAAAGAAGTATTTTGAGAAAAAATTCAAAATGCATCGAAAAAACCAAAGCAGGGGGAATAGAAAAATACTGCGTAAAAGTGATCGTAAACTTAAGCGGCACAAAAGGAAGCAACGAAGAAGAAATCAATAAAAACAGGGCCTTAAATCATTCTATTTTCTTGAATATCGGTATGAACTTTTTATTCTTTTTTGTCTTCACGGTTATTGATGGTCCTTTTGGAAGACGTTGACTCTTCCATTTTTCAAAAACATACCCTTCATCCGGAACGGCCTCAATGTGGATAGGAATATTTTCGATGTACTTTCCTGTCCAAAAGGGATCTTTTATTTTTATTGAATTGATTTTAACATGTCCCATATTGATATTATGTTCAACTTGAATATCTGATATTCCGTTCTCAAGTTCGAAGTAGTCAATGATATGCTCTCTAATAAACTTAGGTCTTTGTATCGCATAGTCTTTGATCCATTTTATACGTTCTCCTTTTTGTATATAAAGCATAGAGTCTTGCCATCGTTCCCTATCTCGCATGACTTCAATTTCTATTCTACTCGTGATTTGATTCACCAATGATGTAACATTTTCCGCTTTAAACCCTGTATTTAGGTAGTCACACATTCTATTGATCCACTGGTTTCTAAAGGTTTGGTTTTTCATCAGTCTTTCAAAGAGAAAAACCTTCCCTCTATCTAGGTAGTAATTCAAAGACTCTTCATCAGCTTTATACCAAGAATCTTGATCATAGCTTATCCATCTCCATTTTGAACCTTCCGTTTTTGACTTCCAGTAGCGAATATTCACGGAAATATCTCGGGCTCCGCAATAAGTTTCATTAACCCAATAATCAATATAGCTATCAATGTTGACTTGGTTGGATATTTTATTATAGATAGAATCTGTTGTAATATTATTTTGAGCGATATAGAAAATCATTTGGTCATATTCACTGATATTACCCGATACTACCTTTGCATCGCTTGAGGTCAATATATCTACCTCTTTTTCCCCATGATTGTTATAAATAAAATCTTTTCCTTTTCGTTCCATTAGGTTATATAGTCCCCAATACTGGCCATTTAGATAAACTGAAACAGGTTCATAGGCTTGCATATCCACTTGTCCATTCATTTGTCTATTCACTTCATATAAAAGCTCATTTTTGAAGCGTTCTCCGACCCAAAGGTCTGATACATTTCTCCCTGAGGTTGCATCGGCACGCACCCAAAGTCCGCCAAAATTGTCAATCTTCTTATCTTTAAACAATCGATAATTGAATCGTTCTCCTTGACCATCCTCATTGGTTGCAAAAAAAGAAAATGATTTTTTAGGTTGTCTGCGACTTGTTTTCCCTGCGATTCTGGTAGTTGCTGATTTTGAAATCGCAAGCTTGAAAGTTCCATTTTTTAATGTGTCAAAGTACTGAACATGTGCGGAGACCTCAATTTCACGATTTTCAAAATTGCTATATATTCCTTCTCGCTTTTTCCATAAATCGTTTGGCGCGACGATGAGAGAAACAACTGAGAGCTCACTTTTTTCATTGATGAAATAGGATGCATTTGTAATCAAATCTGGTATGTAACCGTCAGATATTATCCTTGTGCGTAAAACTGTTGTTGAATCTATTTGTATTGGGTGGGTATAAATTTTGCTCTTTTTTGTTGGTTCGGAACCATCAAGGCTGTAGTATATTGTAGAATTTTTCTCTGCTGATAATATAACTGTCTGTGATTTATCATAAAACCCAGAACCTATGCTCAATTCCACCTTATTAGGATTAATGTTTACTCTTTGTCCATTTTTATTTTTATCATTTGGTGTAGGCGTTCCAAAGAAACCTAGGTCTCGGGAATCGGGGGTGATTCTTCCAAAAGAGATATTGTCAGTTTGTTCTCCAAATGTCAAATGGTCAACAAGATTTGTATCTCGGTCATATAAAGAAAGATAGCCTCCCTTTTTTTTGATTGCGAATGAGATGTGCCGTTGCCCTTGTTCAGGATCATTATCTAACCAATATAGGGCATATGATTTTGGATTTATTTTTGTCCAGTCTTCACTATTTTTTCCGATTTCATGCTTTGTAGGATTTAAAGAGTCGTTAGTAAGAAACATACCACTCATCTGTAGGGTATCTCCCGAGGTATTGTAAAACTCAATCCAGTCGTCTTGTTCTCCAAAACCATCGTAATTCAAATTTGTATTTGCCGACAATACCTCGTTGATTACGATTGTTTGGCCATACACATGAAAAAGAATGATTTGGAAGCAAAAGAGGATGAAGTAATGAAATTTTATCATTTTTTTGTTGATTTGTCTAGGTCTTTGAATAATAAAAGTAATAAAAAAGCCCCCCTGCAGAGCGGGGGGGCCTTCAACATTTAAGTTAGCTGTTATTTAAGCACAACAAACTTTTTCTTTAAGACACCTGATGGTGTATTAAGATGCACATAGTAAATACCACTTTGAAGTGTCACTAGACTGTAGTCCAATTTATTAACCTCGTTAGCTCTTACGCTACCGTTGTATATTGTACCAACTAGTTGACCATTGATATTCAAAATGTTTACACTTACATCCTGATCTTCTGTTACAGAGAATTCAAAAGTTGCATTGTTACTCGCTGGGTTAGGATATTGCTTAATCATAGCTCCATCAAATCCAGTTATTACATCTTCATCATTCATCTCTCCAGCATCAGTTATTGCCTCAGAGTATACACTGCAGCTATTGCCTTCAGTATCTGTCCATCCAATAACTTCAAATGGGAAGAAGTTCTGACCTACTGGGTTATTACAGCAGTTTGTTGGGATTTTGTAGTTGCCTACACCAGCCCACTCAAAGAAGGTATTCTTTCTTAAGTATGCTAGACCCGCATCTGATGCGTTGATAGTGAATTCATCACCAGTCATTAAGTCAGTCAATGCCGACAATAGGATGTTACAGTTTTTCTTAGCGTGAACATTCGCGCTAGAGAAAGAAGGTCCAACCCATCTTATCGTCATTGTTTCTATTTTCCCATCACAAACGCATGATACTAGCTCTTCGGATTCCGTAGAGTTGTTACATGCCTCTGGCAGTTGATCATCACAACTTCCTAGCGTGTATCCGCAAGTCATTCTGTCTTCTACATCGTCTACATTGACACAGTAAGTTGTACCATTGTAGCACATCTGTACAGATCCACTTAGACTAGGATAGGTTGGGCAGTTATCACCACAGTACGATGTACCTACGTGCTCACTTCCATAAACTGCAAGTGAACCAGTAAATCCAGTACTTGGACTATGCCAGTAGTGACCACCAACTCCGATGGTTACAGAACCGTATATAGATACGCCACCGCATACTACAACATGTCCGCCACTCAATACGTGAATCGTTCCATAATAGGTTCCTGATCCTTTAATGCAAAGCACTTGACCAGCTGAAACTACTACTGATGGTTGAGGGACCCAGTTTGTGTTATTTAAATTCACATACTGTGTACATCCTGGAGGTGTTTGAGCAGCAGAAGAGCTACTAGAACCTGATCCGCTATTCGAATTGTTTGCTGAAGCTCCTATTGAGGAGTATGCAGACAATTGACACGAAACTGGACTTGGAGCACTAGAACCAGAACCAGAACCAGAACCAGAACTAGAGTCTGATCCGGACCCAGAACCATTTCCACCACAGAATGTTCCAACATGCTCATTACCATAAACAGTTAAAGCACCGGTGAATCCTGTATTTTGAGCGTGCCAGTAGTTACCACCATTTTGGATGGTTACTGATCCGTAAATAGATACGTTTCCGCATACTACAAGGTGTCCGCCATTCAATACATGAATTGTTCCGAAATAGGTTCCTGATCCATTAATGCAAAGCACTTGACCATTGGAAACTACTCTTGATGGTTGTGGTATCCAGCTTTGGTTGTTCATGTTCACATTAGCTGTACATCCAGGAGGAGAGTCACAAGTAGGACCGCTTGGGCCTCCATTACATTGAATGTCTGTTACCTCTACAATCCAATCTGCACTTGCAACACAACCGTTTGCATCTGTTACGTGAGCAGTGTAGGTCGTAGTCTCCGTAGGACATACAGTAATCCCCTCAGTTGTCTCAGTATTTGACCACTCGAAAGAATATCCTGGTATACCACCGGCTACTGTTGTGCTGATTGCCGCACATCCATAATCAGGACCTGCTCCAGCATATACACTACCACATCCATTTGCATCAAGCGTAAGCTCGGCTGGCTCGTTTATGGTTATTGACTCATCCATTGCTACGCAACCGTTGTTGTCAGAAACTCCTATTGTATAGTCACCAGCAGTCAATCCGTCAAATGTATATGACCCATTCTCAAGAGAACCACCAGTTACAACAACACTACCTAAAGCATCTGCATTCACAGGATTAGCATTTAATCCTACAACTGAGAATCCAACCTGAACGATTAAACCGTCAGTTAAACTTGACGCAGGTACGTTTACACTGAAATCACCACTTGCAGGTAGGTCAGCAATAGCAGAACCACCTAGAGCATCTTGGAATCCATTATTTGGATCTAATGCTTTAATGAAATACTGAGCAGTATATCCGTCGGCAAGCGTATTAGAGCTTACTGAACCGCTAAATGTTAAATCATTTCCATTCCATGCACCATTTTCAAGGTACGTGTTTGCTTCCATGATTTTGTTTCCACCTTCATTACCATCAGACCAAAATGGGTCCGCAGCATTGTATGTATTGAAGTTTGGCTGAAGCGTGATTGTATTTGCACCAGCATCTAAAGTAGACAATACATCAGGTAAAGCCCAAGGACTACCAAAAATATATCCACCACCACAACATGGGTCAGCAGGGTTATCAAACACATTCATATATCCAATGTAACTATCAGATGCATTCACATTAACAACAAGAGACTCAGTTACTGACTCACCATTTATTGTATATGTAAAGGGAGATGATCCTTCTGTTGTGTTAACAGTAATACTTCCATTATCCGCACCAAAACATAGTGCGTCTTCACTTGAAAGATCAAATACTGGAGTACTATTCACAGTAACATCTAATGATGCTGTGTTTGAACCACATGCGTTTGTTCCAGTAACAATAATTGACCCAGAATTCGTTCCGAAATCAACAGAAGCAGCTCCAGCATCACCTGTAGCACTTGCATCCATTGTGGTTGACCAATCAAAAGCATCAAAGGCACCTGAAACCGTATAAGCTTCGCCTTCTGTCCCTTCGCAAACAGCATCAGGGCCGTCAATTGCTCCGATAGCCGGAATATCATAAACACCTGTCACTGCAAGATCAAAATCTCCGTATGAGAACGAAGAGAACGCTTCAACAGCCACATAATATGTGCCTGGAGCTAATGCAGCAGTTATTGAAGATTGAAGTCCACAATCGTCATCGTTAAGTGCAATTGTTTCTCCACCGCATGGTGCAGTAGTTAAGTATAGATATGTGTCCCATGAAGCTCCACAAGTAGAGAAGTTGTAAGTTCCAGCACAAGGCACGGAGATCTCATATATTCTATCTTGCGAGGTTCTTAAATCACAGTCATTACACGCACCATCTGTTGTTCCTGAGATTACGAAATCTCCATCATATGCAAATGAACCATCTATTCCTCCTGCTGGTGGAATACAAGGACATGAAACAGAAATAGTTCCGTTACTTGGACTAGTATCCTCGTCATCAATAAGGAAATAGTAAGTAACTCCACCTAAAAGATCGATTGTAATGTTAGATGCTGAAAATACATCATCGATGTAAATCCACTCGTCGTCCTCTACAACAGTTACAACAGGGATAGTATAGTCAATTGTATTACCGAAGTCTCCACCGGCAACAATTGCGCCTGAGGCATCTACTAATTCAAATGATACTTCACTAGTAAATGAACCAGTTGTCCAAGTGGCAGTTAAAACCGCACCCTCTGGGGCAGAGAAAGTCTCTGATCCAGCTGATCCATCTGCAAGCGTGGCATCTGTCAAAACAGGAACGCCATCAGCTAAAATGGTGATTGCATTACCATTCCATCCATCTCCCCAGCTATCTTCCATGTTTAGTGTAAATGAAGCTTGAGGTGCGCCGTTAGAATCTGGAATTGTATAGTCAATTGTATTTCCAAAATCTCCACCGGCAACTACTGCGCCTGAGGCGTCTGCGATTTCAAAAGATACCTCTGAAGTGAATGAACCTGTAACCCAAGTTGCAGTCAAAACAGAACCCTCTGGAGCAGAGAAAGTCTCTGAACCTGATGATCCTTCTCCAAGAGTAGCATTTTCAAGAACAGGAACACCATCAGCTAGAATTGTAATTGCATTGCCATTCCATCCGTCTCCCCATGAATCAAACATGTTGAGCGTGAAGTCTACAATAGCTGCTTCTGAGCTAGCGCAAGAGAATCCAATAAATAAATCCGAGTAGTATCCGACATTCGTCATCTCAATTAGGTAAGAACCATCTGAATCAGGAGTATATGCGTATACAACTTCTTGACCAGGAGTACCCCATGGGCCTGATTCTGGATTGAGTGTACCTTCACCTGCGCCTGTCGACCAGTTATATTCCTGACCACATGTCATGACAGTAAGCTCGTCACATGGGTTAGTTGGTTCTGTCGGGCATATAACCTCAATTACACCAGTGCTTTGCGTGGTGTTCTCGTCGTCTAGGAGGAAATAATAGGTGACACCACCTGTTAAATCAACTGTATTGGTTGCCGCTGAAAGGACATCATCAACATACAGCCAACCTTCTGCCTCACATGTACCTGCTTGGTAAAACAAGTCAACGTAGTATTCATCATTAGATACAGAGATTGCATACGAACCGTTTGCATCTGGCGTAAAAGAGAATACTGCCTCTTGTCCCGGTGTACCCCATGGTCCATCAGTTGGACTGTAAGATCCAGCGCCATCAGCAAGGTCAAAAGATAGTGGAGAACCACATACCATTGCTTGTGGACTGTCACATGGTTGAGGACCGCCTGGTAAAGAAACCAGTGTAGCCGTCAATTCAGCACATGAAAATTCATCTTGACAGTTGTATTTATCGACCAGTAGATTTACTGTTCCTGTTGAAGCTGCTGTGAAGTTTACAATAGATTGTAGTCCACATGCGTCATCATTGTAGCCAACAACGGCTCCAGAAAATGCATCATATACTGTAATTTGAGTGTCAAAACTTGTCCCACACGTTGAGATTTCGTAAGATGCACCTTCAATAACATTGAGTGACGCATATTCTCCTCCGAAAATACATGACGTTTCTTCGATTTGACCTTCATCAGTTAAATCCCAAAAATAAAATGGGATATTGTCGTTTGGACATTGAGCATTGGAATTAAATATAAAACCAAAAGCCAATGCAAACAACCCTATACTTAATATAAAGTTTCTTTTCATGGCTTAGTGTTTATGGTTAATATTATTGTTCTTCTGCTCTCTTGCACGAATAGACTCTGCATTTCTTTTTGAAAAAGAGTTCATCTTTTCGTATTTCTCCGGATTGCTTTCAACCCATTGCGCTTTGCGTCGTGCATAATTGCTAGCATCCGCTTTTTTGTTTCCGGTATTTACATACTTGGGAAAACTTGGGTCTGAAGAAATAATTGTGGTTTCCTCGGTCCGAACAGTCTGCTGCACATAAGCTTGCTTTTCGGCTTTGGATTTAAATTCACGATCTCCAGAGGGGAGAACGGAGTTTTTGACCTTTTCCCTTTCAACGGAAAACGTCGGGCTTTTCGTCGACTTTTGCGCATAGGTAAAACCCACGGCAAACACCGACAAAATCACGAGTGATTTTTTCATAATAAATGATATTAGTTAATAGTTTAATAAAAGGCTTCCACAACTTTAAGGATGTTGTTTTGCCCGTTTTAGCACTCGCAATATACTAAATGATGATTTTAGACAAGTCAAAAGTTATTAACATTTATCAACAATTTTGAAAAAACATGTTAATAACTCAGATTTAAAAGTGAGGAGGGAATTGCTAATTATCCCTAAAGCTGATTCGTTTTTTCTTCCCACAAGTCTAGCATTTCTGATGCCTGTCTTGATTTCTCAGCATGCTCGAAGTAAATCGAGTTTCTCTCGTTATCACTAAGTTTTGATGGGTCTTGAATTTTCTCCTCTAAGCGCTTGATTTCTAGCTCTAAAGTTTCGATTTTTTGTTCTAATCTATGGATTTCGCGCTCGATCTTTTTATTTCTTTTTTGTAATTGATGATCATTTCTCCCCTTTTTTCCCTTTTGTTTCGGTTTCTCAGAAACTATATTTTTCGCTGGCAAATCTTCTTCCTGAAAGGAGTTTAAATAACCTTGAACATCATCAAAGTGGATACGTACTTTTTTGTCTTTTATATCCCATATTCTATTCGTTAATCCTTGTAAGAAATCTCGGTCATGGGAAACCACAATGAATGTTCCTTCATAAGTCATTAATGCTTGTTTCAATACATTTTTACTCGCAATGTCTAAATGGTTTGTGGGTTCATCAAGTATTAAGAAATTAGAAGGGCTCAAAAGTAGCTGACATAGAGCTAGTCGTGTTTTTTCTCCTCCTGACAGCGAAGCCACTTTTTTTGTAATATCATCTTGTGAGAAAAGAAAAGAGCCTAAAATATTGCGCAGTTTTAAGCGTATTTCACCTTTAGCGATATCATCTACTGTTTCAAATACAGTTTTTGTTTTGTCCAATTGATCAGCCTGATCTTGTGCAAAATAGGTCACATTTACATTGTGTCCAAGTTGAACTGAACCTAAATAGTTTGTTTCTCCAGTTATACATTTGAGAAGTGTGGTTTTTCCAGTACCATTAGCTCCTAGTAGCGCTATTTTTTCACCACGGCCTAAGGTCATAGAAACCTTATCTAGAATTTTTTTTGCGTCATAGCTTTTTCCTAGTCCCTCTATTTCTAATACTTTTTTTCCTGGCTGGACACTTAACGGGAATTGAATTTTAATTGCACCTTCATTTGAGTTTTCAACTTCTATTATTTCTGTTTTCTCAAGTTTTTTAATTAATGACTGCGCAAATGCTGCTTTGCTACTTTTTGCCCTGAATTTTGATATGAGCCGTTCCGTTTGTTTAATGTCTTTTTCTTGCTGTTTTTTTTCATTTTCTCTAAGTGTATTTTCTTCTTCTCGTTTGACTTTATATTTTGAGTAAGCGTAGGGGAAGTCAAAAATCTTCTTTAGGCTAATTTCTAAGGTTCTTTTTGTTATTGCATCAAGGAACAATCTATCATGTGAAATAATGATTACGATTCCTTCGAATTTGATTAAAAATTGCTCTAGCCAACCGATGGATAATATATCTAGGTGGTTTGTAGGTTCATCCAGTAATAGTATGTCTGGCTGATTTACTATTATACGAGCGAGCTCTAATCTCATCTTCCAGCCTCCAGAGAATTCAAATACTGGTTTTCCGAAATCATCGTTTTTAAATCCTAAACCTTTTAGCGTAGTTTCGATTTTCTCTACCCATTTGTATCCTTCCAAAAGATCGAGTTCCTCGTTTAATTCATTAAGTTCACTGAGAAGATTTAAATATGCCTCAGACTCATAATCAGTTCTAGTAGTAAGTTCAATATTTATTTCCTCAAGCCTGTCTTGAATACGGTTCAATTTTTCATTTGACCTGAGTAGGTAATCCTTTAAACTAGCTTTTGATTCAAAGTGAAGCTCCTGTTTCAAATAACCAATTGTGTTTTCTTTTGGGATGATGATTTTACCCTCTGATGGATTCAATTCTTTTGAAATCAGTTTAAGTAAAGTAGATTTTCCGGCACCATTTTTACCAACTAAACCTATTTTATCACCTCTATTCATTTGCACTCTCACGTTCTCAAATAAATATCCTTGCGGTAAAAAGTAGCTGACTTGATCGAATTGAATCATTTATGCAGGCTTAATAATTGTTAAAGGCTCTTAAAATTTGGCAAAAATGAACAAAAATACGGAAAAGGTGTTTATCTTAGAGCCTTAAAATTGAACAATAATATGGGAAGACCACCAACAAGACCAGCAAGACTGAGAAACGGATTTTATATTGAAGTAAAGTCTCAAGGCTCGTCTTCTATTTTAATTAGAAGGGATACTAAGGAGCAAATGCTCATTGCTGCAGAGGATTATGCAAGAACGAAACTTGTCAAAATCAAAGGGGAGATGTGCGACGACAAATGGGTTGGAGTGTAACCTATGGTTTTCAAAAAAATAACTGAATACCGCTTTTCTTTTTGGATAGCGGTATTTTCTTTTCTTCTTATTTCCATTCCTTTCAGCGTGATGGTTATTGAAAATTTACAGTTAGCCAAGATTTTTGGGTCAGTGTTAGTGATACTTTTGATAATAGCACTTCGTTTTTGGTTCTCTGTTGCGCGTAATAGAAATAATATAGTTCCTCGAGTCGTGCTGAACAAAAACGATTTATTTGACCTAAATAAGGATTTTTCATCTTTCAAATCTATTTCATCTGAAGACAAGGATATTGTCTTAAGCCGGATTGGAATTTTGCTTTCAAGGGTTAAATTCGTTAACGGTAATAATCAATTATTGGATAGAAGAGAGGCTATCCAAACAGCTTATATATACGTGTGTGAGCATTGGACGGATGATTTCGTTGTGAATACTGATTGGGTTTTTTCTCTGACGAAAGTTGCTTCTACGAATAAAGCGGACATGAAATTTACTTTGCTTTTAGATTCTCTTGACCAAAAAAAGCCGCTTGCAATACCTGTTAAAGCATAGTGTTTGGGCTTTTAATATTATAGAGTGAACTCGCTTTATTCATCTATATAATTTTTTTTAAATTTTTTTCATTTTTTTCTTGGTATAATAAAAAGAGTGTTTACCTTTGCACCCCGCAAGTAATTAAGCGTAATTATTTGTAATCGTCCTTTTAGTTTGTTTTAAGCGAGAGGATTTTTTATTGTTTAGGAGTTTGATATCGACTAAATAGCAAAAGAGAGTTCTTTGAATTATTGAAGGAAAAGTAAGAAAACAGCGAATCAAGATTAAGAATTAACATCACGAGCTTTAAAATTCGAAGTTATTATACAACGGAGAGTTTGATCCTGGCTCAGGATGAACGCTAGCGGCAGGCCTAACACATGCAAGTCGAGGGGCAGCACAAAGATAGTTTACTATTTTGGTGGCGACCGGCGCACGGGTGAGTAACGCGTATGCAACCTACCTTATACAGGAGTATAGCCCGAAGAAATTCGGATTAATCCTCCATAGTATTTTCTAATGGCATCATTTGGAAAATTAAAGCTTCGGCGGTATAAGATGGGCATGCGTCCTATTAGCTAGATGGTAAGGTAACGGCTTACCATGGCAACGATAGGTAGGGGGCCTGAGAGGGTGATCCCCCACACTGGTACTGAGACACGGACCAGACTCCTACGGGAGGCAGCAGTGAGGAATATTGGGCAATGGAGGCAACTCTGACCCAGCCATGCCGCGTGCAGGAAGAATGCCCTATGGGTTGTAAACTGCTTTTATTTAGGAATAAACCTCTCTACGTGTAGAGAGCTGAATGTACTAAACGAATAAGCACCGGCTAACTCCGTGCCAGCAGCCGCGGTAATACGGAGGGTGCAAGCGTTATCCGGAATCATTGGGTTTAAAGGGTCCGCAGGCGGACGTATAAGTCAGTGGTGAAATCCTGCAGCTTAACTGCAGAACTGCCATTGATACTGTACGTCTTGAATTCGGTCGAAGTGGGCGGAATGTGTAGTGTAGCGGTGAAATGCATAGATATTACACAGAACACCGATAGCGAAGGCAGCTCACTAGGCCTGGATTGACGCTCAGGGACGAAAGCGTGGGGATCAAACAGGATTAGATACCCTGGTAGTCCACGCTGTAAACGATGATTACTCGTTTTCGGCGATATACAGTCGGAGACTAAGCGAAAGTGATAAGTAATCCACCTGGGGAGTACGATCGCAAGGTTGAAACT
>CAJWRM010000020.1 GCA_913046365.1 uncultured Flavobacteriales bacterium
CCCTCTCACCCTTGTAATGTAACCGGTTGAGCCCGGTTGTCAAGTAGTTTTTTTGATTTTGTTTCGGAGGGAGCGACGAGCGCCCCTCTCACCCTTGTAATGTAACCGATCAGGTCAGATTGTCAAGTCACGAAATGTCACAGCAAAAGTTCCCACTTTCCGTCAACGAACCGTTTGCAGTCACGAAGAGAAGAGGACAACTTTCCTTCCTCAGCGTTCCTGGCCACTTCTCGGACCATCTTGATCAGTGCGATCTTTCCGATCTTCGCCTTCACGTTGTAGACACCATCGAGGGTGCCGTGGTTCCTGTTCAGAATGGTGGCGATCTCCAAAGCGTCACGAAGACCCTGTGGGTCATCCGTGTCGAGGACAATCGTGAATCGTGCGCCCATCGTGGCTCCCTGTTACTCCTGTAATGTAACCCGTTGAGGCGATTTGTCAAGTCACCAAATGTCACAGCCCTGCGGCGTGAATCTGGTCCAGAATCGCTGCCATGCAAAATGCTACATAAAAGGCGAGACCGCCCAAAATGGCACAAATGCCGTCGATGATGATTTCTTTCTTGTTCATTCTGACACCTTCTTCACGTCTTTTTCATATAGCTGCATTGTACTTCGACATAGGTCTACATAACCCTTATTTGATATTTTTTCAAAATTTTCATCTACAAAGTCAAGTAGTTCGTCTATTGTTTGTATTGTCATAATTTTTAATTTAGTGTTATGAAATATTTCTTTTTGGTTTCGGTAAGCGTTTTTATTCTTTCATCCTGTCAGACAGGTGTTAAAAGAATTTGTATTAACGGTTACAAGGAACGTATGGGTATTGATAGAACTATTGGTGCAGGCACTGATTCGGAAGTGCCCGCAGAAGTAATTAATACCTGTGCTTGTTTGGCTGAAAAGGTTGCCAATGGTTATGACATGGAAACTTCTACAATCGAATGTAGAGAAAAATACGGTCTGCAATAATGGGTTATAAGATAACTCACTTCAATTCTATTTCAATAATTCCTAATTCGTGTTTCTCTAAAACCCAAAATCCAAAGGTTCATCTTTAGTTGATTGAACTTTTAATTCGTGTTTATCTTAACCTTTTAATTAAGAGAAAAGGGCAAATCCTTTGCTGATTTATATTTTTTTGTCAAAGAACATAGTTCTTTGATACGCTTTAAAGCTATTTGCTTGTTGTCTGGCTTACGATGCTGGTAAATATGCATAGCGATGCAAATATTTACATAGGCCTTGTTAGATAGTTTGTCAAAATTTGCTTCTATAAAGTCAATTAGTTCGTCTATTGTTTGTATTGTCATTTGAATTGGAGTTGATAATTAAATATAAGACGCCACAATGAATTATCTAGTTGCATTGTGCTCCAAGAATACATCATCCCAATCTTCATTAAACCTCTACAAAACTTTCTTAAAGAGTTATTACTTATTTTTAAGTTATGCGAAAGGTAATATGTATATCATCTGTTTTTCTAATTTTTACTTTTCATCTTATGTCGCAAACCACAATTACGATTGATGGTTTCTTTGATGATTGGAGTACAATTAGTAATACATATATCGACGATTCAACGGATTCTCAAGGGATCGATTTATTAGGTTTTAGCGTTTGTAATGACAATGATTACTTATATGTCAAGATAAGGCTTGCTGATGAGGTTGATTTGACAGAACAATCTTTTAACCCTGCTGAAGTAATGATTAATATTGATGCTGATAATAATGCATCTACAGGGTTTTCTACAAACAATATCGGTTCAGAATATGGAATAAACTTCTTTGATAAATTTATATTTGATGATACCAATCCGAATAGCATTGATACGCTATCTCTCTATGATTTAGGTGTTATTCCACTACCAACAATTACCTCCGATGAATTTGAAATTGCTGTAAGTCGATCCTTGTTTTCAGATACCATTTCTATTTCAATCAGGGAGTTTATTGGGAATGATTTTATGCCAGATAACGGAGCTGTATTTACTTATATTTTTAGCGATTGTTCCACACCTACAACTTCTACCACTGATTTTTTAAAAAATGACCCGAATAATTTACGTGTTATGACTTATAATGTTAAGAGTAATGGGCTTATAAGCAATAACCGCATAGATGAACATAGAAGAATATTTGAAAGTGCTAACGCTGACATTATTACCTATCAAGAGTGTGGAAATACCTCTTATAATGATGTGCTGGGATTTTTAAATACGAGCCAGACATATTATCCTCACATATATCCTGATTTGAATTCTGGTAATCTAACCATATCTAAATACCCATCTTTACAATCGTGGCAAGTGACAAACAAGATTGATGCAGAGCTAATAGATTTACCTGACAGCATCTATTCAGCAGATGTTTTAATTGTTAATGGTCACCCACCATGTTGCAGTAACAACCAAGGTCGTCAGGATAATTTTGATGCTTTTATTGAATTTATTCATGACGCAAAAACAATTGGAGGTGTTATCGATTTGCCAATTAATACCCCAATTATATTTTCCGGAGACATGAACTTGGTGGGATATTCAGAGCAGTACTATACGATTATTAATGGAACTATATCAGATACTGCTACATTTGGGAATGGCGGATTTCCTGACTGGGACAATACTCCTTTAAAGGATCAGGTTTGTTCTTTTAACGAAAACGACATGACCTACACCTGGGATGACAGTAGTCCCTCTGTCGGAGACTTCCCTCCAGGGAGACTAGATTTTGTTTTTTTTACAAATAGTGTAATGTCAGTAGATAAATCTTTTATTCTATCAACAGAACACATGAGTAATGCTTTATTATCACAGAATAATTTATTGTGGAATGATACTAAAATTGCTTCAGATCATTTCCCTGTTATTGTTGACTTTGTTCTTCCTATGTTAACTGGTTGTAATGACCCGGATGCTTGTAATTACGATTCTTTGGCCACTATAAATGACGGTAGTTGTGTATATTCCACAATATCAACTGATACGCAAGTGCATTGTGACACTTACATTTGGATGGATGGTAATACATATACCTCATCTAATGATACAGCAACATATACTATTGCAAATGCCGTGGGATGTGATAGTACGATTACACTTGATTTAACCATCAATCTTTCCACTCAATCTTCAATAATCGTTCAAGGACTTGATTCATATACTGCACCAAGTGGGGCCGTCTACACATTTGGAGGGGTATACACAGACACGATTCAAAATGCTGCTGCTTGTGATAGTATTATCACTATAGACTTATCTCTAAACTATACTGGAATCAATGAGCTAAATACCGCTCCTAAAGAATTAGTAAAGATTGTTGATGCATTAGGAAGAGAAACCGCTTTTAAACCCAATACTCTTTTGATCTATGTTTATGATGATGGAAGTATAGAGAAGGTGTTTAGCGTGGAGTATTAGTCTTCGTGTTTATCTTAACCTTTGCCGTTATCGGTTTATCCGTGTTTTTCTATCTTTAGTGTATGAAAAAGCTTTTGTATCTGTTATTTATTCTGTTCCTTTTGTTCGCGTGCATTCAACAGGAGGATATTACCAATATGGTTGGAAGATGGGATGTTGAACAAGTGTTCGATGAGAATGGCGATGAGTTGATAGGCTCCAATATTGATTGTTTTAAAGAATCATATTTGGTGTTGGATGGCACAGGTACGGGTGATTTTTATGCGTATGAAATATATAATGAACCCTTTTTTTGTGGTCTTGACACGATCATTGAGTGCGAATGGTATGAGCAATCTAATTCAACCGACTATACGCTTCAATTAGATGGTCAATCGGGGAATTTATCTTTTGATGGCGACAATATGATATATTCGTTTGGTGCTAATGACGCTGCAATGACTTTTGTAAGGAACTAAGCCCTGGTAAAAGTCGCTCTAAATCTTAACCTTTGCCGTTTTCGGTTTATTCGTGTTTTTATATCTTTAGTGGTATGAAAAATTTATTGGCCGCGTTACTGATTTTTAATTCTCTATTATCCATTGCGCAAAGTGATAGAGAAATATTGGAAAATCTCATTGGAAACGGATGTTTCAAGGCTTCTTTCCAAAAATTGAATAATGAAGGAATAGCACTAATTAATATTACACAAGATTCATATTCCACATTAAGTTTAAATTCTGATAAGTCTCGTGTAAGCACTCAAATAAGTGATGTCATGACTGCTCTATTTGATGAAGGAATCAAGGTGATGTCTTATGATGTTAAAATCGAAGTGACGGATGTATCTAAGATACTTCTCGATATTAAGAATAAATATACGACTGGAGCGCGTTATTTTTTTCTTATTGATAAAGACAAAGGTGTATTATATGATCGCAATGATAACTCTATGGTTGGTTATTTTAAATGTCTCATGACCGTTACTGGAGGAAAGGAAAAAATTGGGATGAAAGATGTGGATAAGGTAAGAAGAATTAAATGTGCTTATATCGCCGAAAAAGTTAAGGCATCAATAATAAATTAACTACTTAAATACCAAGATCTTTCTTTAGTTGATTGAACATCCGCAAAAAAAGCCACCCGTTAAAGTGGCTATACATTCTATTATTTATTAAGGATAATTAGAATAGTTTATTTGTAATCTGATAAAATTAATTTTTAAGACTTCTTTAAGCTATATAAACTTTAGCTTAATTGATGATTTTCAAATCTGGACTCAATATGTAGTCCTTAAGAACCTTATCAACCTTCGCGGAAACATGCACATAGGCGATAGTTTCATTAGCAGTCATTAATTGCTTATTAATTTGCTCTCGCTCCCCGTTTATGACTTCTGTATTTTTAATATTGCTATCAATCATTTGGGTGTATGATTCAATTGTTCGTTTATAACTCTCAATCGTTTCATTAAAGCCATATAAAAGTGCAGGGTGACTGACGTCTGCTAAATTATTTTCGGTCTCTTTGAGACTAATTTGGAGGTCACTTCTTGTCGCTTCTAGTTTTTTTAAGTTTGAACTATATTCAATCAGTGTACTGTCTATTACTCCAAGTCTTTCTTTTAAATTAATAGCTAATACGGTATCTCCAATTTTAACCTCAGTTATATCTTGATTTATTTGAGTCTCTAGAGCGGACTTAACAGTTTCTTCAAGTGTAGGTTCGGCACAGCTACATAACATTGTCAATATAATAGCTGAAAAAAAAGATTTCTTCATAATTCAAGGCTTTTGATGATACCACAAAAATCAAAATAAGAATTGGATTATTCAAATTCATTAAATTATTGTTCATCTCATTTATTACTGAGCAAGAATCTTCACATGCCCTAATTCGATAATTTTTCAAAGGTTTTAGGTCAATATCATTCCCGATTTTTCACTAAATTCGACAATCAATTTTTTAATATAAGTCATGAAACTAAAACTATTCACATTCATTCTATTTATCGCAGGAAACACTTTTGGGCAATCACCTTTGTGGATGAGGTATCCTGCAATCTCTCCCGACGGTGCTCAGATTGCGTTCAACTATAAAGGAAATATATACCTCGTTAGCTCAAAGGGAGGTAAAGCAAATGCAATTACCACACACGCTGCGCATGACTTTATGCCCACTTGGTCGCCAGATGGAAAGACGATTGCTTTCGCTTCAAATCGATACGGGAACTACGATATTTTTACAATGCCTTCAATCGGTGGGAATGCATCGAGATTAACGCACCATTCCTCTGATGATTATCCGAGCTCAATCGATGGCTCTGGTCATGTTTACTTTAGCTCTTCTAGGTTAGACTCCTATTTAAATAGTCAATTCCCTTCTGGAGTTTTGAGTGAATTGTACTCCATTCATAAGGATGGCGAATTACATCAAGTTTTAACGACACCTGCAGAATCTGCCCTTTGGAACAAAGACAAGACAAAACTAATTTACCATGACAGAGTCGGTTATGAAAACGCTTGGAGAAAACACCATACCTCAGCCGTGACTAGAGATATTTGGGTTTACGATGTTGCAACCAAAGCGCATACACAATTGACTGATTTCGAGGGTGAAGATCGAAATCCTATTTGGAGCAAGGACGAGCAGTTTTTTTACTACTTATCCGAGGAGTCAGGCAGCTTTAATATCTGGAAGAAAAACATTGCAGCTGGAACCAAAACGCAAATCACAAACTACCAGGACCACCCGGTACGATTTCTAACGATGTCTGCTGATGGAACATTATCATTTGGCTTTGACGGTGCGTTATATACCCTTATCGACTCACAAGAACCCGTGAGACTTGACATTCAAATCAACAGCGACGACGATTTCAATACGACAGAACTCATAGATGTGAAAGGGGATGTTTCTGAAATTGTGCTTTCGCCAAATGGCAAGGAATTGGCTTTTGTGGCAAGAGGAGAAATCTTTGTGACTGCATTAGATTATGCTAAGACGAAAAGAATTACAAATACAACGGAGCAGGAACGAAGCATCAGCTTTAGTCCCGATGGGCGAAGCATCTTATTCGCATCAGAAAGAAATGAAAGCTGGAATATCTACCAAATAAGTCTTGAACGTGAAGAAGAAAAATTGTTTTATGCCTCCACTGTTTTAAAGGAAGAAGTACTTGTTGAAACGGCTCAGGAAACATTTCAGCCACAATTTTCTCCTGATGGTAAAGAAGTCGCATTCCTCGAGGAAAGGGTAGTGCTGCGTGTAATGAACCTTGAATCCAAGAAGGTGAGGACGGTTTTAGAAAAAAAGTATAATTACTCTTATTCAGATGGGGATCAGGCATACCAATGGTCTCCGGATGGAAAGTGGTTTTTGGTGCAATATTTACCATTCGAAAGGTGGAACGGAGACGTAGGTTTGGTTTCTGCTGACGGAAAAGAGCTCATTAATTTAACAGAAAGTGGATACGAATGCTCTAGCCCGAAATGGGTGATGGGGGGTGAAGCCATCATTTGGTTCTCGGGTCGAAATGGAATGAAAAGCCACGGGAGCTGGGGGAGCCAGGGAGATGCTTATGCAATGTTTTTAACTCAAGGGGCCTATGATCAATTCAACCTTTCAGCCGCAGAGCTAAAGCAAATGAAAGCGGACAGCAAAACAGAAGACAAAAAGAAAGCGGACAAAACAAAGAAGGAAAAATCTAAGAAGAAAAATTCCGATGAGGATGATGAGGAAGCATTAATAGAGCCGCTGGAGTTTGATATGGCACAGGCCAAAGACCGTACGAAAAGACTCACTATTCATTCTTCTAGATTAAGTGACGCTATATTGACCAAGGACGGATCAAAGCTCTTTTATTTGAGCTCATTTGAGAAAGGGTTTGATTTGTGGGTACAAGATTTCAAAAAGAATGAGACCAAATTACTCGCGAAGCTCGGGACGTCTTATGGATATTTGAAGTTTGATGAAGAGGAAGCAAACGTTGTTGTCATTACAAATCGATCCATCAAGAAAATCAGTGTAAAAGGCGGTGCGCCAAAGCCAGTGTCTTATTCTGCGAAAGTAGAACTGAACCAGCAGGAGGAATTTGAATACATTTTCAACCATGCTTGGAGACAAACTTTGAAAAAATTCTACGTGGAAGATATGCACGGGGTGGATTGGGAATTTTATAAAAATGAATACGCGAAGTTTTTGCCGCACATCAATAATGGCCCTGACTTTGCTGAAATGCTCAGCGAATTACTTGGTGAGCTTAATGCCTCTCATACAGGATCTGGATATCGCTTCAGCATGAAGGGTGGTGACCGCACAGCCTCATTGGGGATTTATCCCGACTATGCGTATGATGGGACTGGTGTTAAGGTAGCGGAGATCATTGACAAGAGTCCATTACTCATTCGTGAATCTAATGCCAAATCAGGTATGGTTATCACAAAAATTAATGGGCAGATGATTAAAAATATGCCGCATTACTATAGCCTTCTTAAGAATCAAACAGGTGAGAATATTTTACTCACCTACACAGTAAAGGGAGAAGAATATAGTCAAGTGTTCAAACCTATATCGAAAGGTGCAATGAATAACTTAGCATACGAGCGTTACGTAAAAAACAGAAACAAGCAAGTTGAAACACTTTCCGAAGGGAGAATAGGATACGTTCATGTGAGGGGTATGAATGATGCGAGTTTCAGACAAGTGTATTCGGACGCTCTCGGTAAACACGCAGACAAAGAGGCATTGATTGTCGATACGCGCTTCAATGGTGGTGGATGGCTACATGATGATTTAGCGACCTTTTTGGGAGGAAAAATGTATGCAACATTTTTACCACGCGGACAAAAGATTGGTAATGAGCCTCTTTCTAAGTGGTATAGACCTTCAGCGGTACTTATTGGCGAAGGTAATTATTCTGATGCACATGGTTTTCCCTTTGCGTATAGATCCTTGGGTATTGGTAAAACGATAGGTATGCCAGTTCCCGGAACGATGACTGCAGTATGGTGGGAGACGCAAATTAACAGAAACATCTATTTTGGAATCCCTCAGGTAGGAATTCAGGATCTTGATGGTAAGCTACAAGAAAACTACCAGTTTGAACCAGACATCAAAGTGAAAAATGATTATCAATCAGTTGCTGAAGGAGAGGACAAGCAACTAGAAGCTGCTGTTAAACATTTATTGGGAGACTAAACGCTTGATGATTTAAGTCTTATTTGTTACTTCATTTTCGTATTGAAACTTATTTCGTTACGATGACACCATCGCCTTTACCTTTATTGAGCTTCGTTTGAAAATAATATCAGTTTAGTAAATACATAATACAAAGGTCAAAGATTTTTACTTAAACCTTCAGTAATAAAATTTCAATTAACACAATCTATGTGTATATTTGACACTACTAACGTGTATTAACTAAATTATGAATACATCACCAAAATATTCTTGTTTCTGTTTTTCAATTTTTTTAGTCCTGTTTTTTTCCGGTAGAGCTCAACTTACTACTTTTTTTGATGCTTGGGAGCCTAGAACCTTTACAATCCCTGGTCTAACCACTTTATCTCCTCAGGTAAATGTCAATCCTACTGTGGGTATAAATGTAAATACTTCCAATGAAATCGCAGATGTTTTACCCACACATTTTGGAACCAATTTGACTCATTTTCTAGGAGAGTCCTCTCTTGCCGAACAAGACTTTATGGACAATCTAGACAACCTTGGCGATGTGTTTTTTCGCTACCCAGGCGGGAATGGATCCAATCAATTTTTTTGGGATGGAAATATCCCATCCTCAATTTTAAATGATGCAGCGATTACCGTGAATGACTTAATCGATGGTTCGGGATGGAGAATCAGTCCAGATGACTTTACGAATGTTTTAGCGCAGACCAATAGCAACGGGATCATTGCTGTTAATGCCTCCTATGCTAGGTATGGGACTGATCCAAATGCGCTTGAGATCGCCGCCGGCTATGCCGCTGATTTTGTGCGTCACATGAACAATGATTTGAATGCCAATATTAAATATTGGGAGGTTGGTAATGAAAATTATGGCCAGTGGCAAGCAGGATATGAGGTCAATGGAAATCAAATTGACGGAACTGATTATGGAAATATTTTTAATGTATTTGTAGATTCAATGAAGGCTGCGGATCCTACAATTAAAATAGGAGCGGTTATTTTTCCTCAGGACAATAATTACAACAACTGGACCAGAAAGGTGCTTCAAGAGGTAGAAAACTCAGCTGATTTTTTAATTATTCACGACTATTTCAAGCGCAAAAACAACCCTAATAACGTAACCTATCCTGAAATGATGATCGCTGTTTCGGAGGTAGAAGAGGATGTTGACAACGTGAATAATATGGTTGTTTCGTACACTTCCAAACCTTCTGGATATTTTCCGATTGCCATGACAGAATTCAATTCCAAAACGGGTGAAAGAGAGATTGCAATGGCAAATGGGATCTTTGTCGCTAGAGTATTAGCGGAACAAATCAAACATCAAATGGGTATGTCGCTTATATGGAGTTTTCAAAATGGACTAGACAGTCATGGAGGCGATCATGGAATTACCGCACGCAATAGTGATGTCGTACCCAAAGATACGCCACGGCCCGTTTACCATATTTATCGCTACATGAATCAATTCTTTGGTGATAAAATGACATGGTCTTACTCGAATGACACCTCTATTAATTCATATGTCACCAAGTTTTCTAATGGAGATCTTGGTATGCTGCTCATTAATCATACATCAAATGCAGAAGTCGTTGAGTACGATTTTGGGTCTACATCACTCAAAGAAAATTTTTATTGGTATGAAGTAAATGCCTTAAATGAAACAGACAAGAAAGTTTTCATAAATGGTCAAACATCTTCATTGGATGAAGGTGGCCCTGAAAGCTATACTCAAGTTCCGGCATATACAAGAGAAGTTGCGGGCAATACTAAATTCGAAATAAAGCCCTACTCAGTAACTTTCATTGCCAACACTGACAATACCGCAGGTCAAATGATAGTGCCTAAGAAAAAAGTTCATTTCAATAATCCATTTCAAAACCAGCTTGCTTTTGTAGGTGATATCACTCCTGACAAAGTCACAATACTTGACGTGAATGGCATTCCTGTTCTCACTTCAACTTCAAAAAATATTGAGACCTCGCAGCTATCTCCAGGCGTTTATTTTCTTATCCTTGACATTAACGGAACTCAGGTTGTACACAAATCCATTAAACTATAATTATGATAAAGCATTCAGCAAAATATTTTTTAACATTTCTTTTTTTGTGTAATCTCATTTGCCTTTTTGGTCAAGATCAAATTGACTTGTTAATTGAAAAGATGACTGTGGAGCAGAAAGTAGGGCAAATGACTCAAATCAATTTGGGTTTTCTATCCTCTAGTGTAGATCAGCATGACGGTAAAGTCAAAAAAATTGACAAAGAAAAGCTTAAAAATGCAATTGAAAATCATCACGTAGGTTCAATTCTAAATACTGCTGGGACCGCATATACGATTGAAAAGTGGCACAGAATTTTAACGGACATCCAAGATATTGCTTTGGCAACCCCTCTTGAAATTCCTGTTTTATATGGAATAGATGCCATTCATGGTGTCACATACACCAAAGGGTCAACCTTGTTCCCTCATAACATTGGGTTGGCGGCAACAAGAAATCCCGCCATTGCTAATCAGATAGCCGTTGCAACAGCAAAGGAGTCTCGAGCTTCTGGTCTTCGATGGAATTTTGATCCTGTTTTAGATGTTGGCAGAAACCCATTGTGGCCAAGGTTCTGTGAAACTTTTGGCGAGGATCCTTTTCTGGTATCAACGCTTGGGACCGAACTTATAAAGGGATACGAGCAAGATGGTTTGTCCGAAAATACTGCTGTAGCCTCTTGTATGAAGCATTTTATTGGTTATTCCGATCCTAAATCTGGTAAAGACCGAACCGAAGCTTATATTTCAGACATCACATTGTGGCAAAAGCATATTCCTTCCTTCAAAGCCGCTATAGATGCAGGAGCCTCAACCATTATGATAAATTCCTCAATGATTAATGATGTCCCTGTGCACGCCAGCTATCGACTACTGACCGAATTACTTAGAAATAAGCTAGGTTTTAAGGGCATGATTGTTACTGATTGGGAAGATATTATAAGACTCCATGAAAGACATAAAATTGCGAAAACACCAAGAGAAGCTGTGCGAATTGCCATTGAAGCTGGAATTGATATGAGCATGGTTCCCAACAGCTTTTCATTTTGCGAGCACCTTATTGACCTCGTTAAAAGTGGAGACTTATCGGAAGATCGAATTGACGCCTCTGTGAGGAGGATATTGGTTTTAAAACGTGACCTTGGGCTCTTCGAAAATGCCTATCCTGAAAAAGATGCAGTACAGAATTTCGGATTACAAGAATATCAATCGCTGGCATTAAATTCAGCCAGAGAATCGATGGTTTTATTGAAAAACAGTGGTCAAGTTCTTCCGTTACCTAAAAATAAAAAGTATTTACTCTTGGGTCCAGGCGCCAATTGCTTAAGTGCATTAAATGGCTGCTGGTCATATTCTTGGCAGGGAGATAAAGAGGACGTATACCCAAAAACTAGCAGAACGATTTTAGATGTTTTTCAAGAAAGATTTAGTGAGAACCAGGTACTATGCGATGTGAAAAGCGATTATTCGAATGCGGACAATTTTAACATCAACTTTTCTGATGAAGAAATCAGTAATGTTGACTACGTGATCCTCTTTCTTGGTGAAAATGCCTACGCTGAATCTCCGGGTAATATAGATGACCTTACGCTCGATCATAATCAAATCGAACTTGCAAAAAAGGCAATAGCTTTAGACAAAAAAATAGTCCTTGTACTTATTCAAGGAAGGCCAAGAATAATTAGTGATTTCTCAGCAAAAATGGATGGAATAGTCAACGCATTTTTGCCAGGAAGTATGGGTGCTCAAGCAATTGTAGATGTTCTTTTTGGAGATTTCAATCCGTCGGGAACTTTACCATTTACTTATCCGGCTAATTCAGGAGACTTACTGACCTACGACCATAAAAATCTTTCTGCTATGGTAAGAACTGCTCCCAATAAAAAGACATACGGAGGTTATCATCCAGCCTTTAAATTTGGTGATGGTTTGAGCTATTCTGACTTCTCGATAAGCGATTTTAAATTAAATTCCGATACTATTTCTGGTGATGAAAAGCTTCAGATTTCTTTTCAGTTAAAAAACAATAGTAATGTGGATGGCACAAAAAATATTGATGTATTTATAAAAGATCATTTTGCGACACTTGCACCCGATGTAATGAACCTAAAAGCGATTACCAAAGTCTTTCTGAAGGGTGGTGCTCAAAAGGAGGTTTTCATCACCCTAGATAAGAATGATTTGTTCTTCTTCAACGCCAAAGGAGAGAAACTTTTAGAGGATGGTTTTTTCTCTGTGTTGATTGAAGATCAAAACCAAAGTTTCTATTTCAAAAATTAATTTAAGCACACCACACGCATAGGTTTAAAAAAAACCATTTAAGTGAAAAGGGTTTTCCAAGGACTTATATTTTGCTTGTTTTTTTGACCAATTGTTATAAATGCACTATCTTACTAATCTGAGTTATAGTAGCATTTTCTAATTTTTCGATATACTTCAAATGGCTTGTTTTTTTTAAATTTTAGCTTAAGCCATTTATTCGTGCACAATCAGTAATTGGCTATTAGAAAGTTACATGATGCAACTATCAGGCTTTTAATACGTTTATGTATAGGAGTTTATACCAAAAGGGATAAAAATTTTAAGTTGATCAAAATCTAGGTTGTGCGCGAAAGTTTCACTTTTAATCTAAAATTAATTTTTTTAGTTACACTAATGCTAACGTTTTCGTTAGGCTATTTTGTCGCACAAAGCACATACACAATAAACAGCGGATTCAGTGGAGATGATGATTTATTGAAAGAGACGAACCATAGTGGCAGTGGGAGATTTGCTAAAAGAGATATTTATTATAACAATTTTGAATTTTATTGCTCACAATGGAAAGGTTCAACAACTACAGGAACAGTTGGTTGTATTCTATTTAGATGGACGCCCGGTGGGGGTGGATATTATTGCTTGACGCAGGAAAGGGATACGGGCAGATTTCGACTTAAGAAAAACAACCACAATAGTTCAAATAGCACGAATCAATTAGCCTATTATGATGGTCCCAACAACCAAAACCCTTCCGTTAAAATAATCTGTGTTGGAACGAGTATCATCGTCGAAATTGCCGGGGTACAAAGGATGAATGTGACTGATGCCTCAAATCCTTCTGGAATTTTTTCTTTCTGGAAATCTAATCGATATAACGATGGAAATAAATGGTATGACATTACCTTAGTTGAGGTTCCATTGGGAATGTGGACAGGGGCGGTGAGCACAGATTTTCATGATGCCGCTAATTGGAGTGGTAATATTTTGCCTACCCTTGCTGATGATATCATTATCCCCGATGTAACCAATCAGCCAATCGTTACCACTAATGCTTCAGTTAATGCCATAGATGTTTATTCGGGCGCTGAAATTACCATTAGCTCAGGAACGTTAAGTATTACAGGTTCCACCGATATGGATGGTACGCTAAATATAGAGTCGGGTGCTATTTATGACGCTAATGGTGATTTTGATGCAACAGGAGGTAATGTAACCTTCTCCGGTAATGGCACGCTGCAAGTGGCCCACACTACAATCACTAGCTTTGGAACGCTAAGCACATCAGCAGGAACTGTAGAATTTGATGGCGCCATGCAAGAGATCCCATCAGACACCTACTATAACATTGAAATTGATGGTTCGGAAACGAAATCACTTGCAGGAAATATAACCGTTAATGGCGATATTACCCTCACCGGTGGTGAATTGAATTTTAACGGCAACAAAAACTTAAACCTGATTGGCGACATCACGAAAACACTTGGCGCTTTAGTCAACAACAGTTCAAGCAATGGTTATTTGATTCTTAAAGCCACATCTTCGCAGAATGCGAGCCATTCTGTCTGCGGATTTACAGCTGATGCCATTAGCATTAAAAAGATGAACTCCTCGAGTGCTGTAATTATGGGGGACATAACCGCCAACTACTTATGGTTACAAGCTTCCAATTCCGGAACATTTACCATAGACAATGAATACACTTTGGAGGTTGACGGATATATTAAAGTGGCAGGTGGAACGTTAAATATAGTTTCAGGCTCGTTGACTACGACGCAAAACTCAAGTGTCAGTCATGAGTTATCCGGTGGGATTTTAGATATTGATGGAGGTACTGTGTCTTTTGGTACACCTTCGAATAGTACCTCGGATTTAAATATCGATGGTGGAACACTAGATATTTCTGATGGTATACTGAGCGTATCGGATTGCATTGATATTGAAACAGGGACTTTTACACAGTCTGGTGGAGTAGTCAATGTTAAAACCAATACTTCAGCTAGTGGAGACAGCGATCATAAATTTGCGATGGATGCAGGAATCCTCAATTTAACAGGAGGAACAATGAACCTTCTTGGCGAGGTCAATAATTCAGGTTATTACTCTATGTCTGTTGCTTCTGGAGTTACGACAACTTCAACTTCAGGACATACCATTTCTATCTCTACAAATGATGCATCCGATGACGAGGACAGGTACATTGACTTGGGAGATGCCTCCAATGACATTGGTAATTTGATCTTCGATTTATCGGGTCACGAGCTATATTTCAAGTCCAATACAGATATTCTTGGAAATTTAACCGCTACCAATGGAGATATAGATATCTCATCATATACGGTCAATGTTGTGGGTAACGCTTCATTTCCGTCGGACGAATTGTTGATTTCTACTGGAACATTGGATGTAGACGGTTCTTTTGCTGCTTCTGAGAGTATTACTTTTTCTGGTGCGGGTAGATTACAGCTTTCTGGGACTGTCAGCGACCTTGGAACGATGAATCATACAATGGGAACGGTTGAGTACGATGCCAGTGGGCCGCAGAATATACTTGCTGATACCTATTTCAACCTAGAAATAGATGGTTCAGGAGTAAAATCCTTACCAACAAGCAATGTCACAGTAAACGGAGATTTGACTTTGTCTGCAGGTTCTTTGGCATACAATAGTGGTTCGAGTAGTAAGTTCATCACCCTTAAAGGCAGTGTGTTTGGAACGGGAACAATAACGGCCAGTACAACGAGTATATTTTTGATCAGTGGAAATGGTACAAATCAAGACATTAGAGGAATATCTTCGGACAATATTGGTATACGTCTTTCGGGATCAGCGAATGCGACTACTTCGGGAGATATAACTGCAAAGTACCTGGACTTATTATCTGGTTCGACGGGCACGTTTACAATTGATGGTGAAATCGTTACTATCAATCCTACAGGAGGTTATTTAGAAATGGATGGGGGTGATCTAACGGTGTCTGGGGGTAGTTTAATAATCAATTCTACGAGTGAAACGAAGAACGAAATAGACGCTGGAACATTGACCGTTAGCGGTGGATTGGTTCAATTCACAGGAAATAATTCTTCTACCAGCACAGGAGGGGATCTAAATATTGATGGAGGAACTTTGGCGGTGAGTTCAGGTAGTATCAGTATTAATGATGAACTAGATATAGGAACAGGAACGATAAATCAGTCGGGTGGAGCTATCTATGTTGATGCAGGTTCAAACAGCAATAACGGCACAGGGGCGAATAAGTTCGACATGGATGCCGGTTCTTTAAATCTTTCCGGCGGCATGTTTTATCTTCAATCTCAGTCCAACAGTTCCTATAATTGTATAGATATTGCGTCGGAAGTAAATACTGCAATTACCTCAGGACATACTTTTCATATAGGTACGAATTCAACACCTAAAAATATGTATATGTCTTTTAATGGACATTCTATTGGTAATTTAATTGTGGACCTAACAGACAAGAATAGCTATTTAAGGGAAGATTTAAATGTATTGGGCGCTTTAACTATTGTGAGTGGAACCCTCGTGGTTGATTCTTATACGGCAACTGTTGCAGGAGCTACTAGTGTTTCTGGAACCTTAAAGGTTGGTGCTGGTCAATACGATGCAAATGGAACCTTTGATGCAACAAATGGAACGATAGATTTTAACAATGGAAACGCTCAGCTTTTGGTTTCCACCCCTACGGTGACAAGTTTTGGAGCATTAGACGATGCGACCGGTACGGTGGTGTTGGATGGGTCAAGTGTACAAACGATAAATGATGCCGAGACATTTTATAGCCTTAAAATTGCCAATCCTTCTGGTGTCATACTTAACGCAGCCGTTGACGTTATCGACATATTTAATATGGATGGCGGTAACATTGTAAATTCAAATGATATTTTAACTATCGGTTCTTCAGCAGGTGCAGGATTTATTAACTACAACTCAGGTATTGTAACAGGTCAATTAAGACAGTATTTCCCCAACACGGTAGGGTCTAAGTTTTTCCCAGTAGGCAATTCAAGTATTATGAGAGATGTTACCATTGATTTTACGAGTGCTCCAGGAGCAAATCAATATCTTAGCGCTGCCTATAAACCGGGAAACCCTCAAGGGAGTAATGGAGGAGACTTATATGAAGGGCTTCCACTTATGACGGGGGATGGACAGATTATAGAAAATTATGACGATGAAGGATATTGGGAAATTATTCCAGGTTCGGCTTCTTTGGGTGATAGTTATGCAGCAGATATCAATGGGAAAGCCTATAGCGTAAGTATTCATTGCAATAATTTGACAGGAGATGATGGTGTATCACAAATTGACAGAACCACTGTTAGAGTGATTAAAAGTTCCGGCCCTAGTCATGCCTCATGGGAGGCACTTACTCATGGTTCTGTCAGCGGAACAGATGCAGACTTTATTATAACAGCTTCAGGAATCGGATTTAGCTTTTTCGGTGCAGGTAAAGGCGATGAATTCATACCACTTCCAGTAGAACTCGTTTCTTTTAGCGGTGAATGTACTGATGGTGTTGTTTATCTAGAATGGCAAACAGCGTCAGAAAACAATAGTGAGGATTTTGAATTAGAATATTCCCGCGATGGTATCGATTGGAGCTTAATCCAAACGCAAACAGCTGCAGGATTCAGTAATGAGCTTATCACCTACACTTCTGCGCATGAGCAAGCAGTTTTTGGAGATAATTATTATCGCTTGACCCAAAACGATATTGATGGTGCTTCAATGGTTTATGACAATCTGATTGTAAACGCTTCTTGTAGCTCTGAAGCTAAAGAATACTTTTCTGTGTTCCCTAACCCCGGTGACGGACAGTTTAATGTCGTGATCAATAACCCAGAAATAGAAGGTTTGGCTAGTTTAAGTATTTTTGATTCTAAGGGAGGGCTTGTGTTTAGGAAGCCTATAGAAGTGAATTCAGGGATCAATATGTTTGTTGTGAATCAAAATATGTCTGCTGGTTTATATTTTATCAGTATAGAAAACGAATCAAGGACAACAAATGTTGTAAAGTATTGCGTTAAGTAGTTCCGAATTCTAAATCTAAAAGAGTGCACGATTTGTAAATTCGCTATTCAGCGCAACGGAATTTCTGAATTTTTTGATATTAATTAGTTATATTAGCGTCTAAACTACACTAAGTACAATGTCAAAGCTCAGAAATTTAAGCATTGTAATTTTATTTCTTTATTCAAGTTTTGATTCCTTCGGGCAGCAAGAGCCAAGATTTAATTTCCCCATATTTAAAACCTCTCCTACAACATTATCTGTAAAAGGGTATTTCCGATTTCTAACCTATCATAGACATCTAAGCGACTTGTTCGGAGATTCTTCGAGACCATATGTCTTTCGTGCAGACGATGAATTCAATTCGCCATCAATGAATCTTGAACTGAAACTTTTTAATAAAAAAGCAGGTTATATTAAGACTCAACTGTATCTCTTTGATCCTTTTTCAGGCATCAGTTCTGATATTGATTATTTTAAACTGAATCGAAAAGGAATCTCAATTGAGGCGGGCAGAAAAACATCTATTGGTAATATTAAACTTATTGCGGGAGGGATTAATTTTTTAAGGTTCAGTGACTTTTCACTAAGTTCAGCCAAGCAGGTTAGAAATTCTCTTTTTGATCGTAATGCCTGGACTAATGTATGGGATATCAATACGCAATATCAAAATTATTGTCAAGAGTCTGACTATGTAAGAGCGGCTGATTTTGGCAAAAGACAGTTTAGTGGAATTCATCTTAGTATTACTGAAATGCCGAAACAAATGGGTTTAGAACTCATTTATGGAAAAACACCTTTCAATGTGCTGGATTTCGATTATCTAACAGGACTTAAGCTGCAAAAAAAGTTTGGGCTCAATACTTTTTCTCTCGGTTTTCTCAACTCAGCTGGACTTGACAATGCAGTTAACGGTTCGGCGTTTTATAATCGGATACTCAACAGTACATTTGATGCAAATATCAATGAATGGAAGCTGAATGGGGAGCTTGCACTAAGCCAATATTTTTTTGAATCTGTAGGCACTAAAAATAATGGGATTGCTGCTGAGATTACCGTAAAACCTAGTAAGCGATTGATTAACTTCCCTCTTTTTCTTGAAGGTTATTTTATTTCAAGGAAATTCACTAATGTTCATTCCTCAATAATAAATGGTTCAGTAACAGAATTTAGTTCCCAAACTGAAAGCTTTGATGGTGCAGGAATTCCTGATGGCGCCCGGCCTTTTGGCGCAGTAATGACGCCAATGCATATAAAATCAAATAACCGTTATGGATTGAATTTGAATATGGAATTCGATATTGGAAAATTCAAGATAAATGTTGGTAATGGGGTTTCTAGAGAAATTGAAAATGATACCAACCTAGTCACTTTTTTTCACAAGGTGAATGGGCTTTATCTTTCAAGGGTACAAAGGTTTCAAACCAACGCGGGGCCATATAATAATTTAACAACCTTCTTTAGAGGTTATTACGAAAGTGTTTGGATCAACGATTCAATCAATACTGAAATCACTAAATCTTTTAATGTTTTTCTTTTTAATCTCAAGTACCAGACCGAAATTTTTAATAAAAAGCTATTTTTATTTTACCTCGGTGAGTTTCACTCGGTCCAAGGTTTCGTACGTCCAATTCCTGTTTTTTCCAATAAAGCGCTGCTTCGAAACCATTTTCACGAGCTTGATGCCTACCTTCAACTTTCTAAGAAAATGGCCCTTGTAGGTTATCACGGGAGGGAGTTTATTTATGGAAATAGAGATGTTGGATTGGGGGATGTATTGAACCAAGAAAATAGATATACCCCAAAAAGGGGTAAAGGGATCGTCTATGGGGTTGGTCTGGATTATAACATTTCCAAGCGTGCCTGTGTTTATTTGAGATTTAAAAATGTGTCCTATAGGGATGCGAGCTTTGAAAACGACCATTATAGTGGCTATGAGGCTACTGCTGAACTTAAAGTATTTTTCTAATGAGATATATTACAATTATCTGTTTTCTGTTTATTGTGAACTGTTTTGTTGCACAATTTCCAAAATTTCAAATAGGAGGCTTATCAAGAGCGCTATGTGATATCTCCCAATTGAGCCCGAGTGATACGATCAATAAAGATGTAAATCAAGAATTAAATATTGTATTTGACCTCGCCATTAATGCCAAGCTCAACAAGAAAATAAACTTTTACAGTGAGCTTCGGCTTGGGTCAAGTCTTGAAGTATTTGATACCTCTGCCTCTTATATTAAAATTAGACGAATCCTTTTGTTTGGCGACATTACCAAAAATTTATCTTTTGAGGTTGGCGATATGGATGTCAAAATGACTCAATTTACCTTGTGGAATAACAATGAGGAAGGTGCAATTAATGAAAATGAGCTATTTAGTACATACAGAGAAATTCAACGCTATGAAAACTTTAATGAAGACAATTATTGGAGAAGGCAAGGTGCGAAATTATATGGGAAAAACAAGCTTTTTTCAGCCGATTCTCTTTCCTATCAGTTCTTTATTTCACGAGAGCAGGCTTCCAATGAAATCTCTATTCCCGATCGATTTCTGTATGGAGAATCCATTAATTATGAAAGACCAAAATTTTCCTTAGGGATCAACCATGTCGACTTATTTACTTTCAACAAAGGCATAGTTGGAGATACCAATTTGCATAACCATGTTTATACGCTAAATTCATCCTTCAAGCTAAGCAAGCTAACCGCCAAAATTGAGCTGGGACAGTCCTCTAGAACGATGACGCAGTCCGAAAATGATTTATGGCTCAATGGACAGTTTTTACACCTTAATCTTAGCTATCCTATTCAGAAAAATTGGTCCATTGAATTGGGCTATCGTTCTGTCAGTGACGACTTTTCTTCTCCTGGAGCACAAACTAAAAGAATCAACTATACTCAAGCGGCCCATCTTTTCCCTAGTGTAAATAATAGCGCATCCCAAAGGGAACTGCTTTTAGCTGATGTCATTTCAGACATCACTCTTTTTCGACAAAACTCTATTTATAATAGAACCATTGACTATGATTTGGATGCCTATAATCCTTTGTTTGGTTTAAGCGAACCATTTGGAGTTTCAACACCTAACAGACAGGGATTTGATTTAAATACAGTTTTTAAAGATTCCTTAGAAAAAATCAATTGTTTCGCGAGCACCTCCCTACTTACGGACTTGACGGGTGAGGGGATTGACCAAAGAAAATCATTTTTTCAATATAAAATTGGTGCCTCATTGGCAATTCATAAGTTGATTAACTGGAAAAAAGAGGTGGTTCTTCAGCTTGGTTTCAAGGGGGAACAGGTGTCAAGAAAGCATCCGGATGAATTATTTGTGGAAGATGTTGACGTGAGTAGTACGCTACTAGATGCGGGTTTTAAAGTTGAAGTTTTTAAAGATTTTAAGCTTTTGATGGCATACAAAAGATTAGCAGTACAAGGAAAGGATTACCTTGCAGTTCGTGATGGAGATTTTACAATTACATCTTTCAACCTGTTTGATGCAAACCATAAACAACAGATTGCGAGCGCAGGAATTATGTATAGCTTCAATGAAAAAACCAGTTTTATGTTAAATTATCAGCTGGTTAAGTTTGAAAGCCTCATGAGTAATGTCTCATTTGATTTTAACCAAATTTTTGCTTTAATTCAACTCAAATTTTAAAATGACTTTAAAAAATACAATTATTGCTATTCTCTTTCTTGTCTGTTTTTCTTGTAAAAAAGACAATCCTATTGGGCCACCCATTGAGAGCTATTTTGGAGAGCTATCCATTTTTGAAACCTTTTCTCATGATAAACCTGTCGGAGTTGACTTTTCTGCAGGGGAAGCGGTTAATTTTTCTGCTGAATTCTCGGTTCAGGCAGATTACACCATAGATATTGCAGGAAGAATTTCAGGAGCCAATTATAGTATTAATCAAACAGGTCAAAATCTAGAGGATGTGTTTTGGGCTGGAAATTCCAACACTATTTTCTTTAAACAGTACGAATGGTGTGATGTTACACTGTCCTTTAATGGTTACGATACTGTGCTGACAGATTCTGTTTTAATATTGGGCGTTCAAGATTTTAGTAATCTAGGTCTTCTTTTAACCAGCTTTGAGGATGCCTCCGAATTCAGCAGTGTAAACGGTCAGGAAACCGTAACAAATGGTATTGTATCTAATGCCTCTTCATCGGTTCATGGAACCAATCATCTCGAAATCAAAGGAGAAGGCTCAGGAACTTACTTTGGAGCTACTAGATTTCAATTTAATCCCGGAACCATAACCGAGCAAGATGTAGATCAAATTTATTTTAATGGGTTCTTTAAATCTAGCTACTCTGGAACAACAGTTGGCGTTAAACTTTTTGAAGATCAAAACAACAATAATCAATATGATCAGGGGATAGACGAGGCATGGGTGCTTAAGGTTCCGCTTCAAGACGATGGGGTATGGCATAAATTGTCATTTAATTTAAGTGACCTGATCGTAGATGTATTTGCAGGAAATGTTCAGGTTGACGGAATACTAGACCCTAATAATATTATTCGAATTGATGTGATTTGTAGCCAGCAAGGAAACACATTTGGAACATTTGGGTTCTTCTCTGATTACTATATAATGACCTATAACTCTGCTTTGTAATAAATATTGAAAAAATAAAAAAGGATATACTATGATTAAAAATGTTTTATTTTCTGGAATAATTATAACCACACAATTCTTTGTCGGATGGTCTCAATCGGATACCATATGTAATACCTCTTTTGAGGATTCTTTAGCGTCATGGGGTGTAATTTCTAACGGAGGTGCAATCGCAAATGCCTCTATTTCTTCGGATGCCGCTTACAGTGGTAATCTTGGATTGATTTTTGAGGCGGACAATGTTGCTCTTCCATCAAGCTCATGTGCTTTGACCAGCTGCTTACTAAACTTAGAACAAGGTAGCTACTATAGAATTAGTTTTTGGGCGAAATCAGATACCCAAGCATCCTTGCTTGTCGTTTTACAGCCCACTTCAGCTCCTTTTACTAACTATGCCGAAGCGACATTTTCTACTTCTTCTACTTGGACACAGTATGAATTGTATACCGCTGATTCAAATGCTGTAGCGGGATTAAAACTCAAGGTAAAACCAGAAGCTTCAGGGGTTTATTATTTTGATGATTTTTTAATGGAGGGAATAACTGCTCTTCCAACAAATAGCATCGTTTGCAATCCAGATTTTGAAAATGGCATAGGTGAATGGACGCAAAGTGCGAATGGAGGTTCAATAGATGCGATTGTTGAGAGTTCCGAGGTCCAAAACGGTGCTTCATCGGTAAAAGTTACTGCTTCTAATACCGAATTGGGCCAACCTATTCTGTCAAGTTGTAAGTCAGATGTTGAGGACGGTAAGAAGTATGAAATCTCCTTTTGGATGAAATCTGAAGTAGGAGGCGAAACTGTTGTTGCCACAAGCTCTTTATCTGCACCGCCGTATACCAATTATGGTCAAACATCCATAGCCATATCCGATACCTGGACTAAATACTCTTTTATTTCTGAGGCTGATACCACTGTATACAGCAATGTCAGACTTGCTAAGTTTAAATTTTTAAATGACGGGGTTTATTATGTTGACAATGTAACCATTGAGGTAGTTCCTCCTCAGCCACTATTTTGTGACGGCGATTTTGAAACTGGTATCACTGATTGGACACAAACAGTAAACAATGAGGCGATCGCTTCAATTAGCGTGACGCCATCGCAAGCTCAAAATGGCTTGCAATCGGCGATGGTTTTATTGAATACTCCAGGAACCACAAACGGCTCCGTTCAGCTTTCAAGTTGCCCAACCGATGTGGTTCAAGATTCAACGTATACTGTAAGCTTTTGGGTCAAAGGTTCGGCCGAAAATCTAAACTTTAATGCGATAACTGCATTTTCAAGTGCGCCTTATACAGCTCTTGCTTCTAATTCTTTTCAGACCAATTCGGATTGGACCGAATACTGCTACACATTTAGTCATGATTCCACAGTAATAGGAGGGATTCGCCTGCTAAAATTACAGTTTTTAGATGCCGGGACGTACTATATAGATAATGCAACCGTGCAAGATGAAAGCTATATTTGTTCATCAGCTCCTCCAAGTAGTGTTATAGAGCACTCTTTTAATGAGCTTAACCTTTGGCCAAATCCTTCATCAGGAGTACTTCACGTTAACTGCTCATCATCAATATCGAATTTATTGGTAAAGGACCTTTCAGGTAAGATTATCTTTTCGTATAGTCCAGATTCATTTACATCGATAGTAAATGCAACTAAACTGAACTCGGGAACTTACTTTATTGTCGCTGAGCTAGAATCTGGAGCTATGATTCAAAAGAGATGGATTAAATTATAGGTTTATTTTTCTTAATGAATCAATCTGATCTTTAAAATTAGAGATTAACGTTTTGTAAGTACTGTCTTTAGCCAAGCTATAATTTTCGTGTGCATCGCCTTTTAAATCAAAAAGCATGTCTCCAATGACCATGTTTTTTTTGCTATCGAACCACTCTGTGTATGCGTAATCAGATGTTGTAATGGTAGTTCCTTTATGATAGCTAGAAAACCCTACTGAATTTTTCGGATCTTCTTTATTTGTTGAGATCAAGCTTTTGCCCTGAGCATGACCCGGAGTTTTAAGATTACTTAATGCACAAAGTGTAGGAAATAGGTCTACGAGTTCGACGACAGACTCGATTTTCTTTTTTTGTTTTTGGCCTGGATACTTCAATAAAAGAGGAACTTTTAATGAGGTCTGAAAGTTGCAATGCTTTGCCCATAAGTTGTGCTCACCTAGCTGCCATCCGTGATCACCCACAAAAACGATAACAGAATTATCGTACATATCTTTTTCCTTTAGTGCTTGAATCAATCTGCCAATTTGCGCATCTACAAATGAAATACAGGCATAGTATCCGTGAATGAGCTGAAGCTGCACTGAGTCTGGAATGTCTGTTGTCTTATCATCTGGTATATTAAGGTACCGTCTTAGCTCAGCGTAATTATGCATTGCGATGTTTGGTGTGTTGTGAGGTTGATATCTATTGTTGGCGAGGTTCAAATCAGACTCATTATATATGTCCCAGTATTCTTTTGGGGCATTAAAGGGTAAGTGCGGCTTTAAAAATCCAATTGCCATAAGATAGGGTTGATTGTTGGCATTTACTGTTTCCAAATCACGAATGACCTTATCAACCATTTTTTCATCTGCATAGCTCTCTTCTAAATTTTTACCAACCTCAAAAGCATTTGCAACACCATTGTTTTGGTTTGCAAGCGCTATGTTTTCAAGAGTTTGATAATCCCTCCATTGTTTATCTGCTCTCCAAGCAGGCAGGGACCAGCTTTTAGGAGAGTCGTTTTTATTGTGCGAAATTTTCCCGTAGCTAAGCGTTAAATAACCGTTTTTTTTGAACCATGATCCCAAGGTCTCAACATCCGGGGCTTCTTCATCAATTCTCGATTTATAGGTCTTAAATCTTTTTTCATTTGGACGAAGCCCACTGAGCATTGAGGCTCTAGAAGCACCACAGACCGGATAATTACATACAGCATTTTCATATAAAAACGAGTTTGAGGCAAGCTCATCAATATTTGGCGACTTGATAGCGGTTTTGTTGTAACAATTGATTTCTGGTCTTAAATCGTCAACCATAATTAAAATGACATTTGGTCTTGATGGGTCCTCTGATTCTTCTTCTTTTTCAAGAAAACTAATAGATACCAGGGATAATAGACCCAAACAGCAAAGGGTTAAGGAAGTAATTGACAATTTATTTTTCATTTTCTATAAGAATGTAATTGGCACTGAAAGGCTTTAGTGAAAGTTTAATTTTATCATCTTTCAAGCCAATTTTATTGGCTTTTATTTTTAAAAAGTTGTCTGGGCCACCAGCATTTTTTTTAGGAAAGATGCCGTTAATTGCGACTTTTCTAGATGCTGGTGTGTCACTGGACAATTCATAAACACCTGCAACATCACCAAATTTCTTATTACCAATCGAAAGCTCTAATATTTCTTCTTTTGGCGACATATTCACAGCTACAATTCCCAACTCACCTGATGAAAAACTAGAGGCGTGCACACGCACCGAAGACTTGGTGGTGCGAGACTCGTAGTAGGTATCTCCAAAATATTGATTGTAAAAGAAGTAGTGGTAGAATGAGGGGTGTGGGTTGAGCCAAGGAACATCGCTTTCTTTTTTAGAGGCAAACATTCCATGGTCCTGACCGTCGTGAAATCCATTTTCAATATCCCACATCATTGCCATTCCATACCCCTGTCGAATAATTTCTCCCAATGCGTGTGCAAAGAAAAGGCCTGCGCAATGCGAAACATTAGACACGCCAACATTTTCAGATATTTTAGCAAAACTTCTGGTATTAAATTCCGTCAGTGCTATCGGCAGATGATTCGCTTTTTTATCTGTGAATTTTTCAATTGCCTCGTTCACAACTCTGATATGTGAATAGGTTGTATCAATTGCATTCAACATTTCCTCTGGGCTTAAAACGGCCCCATGTTTTGCGTAGTAGTCATGTAAAATGTAAAAGTCTGCAACATCAATAATTTCGGGTAGTACAAGTTCGTTCCATCTTTTTTGAACTGGGTCTCTTGTTTTCGGTTTTTGATAGCCAACAACGCCTATTTTAATTGTTGGATCAACTGCTTTCATCTTTTCAATAAAAACCCTGCACTGTTCACCATATTTCTTGGGATCAATTGTTCCTCTTTCTTTGACCTGGTAGCCCGCCTGCCATTTACCCCAATTTTCATTTCCGATTTCCCAAAACTTGATATTAAGCCCCCTTTTTATATTTACTTCTTTCACCCAGTTAGCAGCATAATCTGCGGCAACTTCTAATCTTTTTTGCTCATCTTCAATTTCTGAGTACAGGGCCATGCTGTAGTTTACGCAGATTGATCCAGTTGCTTTAGTTCTTAAAAGCAATTCATAATAATCCTCGGGTCTCGTTCTGTAGGAACCCTCTGTACCGAGTTTGGGTGGCGTTGTTTTTTTAAAATCTTGCTTGTAAATGATACTTGGAGTACCCTCTGGACATTGGTCTAGTGAGCCTGCATTCCAGAAGTAATCGTTCGAGGCATTTCCTCCAGGAAAGCGCACCACGGGAATTGAAATATCTTTTAGATTAAAAATGAAGTCGTCGTTTGCTAACATTTTTCGATTGGTCCAATGGCCTAGATTGTTTCCAAAAATATACTTTGAAATCTTTACAAGAGGTGTGCTGTAATCGACGACTGCTTGAACAGTCGTAGGTCTACTTTCACTGAGAGAGGTTTTTGAATAGGAGATTTTAGGATTCTTTTTTTCTTTCCAATCATCAATAAAAAATCCCGGATCTCCCTCCATTGGAGCGCGAAGTTGAGAGAATTTTTGCGGATTTAAATCAAGATCTACTTGTCTTTCATTTGATTGTCCATTTACCTTCGGAATAATTGTGATCAAGAGTCCAAAAACAGTAATTAAAACGGGGTAAATTTTTTGATAAAAATGCGTTATCATGAATTATATTGGTTGTAAATTTAACTAAATGTCTTGCTAAAAAAGAAGCTGTACACATGCAAATAAAGAGTTTATTTTTCATATATTGTCATTTGAACACTAACTAAAATTTATGTCAACAATTTTAACCAATCTTTTTTTATGAAAAATTTCTTTACTACACTTTGTTTATTTGCTTTCAGTTCATCTTTCATGTTCGGGCAAATTTTTACAGATAATTTTGGAGCTTATCCAAACAATGCCAGTTTATCCTCAACATCATCTTGGCAACATGATGGAGTTGGTGATTTCACCAATAAGGTAAATCCAACTTTTGGTGCAATGTCTTCTACATGTTTTGGCCAGCTTGCTACAACTGGTACAGCATCTGCATATGTTGACTTACCCGTAAGTGCTGGGAATACTTATGTTTTTAAGGCTTATCTTAAAACAACGAATAATATGATTTATTCGACCATTAAAATTAGGTCTGGAGGAATCTCCGGTGCTGAAGTTGGTACACCTTCAGGAAATGTTTCATCTAACTATACATGGGAAGAGCTTCAAACTGAGTACACGCCAACAGCCAATGAGACGGTTTCTTTTTCAATTGAAAAATCTCAAGGTCAAGTACTGAACATTGACAAAGTTAGAATCATTTGTACCACATGTCCGGAAAATACATTGGTATACGATTTTCAAGATTCTAAAGAAGGCTGGTTAAGTGGTGGTGGCTCTAATATTATTCTTGGCTCTGATGCCATGGTTATGAAGGCGAATAATACGACTCCCGTGGGCAGGTCTGGAAATTTAGCCACGCCAAATTTCTCATCCTCTGATGATTATAACACTGCACGAATTACATTCAAAACCCCATATGCAGCATCTGGAGCTGGCGCTGGGAAACTATTTTTCTACAGCAATGCGGCAGGAAATGCTCAATTTGCCACTTTCGATTTCGACCGTGATCCAGCCAATACTACGACATTCCAAACAGCTACTGTGGATCTCACCTCCACGCCTTCTGCCGGAAACTTTAATGATTCAATTGCAAGAATAGGTGTTCGGGGACCTTGGGGTGTTGCTTCGGGAGATACAGTATACATTCAAAAGATTGAACTTTTTTATGTTATGCCACCACCGCCGCCATCAGATTTAGTAATTACGACCGAAGTTTGCGGTAACGCAGGAGGTTCAGAAGTAAGATTGACAGGTCCTTGGTGGAACTGGGATCCCGCAGGTGGACCAGTAGCAGCTGATAATGGCGATGGGACGTACACTTTTACCTTCTCGCCAGCACCGACAGATGATATGGAATACTTATTAGTACTTGATGGTGTTCAAGAAGATATGGTCGCCGCAGGTACAGCGTCAGGGGATTGGTCCTGTACACCAATTACTGATAATGCCAATTATGCGAACAGACAGTGGTTGACATCAGATTCAGCCGCAATTTCAAATGTATATGGTCGATGCAGCCCATGCCCATTACCAGACTTGGTCATTACAACAGAGGTTTGTGGCAACACTGGAGGTTCAGAAGTACGATTAACCGGTCCTTGGTGGAACTGGGATCCCGCAGGTGGACCAGTAGCAGCAGATAATGGTGATGGTACGTACACTTTTACCTTCTCTCCAGCACCAACAGACAATATGGAATACTTATTGGTATTGGATGGAGTTCAAGAAGATATGGTTGCCGCAGGAACGGCTTCAGGGGATTGGTCTTGTACTCCGGTTACGGATAATGCCAATTATGCAAACAGGCAATGGCTGACCACGGATGCTACAACATTCTCTAATGTATATGGTCAATGTAGTCCTTGCCCTGTAGCACCTGTAGATTTGGTCATTACGACAGAAATTTGTGGTAACTCGGGAGGTTCAGAAGTTAGGTTAACTGGTCCTTGGTGGAACTGGGATCCAGCTGGCGGTCCAGTCGCGGCAGACAATGGGGATGGAACATACACCTTTACATTCTCACCAGCTCCAACGGATAATATGGAATACCTATTGGTATTGGATGGAGTTCAGGAAGACATGGTAGCTGCAGGAACAGCATCAGAGGATTGGTCATGTACACCAGTTACTGACAATGCTACCTATGCAAATAGGCAATGGCTGACAACAGATGCTTCAACAGTTTCTAATGTTTACGGACAATGTAGCCCATGTCCTTTACCTGACTTGGTTATCACGACACAGATATGCGACAATATTGGAGGTTCAGAGGTTCGGTTAACTGGTCCATGGTGGAGCTGGGATCCAGCAGGCGGTCCAGTAGCAGCAGATAACGGCGACGGGACATATACATTTACATTCTCACCTGCACCAACAGATAATATGGAATACTTATTGGTATTGGATGGTGTTCAGGAAGATATGGTGGCTGCAGGAACAGCGTCAGGAGATTGGTCATGTACACCAATTACAGACAATGCGAATTATGCAAACAGACAATGGTTGATGTCAGAGCCTTATACGTTCTCAAATGTATATGGACAATGCGGGCCATGTAGCACAGTTAATTTGGATGAGTTATCTTCTGCTTCTGTATTGAAATTGTATCCTAATCCGGCAGCTGAATTAATCAAATTTATTTCGACTAATGAAATTGAAAGCATTCAAGTAGTTACCCTTTCTGGAAAAATAATGAACAATGTTACTTTGAGTGATCAAACAATAAATATTCAAGCATTAGAAACGGGAATGTACTATGTCTTTGCCAATGTAAATGGCCAGATCTTGCGTGCTTCATTTGTAAAAATATAGATGCAACCACATATTTTTTCATTTTAGTTTACCAATTTTTACGAGCACAAGCAGCCCTTTTAGGCTGCTTTGTTCGTTAATAGAGTTGCAATAAATATTCCATATGCTTCTATCTGTTTTTTGCTTTAGAGGTAAGCATTTGTATATATGTCAGGGATTGGTTAGCAATAAAATGCTTTTTTTCAGCTCATTAGAACGAAATTGTATTGCCGTCTAAAAGCCCTATTGAGATTTTCATTTTTTTCTGAATGACCTTAAAGTGATGTTCTTCATTAGGCGAGACTAATGTAATGGCTTCGCCAGTAGATTCTGCCCTCCCTGTTCTTCCTACTCGATGAATATAATCTTTGGGAGAGCGTGGTAACTCATAGTTGATGACATGCGGCAGAAACTCAATGTCAATTCCTCGCGACAATAAATCAGTAGCGACAAGCACCCTTAATTTCCCGGCCTTAAAAGCCTCAAGTGCATTTTTACGGGCATGCTGGCTTTTCTTTCCATGTATGGACCTCGCATCAATTCCATTTTTGTTAAGCTTGTCAGCTACATGCTCAGATTTGTAGGTGGACGCAGTAAAGATTAAGACCTGCTTCATATCTTGATTTTTGATGAGGTGCCTTAAAAGTGGCCCTTTCTTTTCCTCAGATATTGTGTACGCCAATTGTCGAATTTGATCTATATTTCCCTCTTTTGTTAAGACATTAATAACTTCTGGTTCTCGAAGCAAAAATTGATGAATTTCTTTTACTTTTTCATTTAAAGTGGCCGAAAACAGCAAATTTTGGCGTTTTTTGGGCAATAATGAGAAGATTTGACTCATTTCGTCCTTAAAGCCAAGATTCAAAAGCTTATCCGCTTCATCGAGAATAAGGGTTTGCAGTTTATCAAATTGAACGGCATTAGAACCTACTAGATCCAAAAGTCTTCCCGGTGTCGCAACCAGCACTGAGATGCCAAAAAGTGCTTTCATTTGAGGGTTGATCGACACTCCTCCATAAACCGCCATGACGGGAGCAGAATGTTCAAGTCCTTTCTCAAAAAGGGTAAATACCTCTTTTACTTGTTCCGCTAACTCCCTAGTCGGCAACAAAACAAGCACATCTACTTGTCTGTCTTTTGTGCCTTTTTTACGATTCAATAAGCTCAATACAGGTAAAACATAGCTGGCTGTTTTACCAGATCCGGTTTGTGCAATTCCAAGTACATCGCGTCCTTTTAAAATTAAAGGTATCGCGGATTTCTGAATAGGGTACGGATCTTTGTAACCCTCTATTTCAAGTATATCAAGGATAGATTGAGGTAAGCCAAAAGTGCTAAAAGACATTCTTTTATGTTGCAGTTGAACATCCAAAGGTAGGTAGTATTTTTCGACAGCGTGAAAAAAATAGAGGAAAGAAAACTTGTTAAGGATATAGCCTTCGTATATTTAGGAAAAGTAAAAATAAAAAAGTTAGTTATATGATTCCGATAAAACATTTAATGCATATCAATGCACCAAAAGAGCAAGTTTTCAAGGCCATTTCAGAAGCAGAAGGTCTTTCACAATGGTATACGACCTCAGTGAACGGTGATTTTGAAATGGACCAAGTGGTTACCTTTGAATTTGTCAATTTTGCGACCTTTAAGTTCAAGATTGTTGGCTATGTCCCTAATACCTCGATTCATTTCGAATGTGTTGAGTCTGAATGGGAAAATATTGGACACGTCATGAAATATGACCTGGATGAAAACGATGGTAAAACACGCCTGCGATACTCTTATGAGGGCTTTTCAGAAATGGACGATTCCTATGCAAATATGAACTACAGCTCTGCGAAATACTTGGAAAGCTTGAGGCAATATTGTCAAAAGGGAAAAGGTGAAGCGTTCGGCTCTGCCTCCTACAGGTCTTAGTTTTTCAGTCCCATACCCGTATAAATACGTACCTAGAAATAGGTACTGCTTTCCATTTCTGCAATCGAGCTTCGATTTTGTTTTATGCAAACAATGCTTTGTCACATCTTTGGTGCTGAATTTAAAAAAGTGAAGTAATGGCAAGCCTAGTAACAGTATTGGTCCTTTTTGGATATATCCTTTATGGAACACATGATGGTCCGTTATTATAATTAGACCTCAGGATTGAGTTCGGCTCCGCAATGCTTACAATGCTTAGCATTGTTGTCATGTCCTTCTAATGAGCAGCTTGGACAGCTCTGGGTGTTCATTTTTTCAGAAAGCGCCAATTCAACAGAAATCATTCCTGTAGGAACAGCGATTATGGCGTAGCCCAAAATCATTATGATGGAGGCAAAAAATTGTCCAAGTCCCGTTTGAGGTGATATGTCACCATAACCGACGGTTGTTAACGTAACGATGGCCCAATAAATACTTCTAGGAATACTCGTAAATCCATCCTTAGGGTCTTCAATCAAATAGATAATCGTTCCCATAATAGTGGCAATTGCCACTACAGCTAAAAGGAAAACAACAATTCGTTGTCTACTTGCTTTGAGTGCTCTCCGTAAGTTGTTTGCCTCTTTAACGTAGCGAATCAATTTCAGAATCCTAAAAATTCTGAGCAGCCGAATGGTTCTGATGGTTTTTATGGATCCTATACTTTCGGAGGATAAGAACAGTCCAAAATAAGAAGGTAGTAGCGACACCAAGTCAATTAAACCATAAAAACTGAAAATATACTTTAAGGGTTGCTTGACACTAATAATTCTAAGTAGGTATTCAATAGTAAAAAATATAGTAATCGTCCATTCAAACGAGACCAAAATATGGTGGTACTTATCGTGGTAATAGGCAACGCTTTCGAGCATAACCGCCCCCACACTAATCAGAATAAGAACCATCAAAATTAAATCAAAGAGCTTACCAAGAAAGGTATCTGCTTCAAAAATAATTTCGTGTGTTTTGCTTCTGAAGTTTTTAATCATAATACGTGAAAGTAAAAACAATTCTTTGCTTTTTAGGCAATTTCTCTGTGTTAATCCTATCCGAGCATAGTTGAATTCCGCTCAAAAAATTAAATTGCCGCTATGATTCCAACATACATTTCGAAAAAGCTACCAATAATAATCTAAGTAATAGAGCCCATCATTAATTTGATGGGCTTTTTATTTTACCTATTTATATTTTCCTTATTTTGGATTTCTAAAAACTATAAAATATGAGAAAGGAATTATGTGTTTTTGTACTTGGTGCAATTTTATCTTCTTGTGGCGGAGGTTCTGCTGCGGATATTGATGTGAAATCCATAGATTCGGCTTGTGGATGTGTTAAAGCTGCAGTAAAAATAATGCAAGAGCAAAACGATTTGGCAAAAGATATGATTGCCTTAGGAGAAGATGCTCCCGAAGAGGAAAAGCAAAAAATAGAGGATGCTTTTACGCCTCTCAAAGAAAAGCAAAAGGAAATTGAGAGGCATTGTCGTCGCGACTTAAGTCCAAGGAAATTGCAAGAGGATGAGTGCGCTGCAATAAAAAAATATGAAGACCTTGAAGATGAACAAAAGGAATTGCGTCGTAAAATGTAATTATCCTTTCAAAATGAGTAACAACCCTGCTAATTTTGGCGGGTTTTTTTGTGAAATAATTCGCCATTATTAACTCCAAAGCTTTTTTTCTACTTTTATATAAAACTCAATCCATGGATAAGCCATTGAATATAGAAAGCATTCGTGCCTTACAAGATTTGCTCGAGTATGACAACCAGAAAACCCGACAAGCACTCAGAGACTTATTCAAGGATTCGCTTTTCACGCCTAGGTATAATATTTCACTTGATGAGGAACGTGAACTTGCCTATCAGCGCCTAAAAAGTATATGTGACAATCAGCTTATTTCAGTTCTTGATTTTAAAGACAACCCGCACCGCATTTTTTCTGTGCACGAGGCGGTTGGTATGATGGATGGTTCAGCAGCGACAAAAATGACGGTGCAATTCAATTTATTTGGAGGAACAATTCTTAAGCTAGGCACACAAACCCATCACGATCAGCTCTTGAGTGATATTGACGCCCTAAAGGCGGTAGGCTGTTTTGGATTAACGGAGCTAGGCTGTGGAAACAACGCAGTGGAAATGCAAACAACTGCAACATATGATAGCACCACTGAGGAGTTTATTATCCATACACCGGATGTTAAGGCACGAAAATACTGGATTACTAACGGTGCAGTGCACGCACATTATGTAATTGTATTCGCTAGGCTAATTAACAAGGAAACCGATGAGGGGATACATGGCTTTATTGTTCCCATACGTGACCAAGAAATGAAAGTATTGCCAGGTGTAACTGTTTGGGATATGGGTTATAAAATTGGTGTGAATGGTATAGACAATGCCAGCATTGGGTTTGATCAAGTGCGCATACCTAGAGCATATATGCTAGATTCAACATCAACAATGTCTAAAGAAGGTGAGTTCCAAAGCCAAATAAGAAGCAAACGTGGTAGGTTTTTGACCCTTGCCGATCAGCTTTTGAGTGGGCGTTTGTGTATTGCATCCATGACCATGGGTAGCACAAAAATTTGTTTAGACACCGCAATCCGTTACTCAAGCTCAAGGCTAGCCGTCGGACCTAATGGGAAAAGCGATACGCCTATTATAGATTACCAATTACAGCAACGCGCATTGATGCCTTTATTGGCTAAAACCTTCGCTTACAATATGGCACTGAATCATACGAAAGATCTTTTTGCTGCAATTAACAAAGAGGGAAGTGATCCTATGGAAGTCCTTTTGCTGTGTTGTGTTATGAAAACTCAAATATCCTGGCATGCTGAAAATACGGCGACTACTAGTAGGGAAAGATGCGGCGGACAAGGATTTTTGGCTGTAAATCGCCTTGGTGAGGGAATTGTAGGTGGTCATGCTGGAATTACTGCAGAAGGTGATAACCGTGTATTGATGCAAAAAATTGCCAAAGAGCTACTCGGAAGAGCAGACAAAAGTCAGCTCGCCAAACAAAAAGCACTGACCTTACTTCCAGGGTTTTTAAAAAGGATGATTCAAGGCACAGGTATTGGCAGTCTTTTAAATCCAGCATTTCTTTTACGTATTTTGAAGGCAAGAGAAAGCCATTTGCTTTCTGAGCTTGCGCTGAGCTTACATTCAAAAAAGAAACAAGGAAAAAGTTTATTTGAAGCTTGGATGTTTGAGGAGTCTGATGCAATTCAGGCATTATCGCAAGCATATTCCGACCGTGTTGTTTATGCTGCTTCTCTTGAGGCTTTAAAAAGCTGTGACAATGCATTGAAGCCAATGCTTGAAAAGCTATTTTTATTATCTGCATGCGATTGGATTTCGCAAGATTTAGGTTGGTTGGTTACAAACAAAATCATAGCCAATAAAACAGGCAGGGCACTCCCAATATATGTTCGATCGCTTTGTGCTGAGCTTGGACCTCATGCATTATCCTTGATTGATTCCTTTGGAATTCCTGAGCACATGCGCCATGCGCCCATTGCAGGAGATTGGGAAAAGTATAATGAAACTGACAACTTCGGAGAATTACTTTCTGAATTACAGAATCAATCTAAGGTTTAGTCATAAAAAAAGCCCCCATGTCTGGAGGCTTTATTAGGTATTAAATATTTTTACTTCACTTTAAAGAGCTTATCAGCGATGAGCGTACTTCCATCTTCTCCTAAAAGTCGATAGAAATAAGTTCCATTACTGAATCCTTCTATGTTAATTTGAGTCAGCTCTCCAACGATATTTGAGGTCATGACCTCTTTTCCTACAATATCCATGACGATGAGTGATTTTACATTTGGATGTGTGACATAGAAATTGACGAACGAATTTGTTGGATTTGGATAAACCGAAACATAATTTGCATAGTTCTCATCGATACCAGAATCGTCTTCATCAACTGTTATAGCATTACATGTTGTTTTATCTGCACATTCTGTACTTACAGTCAAACAAACGTCGTAGGTTCCTGGTAGGGCATAGCTGTGCTGAGGTGAGGTAGCATTACTTGTATTCCCATCTCCAAAGTCCCAAGAGTATGAACCAGCAGATGAGGTGTTGTTGAATTGTACATTTAAGAAGCTGATATTCGATGAAAAGCTCGCTTGATCTGCAGCAGGCTCTTGAACGTTAGCCGCACTTGTAGTTACACAACCATTGGCGTCTGTAACAGTCACTTCGTAAGTGCCTGCACCTAGTCCATCCCAAAAATTTGAGTCTGGACCTCCCGTCCATTGGATGGTGTAATCTGATGACCCTGAAGGAATGGCTTGTACTGACCCATCCGTTAAACCGTTGCAAGAGATATCCATTGCTTCAATCGTTACAGATAAATTTACATCATATTCAAGTGAAAAATTGATAGTTGTATCACAACCGGCATCAACATCCGTAATGACAACACTGTAATTTCCAGCTCCTACATTTGAAACACTTGCATTGCTTCCCAAGTTCGAAGACCAATCGTATGTATAATTTCCTGTTCCACCACCAACGTTTACTGAAAGAGAACCATTGTCATTTCCGCTGCAAGCTGGGTTAACAGTTGAACCAACTACGTCTAAACCGCATGTAATTCCTGAAAGAATTTCCACACAATAATCTTCTACCTCTCCCCACTGGAATCCGTCACATACCTCAGGAAGTTCAGTTTGGTTACCTACGTATGCCATCTGTACACGCATTCTAGTGGTTCCTAGCGGAGTACCTGCAGGAATCGTTACTTGGCCAATGACATTAACAGTTTGATCCGCTGTGCCCTGATCGAAGACCAATTCGCCCGTACCAAATTCACCATCTTGGTCTAGGTCGATCCAAATTCTCGATTGCTCATCATAAAGGGTTCCACTCCACGCCACTTCAATATCAATGTCATACGTATTGTCGACATCCAATTGAATAGGGTTTCCAGTATAGTCTCCATAACCACCATCATTCCCAGATTGGTTGGTGTAAGTATCTATTGTGAAGGATTCGATCCATTCATCAATACCATCAGAGGCTGCATTTGTACAATATTGGTTGTCGATACATGCACCGCAACCCAATGTTGCAAAAGTCTGAATAGAGGTTGGGTTAGAGATATCACCTCCACAATTTGATTCCAAATAAAATTCATATTCTGAACAGCTATTGAGACCAGTTAAAGCAACAGGAGAGCTTACATCTAGCTCAGGTGTCCAGTTGTTACTTCCTACCTCTCTCCAATAGAGATTGGTAACATCTGCTTCAGACTGAGCAGTAAATTGAACATCCGCATCGTTCTCCGCAACATTGGCTGCAGAAACGGCACTTGGACCGAAACAAATAGACCCGTTACAGCCAACAGCCATTAATTCATCTAAGGTATTCCTCGAATTTAGACGTCCTCCAGTTACGAATTTATTCGCGAGCTGAGATTTAGGATCTGTTCCATCCATCATCGCCTGCAATACCATGTCTGCCCCCATTTGTGGATTTGCAATAACGGTATTCATAAAATCGGCACATGGAATAGAATAAGCAAGACCAATAACTCCAGCGGTTAGCGGACAGGAAAAAGAAGTCCCCGTGGTCGATGTTGTTCCACTCGTTCCAGCCGTTGTCACAACATTGATTCCTGGCGCACCAAATTCAATGGTAGTTGCACCGTAGCCACCTGCTGTGTTGTCATTGTGGTCTGTTCTTCCTACACCAATCATGTAAGGCGTATCACATGCTGTGGGCATATCACCAGCAGTATCAACATTTAAGTTTGAGTTGGTTGTCGCTCCCACGTTTAGAATACCAGCTTCTCCCATAGTAGTATAAAAGTTACACCATACAGGGTGGTTGTTTGGGTTCTCTCCATCAATTCCCCATGATGAACTCGTGGCTACAACAAATGCTCCTTGGCTTCCACCTGAATTATTCCAAAGCACGCGCATGTCGTAAGGATATTGGTAAGCTTGTATCGCATTGGCATCTGTATTTATACTGTAGCCTCCTACAACCATTAATTTAACATCCCAGTTCGCACCAACAACATTTAGACCATTATTCCCTTGAGCACCGATCATTCCTAAGCAGTTTGTTCCGTGAGCTCCTGTTCCGTAGTTATCGTTATTCTGAAGCGGGTTCCAGCCATTGTAATCATCAACATAGCCGTTTCCGTCATCGTCTACACCATTGTTTTCAATTTCATTTGGATTTACCCATCGATTTGGCGATAAATCCTGGTGATCAAGGTTTCCACTTTCAATTAGGCACACTACGATGTCATGTCCTGATGCTGTTGTTCCTCCTGTGGTGATGTCCCAGGCTAGGTCTGAATCAATATCAGCATCTGCGGTCCCACCAGTTTGTCCCGTGTTATTGTGGTGCCATTGGCTTGTAAAGGTCGCGTCATTGGGTATGGTCGACCTCATTTTGAGGTAATAATTGTTTTGTGCCAATTGAATCTCATGTTGTCCATAAAACCAGTCGATCATTGATTCATGTGAAATCGAATTAGGATCAAAATTCAAAAGCCAAATGTGAGAGGTTGGAGAAAGCTCCTGAGCAATTTCTAGTTTAAAATTTTGTGGAGCGCTGGCAACAAGGTTTCTTATGTTTACATCATTATAGACTTGAATGATTACATCACCCGGCACATAAGGGTTTGTTTGCGGCTGATTTTCAGACGTATTTTGAGCGAAAATAGCTGAAATTAAAAGTGTAAAAAATAGGTTGAGATAAAGTTTCATATGTTTAGTTGATTTATTTGCCCCTAAAATATCAAATCTATCTCAGAATAAATAATAATCTTAGCAAAAGGTTTAGCCCTTTATATCAATATAGGTGCGCATTTTATGTGCAATATTTTTCCATGTAAGAATTCCTTCTTTGCAATTACCTTGTTTCATTTGTATCTTGCCGATATGAAAAATTGGTTTTTAGTATTCACCTTGGCGTTTGTCTCTCAGCTGGAAGCTCAAACCGATGGAAGCTACATTTTTGATGGTGAAGAACGCAACTTTGTTTATTACGTGCCATCTTCATGGGATATTACTCAAGAATTCCCTTTGCTCATTGTGTTGCATGGATTAACCCAATCGGGAAATGGAATCATGAACATTACAGGCTTCAATGAAATTGCTGACGTCAATAACGCGATTGTCTGCTATCCAGACGGCTTAAATGCATCTTGGAATGCCGATATGAATTCCTTGAATTCTGAAGTAGATGATCTCGGCTTTATAGAATCTTTAGTAACTTATTTCGAGACAAATTACAACACGAATCCATACCGAAGATATCTTTGCGGATTCTCCAATGGCGGTTATTTGAGTCATAAAATCACAAGTGAGTCCAGCATGTGTTTTGCGGCTATTGGTACGGTTGCAGGAAATATGTCTACCACAACTGCGGCAAACTTTAACCCAAGCTTTCCGACCTCTGTATTACATATCCACGGAACGGCTGATGCTATTGTTCCTTATAATGGCGGATCGGGTACAGGAGCTTCAGTAGAAGAGGTAATGTCTCTATGGACAAACCACCTATCCTGTGACGCTGAGCCAGTATTTGTAGAAATGCCGAACAACAATATTTTGGACTTATCTTATCCTGAGAAATATATCTATCAAAATTGTTCAGGAGCCTCGCTTGAGCATATTAAAGTGATTGGTGGCGGGCACCAATGGCCGGGAATTGCGACTCTTTTTGGTGGCTTAGGAACAATCAACATGGACTTTTACTCACCGCAGGTAATATGGGATTTTCTAGAGAATAAGAGCTGTCCTGACGAGCTCGGAATATCAGATTTATCCAGCCCCAATAAAAAACTATTGAAAATAATCGACTGCTTAGGCAGGGAAACTTCTTTTCGATATGGGGTCGTTCAGTGGTATTTTTATACCGATGGTTCTGTTGAGAAAAGATGGGTCTCCCCGTAAATTTTTCAAACAATCAGTGAAGTAGCTGGAAATGGCTACATTTATTGAAACCAAAAAGAATCCATGAAAAAATTACTCTTCATATTTAATGTGCTTTGTTCTGTATCATTGCTTAGTCAAAACATTTTGGTTTCGGAAGATTTTGAAGGCAATAGCCTACCTACGGGATGGACAATTACTACGAATGCCACAGATGGTGGCTGGAACATGGGAACGGCACAGAGCTTAGAGAGTGATTGGTGGTCTATTGCCGATCATGGAAATATTATCGGAACCAATGATGACGACTGCGATTGTGATAAAAGCATGGATTATTTAATTACTCCGCCATTAGATTTGAGTAATAGTATTGCTGCCGCATTGCAGTTTGAAAGTTACTATGACGGAGCAGAATTTCAAGGGAATACCGAAGTCGCCACCCTAGAATATAGCCTGGACAATGGTGCTTCTTGGACCATTATTTCAACCATAGAAGGTACAGAGGACGGTGCGTGGGACCTTCAGTCTTTTGATTTGTCATCTCTTTCCGGAAACGCAAATGTTCTTTTAGGATTTCACTATGATGATGTTGGCGGTTGGATGTTTGGCTGGGCGATAGACGATGTTATAATTTTCGAACCCGAAGGACTTGATTTGGCATTAACCTCTGCAGCCATTCCGTCGAACGTAAATGTTCCCGCAATCATACCGGTCGAAGGTGAGGTTTCCAACCTCGGTGCAGAGACCATTACTTCTTTCGATCTTTCTTGGGATATTGGTGGAGGAATGTCCTACAACACATCATTTACCAATCTATCTATACCGTCATTGGGCACCTACAGCTTTACGCATCCAGACAACCTTGAAATATTTAATTCAGGACAAACAGCATTGCAGCTTACCGTATCTAATGTGAATGGATTGCCTCAAGATGACAATGCATCTAATGATGTATTTTCAATGACCATTCAGGCGCTAGAATACGGCACCATCATAGATGGTGGTATTGAGCGTGATTATATTTATTACCACCCCTCAAGTGCCCCTGAAAACTGTCCTTTGGTTTTTGTTTGTCATGGATATACAGGAACCGCTCAGGGAATCATGAATTACTCTGGATTCAACCAGCTTGCAGATGAATATGGTTTTGCAGTATGTTATCCTCAAGGAACCCAAGATGGTGGCGGAAATACTTTTTTTAACGTAGGGTATGATTTTCAAAACAATGAGACGGTCGACGATGTGGCTTTTTTACAGAACCTGAATACTTATTTTCAAAACACCTATTCTTTAGCTGCGGATAAAGTATTTTGTACAGGGATGTCGAATGGTGGAGACCTTTGCTACATGCTTGCCTGTCAGGCTTCTGAAACCTTCAGGGCAGTGGCGCCAGTAGCGGGAATGATCATGCAGAACATTATGGACGATTGTACTCCTTCAAATGAAGTGTCAATTTTGGAGATTCATGGGACCAATGACAATGTGACCTATTTTGGCGGAGATCCTACCAATCAGGATGGTTGGGGTGCCTATCCGAGTATACCGGCGACTATGAACTTTTTCAATAGTATGTTTGACCTAACGCTTCAAAATTCTGAGAATTTACCAAATACGGATCCTAATGATGGCAGTATTGTTTTGTCTGAAAAATATGGTGCTGAAAATTCTTGTACTGAGGTATGGCTCTATACGGTTCAGGGAGGAGGTCATGACTGGCCTGGGGCATACGGTAATATGGATATAGAGGCGAGCCGAGAGGCGTGGCTTTTTTTTCAGCAGCTATGTGCGCCAATCACTGACATAACAGAAATTACGTCTTCTTCAAGCAAAGAGGTGCTCCGTATTTTAGACCTCATGGGTCGAGAAGTAAAAAAGAATACTAAAGGCTTGGTTTTGTATCAATATTCTGATGGTTCTTCAGAACGAATATTTGTAAACCCTTATTAAACATAGGTTTTAAGCCCTTTTTGTGCATGCCAAAAGGTTACCCGATATACCTTAACTTTTTACCAACTACGTAGTATTACATATCCATTTCGTTAGGACTACTTAAAGATCTTTTCGTGTCCTCTTGTATTTTTCATTCCAACACTTGATTTTTAATTGAGGGTCCGCCATTGTGTCGCAGATTTGTGTCAACAAAAAAAAACAAACAACAAAAACGCACTGATATGCACTCTATTAAATCCTTTTCACTAACAGCAGCTTTTATAGCTTTATCATTTATTAATTTGGCCCAAGGAGGTTCAAAAATTTGGTTGACAATCGCCAACCCAACAAATATACCTTATACAAATGCAGCAGGAGATTTTGTCTCCAATGACCCAGCGTTTAATAATGTCATTTCTTCATTAGATATCACGGAAGTTCAGCGAGCAATTCCTAATTCCAGGAAGGCTCATTTATTAAACGTATATGAATTAACTTCATACTCGGCTGATGTTGTAGATATGTATACCGATTTGACGAATAACGTTTCTGTTGTAAGTCAAGTTGAATACGCGCCTGTCTTTGAAACGATGGATCATGCCGATGATTATAACACTGTATTTTCGGAAGATTATGCTTTGGATTTGATTTCTGCCCAAGGCGCTTGGGATTTCTCTACAGGAAATAGTAGTATTGTTCTTGCCATTTCTGATCAAAACTACTTTGTAGATCACGAGGAAATTCAAGGAAAGTATGTTCATTATGATACAACGAATACTTCCGGAAAAACACATGGAACCGCTGTTGCAATAGCTGCTGCAGGTTCAACAAACAATAACCTTGGTAAAAGTGCCATAGGCTACAATAGCTCTCTCGCGTTATACAAAATGAACTACAGTGAAGTTTTAGCGGCCTCTTATGCTGGGCATAGGGTTATTAATCTTAGCTGGACATCTGGTTGTTCGTACAATCAGTACGTACAGGATATCATCAATGAGGTCTATGAAAACGGTACATTTATCGTGGCGGCAGCAGGGAATGGTTCTACATGTGGAGGTCCAGAAAACTTGGTCTATCCAGCTGCTTTCGATAATGTTTTTGCGGTAACTAGTATTGGACCACAAGACAACCACGAAAGAACAATTGGCAATCCATCAACTACCCACCAGCACAATGCAAGTGTTGACCTGAGCGCACCAGGATATGATATAGGAATATCAGCGGCGCCAGGTTGGTATTTATTCGGTACAGGAACCTCTTACGCAACACCATTAGTGACTGGAACAATTGGTTTGATGTTGGATGTAAATCCTTGTTTGACAAATGCAGAAATCTCATGGGTATTAAAGAATTCTTCAACAGATATCGAAGCGCTAAACCCAGATTATGCTGGTTTACTTGGAGCGGGAAGATTAAATGCTCGTGACGCAGTTGAAATGGCTATGAAAATAGAAAAAATTGGTTTAGACGTTGCAGCGTCGGTTACATGTGAGGCAAATAGTGGAGCGATTGACGTCAATATCGTTGGAGGAACCGCCCCATTCACGACAGTGTGGTCAAATGGTGCAACAGAATTGAGCCAATCGGGTCTTGGTGCTGGACACTACACATTGACAGTAACGGATGCAATGGGCTGTCAGTCGGATACGATGATAACTATTGAAGAGGTAACACCTACAGTTTTTGAAGGGACTGTTCAGCATGTCTCATGTCATGGAATGGCAAATGGAGCTGTGGATGTTACAATTCTAGAAGGTACACCAGATTTTATTTTCGAATGGGATAATGGAATGATGACCGAAGATATTTCAGGTCTTACTCCAGGAACATATAGATTAAAAATCACAAATGGCGAAGGCTGCAGTGTTTGGGGAAGTTACACAGTTGAGCAGTCAACGGCTCTCGAAGTCAATCTAGAGGTAACACAGCCTGCTCCTGACCAAGAAGGGGAGATTGATGTAACGGTAACTGGTGGTACAGCTCCTTACACTTACACATGGAATAACGGTGAAACATCTGAAGATCTTTGGAATTTAGCTCCTGGTTTTTATGAAGTGACTGTTATGGATGTAAACGGATGTGACGTGATTACAAGTACTACCTTAGAGGAAATGAATGTTGCTGGAATTGACAACATAGATAGCGAATTACAGGTAAGTGTTTATCCAAATCCAACTTCTGATGTTGCCATAGTGGCTTGGAACAATGAAGCTGTAAATACAATTCAAATTTTAAATGCAAATGGACAAGTTGTTAAGAGCGCTATGGTAGATATGCAGCTATCTTACAAGGTTGAAGATTTGAATGCGGGGATGTATTTTATCAATCTTTCAGATGGGTTCAATTATTCAAATGTACAGAAGCTTGTAGTTAGATAGAATCAGTTTTGATTTTAATAAATAGAGGCCTCCTTTTGGGAGGCCTTTTTTATTTTATCAGCGTTACAATTCCGTTTGAATTTTCTGTTGTATTGTCGTTATATTCAATGATGTAATAGT
>CAJWRM010000021.1 GCA_913046365.1 uncultured Flavobacteriales bacterium
TTAAATGTAGAAGAAAACCTAGAAACTTTAGAAAAATATCCTGTCCTTCTTTTTAATACATAAAAAAGACAGGTAAGATATTGACACTCTTTTCGAAATAAGGACTGCTCTTATATATAAAATAAAGCTGAGCCCATTCAGATTCACGAAAATCTTTGTCCGCATTCATTTTGCTTTCATATGCAGTTCTTAATTCAGTATCATTATTTAATATTTCTTCAATCTTGTCAATAAATACATAGCTCGAAAAGTATTCCTTTTGCTGAAGATAGCTATCGAAAAAATTCCAGGTGAAATATGAATCCTCAGACTCAGGCTGCAATACGGAATGGATAAAAGATGCTCTTTCTTGATTTGAAGAAATTCTTACATCTCCTGCTTTTAATGCAACTGCTCTTTCACCGAGACTGACCTGCACATTATTTAATTTAAAATGGCCTTCATAAGGACGCTTGGAAACTTGATAATCAACCACTTCAAAAAAACCGAGTTGCATTATAGTATCATTTTTAAGCTTATTCATTATGACCTTATTGGCCTTCAACCTTTTAATTACATCCTTCTCCTGACGACCAACAAAGTAATATTTAGGCACCCGGACTTCATTCTTAGGTTCGAAACTTTTGTAATGCGCAATATTTCGTTCATAAGGAGCTAGCGTATCATATTTGAGTCTCTCTAATCCTGTTATTTGATGTTTTGGAAAAGAATGCTCATAACCCTTGAATAATATGGAGTCGCACAATCCGTCAGATTCATAACCAAAATGGAAAGTTTTAGACTCAGCAATCGACTTACGCGCCTTTAATCTAGATTTTTCAATGAGCTTTTTGTGCTGAGTAGTCCAAGAAATAAGCGATTTCATAAAGGCTAATGTGGCCTGTACTCTTTGCGGAAAGGGCTTGAGCATATGGGTTTCGACTGTAAAGCTTAAGGATTGAAAAAGAGCAGTGTAGCCCATAGAATAACGCGGTAGGTCATTGAATGCGACAATTCCTTCTCCAGGTGTTTGGCCCTTTAAGTCAACATATGGAAAGAGGTCAATACCATAGTTCGCATATAGGTCACTTTTTAAGCTTGGTAAAAGACTTTCATGCGTAATTTTTTTTATTGCAGCAGGCATTCGATCACTTAAAGACGAAATGTATGTCAAGGTGTATTGATAGTCTGCCCCATTAGATACATGATTGTCTACAAATACATCTGGGTCAAGACCATGAAAAATCTTAGAAAACACGAAAGCATTCTTAGAATCCATTTTTATAAAGTCTCGATTCAAATCTAAGTTTTGCGCATTCCCTCTAAAACCATATTCGTTGGGACCATTCTGATTTGCTCGACTATTAGAAGATCGATTAATCATCCCTCCGACATTATATGAGGGAATAAACGCGACTACCGGCATCTCTGAAGAAAACTCCTGGCCGACAATTAGTTCATCAAGCCAAATAAGACAAGCATTGATCCCATCGGGTTCTCCAGGGTGAATTGCATTATTGAATAGTATTGTCGTTTCTTTTCTTGCTTTTTTAAAGGTTTCCAGTGAATCTTTAGCACCATTTACAATACATATATATATTGGGAGCCCGTAATCAGACTTTCCCATATTGTAAAGTTCGACTTTCTCACTCATCTTTGATAATTCAATGAGATGTTCAGATAGCTCGTAATACGTTGGAGTCGTATTTCCCTTCCATTTGTTTTGAGCAATGATATTGTTACCTAAAAATAGTATACAAATGATTGCTCCGATTTTAAATAGATATTTCATCGCTTATATTTTGACAAATCTGTAGTTAAGATTACCCACCCTTAATGAGTAAGGCCCATACTGGAGACCCTCAATCTCTATTTTATTTAACTGCTTTGATACAACGCCACCTTGTACACATTTCCCTAATGCATCGTAGACTTTGTACTCAACATCGTCTACCTCAATCAAATTGAGAAAAATACTTCCGTTTGCTGGGTTAGGATATAGCAGTAAGATTTCTTCATCATAAGGTGAAAATAGCTCAAGTGATTCACAGTCAATATTTGTCTCATAAGCAAATGAATTCGATGGGTTATCGAGTAAAAAATCACAATAACAAGGGTCAGCTAAAAGATAAGTTTTTAGCCAAGAAAGCGCATAAATACCTGTCTCTCCTCCAGCCATATTTGGTTCATTTGCTGCACCATGACCCCCATCTTCAATTTCAAAATAAAGCTTATCCGTATCATTTGGTGTATTAGTATAATGCATATAACCATATTCAGATGGGCTAGCGATATCATCATTCTGGCCCGTAAAAATAAGAACCGGAACATCATGAATTAAATCAGAAGCATCAAAATCATTCAAGTCTAACCAAGGACATAATCCAACAACCGCTTTTAATGAAGGATCTATTGATGCAGCCAATTGTGCTCCACCGCCGCCCATGGACCATCCAGAAACAGCAAAATTGTTGACATTGATCTTTCCATTTAAAGGAGATCCTTCACGAGTATTCTCCGACTTAATGGTTTCAATGGCATCCAACAGCGCAACGGCACGCATTGCTGGCCAATCAGCACAGGGATCATTTGTTCCCAAAGTGATAGAAACAATACCATGAGACGCATAAAAAGGACCCCAATTTTGAATATCCGTTTCTACACCACAATATCCCGGAACAATGGCTATACCTGAATATGGAGGTACACCATTATTCGGATAATATATCGTTGCCCCTTCATAATCAGGGCCGTTTCTAATATCATCAACACCTTCTACCAGAATAGAAACAGAAAATGGACCAGGATTCGTTATAGAAGCCAAGGTGACATCTTCACATTGAGCATAGCAATTCGACAAGAGTATAGAGAGGGAAATAGAAACGAACAAAAATCTAAACAAAGTAATTGATTTTAATGAACCTCTAAAATACAGAATATTATCTCAGACTTACCATCGAAATATGGACTATATTGACTACATATTTATTAAAATATCACTTTGGGTATTTACTTTTTACGGGTGTTCGCATAGAGATTTTAGAATGTTTGTAAATTTGCCTGTGCGTATTGATATTTTAACCTTACTTCCGGAATTACTTAACGGACCTTTTGCTGCTTCAATCTTGCATAGAGCACAGGAAAAAGGTCTTGTTGAGATACACATGCATAATATACGTGATTACGCAACAGACAAACATAAAAATGTCGATGACTACCAATACGGTGGCGGCGCGGGCATGGTTATGAGCATTGAACCAATAGTGACAATAATTGAAAAGCTTCAAAAAGAAAGAACATACGACGAGGTTATCTATATGACACCTGATGGTACTTTATTAGAGCAAAATACCTGCAATGACTTATCCTTGAAAAAAAATCTAATGATTCTTTGTGGCCACTACAAAGGCATAGATGAGCGTGTTCGAGAACACTTTATCACCAGAGAGATTTCAATAGGCTCATATGTTTTGTCTGGTGGTGAGCTCGCAGCCGCAGTGCTTACAGATACTATTGTCAGATTACTACCAGGGGTTCTCAATGATGAGACTTCAGCCCTTACAGACAGTTTTCAAGATAAACTTTTATCACCACCTGTATACACAAGACCTCCCGAGTTTAGAGGCTGGAAGGTGCCCAAGATTTTGTTGTCAGGAAATTTCCCAGAAATTGAAAAATGGAGAGAAAAAAAAGCGATTGAAAGAACACAAGAAAGACGACCAGATCTTTTCGATGAATAAGATATTAAAATGTCAACCATAACACTCTTTTCAGACTTGAATTTGATTAAATTTGCGCCAAAATAAAATTTCTATGATCCAACTATCAGAACGCTTGCTAGCAATGGAGGAATCTGCAACGATTGCTATGTCCAGGAAAAGCCGAGAGCTTAAAGCGCAAGGAAAAGATGTAATCTCACTATCCTTAGGAGAGCCAGACTTTAATACACCACAATTTATTAAAGATGCAGCTACTGAAGCAATGGATAACAATTTTACAAAATACATGCCTGTCCCGGGTTATGATGATTTAAGAGAAAGCATTTCAAATAAGTTCAAAAGGGACAACAATCTAAATTATGATAAAGATCAAATTGTAGTTTCAACAGGAGCAAAACAATCCATCGCAAATGTAGTGCTGACTTTGATTAATCCCGGAGATGAGGTAATCATACCTGCCCCATTCTGGGTTTCATATATAGAGATTGTAAAAGTAGCGGGTGGAGTTCCAGTTCTTGTAAACGCAGGAATTGATAAAGATTTTAAAATTAGCGGAAAGGATTTAGAAAACTCCATTACTACGAAAACTAAGCTAATGATCTTCTCTACACCCTGCAATCCAACTGGTTCTGTTTATAATCGATCCGAATTGAGAAACCTAGCGGATGTGATCAAAAACCACCCCTCTCTTATTGTTTTATGTGATGAAATTTACGAGCACATCAACTTTGAAAGCAAACATGAAAGTCTCGCACAATTTAATGATGTTTATGAACAAGTTGTTACTGTAAATGGTGTATCGAAAGCTTGGGCAATGACAGGATGGAGACTTGGGTATATTGGCGCCCCTAAAGCTATTGCCAGCGCCTGTTCGAAGGTACAGGGACAATTTACATCAGGAACATCAAGCATTACGCAAAAAGCAGCAATTGCTGCCATGGAGGCAGACCCTCAAATACTAAATGATATGATTTCAGCGTTTAAGTCAAGACGAGGACTTGTTCTTGATGCGTTAGCTAAAATGCCTGGCATCAAAACAAACCACCCAGGAGGCGCGTTTTATGTCTTCCCAGACTGCAGCGCTTACTTTGGAAAAACGAACGGAAGCTTAACGATAAATAACGCAAATGATTTGTGCCTTTATCTGTTAGAAGAAGCTTTGGTTGCTTTGGTCACAGGAGATGCATTTGGTGACCCGAATTGCTTTAGAATTTCTTATGCGGCATCGGAAGAAACCCTTATGGAAGCCATGCGTAGAATAAAAGCAGCCTTGTCAAAACTAAATTAAGTGAATTACGAAGATATTTTAAAAGAGTTTAAAGGAAAGCGCATACTCGTTGTAGGAGATGTTATGCTCGATGCTTATATTCTTGGTAAGGTTACTAGAATAAGCCCTGAGGCTCCAGTTCCGGTAGTTTCTTTAGACAAAAAAGAAAATAGAATTGGTGGAGCAGGAAATGTCGCCTTGAATTTAAAAAATCTAGGGGCCTCCCCTATAATTGCTTCGGTCATCGGAACTGATTCAGAAGGTGAAATCCTCGAGGAGTTATTTCAAAAAAGAGGAATATCTTCAGCTGGTTTAGTTAGAAGTAAATTCCGAAAAACAACGGTAAAAACCAGAGTAATTTCATCAAAACAGCAGCTTTTAAGAATAGATTCGGAAGACACCCACGCTTTATCAAGTGAACACAAACAGCTTTTGTTCGAAAAGATAATCCAACTAATAGGAATAGGCTTAGATGCGATTATTTTAGAAGACTACGATAAGGGCGTACTAAATGAAAACAATATACAGCGAATTATTACTGAGGCAAACAAAAAAAATATACCAGTTACCGCTGATCCCAAAAAAGAAAATTTTCATCATTATTATGGTTTACGCTTATTCAAGCCAAACCTCAAAGAACTAAAAGAAGGTTTAAATATTGATTTTAGCTTTGAAAATGACCGTGATGCTTTTGAAACAGCAGTTCAAAATCTTAGAAAATCAATTCCTCATGAAGTTTCATTAATTACACTATCTGAACACGGTGTTTACATTTGTGACAACTCAAAAAAAACACACATTGAAGCCCATAAAAGGGAAATTACAGATGTTTCGGGAGCTGGCGATACCGTTATTGCGGTAGCAACCCTGTGCCTTCTTTCCGAGGCACCATTAGAAGCAATTGCCAAGATTTCCAATATCGCAGGTGGTATGGTATGCGAGAAACCTGGAGTGGTCAGTATTTCATTCGAAGAATTAAAAAAAGAGGTACGCGAACTCCTTTAGCAATTAAGTGTTTAAGTAATATGTCAGATAAAACAGTTAAACCATACAACAGCGAAAAATCTAAGAAAGAAGAGGTTGAACAAATGTTCGACAATATATCTGCGAAATACGATTTTTTGAACCACTTCTTATCCTTAGGTATCGATAAGATCTGGAGAAGAAAGGCTGTTAAAGCCCTTCGTTCCACTGAACCGAAAAGAATATTAGATATTGCGACAGGCACTGGAGATTTTGCAATCGCAAACTTAAAACTTGATCCAGAAGAAGTTGTAGGTATTGATATATCTAATGGTATGCTTGAGGTAGGCAGACAAAAAATGATCAAGAGGAAGATTGATCACATTGTAAGTATGAAACAAGCAGACTCAGAAATGCTTCCTTTTGAAGATTGCTATTTTGACGGCTTGACAGTCGGTTTTGGGGTCCGTAACTTTGAAAACCTAGAAAAAGGGCTTTCAGAAATGCTAAGGGTCCTTAGGCCAGGTGGAAAAGCGGTAATTCTAGAATTCTCAAAACCAAAAGCATTTCCAATTAAACAAGCATTTGGATTCTACTCGAGGTACATAATCCCGACACTTGGAAAAAACATTTCCAAAGATGAACAAGCATACGCTTATCTCCCAGAGAGTGTGGCGGCATTTCCTGAAGGGAAAGAATTTACTGATATCCTGAGTAGACTAAATTATAAGCAAGTTACTGCAACACCTGTTAGCGGTGGGATTGCCACAATTTACACGGGAATCAAATAATACTGCAACATTGAACGCTTCTTTCCGTTATCAGATTATGAAGTCGCTCCTTAGCATCACCTTTATGTGCTTATTTCTGTTCAGTTATGGACAAAAATTAAAGCAGCAACGCTTCAAGAATTTTGATAAAAAAGCATTTCGATTTGGTTTTATGCTAGGAATAAATAGTACCGACCTTACAGTGTATCAGAATCCAAATGCCTACGAAGAATATGGACTGGTCTCAGTTCAAAATGAATCACAACCTGGCGGTCAGCTAGGCATATTAACTACTTTAAAACTAGGTACGCCAGTTCTGCGCCTTCGATTTATGCCAGGACTTTCTTTTCAAGAAAAAACACTCACCTATAGAAGCTTAGACAGTACGAATTTCCCAAAGGGCATGAGCGAAGAAAGAATAAATGCGACCTGTTTGGATTTCCCCTTGTCCTTTATTTTCAGAACAAAAAGATTTAACAATTTTGCCGCCTACGCCCTATTTGGTGGTCAATACTCAATTGATTTGCAATCACAGCAGGACGCATCACAAAACTACATTGACCCGTTTGTTAAGCTCAATAAATATGATATTCAAGGACAGCTCGGTGGTGGTATAGATTTTTACGCTCCCTTTTTTAAGTTTTCTATAGAGGTTAAATATTCTCACGGAGTGAAAAGCACATTTATACAAGACTATTCGCCGGTAGCTAAACCAATAGACCAACTGTATAACAAAGGATGGTGGTTCTCAATAATCTTCCAATCCTAATGAAAGAAATCTCATTTTATGTCAGTCCCGAGCAAGCAAAAGATGAATCTTACCTCAAGCAAGTTATCATTGATAAACTAAAGCTAAAACATTCGAATGCTTTTCAATATAAATGGCATAAAAGAAGTATTGATGCGCGTAAGAAGAATATCAGAATTCTCTGCACATTTCATGTTTATTTCGAAAATGATTCTCCTCCTCTACCTTATGAACCGAAATTCAGGCCATTAGACACTGAAAAAGAGGTACACATTATAGGATTAGGTCCGGCAGGGATTTTTGCAGCATTAAGTGCCTTAGAGCTAGGAATGAAACCAATTGTTTATGAGAGAGGTAAGGCTGTCAAAGAAAGGATTAAGGATATCGGAAAGCTAAATCGAAAAGGGATCGTCAATGGAAATAGCAACTATTGCTATGGCGAGGGCGGAGCTGGTACATATTCGGATGGAAAACTTTACACAAGATCCAAAAAAAGAGGTGCTGTCAGACAAGTTCTAGAAACGTTTGTTTATTTCGGTGCAAATGACGACATACTTGTTGAGGCGCATCCTCATATTGGAACAAATAAACTTCCAAGAATAGTTTCAGCAATGAGTGATAAAATCGTTGAAATGGGCGGAGAAATACACTTCAACCAGCAATTAACGGATTTAGCAATTGAAAATAACCGAATCTGCTCTATTACTTTGAACGAACAAAACACAGTTACAGTTGCGAATCTAGTCTTGGCTACGGGGCATTCTGCTCGAGATATTTTTGAGCTACTTCATAGCAAAGGTATTCACATAGAAGCCAAACCATTTGCGCTAGGTGTTCGTGTTGAGCACAGCCAAGAGTTTATTGACAAAGCCCAATATCATGGTAGCGTAAATGATGATTATTTACCTCCCGCATCATATAGACTTGTAACCCAGGCCGAAAATAAAGGAGTATATTCCTTTTGTATGTGCCCTGGAGGTATCATTGCGCCTTGTGCAACATCAGCTGAAGAGGTAGTTACGAATGGTTGGTCTCCATCAAAAAGAAACAATCCTTACGCCAATTCAGGAATTGTTGTGTCGATTGAACCAGAGGACTTAGAAAATCCGAAAGATCCTTTTTGTGGAATTAAATTCCAAAAGAAAATTGAGCGCAAAGCTTGGGAATTAGCAGGTAAAAATCAAAAGGTACCAGCACAATGCTTAGCAGATTTTATTCATGGAAAAAAATCAACTGATTTCCCAAGAAGTTCATATCAACCGGGAATTACGAGCATAGAAATGGATGACGTATTTCCTGAATTCATCACAAGACGATTGCGTAAAGCTTTCCTAGATTTCAACAAAAAAGTTCCAGGTTTTATCTCTAATGATGCAGTACTCCACGCACCAGAATCAAGAACATCCTCCCCTGTTCTCATTCCTAGAAATAAAGAAACCTACCAACATATTAATATTAAAAACCTATACCCTTGTGCAGAAGGTGCAGGTTATGCCGGCGGAATTGTTTCTGCAGCAATTGATGGTATAAATTGTATACAAGCGCTACATGAAGAAATGGAGTCATAGTGCCCGTTTTATTTTCCATATGTAGAAATTAACATCGCCACAGGTAAATAATTTTAACGCCTAGGAAAACATATTGTGAATTATTAAAAAATAAAGGCATCCCTAACGAAATTACTACGTCTTTAATGTGACTATTGGTTAATAGCTAATTGTTCTCTTACGAATCTTATCTCCTTTGAATCGATTAAGAGCTCATTAGTCTTAGTAGACACCTCGTATTTCATTATATGAGGTGTTTTTTTTAACAGAAACAAAACTCATCCATAATGCGCAGTAGAAATGAAAAAATACAGTACTTTTGCGCCCGTAAATAACTAGAAACATTTCATAAATAGTACAAAAAGACTATGAAAAACTTATCATCATCCCTTATTTTTAGCCTCGTTACATTTTCAATTTTAGGTCAACAAATCAGTCAAATTGGTTCAGACTTTGACAATTGTGGCGGAACACCAGCCTATGGCTTATATGACTATTCTCAATCTGCAATGCTATATCTAGCCTCTGAGCTTGAGGGAGTTGGAATATCTGCAGGCAACTCGATTACGGCGATTCAATTTCAATTCAATAGCTGGGAGAGCGGCTATGAATTAAACAACCAAACCATTAAAATATCTCATGTTACCGAATCTAGTTTGCCGAATCCAGGCTTACCTGATTATAGCTCTTTAACCATATCCAATACCACAACGGTCAAGGAAGAATTCGATTTTAGAGGTTTTACAGGGATTACATGGGGACAATTTGACTTCGATACGCCTTTCGTATGGGATGGATCAAGTAATATTTTGGTGACCTGGGAAAATAGAGATGGAAGCTGGATTAGTGGTTACGGGTGGCTTGAAGGTCGCGATCTAAGTAACCGTTGTCACGTGTGGTATAAGGATGACAATTATCCTGTGGCAAGCTCTAGTGAAGACCGTTACCTCCCAAACATTAAACTCCACACCAGTTTTAATCCGCTTCCTATTACATTGAATTCATTTACAGGAGAATTGCTTTCAGGCTTCGGGAATTCAATCCAATTAAATTGGTCAACAGCATCTGAAAAAGATAACGACTATTTCACCCTGTGGAGGTCTTTTGACGGACAATCATGGAAAGAAATCACACAATTAACAGGTGCCGGTAATTCAAACGAACTATTAAATTATCAACACATAGATCGAAACATAATTGTACAATCTATCGAGAAAAACACAATCTATTACAAGCTGTCTCAAACAGATTATGACGGCACAACAGAGTTTTTCCAAATCATCCCAGTTGAAATTCAAGCAGCCAAAACCTATGTTGTAAGCAGAACGAATCTTATGGGGCAAGAGGTTGATCAAAATCACAAAGGACTCATTATTGAAACCTGGAACAACGGCCTAACGACAAAAATCTACAATTAATAGCGTTTTTGATTCAATCATTTCAATTGTCATACACATTACAAATAAAATAAGACAATCAGCAGTGTATTTGTTAATCCAAGGAGTTTATCACTAATCAAATTGACAATAACTCCTATTTTTGTAACATGAAAAGAGTCGTTGTTGGTCTTTCTGGCGGAGTAGATTCTAGCGTCGCTGCGTATATCCTTCAAAAAGAAGGTTATGAAGTCATCGGCATGTTTATGAAAAACTGGCACGATGAATCTGTAACAATTTCAGATGACTGTCCATGGATCGATGACTCAAATGATGCATTAATGGTCGCAGAAACATTAGGTATACCATTTCAAGTGATCGACTTAAGCAAGGAATACAAGGAACGTATAGTCAACTACATGTTTAACGAATATAAACAAGGAAGAACCCCAAACCCTGATATTCTCTGTAACAGAGAAATTAAATTTGATGTATTCTTGAAAGCCGCAATGGAATTGGGTGCTGACTATGTGGCAACTGGTCATTATTGTCAAAAAGAAATGAACGAGAATCAGGAGTGGGAGCTTCTTGCGGGTAAAGATCCTTCAAAAGATCAATCTTATTTCTTGTGTCAAATCACACAAGAGCAGCTTTCAAAGGCGCTATTTCCAATTGGAGGCTTGCTAAAAAGTGAGGTACGAAAAATAGCGAGTAAAATGAATTTAGTTACGGCAGATAAAAAGGATTCGCAAGGCTTGTGCTTTGTTGGTAAGATAAAGCTTCCAGAATTCCTACAACAGAAGTTAGAAGCCAAGAAAGGACCTGTGATTGAAATCCCTATCGATATGAATCAATACGAAAAATATAGGTCAATAGATCATAATGATCTTGATTCATTGTGTCGTCCTTTTTCATATACAAAAGATGATGGAGAAGAAGTGAGCCAGCATTCTGGCGCTCATTTTTATACCATTGGACAAAGAAAAGGTTTACACATTGGTGGAAGACCGCTTCCTAGCTTTGTAATTTCGACAGACACAAAGAACAATGTCGTCTATTCTGGTCAAACGGATGAACATCCAGGACTTAACCGAATTGCATTAAAGATTGAAGCCAATACGTTGAATTGGATAAGTCAAAAAACTAATAAAAGTGAAGAGCACTATGAATTTAGGATAAGATACCGACAGCCATTACAAAAAGGAAAACTTATTCAAAAAAATGAAGGGATATATGTACTTTTCGATGAAAAACAAAAGGGAATTAGTCCAGGACAGTTTGTTGCTTGGTATAAGAAAGGGGTGCTATTAGGCTCTGGTGTTATTGAATCCTAGTAGACTTAATTCATATGAAGAGAAAACAGTATGGCTTCGTTTTTTATATTGGCCCTACCGCTAATGGTATCCATTAAAGAAGCTACCTCATGAATGTCAATTTTACTCCTTACACCCAATTCTTTGTGTTTTGATAACTTTAATTGCGCTTTCTTCACCCTGTTTGTTCTTAAGGTCTGTACTTGTCTTTTCATGTGCGTAGGTTTGTCTTGAATACTATAAACGCAAATACTGTTCCAAGGTTTCAGTTTTATAAAACCGAAAAATTTTATGCCAAATCCGACCTAATATAAGAAACCATTATAATTATATTTGCCTATGAAAATAATCTACTGCTTCTTGTTTTTATGGTTCCTTATGGGTTGTTCAAATGAGGACTCGAGTGGTCCCGCTCAAGAGTCAGATCTCTTTGAAACCATTAAAAATCAAAATAGCAGAAATAAGACCGGCTATCTACTAGATAGTAGCGCCTTTTATGTTGACTCAATCATTCAAAAATATATTCGAGAAACCTTGAACACTGGAGACAAAGAAAATTTTACTTACAATATTCATAAAGCAGCACTGAATCCAGATAACGCAATGGATGCCATTATCAGCGTAAATAGGTTGGCATACGCAAAACAAACAGCGATTGAGTCAGGCCATGTTACTCAAGCCGAAAAGCTCGCATATATGGGGCCATTTAATGCTTTTATATTTTATGATGGACGAAGTAATTCCTTTTCTATACCAGTTCCGGTACCCTCTTCTCCTCTACTCCCACTAGACATAAGTTTCGTTAACATTTCCTCTAACCAACACAAGGATCTAATTGTGGATTTTAGAATACGTAACTCGAGCTATAAGGAGGTTTACTTTTTATTTAACAATAAGCCAAGTAAGGTTTTCCAATGGAAAAACTTTGATGGGCTAGGCACACATGATTCCGAAGCCTACGCCTTTGGGTTTAATCCAGGCAATGGTCCGGTCAGGGATATTATTGTTTACAAGGCAAAAATCGAGGCACCAAAAGTAGCAATAGATCCCTTTATCTTTAAACCGAAAATTTTAAATTCCCAGGAAGTACAAAAGAAGTTCTTTTATGTGCCCGCACAAGGTAAATATTTCTCCACTAAAGACGACCCCGAAGGGTAATAATGATATTGCGCCCAGGCGCAGAAATATTGGATGCGAAGCTTCGGTAGTTTCGATCTAAAATATTTTCACAAGCCAGTTGTAAAGAAAGATTTTTTGAAAAAGCGTAGCTGATTCTGGCATTGACAGTATACCAGCTCGGCATGCCGCGGCCTTCAATGGCAAAAGCATAATTGTCCTCCCCGAGAAGATTATAATCTGCATATCGCTTCCAAGCTGAATAATTGGCAAAGACCTCAGCAATCCATCCTTTCTTTTGGTATTTGACACTCACCTTGCCGAACAATGGCGGAATATGGTCCAAAGGATATGGAACCGTATCCGTTAATATACGCCCATAGGTATAATTCAAGGTTGAATAAAGCGTAAGGTGCCTTCCTATTGTTCCACTAATTAAACCTTCAACCCCGCAAACAAACGCTCTATTCGCATTGGTGGTCGTAATGACTTCACTATAGGAGCCATCATAAAAAACGGAATCTGCACCATCCATTGTACCTCCTTGAATGGTCAATGCATTTGTTAAATAAGTCCCATAAATATTTGTGGAGAAATTGATGTATTTAAAGAAAAGAAACTCTGCTCCTAGCTCTAAATTATACGAATACTCAGGTTTCAAATCTGGATTAGGGACGATGACTTTGCCTGGAACAGATTCAAATACCTTGGATACATCATCTACATTTGGCGCCCGAAAACCTGTAGCAGAAGACAACGTGAATCTCATACTCTTTTTTGGCATATAAATCAGTCCTAAATTACCGTTAATCGAAGAATTTTGTTGCTTTATGGAATTAAACGGAAAAGGAAAGAAAGTTTGATCAATAAACAGTGCATTGAGTCTGACATGTGAGGCACGTATCCCGCCATTTATAATCATCTTTCTATTGAGTTCCCAGTTATCGGTGCAGTATATTGCAAATGAGGACATGTCAGATCCTCCATCGGGATAACGCGTATCAAGAGATGTATTTAAAAGTGTATAAATTTTCGTCGAATAAGCAGTTGACCCAACTATGTTGTGTGATACATCCAATCCATAATTTAGCTCATGTTTACTGCGTACACCACCTTCCTCATCTATTTTAATTAAATCCTTTGAGAAATCAATATTTAAGGTAAAAATATCCAAGTCCTCTATTCTACTTTTTAACTGATCATCTTGGAACCTCCTTACCATCCTGCTCTCTGTAATCGCCTGATAGGCTGCAATAAGCTTTGCATTGTCATACCATTTATTTGACTTTGAATGCTCGAAAGTATACGAAGATAGAAACCGGTATTGCGGTCCATAATACCATTCAGCATATTTAGCAACCCCATTTTCCATTTGTGTCAGACGGTCATATCTGTCAATATTACTAGAATTAGAAAGCTGTAAGTTAAGCTTGTGCGTTATAAACTCATTCTGCCTATACATAAACTTCTGTAACAAATCAAGCTGCTGATAGGCAGAACCTACCTGTAGGTTTGGATCAGGATTGTTCACCATTGTATCTAAATAATCCACTTGGGTTACGTACCAATTTCGAGCGCCAAAACCCTCCGTAAAATCGGACCTATTCGCGCCTTGTCGTAAGTCACCAAAATCAGAAAAGGTAACAGAGCTTAAAGAACCTAGTTTCTTATTGGCAACAGATACATTTGCGTTTGTAGCAAAGCCATTAGCAGCACTAAAATACCTTGTATAGGCATCCCCGATTACAAGTGGCTTTTCTTTATGGCTAAGTTTCGGATCCTTGGTGGTAAAGCTCATCACCCCTCCTATGGCATCTGAACCATAAACCACTGACCCTGGACCAAACAAGACCTCTACCCGCTCCATGATTGAATTGTCAAGAGTAATGATATTCTGCAAATGGCCGCCTCGGTATATTGCGTTATTGAGACGCACTCCATCTACAACCATCAATACTTTATTGGTTTCAAATCCTCTAATAATAGGACTCCCGCCTCCAAGCTGACTCTTCTGAACAAATACATTTCCAGAGGCACCGACCAAATCGGCCATCGATGATTGGTTCTGATTTTGAATTTCTTCACTTTTGATTACCCTGATTTTTTGGATCACATCTCTTTTTTTCTCAGGAATTCGATTTGCCGAGACCACCATCTCGTCTAATGTGTTGGCATTTGATTCAAGAAATACTTTGAATTCACGATTCGCTAATGAATCATAATTTAATCGTTGTGCTTTGTAATTTTCATGAAGAAAGGATATATTGAATACAATAGAATCTTTCCCGTCAAATAAATCAGTCTGAAATTTACCTTTTTTATTCGTATAGAACTCACCACAAGAATTCGGTTGAGCTACCATAGTCTTAGGTATAGTTCTATCACTAGCATATGCAAGACAGAATACCTTCACATAAACGTCATGAATGGGAAACCCTGAGGTCTTATCTAAAACTGTGATTTTTTGTTGCGCAAAAATAGGACCAGCAAAACAAAGCAAAATACCAAAGAGAAAAGCCTTAAAAGAATACCGAATCACCCTACAAATTTATTAATTTTATAGGGTATACAGCAAAATATGAGCCACAGATTTCAATCCACAAAAACGTACCGATACTTTTCAGTTTCAGTAGAAAAAAATCCGAAAAATCTCCTCATCGCAATGCATGGATATGGACAGCTTGCTGAGTATTTTATACGCAAGTTTAATGGCTGTTCAGAGGACTTCAGAATTCTGGCACCTGAAGGACCACATCGGTTTTATAAAAACGGGTACTCTGGTCGCGTTGGTGCCTCATGGATGACTAAAGAGGCACGTGAGGATGACATTGATGATAATCTGAATTGGCTAACAGAATGGCTGACAGCACATTTAAAAGAAAATACTTACGAAAAAATTGTATTACTTGGATTCTCACAAGGCGGTGCAACTGCAGCAAGGTGGTACTATAATCAACCAAAACTATTTAGCCATTTTATCTTGTGGGCGTCCGTATTTCCGCCGGATATTGAAAAGCCAAATACCGCGGTTGAGCAAAGCTATTTTCTAGTTGGAAATAAAGATGAATTCCTGACCTCCGAACTTTTAGAAAAGGAGCTTCTTATTTATCAAAAATTGGGATTTGAAACAATACAATTTGAGGGCAACCACGATATAGAACCTAAAACACTTAATAGTCTTTTAAATAGTTTTTAAGCCTACTTAAAATCACTCTTCGGTTTTGGCTACAATCGCAGCAACTGTGGCATCACTTGAAACATTAATAACGGTCCGACACATATCTAGGATTCTATCAATCGGATAGATGATAACGATCCACATAGGATTTAAGCCCACAGAATTCAGCACAAACATGAGCATGATTAAACCAGCGCTAGGAACCGCAGCAGAACCAATAGAGGCAAGTGTTGTCGTCGCCACAATACCTAATTGTTGAGACATAGATAAATCTACACCATGAAATTGAGCAAGAAAAATAACGGCAACTGCCTGGTACAAGGAAGTACCGTCCATATTCACCGTCGCACCAATAGGCAATACAAAATCACTGACCTTCTTGGGTACCCTTAATCCTTCTTGAACACATTTAATGGTAACGGGAAGTGTAGCGGCACTTGAGCTTGTTGAAAATGCAAGAAATTGAGCAGGACTCATTTTTTGGTAAAACTCACGGTAACCAAAATGAACGCCAAATATTCGCTGAAGTAAAGGATAAAAAACAAAAAGCAAGAGCGCCAAACCTAAAACGACCACGAGGGAGTACAATCCAAGTGTTTGAAACAACGTGAACAACTCAGCTGGAGTATTTGCTATTTTGGCTAAAACACCAGCCATTAAGCAAAATACAAAGAACGGAGAAAGTGCCATAATCATATTTACCATTTTTATAAATACATCACCCATTGCATTAAAAAAACGATGTACTTGCTTTGAACCCTCTGTTTGCATTAAGGAAAGAGCTATCCCAAAAAATAGTGCAAAGAAAATAACTTGTAACATGAGCTTGCTACTTGAGAAAGCAGCCACAAGGTTTTCAGGAACCATATCCACCAAAGGCTGAAGCGGTCCAGTCTTTCTACCCTTTGCATTTTCTTTTTTGGACATCATGCTTTGATAATCAGAAGAGCTTTTCTCTTCATCTAATGAAGCTTCAATTTTCTTAACTATCAGCGGGTCTGCCGTTTTAAGAAGATTGCGCCCATCCTTCACGGCTATACCTTCTGATTTTGCCCAAATCTCATAACGTAAGCGATTCGAATCTTCCAATGAATTTTGACCGGGTTCCAGCAAATTGACTAATGAAAGCCCCAAGGTAACTGAGGCTACCGTCGTGATTAAATATAAACCCAAGGTCTTAGCGCCAATCCTACCCAACTGGCGAACATCTCCGAGACCTGCTACCCCACCAACAATGGAGAATAAAACCAAAGGAATAGCAATGAACTTGAGGCAATTGATGAAAATCACACCAAATGGGTCAATATAATCAATGGTAAACTTATTTAAACCTACCGACCCAGAAAATAGTGCCCAGAGCACTCCTAAAAACATTCCGATAAGTATTTTCCAATGCAATGCCAATTTTTTCATGGTGCTCTTTTTTTTACAAAAGTACAATTTAAGACGAACTTGATTTGATAGCTAAAGACCTAGTTTCGTATATTTGAGTTCAAATAAAATCTATGGCAGTTTCCCAAAAAGAAATAGAATTCAATTTTAACGAAGACAAAATGCGTCTTAAAATACGTGCACTTGAAAAAGAGCTTGAAAAAGTTCAATTAGGTGGCGGTAAAAAAAGAATTGATAAACTACACTCAGCTGGAAAGCTCACTGCAAGAGAGCGTATCAAGCTACTCGTGGATAAAGGCTCGGAGATGCAAGAAATCGCTGCGTTTGCTGGTCATGGAATGTATGCAGAGTACGGAGGATGCCCATCAGGCGGAGTAGTTGTCGTCATAGGAGTTGTAAGTGGAAGAAGGTGTGTTGTTGTTGCCAATGATGCGACTGTAAAAGCAGGTGCATGGTTTCCAATAACTGGAAAGAAAAACTTAAGGGCACAGGAAATTGCGATGGAAAACCATCTGCCTATTATTTATTTGGTAGACAGCGCAGGTGTATTTTTACCAATGCAAGAGGAAATTTTTGCAGACAAAGAACATTTCGGTAGGATATTCAGGAATAATGCAAAAATGAGTGCACAAGGAATCGTTCAGATTGCTGCAGTCATGGGAAGCTGTGTAGCAGGTGGAGCTTATCTGCCTATTATGTCAGATGAATCCCTAATTGTAAATAAAACAGGTACTATATTCTTAGCAGGCTCCTATCTTGTGAAAGCGGCAATTGGCGAGAACATCGACAATGAGACCTTGGGGGGAGCCACGACACACACCGAAATTTCTGGTGTATGTGATTATAAGGTAGAAAACGATAAAGAATGCCTAAAGACCATTAGAGCGCTTATGGATAAAATCGGAGCCCCTGAAAACGCCGGATTTGACCGAAGTGAATCTATTGAACCAAAAAGTGCAATTAAAAAAGTATACGGGATATTACCGGCAGAACGCTCGAAACCATATAAAAGCAGAGCGCTCCTGAAGTGTTTAACTGATGAATCTAAATTCACTGAATACAAAGCTGGTTTTGGTAAAACGATACTAACAGGCTATGCTCGAATTGATGGATGGAGTGTTGGAATCGTAATGAACAACCGAGAGCTCGTTAAAAACGGGAAAGGCGAAATGCAGTTTGGTGGTGTCATCTATTCAGATGCAGCAGATAAAGCAGCGCGTTTCATCATGAATTGCAATCAAAAAAATATTCCCTTGGTATTTATTCATGATGTTACTGGTTTTATGGTTGGTTCTAAAAGTGAACATCAAGGAATCATTAAAGATGGTGCTAAAATGGTGAATGCAATGGCCAACTCGGTCGTACCAAAGTTCTCCATCGTAATTGGAAACTCATATGGCGCAGGGAATTACGCCATGTGTGGGAAAGCATATGACCCAAGACTGATTGTGGGTTGGCCTACGGCAGAAATTGCTGTGATGAGTGGTGCTGCTGCTGCTAAAACGCTACTTCAAATTGAGGTTTCCTCTTTAAAGGCGAAAGGTGAAAAAATCACGAAAGAAAAGGAAAAAGAGCTCTTTGACAAAATCAAGAACCGTTACGACGAGCAAATATCACCTTACTATGCAGCAAGCAGATTGTGGATAGATGCCATCATAGATCCGATTGAGACAAGAAAGGTCATTTCGATAGGCATAGATTCAGCCAATCACAAGAAAGCAACAGAAGCTTATAACGTGGGAGTACTTCAGACTTAATTTTGTGCACTAGATTTACCATTAAAATAATGCGTATATCCAAAACCAACAATTAAAAACGAAGACGTTCGGTCAAACTCCTCGGTCTCATAACCCGCATTTCCATCAACACCAATGTCCCATGGTCTAAAACCGAATCCATAAAAAGGATAGGCAATCGTTAATCTATATGAATTAGAATCATCAGAAGCCAATACCAAACCTATATTAGGTTCAATATAAATGGACTGAAGAACATTCAAACGAATTCCATCCTCAAATAAAGCATCGGTTTTGATCATAGAATGCATGTAACCAAACTTGACGCCAATATCCGTGCCGAAGCGTTCACGCCAGAATTTCTCATAACCCAGCTTTACAAATCCGCCCAAACAGTGCATCCCGCCATAAATTGCAGAGGGTACATTGAACTCATTTACCGCGAAATAAGAATAATGCGCTCCCGCACCAAATGCAAAACCTTTTTCTAAAGTATATTGATAATAAGGTGAAACGGAAACCAAGCCTTGCATGAAATCTTTAAATGGTTTATTGACAAATGAGTTCGGTAAACCAATCTCCAATGTAAATGAATCATCAATTTCCATCCCCTGAGCCATTAGTGGTCTAGATAAAAACCCTAGATTCAAAATTAGAATCATTATAAAAACTAAAGCACCTCTCACGATAATAAAACGATTTTGCTTCTTAAATATTGTCAGTATCTGATTTTCTTTAATGGAGAACCAGTAACCACATTAATAAAGTTACTTTTTTAAATCCTTCGAATGAAACTCTTTGGTTAAATTAATGTAAGAATCGCTATAGCTGTTGTCCTCATTTCGAATAACTAACCTGGATGTGTTTATAGGAGTAGAAAAATTTGAGAGCGAAACTACAATGCGTGAATTCGGTTTAGATTCTTTAGCGTCTATATAAATAATCTCATTTACATACAATGAAACGTTTTTTGTGCAGTCCTTTAAAAACATTAATTGTGCATGCGGTATAATCATCCAGCACGTCCCATCTTGAGTCAACAATGATTTGACTACGGAAATAAACATAGAAAAATCCTCCTTTGAGGTATGCTTGGCCACCTCGCTTTCACGTTTCATACCCGCAGCATGCTCAAGATAAAAAGGCGGATTTGACACGATAAGATCATAAGACCTCAAAAAAACATAATTCAAATAATCTCCATGTATTGCATGGACTTGTTCAGACCAGCTAGATTGATTTACGTTAAAGAGGCAATCTTGAAATGCGCCTTTATCAATTTCAATGGCATCAACATTTAATGTTGGGAATTTTTGACAGAGCATTAATGAAAGCACGCCGGTACCCGCACCCAAATCCAAGGCGTATTTTGGAGCGTTTGCAGATATGAGCGCACCTAAAAGCATGCTATCAGTTCCAACCTTAAGGGCTGTTCTATTTTGAGAAATTGTAAAGTATTTGAACTGAAAGTCCTGAGCCACTAGTATGCCTTTGCAAACAAAACTTTCCCTTTAGATGGCGCACCGCTGTAGACACAGGCACCTGCTTCTTCGACCTGATCTAAAGGTATGCATCGAATCGTTGCTTGCGTTTCTTCCTTTATCTTGTTTTCGGTTTCCTCAGTTCCATCCCAATGTGCTGACACAAAGCCTCCTTTATTCACAAGCTTTTTAAAGGTCGCAAAATCTGAAGCATCACTTGTTTTCTCCTTGCGAAATGTATCCGCCTTCTCAAAGAGATTAGACTGAATTTCTTTTAATAATCCTTCAATAAAATCTTCAACGCCCTCAAAAGAAACGATTTCTTTTGTTTTTGTATCTCTTCGGGCTACTTCGATATTTCCGTTCTCTAAGTCTCTTGGTCCCATAGCTAATCTCACAGGAACACCTTTTGTTTCGTATTCAGAGAATTTCCATCCAGGTCGTCTATTATCGTCATCATCATACTTAAATGAAATACCTTTATTTTTGAAAGCCAAGCGGAGAAGCTCGAATTTATCAGAAATCTTCTCAAGATCCTCAGGGCTTCGATAGATTGGAATACCCACCACCTGAATCGGGGCCAACAGTGGAGGTAAAACGAGTCCTTCATCATCCGAATGGCTCATGATCAAGGCACCCATCAGCCGAGTTGAAACACCCCAAGAGGTTGCCCAAACGTGGTCTAATTTACCTTCTTTATCGGCAAATTTTACATCAAATGCTTTTGCAAAATTCTGACCTAAAAAATGAGAGGTCCCTGCCTGAAGCGCTTTTCCATCTTGCATCAAGGCTTCAATACATAAGGTGTCCTCTGCACCGGCAAACCTTTCTGATTCTGTCTTCCTTCCTTTGACAACAGGCATTGCCATATATTGCTCTGCAAAATCAGCATAAACCTCTAACATCCTCGCTGTTTCCTCACGTGCCTCCTGATTTGTTGCATGTGCTGTGTGTCCCTCTTGCCATAAAAACTCTGCTGTCCTTAGGAAAAGTCTAGTTCTCATTTCCCAACGGACTACATTCGCCCACTGATTGATTAAGATTGGAAGATCTCTGTAGGATTGAATCCAATTTCTGTATGAATTCCATATAATTGTTTCAGAAGTTGGTCTCACAATCAATTCTTCTTCGAGCTTTGCTTTTGGATCAACAACGACCCCACTCCCGTCCTCTGCATTCTTTAACCTATAATGCGTTACAACAGCACATTCCTTTGCAAAACCTTCTACGTGACTTGCCTCCTTACTTAAATATGATTTAGGAATGAACAATGGAAAATAAGCATTGGAATGGCCCGTCTCTTTAAATTTCTGATCGAGCACCTCTTTCATTCGCTCCCAAATCGCAAATCCGTAAGGTTTGATAATCATACAACCTCTTACATCTGAGTGCTCTGCTAAATCCGCCCTTTGAACCAACTCATTATACCATTTTGAATAATCCTGTTTTCGTGTTGTATGCTTCCCGCTCATAATAAATATTCTTGGGTGTAAATTTAGACAAACGATTCAATATTTCCATCACAAATAAAATCTTCCTCAAGGAAGCATTTCATTGCTTACTAGCGCATTGATATATTGCTGATACACCGCTTTGATTTTTCTATTGATCTCCTTATTTGAATTAGGGTCATCTTTTATTTCATTCCAAATGATTGGACTTCTTCCAGGAGCCATAGAAACAATATTGTTCTGATAATAGGACATAGTTGGCATATCCGGACCACTCAGATAAGATGATCCAACTGAAAAATAGTCTGTCTCAATATTGAGCAAGTCCAGTACGGTTGGCATCAAGTCTATTTGCTGCATTGTTTCATTGGCCTTTACATTGGGTAAAACGCCGGACTCATGGTAAAAGGCAATAGGAATCTTAAATGACCAATCTATATCTCCCCTATCCTTTCGCGACGTCGGTCCAACATGGTCAGCGCAAAAAACAAAAAGTGTATTATTAAACCATTCTTGCTTACGTGCTTTTAGCCAAAAATCCCTAAAACCATAATCGGCATAGCTAATTGATTTACAAAGGGGGTCGGGGCCCGACTTGGTAATATCCTCAAAACCTTCAGGGATTGTATACGGATGATGCGAAGAATAAGTAAAAATCGTTGAAAAGAATGGTATGCGCATTCCGTTCATAATATCGACGGACCAAGGTAAAAAATGATGGTCTGGTATTCCCCATGTGCCATCGAAGTGGTCTTCATTTGCGTATTCAGTGCGGCCGTAATATTTATCAATCCCCGCAGCCAATGTAAAGGAGTCAAAACGCATAGAGCCATTTGTAGGACCATGAAAAAAAGCGGATGAATAGCCATTGTCTTTCAGGATTCCCGGAAGACTATTGTATTGATTCATGCTGTAGGTAGATAAAATAAAGGTTTCTTTCATCCATGAAGGAATGGAAGCCAAAATGGCCGGAACTGCATCCATAGACGACTGACCATTTGAAACACCATGCTCGAAATACATACTTTTATTAAGAATAGAATCCAAAAATGGTGTGTAGCTTTCCTCATTATTCGGACCAACATACATCGAACCAAAGCTTTCGAAAATAATTAGAACCACATTCGTCTCATCTTTTAAAATACGGGCAGGGACAGAACGTTGAAACGGATTAAAAATCGCATCTGCTTCCTGATCAGTAAAAAATTCTTTTTTTTCTAAGTCCTTGTAATCTATCGTCTTAAGCATCGTAAATGCGGAGTTTAAAGCCGCAGGAGCGTTCTTTAATGAGGTGTATTTACTCACTTCAATGATGTCAACGGGCTTGAGCTGAAAACCTCCCCTACCTATAATTACAGCTGAAAACAAAATGACAATGCAGAGCAACCAAGAAGATATAATGCTGAGACTAGATTTTTGGGGTTTGAACTTAAAGAATAAATAAAAAACCAAAGACAAAGAGAAAATAAAGAACAAAATCAACCACCAAAATTCAGAAATAAATTCAACAGCCAAAATACCCGCTTCATTTTCAGAAAATAAAAATTTAAAATAATGGAAACTCACACGTTTTCTCGTAAAAGAGAAAAAAGCAATATCCCATGCATTTAGAAAAAAGATTATGAAAGTGACCGGGATATAAAAGATAAACTTAATGCTTCTACGAAAACGCTCAAATGCATTACTCAAGGGGACTGCACTCACAAAAATGAATGGCAAATAAAAGAAGGAGATCGTAATCAAATCAAACCAGGCACCTACCGCGTAATCTTGAAAACTAAAGTCCGAAAAAAATGAAGGATTACTTAAGAGAAATACCACGCGAAACAAGGTCATAAAAACCCATACAATTCCTAATTGTGCTATAAGTATGGTGTAAATATTTCTCGGCTTTTCGAGCATTTATTTAATAGTTCAAAAGCTGATCTACAGCTTTTGTAAAGCGATCCTGGGGGAGGAAAATAGCCTCGATAGTCGCTGCAAAAGGTACAGGAGAGTTCAAGGACCCAACACGAAGCACTGGAGCATCAAGAAACTCAAAACAATGCTCAGTGATCAATGCATTTATCTCTCCGCCTATACCACCTGAAATACAGTCTTCATGTAGTACTATAGCCCTGCCTGTTTTCTTTACACTCGCAAAAATGGTCTCCGTGTCCAAAGGAACCAAAGACCTGAGGTCAATGATTTCCGCTTGAATATCAGGCCTATTTTTCATTTCTTCGACAGCCCAATGCACACCTAAACCATAGGTGATAATGGTCAAATCATCTCCAGCACTCACAACATTCGCTTTGCCAATTTCAGTAGTGTAATAAGCCTCAGGAACCTCTTCCTTCAGGCTTCGATAAAGGTATTTGTGCTCAAAAAACAATACGGGATTTGGGTCTTCAATAGCCGCATTTAATAACCCCTTTGCATCAGTCGGATTTGATGGATAAAGAATTTTAAGACCAGGTGTGTGAAAAAACCAAGCCTCATTACTTTGCGAATGGAAAGGTCCTGCTGCGGTTCCTGCACCTGTAGGCATCCGAACAACCACATCAGCGTTTTGTCCCCATCTCCAATGAATCTTAGCAAGATTATTTATGATTTGATTGAAACCACAGGTAACAAAATCTGCAAACTGCATCTCCACCATAGCCTTCATACCTTTAATAGACAGACCAAGACCTGCACCAACAATTGCAGATTCACAAAGTGGTGTGTTTCTTACGCGTCCTTTACCAAATGTGTCAACTAAACCTTCAGTCACCTTAAATGCACCTCCGTACTCAGCAATATCCTGTCCCATTAGTACTAATCCAGGATACCTTTCCATTGATTGATTCAGACTCTGCTGAATGGCATCAATAAATCGAATTTCTTTTTTATCCCCCTTACCTTCAATAACATTCTGAATGTAAGGTGCAAAAACATCGGCCTCTTCTTTTCCCTCATCTGAGGTTATTAAAGGCTCATTTTGAGCCGTATCAAATGAAGACTGAATATGTTCTTTTAGCTCCTTTCTATATTCAGACTCTATTTCATCGGTAAGAATACCCTCCTCTTTGAGGAACATTTCATAATTGGAAAGTGGATCCTTAATCGCCCATTCTTCTTGAATACCTTCAGGATAATATTTAGTCCCTGAAGATTCCTCATGTCCTCTAACTCGGAAAGTCATTGCTTCAAGAAGAACGGGTTTAGGGTTTCTCCGAATCTCCTCGGTGATCTTTCTTACCGTGCGGATTACTTCTAGAATGTTGTTACCATCCATTTGAATGGCCTCCATACCGTAACCAACACCCTTATCGATGAATTGCTTGCATTTAAATTGTTCTTCTGACGGAGTTGACAAACCCCAGCTATTATTTTCGACACAAAATATAACAGGCAGATTCCAAACGGCAGCAACATTCAATGATTCATGAAAATCACCTTCAGAAGCTCCACCATCACCGGTAAAAACTAAAGTCGCAAGCTCTTCTTGCTTTAGGGTATTTGCCAGCGCAATGCCATCAGCGATTCCAAGCTGCGGTCCCAGATGAGAAATCATCCCGACAACTCTATGCTCCTGGGTGCCAAAATGAAAAGACCTATCCCTACCTTTAGTAAATCCATTTTGCTTTCCTTGAAATTGAGAAAACAATCGATTTAAAGGTATGTCCCTCGTCGTGAATACACCAAGGTTTCGATGCATAGGAAGGATATATTCCTCCTCTTTCATGGCCAAGGTTGTTCCAACTGAAATTGCTTCTTGTCCCCATCCAGAAAACCACTTGGTGATTTTACCTTGACGAAGCAGCACAAGCATTTTTTCTTCAATCATGCGAGGCTTTAAAAGACTCTTATATATGGAGAGAAGCTCAGGTTTAGAAAAACCTTGAGCGTCAAAAGAGATGGCTCTTTTCATTTTTTCGTTTAGCTATTGTTTATAGTGGTGATGAATGAACTTAAACCTTCATTCCGCCAACTACTCTTTCTTTTCGTTTACTTTTCTGAAGTCGCTTCCTAGAAACTAGGATATAGGAGGATCTTGCCGAACCGCGCATCATATCAACTTTAAATTTTTTATTGCCGTACATGAGCTCTGGCCCTCCACTAGCACTCCAGTTTGCAACAAAATAATAACGATCTCGCGGCTTATTAGATTTAGACTTAAAAGTAACATATTTATTTTCGCCTAGCTCGAACCTAATATTAACCTCTTTACCCGAACCAAAACCTTCGAAAATGCATTTCGAATTGGCAGGAATAATAATGGTTTCACTTTTATCCGTGGAGCTTGATACCAAAACACCTGAATCGTCAGTTGAATTCTCACTAGAGGATTGTCCCACTTGTTTTAAAATGATGGTAGAAGAAGTGAAGAACTGAACTTTTCGCATCTTTTCCTCAGAATCCAAGCCAAATTCCTCTTTGACCTCATTTGTAAATGGAACTTTCACAGCACATGAAAACAAAACCAACACAAGCGCTAATAAACCGAATATTTTTTTCATACCTTTTTTTGACAAATTTAATTTTTTTTCAGTGAAGAAAACATCAAACGAATATAGTTAACTTTAAATATTTAAACCCTATGAAAGAAATTTTCTTTAAAACTGTTTTTTTGTTCACACTTTTATCTTGTGGAGAAGATAATACAAAAGAGAGCTTATCTTACACAAAAATTGGTGCCGCTGACATCGAAAATTCAAAAATCGAGCCAAAAGAGATAGTACAAAAAGATACTTTCCAAATTAATTTTAATTCGGAGCTGTTTGCAAAAATAAGCCGCTCAATAATAGACTCTGTTACTTTAATAACAAAAAATGAGGTAATTGACCGAGTAAGCCATCTGAATGCAGAAAAAGTCAACATATACATTGACTCGAATGCGATACAATTTAAATCATGGGACTTTCAAGATTCTTCAGGGTTGAAAATAGCTTGGTATAATATGCTAGACTGTTTTGGTGAGCATTGCGAAAGTATTGAGCTATTTGATAGCCTTTTTCAAACCGATCGATACAATCTTGTATTTGTTGCTGAAAAATCGATTGATTGGATTTCATCGAAATACAACCTAGACAATAAAGATTGGCGCCTGTATCTCAAAAAAGAAAGAATTAGACCCAAATATCATTATGTTTTTGAGATTCTTGTTGGTCAACCTATTGTATGGTATAATTTTAACGAAAAAGGTATGAACCCTAAAACAGATTTGAATGATTAAAATTTTAGATAGAGGATTTATTAGTGTCTCACCAAAACCATCTTTTTATGAGGAAGCAGCAAAAGAAATGAATGAGGCAATTCTCGAATTCATAAATCCTGAACCTACCATATACCTAATTGAAGAGGACTTTTGGGACAATGAAATGGTTCTAAAGAAACACTTTAAAAAAATTATTTCGAGTGAAAAAAGACAGCTTAACCCCTCAATACATCTAGTACTACCTCAAATAAAAGCTGAAAATGCGGAACAATATTTTACATTCAGCTTTGGAAGCCTAGTGATAGATAATGAAGATAGGGGAATCGAAATTACTAAAGACGATTTATCAAATTAGCATTAAAATAGCTTGGATCATAGGAAACTTCCTTTCCAATCCAAGCTGGTTTTTCAAATGCTTCTTGTTCAGATTCAAGTTCAATTTCAGCTATAATTAGCCCCTTTAGATTGCCGTCAAAAACATCCACTTCCCATGTCTTACTTGAAAAATCAATCAAATACCGTTTTTTCTTGAGTACCTTAAGTTTAAGGTCTATTATCATCTCTTCGGCTTCTTGATATGGGATTTCATACTCATACTCCTTACGCGTCAAACCGATTGTTGGACCTTTAATCGTAAGGTAAGCTTTTGCATCTTTTAAACGAAGACGTATCGTTTGTTCCTTTGAAATGTGTACATAAGCCTGAGATATATCAAATGATTTGGCTTTTATTTGTTTGCTCCAAGTAGAATGATCTACCAAGAATTTACGCTCAATTTCTTTCACAATGAGTATTTGTTTGTACTGTCTATAATTGGTTTAAAGCTAAGTATTTTAGGTTTACGATTATATTCCTACAATTAGTAATCGACCTTTAATGTAGATTGGTGAAAGAACTTGTTATTTTTGTATTATGCTCCGTTTCAGATCTAGAACACCGCGTTGGGTTATTGTCTATTTAGACATGTTGATCAACCTTTTTGCCTTGCTTTTTGCCTATATCATACGTTTTGATCTTGACTCACAGTCCGAGCTAGTTAAGGAGGAATGGCTACTACTGAAGAATTACCTTTGGCTATTTATCGTAGTCAAGCTAGTTGTTTTTAAGCTCTTTAAGATTCATAAAGGACTTGTGCGCTACACCTCTACTCGTGACCTAAATAGAATCTTTATTGCCATATCAACTTGTACATTAATTTTTGCAGGTTTTGGTCTGATTCGATATCAATTTATAGATGGGCACTATTTTGTACCTACATCGGTACTCATTGTAGAATTCCTAGCCAGCTTTGCTTTTACCGTAGGTAGTCGATTTATTATTAAACTGATCTACCTGGAGTCTAAAAAAAGTAAGGAAGACGTCGAAAATATAATGATCTATGGAGCAGGAGTATCTGGATTAATTACAAAAAGGACAGTAGAAAACGATACGAAGAGTGCCATCAACATTATTGGTTTTATTGATGATAATCCAAAGCTTTGGGGGACAAGAATGGAAGGCACAAACGTTTATGGACCTCAAAAACTAAAAGAGATTAACGCAAAAATTAACATTGACACTGTAATTATTGCGATTCAAAATCCCAAAGCTGAAAGAAGAAAGGCGCTTCTTGATGAATGTATTAACCTTAAAATAAAAGTTCAGAAAGTTCCTGAACCGAAGAGCTGGATCAATGGAGAATTTACCTCTAAGCAATTTGTTAAAGCAAAAATTGAAGACCTTCTTGGAAGAGAGGAGATTAAATTAAACATTGAACAAATAAATAAAAACCTAAAAGGAAAAATTATTTTAATTACTGGTGCGGCAGGAAGCATTGGCAGCGGTTTGGTAAAACAAATTGCAAAATTTCAACCTGACCGACTCATTTTATTCGACCAGGCTGAGTCCGGTCTTTATGATTTGCAATGGGAAATTTTAGAAGAGTCACCTGAGGTTAAATTTGAAATTGTAATTGGAGATGTCACACACGAAAAGCGTGTAGAAAATTTAATAAGGAGCTTTACACCAGAGATAGTATTTCACGCTGCAGCTTATAAACATGTCCCATTAATGGAGCTAAATCCATCTGAAGCCGTTAAAACAAACGTACTTGGCTCTAAAATACTCATGGATACCTGCCATAAATATGAGGTCAAGAAATTTATCCTTATTTCAACAGATAAAGCCGTTAATCCCACAAACGTTATGGGAGCAACCAAAAGGGTCGCGGAAATATACGCCCAGCAGCTAAACAAAGAAAGTAAAACCCAGTTCATTACCACGCGCTTTGGAAATGTGCTTGGTTCAAACGGTTCAGTAATCCCATTATTTCAGAGACAAATTGAGAACGGCGGACCCATCACCATCACGGATACACGAATCACTCGCTTTTTTATGTCCATTCCAGAAGCGTGTCAGCTCGTACTGGAGGCAAGTGTCATGGGAAATGGTGGGGAAATATATGTCTTTGATATGGGTGACTCGGTAAAAATCATTGACCTTGCTAAAAAAATGATTTCGCTTAGTGGCATGACCATTGATAAGGATATACAAATTAAAGTAACGGGATTGAGACCTGGGGAAAAACTATATGAGGAGCTATTGGCGAATGAAGAAAACACAATCCCTACGCACCACAATAAAATACTCATTGCTAAAACCAATGTTAATAGCAAAAATGTAACGAAAATTGATGCACTCATCAACTTAATCGATGAACAAAAAAACGATGAGCTCGTGAAGGTTATCAAGACTATTGTTCCCGAGTACCTCAGTCAAAATTCAAGTTTTGAAAAATTAGACAAAAATGATTGAGCCTGTTCAAATACAAATACGCTTTGCAGATATTGATTCAATGGGCCATGTCAACAATGCGGTATACCTCAGCTATTTTGAGTTTACGCGGGTTTATTACTTCAAAGTACTATTAGGTGAAAATTGGGATTGGGAAACAAAGGGAATCATTCTAGCCCATACGGAACTGAGCTTCATAAAACCCATCGAACTGAATGATCAGGCATTTATTGAAATGACAATAGGAAATATAGGAAACAAGAGCTTCACATTTCATTACGCCATTAGGGTTGATGGACAGCTTACCACAAAGGGATCCTCTACCCTTGTTGCATTCAACACTAAGCTTCAAAAATCAATTGCCATACCAAACGAAATGAAAGCATCTTTTGACGCTTTAAAAGTATTCCAACCATGAGTCAAATGAGACTTTTTAATTTTATACTAGCTTTACTAGCTGTCATTCTTGTCCAGAGCTATAATGCACAAAAAGCCCCATGCTATAAAAAAAAGAAAATCTGTAATTTTCAGTATTTGACCAATTGCTATGAAAAGGTGGCCTTCGATAGTATCACGCAGCGGTATTACTCACGACAGAATTTTGGAGTTCCATTTGATGGCTCATGTGCAACATGTCATCGAAATGGTGTGGTTGAACAGGAAATGACATTTGTCGAAGGAAGAAGAAATGGAACCGACACGTCCTATTATCCCTCGGGTTGTCCATATTCCAGCCAAAGCTTTTTACTCGGAAATCCACATGGAAAAAGTACAACGTACTTTGACAGTACATTTAGGGTAAAAACAGAAATAGAGCATTACATGGGCCGAGTTCATGGAAGCTATATAGAATATGATGCTACCGGAGACACAATTAAAATGCAAAATTTCGCTGATAACCTTCCCAATGGAGTGAAGAAAGAATATTACGGTGAATCCAAAATCAAAAAGATCAGCCATTACCAGAATGGATTGCTACATGGCTGTCAAATCAGATTTTCAAACAACGGAAACAAAGAGCTCGCCATATCATATTACGAAGGAAAAAAAGATGGTGATTGGATCTATTACTTTGAGAACGAAAAAATAGCACGTTCTGAACAATGGGATAAAGGCATAAAAGATGGCGCATTTAAAACCTTTAGCAACATGGATATATTGATGAGTGAGCAATACTTTAAGAAAGGGAAAACTATTGGGATTCATAAAGAATATTACCAAGACGGTCGTGAAAAACACGTACGAATGTTCTCAAAAAAAGGCTTGCTTGAAGAAGAATATGCTTTTGATGACTACGGTGTGAAACAGGTCATCAAGCAAAGAGAGACAAAAGCAATGAAAAAGAAGAAGAAAAAGGCCAAAGAAAAAGACAACAGCCTGATGAATTAGACCAAACCTATAATCATTGCACTTCCCATTAAGAACAAAAATACGGCGACAAAAACACGAACATTTTGAACCTTTTTCTTTGTGAAAAGTTTTTTTCCAAAATAAGAACCCAAAAACGCAAAAACACAGGCAGGAGCAATCAACAACCAATGGTCATAAATTTGAACATTAGCGCTCAGATAGATCGGAATTCTTGTTGCATCAATGAGCAATGAAAGACAGACAGATGTGGAGATGAAGACCTCAGCTTTTAAATTTGACTTAGCTAAAAAAGCAGCACGTAAAGCACCTTGATGACCAGACAAACCTCCAAAAAAACCACTCAAAAACCCACCAATCGCAAACTGACCTTTTCCAAATGAAATCTTTTTAAGAATAGGAAGTAAATCCAATAAGGCAAAAACAAACATCAGTATTCCGATTACAAAAGAAAGCAGCTCTACCCTATTCAAAGCACCAAAAAGTTCAAGCTCATAAACAACAAGACTGCCGCCAATGCTCTTTTGAATCATTGCACCAATAAAGGCTCCCAGCACAGCAGTTATACCAAAAGAAATTAAAACAGCTTTGTCAATGAAATTTCTAATCAGTATAAATTTTAATGCATTGTTAAGGATGTGAACAATAGCTGTTGCCAATACCGCCAATTCTATTGGCATAAATAGACTAAAAACGGGCAAAAGAAGCGTCCCTAATCCGAAACCAGAAAAGAAAGTCAATATCGATGCTGAAAAAGAGACCACACAGATGAGCAAGAAAAAGAATATTCCTTCCATAAATCGTATTTTTAGCGAAAATAAATAGAATGATTGATTTAAGGAGCGATACTGTGACAAAGCCAAGTAAAGAAATGCTTGATGCGATGACCTCTGCACCTGTAGGTGATGATGTTTTTGGGGAAGACCCTACTGTAAATAAACTTCAAGATTACGCAGCAGAAATGTTTGGCAAACAGGCTGCTATTTTTTGTGCTTCAGGAACTCAAACCAACCAGATAGCAATCAATCTTCATGTACAACCAGGAGGAGAAGTGATTTGCCACTATGAGAGCCATGTGTTTAAATATGAAGGCGGTGGTATTGCCAAAAACTCCGGAGCTTCCACGAGAACTGTTGGCGGTTCAAGAGGTAGAATGAATGTTGCTGAGCTTGAGCCTTGGATGAACCCTCCAAACGACGTTCACTATCCACTTACACAGCTTGTATCCATTGAAGACACCTCAAATCGAGGCGGCGGAGCAATCTATGACTTCAATGAAATAAAAAACATTCGTTCATTCTGTGATGCTAAAGATTTACCGTTACACCTAGATGGCGCAAGAGTTTGTAATGCGCTTGTAGAGAACAACATAGATGCGCAGGAATACGGTAGACAATTTGATTCTATTTCTGTATGCCTTTCAAAAGGATTGGGTGCACCTGTAGGAAGTCTTTTAGTCGGAGATGCTGATTTTATTGAACGTGCCCGAAGGGTTAGGAAGGTATTTGGCGGTGGCATGCGACAAGCAGGATACATCGCTGCAGCTGGTCTATATGCACTAGAAAATAACATTCATAGACTAAAACAAGACCACGATCATGCCAAACAAATTGAAGCACAGTTACACAAAATGGAATGGGTAGAAGATGTCTTACCCGTTGAAACCAATATTGTTGTTTGTATGCTTAAGGACCATAAACGTGTAGAAGAATTTGTTTCTAAATTCGAGCGCAAAGGGATTTTGATCATGGCCTTCGGAAAAGGGATGCTCCGAATGGTCACACATCTTGATATTTCTGAGGCCGATACCCAAGAATTGTGTTCGGCTATAAGTGCAATGCGATAAGCTATTATTCTTACCTTTAGAAAAATATTAAGCTATTGATTTCGTTAATTACTTAACGTGAAGCATTTTAAAATAATATTTTCGCTCTCTCTTCTTTTTTCCAGCCTATTTGGGGTGGCCCAAAATTGCAATGTCGTTCCGGGAAAAGTAATGAAGAAATTGCAAAAAGCTAGGCTTGAAAACGATTTCGACAAAAAGCTATCCCTCTTAAATAAAGTACTAGCTAAAAGCCCGAATGAAGCTTCTGTTTACTTTGAGCTGGCAGAAACATATATGCAACAGGGAAATATTAGCTTAAGAACCCAAAGTAGTCCAACTGAAGGAGAACAGCTGCTAAAAAAAGCTGCCTACTACTATCAAATTTCAATTCAAAAATGTGCAAGCTATACGCACAAAAGCTATTACAACCTCGGCAATATTTTCTTTTCTATGAGAAAAGACAAGGAGGCACTGTTCTGCTACAAATCTCTGGTAGAATTCGAGGAAAAATATCCGCAAAGAACAAATGGAAACTACAAGAGAGAAAAGAAAAATGCCCTAAAAATTATTGAGGGGCTAGAATTTGAAGACAAAATGAGGGCCAATCCCGTCCCTTTCGCTCCTAACATGGTAAATAGAGTGAGTACTGAGCTCGATGAATACTTCCCAATGATTTCACCAGACAATGACTTATTGTTTTATTCAAGAAAAGTAGATCGAACGCGTTTGGGTGATATCGCAAACAATGTTGTTGAGGAATTTACTATTTCATCGAAAGAGGGGTCTTCAAACACCTTCACGATAGGAAAAGCCCTTGATACTCCATTTAACGATGGCACATTCAATAATTATGGGTCGGCAACGCTATCTGTAGACAATAGAGAAATGATTATTTGCGCATGTAAAAAAGAGCGTGTATACCGACAAAATTATCTAAACTGTGACCTTTACGTAACCAAATTTAAAAGGACAGGTGAAGGAGGAAATGATTTCCAATGGTCGCCTCTCGTTAATTTAGGAGAAAACATCAATACCAAAGATGGTTGGGAGGCACAACCTTCTTTATCCTCAGATGGCCAAACTTTATTTTTCACATCTATTCGCAAAGGTTCACGAGATAACGACATCTATATATCTGAAAAACAAGCCGATGGAACCTGGGGTAAAGCAATTCCATTTGAAGAAATTAATACAGGTGGGAAAGATAAAAGTCCATTTTTTCACCAAGACGGAGAAACCCTATACTTTGTTTCCTCTACAAGCGAGGAAAGACGGGGTATGGGAGGGCTTGACATTTTCTATATTCGCCGAGATGGTGATTCATGGACCAAACCACAAAATATCGGATACCCGATTAATTCTCCAGAAGATGAGCTCGGTATTTTTGTCTCTACCAGTGGACGAATTGCCTATTTCTCCTCCTTCAAAGACGGTGATTGGAATATTTATGCTTTTAACTTGTACAAAGAAGCCAGACCAGAGGAGGTGATCATTGTAAAAGGTTCTCTTGCCAACAATGAAGGAGAATTTGTCTCAGATGCAAATGTTAGTATTCATTACGATGAGACTGGCCAAAAACAAGAGGTCAAAGTCAACCAAGACGATGGAAGCTATGCGGCGGCTGTAAAGGTCAATGATGCAAAAAGTATCTCCATCGTAGCAGAGAAAGAAAATTCAACTTTCGCTGTCTCACAAATCAATCTTACACCATTGCAAACGGTGCCATACGAGAAACCGGTATCGCCTGAACTTGTGGCAAAAGATTCTCTCGATATTCAAGCTGAATCGAATGAAGTTTCACAGACAAACCTCTCGGGCATAGATCAAGAGGAGGAGGCTGCTATTGAAATACAGAAAGACAGCACAGAAATTGAACCTATAGAATTACAAAGGATTCCTTATTCATCTTTGAATGAAAAAGAGCTACAAGCATTGAAACCCTTGAATGACTCAAAACCACTTCAGCTAGAAGCCATCATAATTGACACCGTTGAAAGCGGTAGTAAATTTGAGCTGAACGATTTACTCTTTAAAACAGACTCATATGCACTACTGGAGGAGTCTAAAGCTATACTTGATTTATTTGCGGTCTATTTAAAAAGCAACCCTGAATACTTTATCAAAATAGAGGGCCATACGGATGATATCGGAGACGATCGTTCAAACCTTACCTTATCACAGAAAAGAGCTCAAGAAGTCAAGAAATATCTTATCAGTAAGAAAATCAGTAAAGATAGGCTTCAAGCGACCGGATATGGGGAACAAAAACCAAAAGTCCCGAATTCATCAAGTGAAAACCGTCGCATCAACCGAAGAACGGAGTGTCAAATTATTATTAGGTAGGCGAAATCGCTTACCTCCCCAAATATTTAAAGCAAAAAAAAAGAGGGCCTTGGCCCTCCTTTATATTCTTTACATACAAAAGTCTAGTCTTTTGTAAAACTTCTTTTCTCTCTAATTCTAGCAGATTTACCTGTTCTTTCTCTAAAGTAAAATATTCTAGCTCTTCGAACAGAACCTTCTTTCAATACCTTGATGCTATCAATAAACGGCGAAGAAATTGGAAAAATTCTTTCCACACCAACGTTACCAGACATTTTACGAACTGTGAACGTTTCAGTAGCGCCTGTTCCTCTCCTTTGAATCACAACGCCTTGAAACTGCTGAATTCTTTCTTTATTACCTTCACGTATCTTATATGAAACGGCAATTGTGTCACCAGATGAAAAGCTTGGCATTTCGTTAATGGTGGTGATTTCTTTCTGTATTTCGTTAATAATATTCATCGCTTTTGTATTGAATTCCCGTTATTTCGGGGTGCAATATTACAAAAAAAATCTCGTTTACAAGAATACATATGTCTAAAAAAGAGAATATTTTTTATTCACAAAGATCGGTGCAAAATTAAAAGGCTTTAGATATAAACAAAATTAATTGTCATTTCGTTGAAAAGTTCCTTCTGCTCAGTCAAAATTCAAGCACAACTTCTCTTAAATTTACATTAAACAAATACACTGAAGGATGGCTAAGATTATTGCAATTGCAAATCAAAAAGGAGGCGTAGGAAAAACAACCACGACAATTAACCTAGGAGGATGCCTTGGTGTATTAGAATACAAAACTTTAATCGTAGATGCCGATCCACAAGCGAATGCAACCTCAGGAACTGGATTCAATCCCTCTGCCGTAAAAAATATTTATGATTGTCTTGTACAAGGCTATCACCCCAAAGATGTAATTGTAAAAACCGAAAGTCCGAATTTGGACATCCTACCAGCACACATCGACTTGGTGGGTGCAGAGCTTGAAATGATTCATTTGCCAAACCGTGAGTACTTGCTAAAAGAGGCCTTAGAAAAAGTAAAAGATGATTACGACTTCATTTTAATAGACTGCTCCCCTTCTCTTGGCTTGATAACTGTTAACTCATTAGCGGCTGCCGATTCTGTTTTGATCCCCGTGCAATGCGAGTACTTTGCCTTAGAAGGACTAAGCAAGCTACTAAACACAATAAAAATTGTGCAAGGGCGTCTAAATGAAACCCTAGAGATCGAAGGAATGCTTCTAACAATGTACGATACACGCTTAAGGTTAGCGAATCAGGTGGTAGATGAATTAAAAACACACTTCCAGGAGCTTGTATTTGACACTGTTATTCACAGAAACACGACATTGAGTGAAGCGTCAAGCCACGGTGCTACCATCATTATGCACGACGCGTCATGTAAAGGGGCGATAAACTATTTAAATTTTGCACGAGAAATTCTTCAAAAGAATGACCTGACAAAAATTGAGAATGGTGATAAATTTATTGAAATAGACAATGAACTCTAATTCAGATAAAAAACCAGCATTAGGTAGAGGACTCAGCGCTATTCTGCAAAATTCAGAGACAGATGTAACCTCAGCAAGAACAGCTCCAGCAGGATCTGTTTCCGAGATTACTATTGGCGCGATTGAAACGAACCCATTCAATCCACGAACGAATTTTGAAAAAGAGGCATTATTTGACCTTCGCGATTCTATTCTTGAACACGGAATCATACAGCCACTTACTGTACGCAAGATGGGTCATGACAAGTATCAGCTTATTTCTGGCGAGCGAAGGTACCGGGCATCTCAGCTTGCTGGCCTGAAAACTGTTCCTGCCTACATACGAATCGCCAATGACCAAAACATGCTGGAGTATGCTTTGGTTGAAAATATACAGCGAGAAGACCTCAATGCCATAGAAATAGCACTTTCATATGAACGCCTATTGTCGGAATGCGCACTTACACAAGAAGAATTGAGCGACAAAATTTCAAAATCGCGGTCCAATATTGCCAATTACATCCGCCTATTAAAGCTACCTTCAGAAATACAAGCTGGTTTAAGAGACCGATTAATCACGATGGGCCATGCAAGGGCTTTATTGGCCCTGAGCTCTGAATCAGACCAGCTTCTTCAATATAAAGACATTCTTGAGAATAAACTTTCTGTGCGAGCGATCGAAGAAAAAGTGAAAGGGCAAAAACCAGTAATAAAATCGAGTACGCAAGCGGTGCATTTTCCTGCTGAAACAAAGGCATCACTCACCTCCTACTACAATACCCCAATTAATATTTACCAAAACAAAAATGGAGCTGGTAAAATTCAGTTCAACTTCTCAAGCGAAGAAGAGCTCCAACGATTGGTCAAATTGCTCGTCAATAAATGAAAGCCTTGACTTCTGTTTTATTTATGTTGTTGGCACTTAACACTGCTTACAGTCAAGAAGCCACAATAGATACGAACCAAACCCATCCCTTCAATAAAGCGGTAATGTTCTCTGCGATTATTCCTGGAGGCGGGCAAGTTTACAATAGCATTAAGAAGAAAAAAGGATTCCGTCACGCCATTTGGAAAGTGCCGTTGATCTATGGAGGTTTGGGTGCTACCATATATATGCTTGCTCAAAATCAAAGCATTCAAAAAAACTTGAAGGCCGAATACACCAATCGACTCAATAACGAAACAGGAAGTCCCGAATGGGCGGATTACGATGACCAAGGCGTATTATTCTTGTACCAGCAATACCTCGATCAGAGAGACCTATCTATTTTAGCTGTAGGCGCAGTCTATCTTTTCCAAATTTTAGATGCAGGTGTAGAATCCCATTTTATTTCTTTTGATGTAAGCGAGGACCTTTCGCTTCGGGTGCGCCCCACTATTTTGGGAAATACAACGCCCGGAATTAACATAAGTTTGAATTTCAAATAAATACAAATCATCAAATAATCATACCTTAGCAGACGTGAAAATAGCAATCATTGGATATGGCAAAATGGGCAAGGAGATTGAAAAAGTCGCCCTTGAAAGAAACCATACTATCTCACATGCCTTTTCAGAGGAGAAGCCATTCCTAGACGCTAAAGATGTAGATGCCGATGTGGCCATTGAGTTTACGGCTCCAAACCTAGCTGTGCGGCATATGGAGCACTGCCTGCAATTAAACCTACCTGTTGTTGTGGGTACAACTGGATGGGCAGCATCCTTGCCAAGCATAGAAAAAGCAACTGAATCCCAAAATGGAAGTGTATTATACGCGTCTAACTTTAGCCTTGGCGTTCATTTGTTCTTTGAAATGACTAAAATGCTGAGCAAATTAATGGATCCATATGACTATCATCCTACGATTACGGAAACACACCATACAGAGAAATTAGACCAACCGAGTGGAACAGCCATCACCACAGCCGAACATATTTTACAAGAACTTAAAACCCTAAATGAATGGGAGTTAAATGACTCTACTTCTAAAATTGATTTAGATAAATTACCCATTATTTCTAAGCGTATCGAAAATGTACCAGGCACCCATGAGGTCTCCTTTTCATCAGATATCGATGAGCTTACACTCACACATAAAGCAAACAATAGAAAAGGGTTTGCCCTCGGTGCGGTAGTCGCTGCCGAATGGCTCCTAGACAAAAAAGGCCTATTCACGATGAGTGATGTACTTAACTTAAAATAACATGAGCATACTATATTTTTACATCTTTCTACTTGTTCATCCCTATTTGGCAATGTGGTGGAAATCATTTCCTACCGCTGGACGTGCCTCATGGGAGGCCCTTATTCCGGGATACAACTACTTCGTAGTATTTAAGATCACTTGTAATAAACCTTTTTGGGCCTTGCTGTTGGCTTTTCCGGGAATTCATTTAATCATGTGGGCAACAGCCAATCTATCCTATGTTAGAAGGTTTGGTTATTACTCCTTTACAGATACACTTCAGGGTATCTTTTTCCCTTACTACCTCATGCAGCAGTGCACGAGGGAAGACAGCTTTTTTGGTCAAGAAACGAATTGGTCAAATTCTGCAGAGCGAGAAACCAGAAAATGGGGAGACCACGTTGCACTATTTCTGTCCTTACCCGTCATTGGTCATATTGTGGCGATCACTATCGATATGGTTACCCGAGATAAACCAGGGACAAAATCTAGAGTCAAAGAATGGGGAGATTCAATATTATTTGCTTTAGTGGCAGCGAGTATTATCAGAACTTATGTATTTGAGCCGTTTCAGATTCCTACAGGATCAATGGAGAAAACACTATTGGTAGGAGACTTTCTCTTTGTCAACAAGCTCGCATACGGTTCTAAGGTTCCTGTAACACCACTCTCCTACCCACTTGTGCACAATACAGTACCCTGGGTGAACATGAAATCCTACACAGGTCTTGAGAAGGGAGAATACACGAGATTGCCAGGATTTGGATCCGTCCAGCGAAATGAGGTTGTCGTTTTTAACTACCCGTCAGGAGATACTGCTGTATATGATCCGAGAATGCCTAATGGCTTGATGGGACATGATTACCACGGCATCCTAAACCAAGAAGCATTTTATCAATACCAGAAAGCAAAAGCTGCAAAGCTGAAACAAGCAAAAAACACTTTATCTGATAGTGCCTTTAATGTGGCCTATGAGAATTTCTGTCAAACTTTTATCAAGAATGCCGCTCCGTGGAGAAAAACAGCCAGAGAGCGACTTGCAAATGGAAACTTCCCCGAATATATGGGTACCAATGAAAGTTTACCCGCCAAACACGGGGGACTCATCTATAGACCGGTAGACAAAAGAGAAAACTACATCAAACGCTGTGTAGGTATTCCAGGAGACACCCTTGAGATCATCGATGCAGTACTTTTCGTGAATGGAAAACCGGCACATGTTGCAGAAAACCAAGCACTAGAATACCAAATTGACAAGAAGCTCGTCGAGTTCCCAGGAGCATCAGAAATGTTCGAGGAGTATGGCCTTGAAAATGCACCCAATCAATCTAGGATGGATTTTAGAGATGCTGATTTTCGCAATCCAAACAATTATGTACTGACACTAACGGCGCAACAAAAGAAAGACATAGAAAAGGACTTCAATATCAAGCTTGACTTAGTACTGGAACCACAATATTCTGACGATACAAATTATGTAGCTACAGGACAAGACCTTATTGACAACATGAATTATTTCCCGAAAGACTTCTATATCAACAATACACCTACAAATTTCACACGATTTGTTGTACCTAAAAAAGGAACGACTGTGACTATAAACGCAGAGAACATCGCATGGTATAGAAGAATTATTCGCGCATATGAAGAACATCAACTTGAGGAAAAGCCAGATGGCATATACATCGATGGACAAAAGACCGATACCTACACCTTCGCCATGAATTACTACTGGCTCATGGGAGACAACCGCTACAATTCTGCAGACTCACGCGTTTGGGGATTTGTTCCCGAAGACCATGTTGTAGGTAGAGCATCCTTGGTTTGGCTCTCCAAAAGTGCCTATATCGAGAGCTTCGGAGGAATTCGTTGGGAACGAATATTTAAATGGATTGAATGACCGCGGTTTTTCCAAGCGCTTATTTTCCGAGCATAGGATACCTAAAGGCCTATTTCTCACATAAAGACCGATGTATTGAGGTCTATGAAAGCTTTCCAAAACAAACGTACAGAAACCGCTGTGATATCGCGACGAGCATGGGAAAGCTTAGATTAAGTATACCCCTCAAAAAACCAGAAGGTTCAAAAACAAAAACCAAAGACGTTCTACTGGATGGTTCAGCCACATGGCAAAAGGAACATTGGCGCAGTATTCGGACCGCTTATGCCTCCGCACCTTATTTTGAGCAGTATGACAAGGAGATCTATCAGCTCATTCATACAGAAAGCAAATACTTAATGGACCTAAATTCAGGTATTCTAGAATTTATTCATGGGGTTGTTGACCTTCCTTTTGAAAAACAAGAAACGGCTAGCTACAATACTGACGGAATCATAGACCTTCGCAATGAAACATTTGATTCTGTTGAAACACCGGCTTATTTCCAGGTCTTTTCAGAAGAAAATGGATTCATCCCCCACCTATCTATATTGGACCTCTTGTTCAATGAGGGTCCATTTATCAGAAATTGGATTTTAAGCTAGGCACAGATGAGCTACTGCGACTATTGTAATGGCCGTCCAAAAAACGATATGCATCGCATCTATCATGATACCATCTATGGGCAGAAATGCAGGGATGACCAGGAGCTTTTTGGAAGATTGATTCTAGAGATCAATCAAGCAGGTTTGTCTTGGTCTACAATCCTAAAAAAATCAGAAAGCATCCGCAGTGCGTATGCAAATTTTAACATTCAGCAAATTGCAGACTTTGACGAGGCAAAAATCAACGCCCTCATGAACGATGAAGGAATTATTCGACATCGTGGTAAAATCAAGGCAATCATTCATAATGCCCAACAGATCCTTGAATTAAAGAAGCAGTACCCTTCTTTTATTCATTGGATTGAAGAAAAAGGTGAAATAACTTTGGATGAATGGACAAAAGTCTTCAAAAAGAGTTTTAAATTTGTTGGCAAGGAAATTGTGAAAGAGTTCCTAATGGGCACAGGTTTTATAGAAGGCGCACATGAGCCTACTTGCCCAATTTACATTAAATTAATACCTTAATACCGATGAAAAATTTTCTTCTTATTTGTTTCACCTTTTGTATGGTTCAGGCCATGAACGCACAGGTCAGTATCAGTGCGGGCACGGGATTTTTACGCGGCTTCCAATCTGAAAAATCTTTCTTTGGACTACATGGTGGATTTGAGCTACCACGCAACAATGATGTTACCCTTTATGGAAGAGTAGGACAATACTTTGCTCGAAATGAAGATCAAGCGAGCACTGCACTTGTAACTGCAGAGGACTTTGCAACAGTACCTTATCAATTACAGGTGAACTATTTTTCATCCTTCAATTATACGACCCTTGAGGGAGGCACACGATACTACATCGGTAATGACTACGACAATGGTTTTTCCGGCTATGGTGGAAGTAATTTCCTATTGGCCTTCAATTCCGTTAAGCGCGATTATGAAACAACAGATATTACCGGATTGTATGAATGGGAAGGCCAATACCAAACTGGTGAGAACGAAGAAACTTCGGGCCGTATTATCTCTTTTGCCCTTGGACTACAAGGTGGTGTAAAATATACCATTCCAGGTACAGGAACGGTTTACTTTGACATTAGCGCGCAGTACGCGATTGCAGGTGTTGGCAATAACGAAACGGCTAACAATACGAACCTCTACTCCCCACTCTACTTCATATTCAATGTAGGGTTCAGAAAAGACCTATACTAGGACCGCTTCAGCTTCTGAATGATTTCTTGGACTACCGCCGGAACCGCAGCATTGGCATTTACCGTGATATCGGCTTCTGTATAAACCCTTTTGCGTGTTTCAAGTTGTTGCTCCAAAACTTCTTTTCTCTTGCCTAAATCGTCTAATAAGGGCCTTGAATTGTTATTCTCGAGACGTTGTAGGATAGATACTACATTCGCCTCTAAATAAATGATTGAAGCCATTGGTGAAAGGAAGCCTCTAATTTCGTCTTGCATCCATGCACCTCCTCCTAGCGCCAAAACGCTTGGACTTGATAAATCTAATTCTAAAACAGTATTCCCTTCTAATTCCCTGAACCTCCCCTCGCCCTGCTGTGCAAAGATTTCGGCAATAGATATGCCTTCACTTTGTACGATAAGGTCATCTACATCTATAAAGCTAAAATTCAGCTGCTTAGAAAGCGCAGCGCCAATGGTTGATTTGCCAGAACCACTGAGACCTACAAGAACAATTATATCTGTTTTCGGGTTGATTACCATATCATTCACAACTGATTAGAAAAAAAAGAAATATGATCTGATAAATTTACTTCTTTTATAGTTTGATTTACTGAATATTCCATTTATATTTGCACCCTCAAAACCGATCTCCTAGCTCAGTTGGTAGAGCAACGCCCTTTTAAGGCGTGGGTCCTGGGTTCGAGCCCCAGGGGGATCACTTGGAGAAATCCAAAATCTATCTAAAGTCCTTGAAACACTTGTTTTAAGGGCTTTTTTGCTTTTCTACATTTTCGTTAAAACACGATATCGGTCGAAATTTGTGTCGCCCTTGTGTCGCCTTCACTAAATATATTGTGTCACCTTAATAAATTAACCCTATGGGAAGAGTAACAATCACGTTCTATCCTAGTGATAGAAAGCAATCCAAAACAACAAAGCAGATTCCAATTTATCTGCGTATTCGCAAAGAAAGGCTAAAGACTGAGGCTAGAACAGATTGGTCTTTGTCACCAAATGAACGCTCGCTTTGGAACAAAACCATGCAACGCGTTGATCTTAAAAATTGTAAGGCCAACGACTATCTAAATAAGATTGAGGAAAAATTTAATGCATTACGCATTTTTAAATCTGAAGAATTTGACAATTATGATCTACAGACGATCAAGAACCTCATTCTAGGCAAAAACCCAAACCGAAAAAAGATTCCTAGCATTTTAGAATTCATGGAGAGTTATTATGATATAAACATTGAATCAAGCACCAGAATACAAAAGGGAACAAAAAAGAACTACCTA
>CAJWRM010000022.1 GCA_913046365.1 uncultured Flavobacteriales bacterium
GTTACGGTTACTGTATAATTTTGGCTCGTTGTCGCAGACGTAACAGGATTAGCCGCACTTGCATCATCAAGATCTGTTGATGGTGACCAAGAATAAGTGTATACAGTCGATGATGCTGGAATTGTCACCGCAGTCGGACTTTGAGTATTTCCTGTAGCAACTGATGAACCTGAAGGATCAACTATTGTCCAAGAAATTTCACTCGCATAAGATCCACTAGCCCATGTCAATGTGATTGCTGATCCTGGACCAGCACTAAATGTCGTAGATCCAGCTGCACCATTTGCGAGGGTAAATCCTGATACAACTGTTGAACCATCAACAGCAATATCAACAGCCCAACCGTTCCATCCATCACCATAACTATCAACACCATTAAAAGTATAGGTACCAACTTCATTTGGATCATTAAAAGATCCTGTCAATGCCGTAGATTGTCCCGCACAATGACTGATATCATCATAAGATACTGTAATAGCAGATGGACAAGCAACTGTAATGTAATCTGTTTTGATTTCAGTATCGGTTCCAGATGCATTCGTTGCGGTCAGAGAAACACTGTAGGTGCCAGCATATCCGAAAGATACACCGATGTTTTGAGAAGATTGGGAACCTGAAACAAGCGATACTCCTGTCATGGGGCTTATTGACCATGACCAACTCGTAGGTGTCTCGGTTGATAAATCTGTAAACGTAATTGATTCACCAGGGGCGATCGAGGTACTTGAAGCACTAAAGTCCGCAATTGGCGGAGTAGAAGGAGCTGCAGAAGTAGTGAAACCTTGCGCTGAGCAAGAAGTTGCCTCTCCGGCTGCATTGCTCGGTATTACCTGCCAATAATATTCAGTTTCATAATTTAGGCCTGAAGGGGTGTAAGATGTTCCAGCTTGATCATTAGAGACAAGAGGAAGACCCGAACCAAGAAGCTGAGATAATGTTCCAAAATAAACATCATAAGATGTTGCACTCGAAACTGCATCCCAAGATAAATCTGTTCCAGTTGACACACCTGTGGCGGCGTTCGCAGGGACTAAATTGGATGCACAAGCTGGAGGTGTGGTCAAATTAACGCATACATTATCTATTGCAATATCACCTGACCAACCGTTTGCTGTAGTACCCTGAATAGCGATTGTAACATAATTCCCAGTGTAACTGGATAAGTCAACAGTAGCTGTTTGCCAAGAATTCCCTTGATTACCGGTTAAAGACCATACTTGAGTCCCATTAACGACAATAGCTAATGTTCCGATAGAAGTTCCATACATGTGGTAGCTAAAAGTTAAATTATCAGCGAGTACACTAGAAAAATCGTAGGCAGCTTGCATACTGTAGGTTACACCATATAAACCAGATGCCTCAGTAAAATAAAAACCAGAACCTCCATCAGCATCAGCTCCCTGTGGTCCAGTTCCCGAGGACGGTGTTGTACCTGCTCCGGCAACCCATGAAGAACCACCCGAACCATTAGCAAAATCACCTGAAGACTCAGCGAAATTGTAACAAGTGCTTGATGTGATCGCAGTGCCTGATGGTGGAAGACACGCCTCGTTGTTTAGTGTTGAAGAAGGTATTGCTGCGGGAGGACCCGAGTATACGGTTGAGCCATCTGGTGCCAAAATAGTAAATGTAATTTCACTATCATAAGAACCCGAATTAAAAGTGAAATCGAGAACATCACCATTAGTAGCGGTATAACTATCTGTTCCACTCGAACCAGAACCCAATGTCCATGAAGCAACGGTAGATCCACCTATCGATACTGCGACCGAGGCTCCGTTCCACCCATCACCATATGAGTCGTTCATTGTGATCGTATAGTCACACTGTGAATTCGCCATCCCGATGGAAGCGAAAAATGTAGAAATTGTAAATATTAATTTGTAGAAATTTTTCATACGCTGTTGTTAATAAGGGTTTTACTATTTAGAGATTTTTAAAAACGCTTCACTCGCGAACTCATAAATTTTGAGAATCTCTGAATAATGCTTTTTGGTTATTGAATAGACATTTTCTACCTCATCACCTGAGGCTTTATACAAGAAGAAGTCCGGAATAGAAGGATTGATGTCCTTCACTTCACGGAAATTCTGAATTTCCTTTTTAATCGCAATGTTTTGCCTTTTCTCAAGAGACCATATTGCGGCACTCAACTCAATTAGTTGATCGCCCAATTGATTTACAGCATCCTTCGTTATGGGTTTATAGTCTTGATTTTTTTGATTTGAACTATTCGTTTCTGATAATTCAATCTGCCCCATGAGAGAAGAACTAAATATTAGAGAAAAAAATAGAAGTACGGAGAAAATTTTAAACATAATTTACTTTTTTATAATTTTTATCAAAAGCACAATGTTCAAAAAATAAGGGAGAACAACACACTTTTTATACAACTTATCAAACATTAAAATACACAAGAGGTCGCTAAATCCTTAGACTATTGAATATATACCCAATACGATTGAACATTCATTATCTCTTGTTGAATATTAAAATTTATCAAAAATAATATTAATATTACACTAAAAGAACTCTTTTGTTCTTATAAACTATTGTTTTAGAAAGATATAGCACTTCAAAAGGGAGAAATACTACTTGTTTGTTGCTTTACGAAGATGAAAAAAGCTTTTTATACAAAAAAGGATTTAGCATAGTAAATTAAAATTTACAGGCAAATATAGAAGATGAACTAAGTATTTACTACATGTAAATTAAGTAAAAACACTTAGTGATTACCAACGTTATTTATAGGTTATTTCAGAGCTTTAATAGCTCCTCTCGAACAATGGCTGAAATGATTTTGCCATCTGCTTTTCCTGCAAGCTTTTTGGTAAGGGACCCCATACATTTTCCCATATCCTGCGGTCCAGATGCACATATAGATTCAATAGTAGATTTCACTTCGATACGAATCTCATCTTCGCTTAACATATTGGGTAAAAACTCTTTAATTATGTTGGCTTGATCAAGTTCCTCTTTTGCTAAATCAGGTCTTTTCTGCTGGACATACAGCTCATAGGTCTCCTTTCTTTGCTTGAATAGCTTCATACATATCTTTAGCACGACATCGTCACCCACATCATTTCCGGACCCTGAGGTAGCCTCGACCATGATTTTAGATTTGATATCGCGCAGGGCGGATAGGCGAACCTTATCTTTAGCGCGCATGGCATCCTTTATTGCCTGGGTAATTTCGTCTGAAAACCCCATTAATCTACGTTGTCGTGTAAAAAACTGTTATCACTCAAATCAGAACCTCCATTCTCATCATCAGATAGCCCAAACCTACTAGGTTTTTCTTCACTTGGTTTGCTGTTATCTAAGAACAAAGATCTTCTTTTAAAAGCAGGTTCTTTTTCATAATCTGAAATTCCCTCTGCGTTTTTAAGTTTAGCGGTGTGTTCTTCAATTTTATTCACACGTTCCTCTGTCATTTTCTGATGTTCTTGCGCACTTGGTTTCTCATTAACCTCTTCGTCTTCATCAAGTTGGTGCTTAACAACATCTTCCTCAGAAAATAGATCGTGTTGAGTTTCAGCATCATTTAATGCATCTGTCACTATGGTCTCACTAATTTCCCAAGACAAGGGAGTAGATGATTCGTGTTCAATCACGGTTTCTTTTGTTTCCTCATCTTCACTTAAATCATGAACTACGAGCTCTTCCGAAGACAGGTCAATAGCGTCTACCATATTAACGGACTCAGTAGTCGGATCAACGGTTTTAACAAATGGCTCATCTTCCGCCTCTGCTTTAGAATCTGTTTCTGTTGGACTTACAGGATTTGACAAGGGCTGTTTGATCTCTTTGACGGATGCATCCTCCAAGGGTATATTGATTCTTTCTGCTGGCTTTCCAAGAGGTACAATTAGATCTTCTGAAGTTGCAAAACCTGTTGCTATAATCGTTACAGAAAGTTTATTTCCTAGAGAATCATCACAACCCACACCGAAAATAACATCAGCTGTTGAACCTGCCTCATCCTGAACATAATCGGTAATTTCACCCATTTCATCCATGGTAATTTCATTTGAGGAACAATAGCTTATGTTTAGTAAAATATAATTTGCACCAGTAATGTCATTATCATTTAATAAAGGTGAAGCCAACGCAGCAGTCACGGCTTCCATTGCACGATCTTCGCCTTCTGCTTGTGCCGAACCCATAATGGCATGACCACTATCTCGAAGAACAGTATTGACATCATTAAAATCTGTATTGATCAAACCGGTTCTTGAGATAAGTTCCGCGATGCCTTTAGCGGCAACAGTTAAAATATTATCTGCATGTGCAAAAGCAGCTGTTAAGCCCATGTTTTTTCCGAAATCACGCAGTCTTTCGTTGCTAATAATTAACAAGCTATCTACATTTTGACGCATACGCTCTAATCCAGCTTCAGCCTGAATACGACGTTTCTTACCTTCAAAATTGAATGGAACCGTGACGATTCCAACAGTAAGTATACCGAGGTCTTTTGCGATTTGCGCAATCACCGGACCAGCACCTGTTCCAGTTCCGCCACCCATACCCGCGGTTACAAACAGCATTTTAGTGTTCTGACTCAATAGTTCTCGAATATCTTCTAGGTTCTCTAAGGCCGCATTCTCTCCTACTTCCGGCATCATTCCTGCACCTCGACCTTCGGTGAGTTCTGTTCCTAGTTGAATCTTGTAGGGGACCGGAGAAATATCCAATGCTTGGCGGTCTGTGTTACAGACAATGAAATCGACACCTTGAATCCCTTGATTAAACATATGATTTACGGCGTTACTTCCGCCTCCCCCTACTCCAATTACTTTAATATCGGAGCTGTTTTCCTTTGGTATGTCAAATTGCATATCTATAATTTTAAAGTTTACTATTATTCTTCATCACCTAAGAGATCCTTGACCCCTTTGAGTACTTTATCAAAAAATTTACCTTTTCTTTCAGGCTCTTCTTCTTCGGTGTCTTCAACAATCCTTGCATTCTTTTCGAATCCTTTTAATACAAGACCAATACCTGTAGAATATATTGGACTTGTCAAAGGCTCATCATTAGTATTGGCAAGATGTTCATTAGGGTAACCAATACGCGCATCCATTCCTGTTAAATACTCAAATAATTGAGTAAGGTGCTTTAGCTTGGAACCGCCACCTGTAATGACAATACCACCGATGATTTCTTTTGCATATCCTGAATTTTGAATCTCATTATTTACCTTTTCAATAATCTCGACCATACGGGCTTCAATTATAGAAGCTAAATTCCGAACTGTAATCTCTTTAGATTTTTGTCCGCGAAGTCCAGGTATACATACTACTTCTTTTTCACTGCTTTCTGAAGCCAAAGCACTTCCAAATTTAACCTTGAGCTTTTCAGCATGTCTTTCTAGTATTCTACAACCTTTTTTAATGTCTTGGGTAACAATGTTTCCACCATACGGTATTACTGCAGTATGTCTAATGATCCCATCATGGAAAATCGCCACATCTGTGGTACCTCCACCAATATCGACAAGAACAATACCTGCTTCTTTTTCCTCATCACTCAAAACCGCATCAGCTGACGCTATTGGCTCAAGAATTACTTCACTTATTTTAAGTCCTGCACGCTGGACACAATTGTATATATTTTTAACGTTACTGACCTGTCCTGTAATAATATGGAAATTTGCCTCCAAACGAACACCTGCCATTCCCACGGGTTCCTTTATACCCTGCTCACCATCAACATTATATTCTTGAGGAATGACCGTAATAATTTCTTCACCGGGGTTCATTACTAGGTCATACATATTATTTATAAAGGTTGTGATGTCAGCTTGAGATATTTCCTCCTCTCTATTTTTTCTTGTATAACTATCGCTGGTTTGCATACTTCGAATATGCTGACCAGCAATTCCAACTACAACATGACTTAGCTTCAAATTACCTTCTTTACAATTCTGTTCTGTATCTTCTATAGCAGCAAGGATAGAATTGATTGTTTGTTCAATATTGGAGACAACTCCTTTTTTTACGCCCAAAGATGGACTCTTCCCACGAGAGATAATTTCTATTTTACCGTGATTGTTTTTAACCCCGACAAAACATGCGATTTTTGTGGTCCCAATATCAAGACCAACAACAACGGATTTTTTTCCAGATTCAGCTGGCTTTTCTGCAAACGACTTGTCCTTCATATTTTAAACTTATTTCACTGTACTTATTCCATCCCTCAAACGGCATTGCTTCCTGATAAAACACTTTGAGCCTTTGGAACTTATCCTCTACCTCTTTTACTGATCTTGCCTTGCCAAAAACAATTTTTTGCTTTCCCACTACCGGAATCATTATAAACTCATGATTTTCATCGCAATAAACCTGGCCTATTAATGATTGCAGTAAGGGATCCTTACAAACATAATTTGAAATGCGATAGATATCATCAAGTAGCTTAATACTTTTCAAGGAGTCGTTGTTGATAATCAAATTGACATTTTCACTATCAATTCTGTCTGGTATCTCACCAGAAAAAACGAGTGCCCTAGCGGTATGGATTGATGACCTTCCCATCTTGTTACCATCTGCATCTAAATAGAATGATTTATGACCCTCAGGAAAAATTCTTGCCAAGGGCTTGATTAATTCTAAGTCTATTGACCACGCACCCTTTAAACCCTTATATACCTGAACATGCCTTACCTCTGGCATCGTATCTAAAGTAGCTTCTGTTTTGAATATATCAAGTGATAACACCTCATTCCCTTTTTCAAATATCTGATGTGTTTTCAAACGATTAAGTACTTCTTGATGTGTTAAAAATGTATCCGCTCCAAAGACCGTTATTTTAATTTCAGGATCATTCAAAGCAACAACCGCCTCTTTCTTGTGTTCAAAAAACAATATGATGGCAACGCCTGTAAAAAGCAAAAACCAGAGTAAAAATCTCATCCAATTTTTCATGATATAGCTTCTATGTTTTGGATTAAAATATTTTTCAATGGCTCAACGATTTCTCCAATATCTCCGGCGCCAATAGTCACGATCACACCTTTCTTTTTTTGCTTCATTACCTCAAGAACACCCGTAGAACTCAAAACATCTTTATTTTTTAAATTAACCATAGAAAGTAACCATTCACTGGAAATCCCTATAATTTCTGGTTCACGAGCCGGATAAATGGGCAAAAGAATAAGAGAATCAAAGCGCGAAAGCTGTTCTGAAAAAGCGTCGCCAAAATCCCGCGTTCTAGAGTATAAATGTGGTTGAAAAACAGCACTAATTTGCTGATCAGGATACATCATTCTTAATGAATCAATAAGCGATTTGAGCTCTTCAGGATGGTGCGCATAATCATCAATGTATATTAATTCTGAGGTCTTTATTTGGACATCAAACCTTCTTTTCACACCTTTAAAGGAAGACAATCCATGCTGAATTTCGGTCACAGGTAAACCTAGCTGATCGAGCAATGCAATACACGCCAATGCGTTTGAAACATTATGAATACCAGGAAGACCTAGATGAAACTTAACCTTGCCTGATGATTTAGTATTTACAAAAAATTGCATTTGGCCATCTACATAGGATAGATTAAACGCATTGTAATCCGCTGTATCTGAATCAATACCGTATGAAACAGATGGGCAAAGTGTGGGTAATGATATTCCCTCTTTTACAATGCACACACCATTTGGATCTATCTTCATAGCATACTGACGAAAGCCATCCTTAAAACTAGAAGCATCCCCATAAACGTCGAGATGATCTGGATCCATCGCAGTAACAATACTGGCAAAAGGCGATAAATAAAGAAAAGACCTGTCGAATTCATCGGCCTCAACAACCACCCATTCTGATTGCTCATTTAGCAATAAATTAGAATTTGTATTCGAGGCTATCCCTCCAAGGAACGCATTGCATTTCCATGGACTTTGGTCAAGTATATGTGAAAGCATTGCACTCGTTGTAGTTTTACCATGTGTGCCAGCAACACACAAGCCCTTCATGAAGCGAGTGATTAACCCTAAAGCTTCTGCTCTTTTATAAATTGTGTATCCTTTATCTTTAAGGTATATAAGCTCTTTATGCGCATCAGAAACAGCAGGAGTGTAGATCACTAATGTCTTTTCTGGAGTAGAAACATAATTTTTCACTTTTTCACCATGATCCTCAAAATGAATGTGACAACCTTCATTCGATAGTGCTTCTGTCAACTCGGATTTAGTTCGATCATAACCCGAAACATCTTTTCCATTGGCTTTAAAATACCTTGCTAACGCAGACATACCAATACCGCCTATTCCAATAAAATAGAAATTTGTATAATCTGTCAATTTATTTCTCATATTAGCTTAAAAGGGTTTCACAGGCATCTACAATATCTTCTGTTGCATTAGGTTTTGCTAGCGACTTCATATTTCTAGACAATTCCATTTTCTTTTCTTCATTTTCAACCAAGGCATAAAGTGCAGGAACTAAGTCTTCACGGACATTTGCATCCCTCATAAGCAAAGCTGCATTGACACTGACCAATGCCATCGCATTTTTTGTTTGGTGGTCTTCTGATACATTCGGAGAGGGAACCAAAATGACTGGCTTACCTACTAAGCATAATTCAGATACAGATAAGGCGCCTGAACGAGAAACAACGATGTCTGCTGCTGCGTAGGCAGCATGCATTTTAGAAATAAATGGCATGAGCTTTATTTGCGTCGGAATATCCTTGATTGACTCATTAATTTGGTCTATATATCCTTTACCACATTGCCATATAAATTGAAGCTTCTCATTAGAAATATGTTCTATATTTTTCAGCATAGAATCATTGAGCGTTTTAGCACCAAGGCTCCCACCTATCACCAACACAGTCTTATGTAATGGAGACAAACCAAAACCCTCAAGCGCAGCTTCTTTTGTGATTTCAATATTGCTTAATTCTTGACGAACTGGGTTGCCCGTCAATTTGATTTTTTCTTTTGAAAAAAACTGTTCAAGATTTGCGTAAGCCGTGCATATAAGACTGGCCTTTTTGGAGAGTAAAATATTGGTTTTACCAGGAAAAGAATTTTGCTCCTGAATCACAGTAGGGATACCTAATATTTGAGCTATTTTAAGGGTTGGACCACTCGCATAACCACCAACGCCGATCACCAATTGCGGCTTAAATCGTTTAATAATTCGACGCGCTTTCAAAAGACTATTGAATAGCTTAAAAGGGAGCAAGAAATTTGAAAAAGTCAATTTTCTTTGTAGTCCAACGATTGGCAAACCTTCAATGGAGTATCCCGCCTTAGGAACACGTTCCATTTCCATCTTTCCCTCAGCCCCCACAAATAAAATGTCTACCTGAGGGTTTCTTCTCTTTATTTCATCCGCAATCGCTATAGCTGGAAAGATATGTCCTCCCGTACCACCACCTGAAATCACAACCCGATTAATCTGTTCCTTCATCGCTATTTAATTCAAATGATGTAGCTGTTGCCGTTAATTTATTGTTCTTTTTAGCTATTGACTGCACAATTCCAATAGAAATACAGGCCATTATGAGTGCCGATCCTCCCATAGCCAAAAAAGGCATGTTTTGCCCTGTAACTGGCAACAACCCAGTACATACCAACATGTTAATTGATGACTGAAGTAATAAGTGAATTCCGATAGCAAGACAAATATAGGATTCGAACAAAACATCTGTCTTCCAGGCCACCTTTATAATCCTCAGTAAAAGAACCATGTATAAAAACATTAAAAGGAAAGCCGATACTGAACCAAACTCCTCGATAAAGCTAGCAAAATAAAAATCGGCATACGCCTCAGGAATATATCCTTTTAATTTTCCATCACCCACACCCTGACCTGTAAATGAACCATTGTAAATGGCAAGCTTTGCATTGTTGGCTTGGGCATTTGAAATATCAAATTCGGCAGTAGCAGAACCATGGAAATATTTCCGCTCAAACCTTGCCTCCCAAGTGTCGTAACGAGAAAGTAAATTCAACTCAGGAAACGCCTTGTGAATAGTCACTAACAGCAAACCTAAAACGGCCACCGTAGCAAAAATAGCAGCCAGCTTTTTCCATGGAAAACGCCCAATAAAAAGTAACATAAAGGAAAGCATAAAAAGCATGACCGAAGTAGAAAGATTATCCTTAAGAATCAAAAGACAAATGACAACAATTGGTGCTAAAACGGGTAGCACTCCTTCTTTCCAATTATCAAAATATTTTTCCTTTTTAACTAGAAGCTGTGAGAGATACATCAGTAAAGCTAGCTTTGCAAAATCAGATGATTGAAAGGTAAGACCAATAAAAGGAATCCTAATCCAACGATCTGCACCATTGACATTTATCCCAAAAAACATTGTGAAAAGCAACAGCACTATGGCCAAATAATAAGCGAATTTACTGATCTGATAGATATACTTCGAATTCACTCTATGAACTGCGAACATGCTGAAAAACCCTAATATGACATAAACTAAATGCTTTGCCAAATAATAGAATGGAGTACCACCTTCGATCTTAACCAATACAGGCACAAAACTGTAAACGGTTACCAAAGAGAAAGACATAAGTAGTATGACAATCATCCATATGACTGGATCTCCTTTTAGATATTTTAAATAATACCTCATTGATTCAAATGTGTTTCAGAAATATATTTTTCAAAAAACCGGATACTAAATTCACTATCCGAATCAGAAGCGGTGAACAACAATATTCCTGGCTTAAAAGTGAGCTTATTCAAATGATTTATTGCTTCTCTTATTGACGGTACCGAAATGATTTTATTCGAACAATTATCAATACATAGTCCATATACAATACATCTATTAATCTTAGTCTCTACAACATAATTTTTATCCAAGAAGCCTTTGATTTCATTTTCATTACCCACCCATAACAAGTCAAATGGGAAAGATGCAATTGTCTTTTCTAATAATTCCAAATCTGGGTTGTGCCAAGAGAAAGTATCCATTCCTAAATATTTCCCGAGCGGTTTCATCGAAGGTATTGCCCCTTTTAATGTATGGGCAGCCTTACCAGAATTAGAACCTTTGCTCTTGATATGAAGCTTCTTCTTATTCACCTTATAGCATTCTTACTGCTTGCTTAAATTGATTTCCTCTATCCTCATAGCTCTCGAAAAGATCAAAACTCGCACAAGCCGGAGAAAGCAAAACAGACTCCTCTTTTCTAGCCAAACGATAGGCGTAAGCGACTGCTTCAACAGCTGTTCTTGCCTCTACTAGGGTTTCAACCTTCGAAGCAAACGCATCCTTTATTTTCTCGTTGTTCTCACCGAGACAAATAATCGCTTTCACTTTCTCATCAACCAACGGCAAAAGCTCATTATAGTCATTGCCCTTATCAACACCACCAACGATCCATACGGTTGGTCTTTCCATACTCTCTAAGGCAAACCAGGTAGAGTTGATATTCGTAGCCTTGGAGTCATTAATAAATTCGACACCGTTAACCTTGGCGACAAACTCAAGCCTGTGTTCTACATTGACAAAATCCTCTAGACTTTGACGCACGATATCCTTGCGAATTTCTACTATTCTGGCGGCAATCCCTGCTGCCAATGAATTTTGGGTATTGTGCTTACCCTTTAAAGCTAAATCATGAATGGACATAGATAATTGTTCTTTTATATTGATTATTAATTGTTCCGAAATTGAATATCCCCCAATATCCTGAGGGGTTTTTATAGAGAAGCTGGCAACCTTCATATGAAGGCTCAGCGTAGAGATTTTATCGTTTATAACTGGATCGTCAGCATTGAAGATGAACCAATCTTCCTTGGTCTGATTTCTAGTAATGCGAAGCTTTGAATCCGCATAAAGATTCACGTCATTGTTATAACGGTCTAGATGGTCTGGTGTGATGTTTAAAAGAATGGAAACATCTGCTCTAAAAGTATGCAGGTCGTCAAGCTGAAAAGAGCTAAGCTCAATAATAAAATAATCAGGGTCAGAAAGTGAAACCTGCCGAGCAAGGCTTTTTCCAATATTTCCTGCGAATGCGACATTTAAGCCAGCACTCTTGAATATATGAAAGAGTAACATGGTAGTCGTTGTCTTACCGTTACTTCCCGTTATGCAAACTTTTTTGGCATTGGTGAACTTGGAAGCAAACTCAATTTCTGACAGTACATTTATATTTTTATTCGCTAGCTCCCTAAATATTGGAGCATGAGCAGGGATACCTGGAGATTTAATAACATAATTTGAAGCTAAGATTCGTTCAAAATTATGTCCAGACTCCTCGAAATCAATATTTGCCTTCAGCAGCTCTTTTCTATATTGATCTTTTAGAATACCCGCATCCGAGACAAAAACATTCGCACCCATTTTTTTACCAAGTAAAGCTGCGCCAACGCCGCTTTCGCCACCTCCTATAATTGCAATATTTTGACCTTTTATATCCATTAACGGACCTTAAGAGTTACAATAGTTACTACTGCCAAAAGCACGGCTAGAATCCAGAAACGGGCGACAATTTTGGCTTCATGTAATCCTGATTTTTGATAATGATGGTGCAAGGGGGCCATCTTAAAAATACGCCTGCCCTCTCCATATTTTTTTCTAGAATATTTGAAGTAACCCACCTGAAGCATCACTGAGATGTTTTCGATTAGAAAGACACCACACAAAACCGGAATTAAAAGCTCTTTTCTAATTGAAATGGCAAAAACGGCAATAATCCCACCTATGGCAAGACTTCCTGTATCACCCATAAACACCTGGGCTGGGTATGAATTAAACCAGAGAAAACCGATACATGCACCCACAAAGGCACTAATGAATATGACCAGCTCCTCTGCGAAAGGGATGTACATGACATTCAAATAATCTGAGAATCGTACGTGAGAACTGACATATGCAAGAATTGCCAAAGCGATACCCACAATGGCAGATGTTCCAGTTGCCAGACCATCTAGACCATCAGTCATATTTGCTCCATTAGAGACAGCAATAACAATGAAAATGACAATCGGAATAAAAATCAACCAACCATATGAGGAGCTACCCCCCAATAACCATTTATAGTTGAACTCATTGTCCTTTACAAATGGAATTGTTGTGGTCATTTCATCAGTCTCCACCCACTTGAATGATTTATCATCCAACGAAGTATGCTGATGACTTACATGCTTTTCCCCGGCTTTGAGGACATAATCGTTCGCAACTCTTTTATGAACAACAACGTCGTCGGAAAAATAAAGTACTGAACCAACAATCAAGCCAACGCCAATTTGACCTATAACCTTAAACTTACCTTTTAGACCCTCTTTATTCTTTTTAAAAACCTTTATATAGTCATCAATAAATCCAATCATACCCAACCAAACAGTGGCAATAATCATGGTAATCACATAAACATTTTCTAACCTCGCAAAAAGAAGTGTTGGTATCAAAATAGCACCGAGGATTATAAGCCCTCCCATCGTAGGTGTTCCTGTTTTTTCTATCTGTCCAGCCAGACCTAAATCTCTAACCGTCTCGCCAATCTGCTGTTTTTGTAAACGGGCGATGATACGCTTTCCAAATACAATAGAAATGATCAACGAAGTAATTAATGCCAAAGCAGAGCGAAAAGAAATATAGCTAAACAGTCCTGCTCCGGGAACATTATAATTATCGAGTAATTCAAATAGGTAATAAAGCATTGTTAAGTCTTTTGGTTTGTAAATTCACTTGCAATTTTATAGTCATCAAAGTCATATCTGACACCGTCAATTTCTTGGTATTTCTCATGGCCCTTGCCCGCAATAAGAATCACATCTAATTCATTAGCAAGCTTCACAGCTAGCTTGATGGCCTCCTTGCGATCTGCGATCACTAAAGCATTATTAAGCTGCTCTTTATCAAGCCCGTTTTGCATATCATTAAGAATAGCATCAGGATTCTCATTCCTGGGGTTGTCTGATGTTAAAATGAGTTGTTCACTCATTTCGCTTGCGATGGCAGCCATAATTGGTCGCTTATCTTTGTCCCTATTACCTCCACAACCCACAACCGTAATTAATCGAGAATTGGTTTGCTTAACCGCCTTAATGGTCTCTAACACATTTTTCAAGGCATCTGGTGTATGGGCATAATCTACGATAGTCGTTGGTCCACCAGAAACTTTTAAGTATTGAAAGCGTCCTTCCACAGATTGAAGATTACTGAGAACACCAAGTGTCTCAATCTTATCCTCACCTAAAAGAGCGGATACAGCATAAACAGCCAGCAGGTTATAGGCATTAAACCTGCCTATTAAACGGGAATAAAACTCAGTATCGTCAAGATTCAAGACAAGCCCTGAAAGCTCATTCTCAAGAACCTTAGCCTTGAAGTCAGCTGGTGTTTTTAGCGCATAGTGAACTTGATTTGCCCTTGTGTTTTGAAGCATCACTAATGCGTTCTTATCGTCCGTATTTACAAGTGCAAAAGCCGATTCCGGAAGGTGATCAAAGAATTGTTTCTTCGCTTTAATATATGCGGAAAAGGTCTTGTGATAATCCAAATGATCGTGAGAAATATTGGTAAATACACCGCCTGAAAAATGAAGACCAAATACCCTATTCTGATCAATAGCATGAGAACTCACCTCCATAAAGCAATGAGAGCAGTGCGCATTTACCATATCACGTAAAAGTTTATTGAGCTCCACCGGATTAGGTGTTGTATGCGTGGCTTTTACGGTATCATTGCCAATTTTATTTACCACAGTTGATAATAAACCTGTTTGATAACCTAGGCCTTTAAAAAGGTCATACATAAGGGTTGCACATGTTGTTTTTCCATTTGTACCCGTTACACCAATTAACTTTATTTCTTTAGAGGGCGAATCGAAAAACGAATCAGAAAGTAAAGCAATGGCTTCAGAGCTGTCATCTACAGTGACCATAGAGATATCTTCAGCGGAAAAATCAACTTGACGTTCTACCACAAATGCGCGACAACCATTTTCATATGCCGATGCTATATAATCATGCCCATCGAGTGAATATCCTTTGACTGCAACAAAAAGAGAACCAGATGAACAAGACCTAGAATCAAATTCAATAGACTCAATCATCGAATCCTGAGCACTACAAATAAGCTTATGCTTGATACAACTTAATAAATGGGTTAAGCCTTTCATATGTTCTTTAGCGTCAATTTGATTAGCCTTCCTTTTTCTAAATCAGCGCCCTCCGCGATAGACTGATATATTACCTTTCCATATCCTGATATTTCAACAACCATCCCCATATCTTCTAGTATGTAAACGGCATCTTTCGCGGTCATTCCCCGCACATTAGGAACCTTCATATCCCTAACCTTTCTGGGAATTAAATTGATTTTTTTTGAGGGTCTAACCTCGGAGATCCAGGGACCTGAACTCGTGATATTATGCCTATAGCCTAACGCAGCTAAAACATTGGAAGCATCTTCCTTGCTGCCAGCCTTAACAGATGGTAAATTTTCAGATTTATCCAATGCTTCATTGATGGCATCATGGTACTTTAGATTTGAAGCGAATACTTTATTAGCCACAGCAGCAAAAACTGTCCCTGATACTTTTGCGCCATAAATATTTTCCTTTGGCTTGTAAATAACCACAATGCAAGAATACAAAGGCTTATCAGCAGGAAAGAAACCACAAAAAGAAGCCTGGTATTGTGATTGTGACCTGTTTAAAAACTCTCCTGAGGCAGAAATAAGTTTAACCGTGCCCGTTTTACCGGCAATTTTAAACTCCACACTTTCAAGATCTTGACCTGTTCCATTTTCCATAACACCTACAAGACAGCGCTTGACTTTATCGACAGTACTTTGTGAACATATCTTTTCATCCATTACCACAGGTTCAAAAATTCTGGTCGCTTTTCCTGAGGTTCTGATTTCTTGAACAAACTGAGGTTTCATCATCTTTCCATTGTTTGCTATTGTATTATATAAATTAAGCGTCTGCAAAGGAGTTTGCTCAAACTCATAACCAATAGACATATATGGTATAGAGATACCTGACCATTGACGTGAACCTGGCCTAGAAACCTTAGGTTCTGGCTCTCCGGCAATAGCAATACCCAAAGACTTGGTTAATCCAAATTTTTCAAGTCTTGAAATGAACTGATGTGGATCATTTTTATATGCTAAATCTATTGTAGGCGCAATAACGTTAGAGGATTTTTCAAATGCTTTTTTGAGCGATATCTTTCCGTAACCCCTTCCATTGTTTGAATCATAAAGCGGCTTCTTGGAACCTTTAAATCGATAAGTACCCGTTGCGTTTAACTCAGAATCTAAAGTTAATTTACCATCTTCCAAAACAGCCATCAATGCCGCCAATTTAAATGTAGAACCTGGAGGAGAAAGCCTGCCAACGGCATAGTTAAAAACCTCCTTATAAGAACTGTCCTTTGCTCTTTCTAGGTTTGATATCGCACGTATATATCCAGTAGAAACCTCCATAACAATGACACATCCCTCAGGTGCGTCCATTAAAACCAATTGCTTCTCTAACTCCGAATGAACAACCTCTTGAATGTCTGAATCTATTGTAGTTACGACATCTGATCCGGCTATCGACTCTTCAATAACCTTACCTGTCTTTCGCCATCCATTAGCAATTTTCTGTTCAATTTGAGATCCCGGTTTTCCAGCTAAATACTCATGAAATGCACCCTCAATACCTACAGAATATTTTTTTCCATTTCGATCTTTATAATACCCTAAAGTTCTCTGTGCAAGTTGGCCTTTAGGGTTTTTACGTACCGTAGTCTCTTGGTTTTGACCATCAATAATACCTCCTTTCATTCTTCCTTTATTGAAGATTGGGAGCTCACGAAGCGCCATTCTTTGCTCATTGGTAACTTGTTTTTGAATCAAAACATAGCGCTTACCTTTAGACCGAGCTACGCGCAAATGATTGGAAATGTTTTTTGCCTCTTTCTGCTGAAACAAATCACTAATTCCTTGAGCAAGAGAATCAATATTCCTATCAAAAAGTTCTTTTGATGCAACTGTAGGATCCATATAAACATCATAATATGAAACTGTAGTAATGAGAGGATTCATATCCTTATCCAAAACATCACCAAAGCGCGAATCATCAAGTACAATACGTTCCTGTATTTTACCCTGTCCAGGCATCTCCCCAACTGACTTGGCCGAGAATTGAATCGAAATAACCGTTCCAAATACCGTGGCCATCAAGGCCATAAACCCAAAATAGATGAGGTAGGCTCGGTTTCTTAAGAACTTTCTATTTTCCTCTTTCATTGATCGGTTGATTCTATTCGTATTACCTTCGTTGCATTTAAAGATTCCTTGAGTCCTCTTTCATTGAGCTTCTCAACCAATTTTTGTCTTCTTGTTTCTATTTCAAAAGCTGTTTTGACCTCAAGAAAATCAGCAGAGTTTTGATCTATCTGTATTTGAGTGGCGCGAATCTCGTCCTTAATTTGCTTCACATAATACCCTTTGGCTACAAAAAGAATCAGCAAAAAAAGGCTGAAAAAGATATAAGGCAAGTTGTTCAAGACAAAAGACCTGGTTAAAAATTCGCCATTAAGAATTTGAGCAACTGGATTGGGTTTTTTAACCTTCGCCTTACGGCTAGATTTTGGCTCAAAACTAGAAGTGTTCTTTTCTTCAATCATTCCTTTCTCCTATTCTTAGTTTCGCACTGCGTGACCTTGTGTTTTCAGCTTGCTCTTGTTCATTTGGAACAATAGGCTTACGATTTATCTCTGTGAATGACTTCAAGGGATTTCCGAAAAAATCTTTCTCAAGCTCCCCTTCTAGATTGCCTTTTTTAATAAAATTTTTAACCAGCCTGTCTTCCAAAGAGTGATAGGATAGTACTACCAATCTTCCGCCTGGAGCGATGAGATTCTCACTCTGACGTAGCAGATCCTCTAGCGCTTTTATTTCCTGATTCACCTCAATCCTGATCGCCTGAAAAACCTGAGCGTAATAACGATTTTCCTTAAACTTGGGCGCGAAATCACCTAAAAAAGAAATTAACTCTTGTGTAGTCTTTAAGGGATTTGATTGACGAAACTTAACGATCTCATAAGATAATCTTCGGGCATTTTTTATTTCCCCATACTTTCTAAAAATTGAGGTTAACTCTTCCTCATCACTATTACTTAATAAATCAGCTGCGTTTAGATTCGCAGATGCATTCATCCTCATATCAAGCGCACCCTCATTTCTTATTGAGAAACCCCTGAGCCCTTCATCAAATTGATGAGAAGACACGCCAAGGTCGGCAAGAATACCGTCAACTTGCGAAACACCTCTTAGCTTAAGCTGGTTTTGTATAAATGAGAAATTGGATTGGATAAAATGAAAATTAGGTGCCTCCCAAACATTGCGCAAGGCGTCCTTATCTTGATCAACAGCATAAAGCGTTCCTTTAGACGAAAGCTTTTCAAAAATAGCACGAGAGTGCCCGCCACCACCAAAAGTAACATCCACATAAACTCCGTCAGGATTTATAGCTAAACCCTCCACACAAGCATCGCGCAAAACCGGTATGTGATATGTGCTATTCTTTTCGCTCATCCAAGTCTCCCATTACTTCATTTGCTAAATCTGCAAAGTCCGTTATGTTCTCTTCAATCATGCTGAAGTACTTGGATTTATCCCAAATTTCTACGCGATCATTGTATGCAATAAGCATAACCTCCTGCCCTAAGCCTATTCTTTCGGCATGGGCTGTCGGTATCAAAACACGACCCGCATTATCAAGAGCAATTTGTTTTGCACCTTGATGAAACAAACGATAAAACATTCGATTCTTCGGTTTAAACAAATTCATTTCTGAAAGACGCTCGCTCATCTTTTCCCAATCCATTATTGGGTATAACGTAAGACAATCCTCAAAACCTTTGTTTAACATAAAATCACGCTGGGCAGTCGGAGCCAACTGCTTCCTAAGACCTGAAGGGAACAGAAACCTACCCTTGCTATCTAACTTAACCTCAAATTCTCCTACTAATCCAGCCATAACGAAACTATGAGTAAAAATAATGGAATTTTACCACTTTTTACCACCGATATTCAAATTGTTAATAACTTATAACGCTTGTTTACTTTTTTTGTTTCAAAAATACATCTAATATGATTGTAAACAAAAGAAATATTAGTAAATATCAAAAGTGGTAAAAAGTGGAAAACTATTTATTTATAAACAAAATCAAACTGAGCGTATTTACGTACTTTTGAACCGTGAAAATTTCACTGAAATATTGGACCCTGCTAATTTTACTCTCTATTATTTGGGGTAGCTCATTCATACTGATGAAAAAAGCAATGTACACGGCCGATGGATACGATACATTTTCTTCTAACCAGGTTGCAACTATGCGTATTCTTATTGCAAGTATTGTACTACTTCCTTTCGCAATACAGGCGTTTAAATCGATTGATTTCAAGAAAGATTTGAGCTCTTTTTTAATTGTTGCAATCTTTGGTAACCTCGCTCCAGCTTTCCTATTCACATATGCAGAAACAGGAATATCCTCTGGACTAGCCGGCATGTTAAACAGTATCACACCAATATTTACAATATTTATTGCCATGCTAATATTCAAAGACAAAATGAGCTTTCGACAATTATTTGGCGCTTTGATAGGAACTGCAGGTGTGGGATTACTCCTCTATTTTGGAAAAAAGAATTCTATTGAGGGAGAATGGAGCCATATTTTAAGTGTTCTAGGAGCCACACTCTGCTACGCCATAAGCTTAAGTATAATTAGATATAAGCTTAAGCGCTACAAATCACTCGATATAGCTGCTGTGGCCTTTCTTTTATTGCTTCCACCATCATTAATTTTGTTTTTTACGGAAGAAACTATAATTACATTTCAAAATAAAACTGAAATTTGGAATAGCTTTATGGCTATTCTAATACTATCAATTATTGGAACAGCACTGGCGCTTTTTATCTTCAACACAATCATAAAAAATACATCTGCCCTTTTCGCAAGCTCCGTAACTTACTTCATCCCTATTGTGGCGGTTATTTTTGGTTTCTTCTACAATGAAGCAATTACTGCACCCCAAATTGGAGGAATGACGATCGCATTATTAGGTGTTTTTATAGCCAATTCAAAAAGAGACAAAAAGTCTTCATGATTTAATGGCTAATATTTTGATGCATTAGAAGAAAATAGTATCTTTGTCGTCCAATTTTGGATAACTTATAATGTAATCATTGTTATGTACGCAATAGTAGAGATAGCAGGGCAGCAATTTAAAGTGCAAAAAGACCAGAAGGTTTACGTTCATCGTTTGGAGGCAAAAGAAGGTTCAAAAATAGAGTTTGACCAAGTATTGCTTCTAGAAGATAAAGGAAACGTAAACGTTGGCGCCCCGGCTGTAGAAGGTGCAAAAGTCACCGCAAAAGTAGAAAGTCACGTCAAGGGAGATAAAGTAATAGTCTTCAAGAAAAAACGTAGAAAAGGTTACAAAAAGAAAAACGGTCATAGACAAGCATTTACGGAATTGTCAATCACTGGAATTAAAGTTAAGAAGCAACCTACAGCGAAAGCAAAGGAGGCGTAAAATAAATTAAAATGGCACATAAGAAAGGAGTCGGTAGTTCTAAGAACGGTCGTGAATCACAAAGTAAAAGATTAGGTGTTAAAATTTTCGGTGGACAAGCTGCAATCGCAGGAAACATTATTGTCCGTCAAAGAGGCACACAACACCACCCAGGAGACAACGTAGGTATTGGAAAAGACCATACGCTTTATGCATTAGAGGATGGCCTTGTTGAATTCAAGAAGAAGAAGAACAACAGATCATTTGTTTCTGTAATTCCTTTGGAAACAGAGGCAGAAGCCTAAAAAGCAAACAAAATTATTGAAAGGCCGGCAATTGTCGGCCTTTTTTGTTTTCTAGCAACTATATTTGTCTATGACATTGAATCGAAAAAAACGCTGGATAGCATCCTTAATCGGTGGAACGATCATGTTTTTGGCTTTTCCTTTTTCAGGAACCATTACACCTCTAATTTTTTTAAGCTTCATCCCTCTTCTAGTTGTTGAAGCACAAGTCTTAAACCTTGGGAGATCTTCGCTAAATATTTTTATCCACAGCTTTATTTGCTTTTTAATATTCAATATAGGGACATCTTGGTGGTTATGGAACGCAAGTGCCGGAGGTGCAATATTCGCGTTTCTATTTAATGCTTTAGTGATGAGTCTAGTTTTTCAAGCCTTTCACATCACAAGAAAACATGTTGGAAGCAAACAAGGGTATCTCTCACTACCATTTTACTGGCTTGGATTCGAATATCTCCACAACCATTGGGAATTCGCTCATCCGTGGCTGACTTTAGGGAACACCTTTTCAGAGCGTACCACTTGGATTCAGTGGTATGAATATACAGGAGTTTCAGGAGGCTCGCTATGGATAATTATAGTTAACCTCATTGGATATTTAATATATCGAAACTGGAAACAAAAGAAAAACCTTAAAGGGAGTATTATTCTATATGTTTTAATCCTAATTATCCCAATCGCTACATCTCTATATATTCTTGTTGGCTTCGAAGGCGGCCAATTTAAATTTAAAAGAATAAATAAAGGAATTGAAACGTTAATTATACAACCTAATATTGATCCCTACAATGAAAAATTTGATCGAAGAAGTTTCTATGCCCAGAATCAAAAAATACTAAAATTAGCATCGAAAAAAATAGGTCCAAATACTGACCTTATTATCGCTCCTGAAACGGCAATAAGCCGAGGATTCTTCGAGCCAAGACTAAAATCAATAATAGTCTATCCAATGTATCGAGATAGTCTGAAAAAATGGAATTCAGAGCTATTGATTGGCGCCTCTACAATGAAAATGTTCGGTGAAAAAAACTCTAGAAGTTCGAGACAAATGAATGATGGAAGCTATATTGAATACTACAATACGAGTATTCTTCTTAATACGGAAAAAGAGCCGCAATTTGTACATAAATCAAAACTTGTTGCTGGTGTAGAACATATACCCTACTCATATTACATCCCTTTTTTTGATCAACTCGCAATAAATAATGGAGGAACGATTGGGTCGCTTGGAAAAGAGAAAACTGTAAAAATAATGGAAACGTCTTTTGGAAAAATCGCTCCTATTGTTTGTTATGAATCCGTTTTTAGCGAATTCGTTGCTGAGCAGACAAGATTGGGAGCAGAATTACTTTGTGTAATTACAAATGATGGTTGGTGGAAAGATACACCCGGCTACAAACAGCACTTCAGCTTTGCAAGGCTTCGGGCGATAGAAAATAGAAAATGGTTAATCAGATCAGCAAACACAGGTAAAAGTGGTGTAATATCGCCAACCGGCGGGATTGTTAAAGAAACTGAATGGTGGATTCCAGATGTGATATCAGCAAAAGTTCATCTTCTTAACCAAGATACAAATTACACGAAATATGGAGATTTCTTAGGTCGAAGCTCAGCATTTTTGGCTGTTTTTATTTTTATTTTCGCGCTATCCAAAATCATTAAACCGAACAGCATAGAAAAGTCAAATAGATCTTAGGGCGCTGGAAACAAATCTAAAAACAAAGAGAATTAATTTATTATATGCAACTGTAAATCATGTCGAAAGAGGAAATAAAGGAGCATCAGTTATATATCTCAAGCCTAAGTTTACTGTGGAAACTATGGAGAGAAAACCGCGGGAGTTTTTCCGAAAAGAAAATGTGGTGGAAAATTTTGTTTTTTACGGTCATCAGTGCGCCATTTCGATGGATACAACTACTAGCTTACCGGAAAATAATTCAGTCCATCGACTTTAAAAACAATGCACCAGTATTTGTCATAGGTCACTGGAGAAGTGGAACAACTCACCTACACTACTTACTATCTAAAGACAATCAGTTTTCTTATCTAGAAGCATTCCAAGCCTTCTTTTTCCGTGTAGCTTTGGTTTCGAAAAAAAGCATGAAACCCTTACTTAACAAACTTATGCCTCGAACAAGACCACAAGACAATGTAGCCATTGATGCAGGTGCTCCCACCGAAGAAGAACATCCACTCACAAATTTAACACACAGGAGTAGTATGCATTCCTTTTTCTTTCCGAAAAATCAAAATTACTTCACGAATTATCACCTTTTTGAAACCTCAGAAAAATCGATCTCACAATGGAAAAAAAGCTACAAACGGATGCTACAAGAAATTGCATTTTACAACGGTTCTAATAAGAGACTTTTACTCAAAAACCCACATAATACAGCAAGAATTAAAATCCTGAAAGATATGTTTCCGAATGCGAAATTTATTTTCATCCACCGAAATCCATATGAGGTATATAAATCCACAGAGCATCTCTATAAAAAAACCATAAAATCACAGTTTTTACAAGAATTCAATGATGAAGAAATATCTGAATGTATCATATCATGTTATGAACTTGTCATGAAGCGATACCTTGAACTAAAAAACTCAATACCCAAAGGCCAGTTGACTGAGATTTCATTTAATGAGTTATCTAACAAACCCTTAATTACACTAGAGAGAATTTACCACGAACTAAATATTGATGGGTTCGATAAAATAAAACCAAGCTTCGAAAACTATATTCAGGAACAAAAAGATTACCGAAAAAATAAATTTATCGAGCTTCCAGAGGAATTAAAATCAAAGCTCAAGCATAGGTGGGGATTTGCATTTAAGGCGTGGGATTATCCCCATTGAGATTGTTAAAAATAGCCGATTAAGTCAAACTTTTTGATACCTTTGTTTTGATATAAAGACACATCCTCATGAGTATCTATCTAGATTTTGAAGAGCCTATCAAGGCTATAGAAGAGCAAATTGAAAAGACAAAAGAAATCGGAGACACCTCTGATCTCGATATGACTGATAAAATTCAAGAGCTTGAGCAAAAATTGAAAAAGAAAACTAAAGAGATCTTTACCAATCTTTCACCTTGGCAAAGAGTCCAGCTTTCAAGACACCCTGAAAGACCATATACGTTGGCATACGTAAATGCCATAACCGAAGGGAAATTTATAGAGCTTCATGGCGACAGGAATGTCAAAGACGATAAAGCAATGGTAGGAGGCCTTGGCTTGGTCGACGGTAAATCAGTAATGTTTATTGGTCAGCAAAAAGGGGTGAATACAAAAATGAGACAATATCGAAATTTTGGTATGCCAAATCCCGAAGGTTATAGAAAAGCCCTTCGCTTGATGAAACTAGCAGAGAAATTTAACAAACCTATTGTAACATTTATTGATACACCAGGAGCTTTCCCTGGTTTAGAAGCAGAGGAAAGAGGACAAGGTGAAGCTATTGCGCGAAATATATATGAAATGATGCGCCTTAAAGTTCCTGTAATATGTATTATTATTGGCGAAGGTGCTTCAGGAGGAGCACTCGGAATTGGTGTTGGAGACAAAGTGGTGATGCTGGAAAACACGTGGTATTCGGTGATTTCGCCAGAATCGTGTTCTTCTATACTCTGGCGTTCATGGGAGTTTAAAGAAAAAGCAGCAGACGCATTGAAGCTAACATCAAAAGACATGTCAAAAAACAAACTAGTGGACGATGTAATCAAGGAGCCATTAGATGGAGCACACCGTTCTGAACACCTTATTTTTGAGCGCGTTAAGAAGTATATCAAAAAGGCAGTTGAAGAACTTGAAGCCAAATCTCCAGAAGAACGTATTGATAGCAGAATTGATAAGTTCAATAAAATGGGTATCTGGAAACACTAAAACATCCTTTTTCTCGATGAATGATTTGGCCGCTACTCCTATAGAATATCTCAAAGGTGTTGGCCCTCAGAAAGCGCAACTATTGCATAAAGAACTGGGTATAAAAACCTATGGCGATTTATTATTTCATTTTCCTTACAGGTACGTTGACCGTTCCTCATTCACAAAAATAAACGAGATACAACATGCAGAAAACCACGTCCTTCTAAAAGGAAAAATAGACCAAATCCGAGAAACAGGAAAGGGTCGATATAAAAAACTTTCAGCAAGGTTTGGGGATGAGACAGGGTATATTGATCTAGTATGGTTCCAGGGAGGGAAATGGATAAAAGACGGCCTTAAAGTAAATGAGGTTTATCACTTATTTGGCAAACCCAAAATATACGCACAAAAATGGTCGATTTCACATCCTGAAATGAAATTAGCTTCAGGGCAAAAAACACGTACTGGATTTTTTCCTCTATATCCTAGTACAGAAAAACTTGGTTCTAAAGGTCTTCACTCAAAAGGATTAGAAAAGCTAATCTCACTAATCATTCCACAAATAGGACCTGCTTATCCCGAAACGCTATCGAGTGAAATATGCACTGAAAATAGATTAATTTCTAAAAAGCAAGCACTCATCAAAATACATCAACCAAACACTCAAAATGAAATCCAAGAAGCTAGAATTCGACTAAAATTTGAAGAGCTTTTTTACTTACAACTTGAGCTTTTAATTCGAAAAAAACTATCTTCAAGCAGGCATAAAGGATTTATTTTCAGTGAAGTTGGTCCACAATTTAACAACTTTTACAGCGAACACCTACCATTTGAACTAACAGGAGCACAAAAGAAAGTAATTAAAGAAATCAGAAAAGACTTTCTGAGTGGACAGCACATGAATAGGTTACTTCAAGGAGATGTAGGAAGTGGAAAAACACTTGTCGCACTAATGGCGATGCTTATTGCAATTGGAAATAGATTCCAAAGTGCGATTATGGCGCCAACAGAAATATTAGCAAACCAGCATTGCGAATCGCTCAAAGAATTTACAAAAGGAATGCCTATACGTATAGAATTACTAACAGGCTCAACAAAAAAATCCGAACGAACAAAGATTCATGAAGGATTGATGAATGGAGAAATAGACCTATTGGTAGGCACCCATGCCCTGCTGGAAGACACTGTAAAGTTTAAAAATATTGGACTTGTGGTAATAGATGAACAGCATCGGTTTGGTGTTGCGCAGCGGTCTAAAATGTGGAAAAAAAATACACAGCCACCGCATATTTTAATCATGACTGCAACCCCTATCCCAAGAACATTAGCCATGACCTTTTATGGAGACCTTGAAGTATCGGTTATTGACGAGCTTCCACCTGGTAGAAAAGAAATACAGACAGTACATCGCTACGAAAAAAATCGGCTGCAAGTATTTAAATTCATAGAGACTCAGATTGAAAAAGGAAGGCAAATATACATGGTGTTCCCGTTAATTCAAGAATCTGAAAAACTTGACTTTCACAATCTAATGGATGGTTTTGAGGCTGTCTCTAGGTCTTTTCCCCTACCCAAATTCAAAGTCAGTATTGTTCATGGACAAATGAAAAGTGATGAAAAAGAGTTTGAAATGCAAAGGTTCATCAAGGGAGAAACACAAATCATGGTGGCTACAACGGTCATTGAAGTAGGCGTCAACGTTCCAAATGCTACGGTTATGGTGATTGAAAGCGCTGAAAGGTTTGGCCTCTCGCAGCTTCATCAGCTCAGAGGTCGTGTTGGAAGAGGAGGAGAACAATCTTACTGTATTTTAATGACAAAAGTTGAACTCTCAAAAGAGTCAAAGAAAAGAATGGCTACCATGGTGAATTCGAATGACGGATTCGATATTGCAGAGGTTGACCTTCAATTAAGAGGTCCAGGTGATCTAATGGGCACACAACAGAGCGGAGAGCTTGATCTAAAAATATCTGATCTGAGAAAAGATGGTGCTATTGTAACTATGGCTAGAGAAGCAGCTCGAAAGCTTATAAATGATGACCCGGAATTTCAAAAAGACCAGAACAAAAGAATTTTAAAGACCATTGAATTTATCTTAACTAGCAAACCTGACTGGGGGAAAATAGCTTAAGAGACAAAAAAGGGAGGCCGAAGCCTCCCGTTTGCTATTATCCAATGTTTATTATTCGGACTTTGCTTCTTCCGTCAAAGTCTCTAAGGCTTCTTGAGAACCTACAAGCATTTTCTGGAATTTCCGAACACCTGTTCCTGCTGGGATAAGATGCCCAACAATCACATTCTCTTTCAGGCCTAAAAGATGATCTTCTTTACCTGAAATTGCCGCTTCATTCAATACTTTGGTTGTTTCCTGGAAGGAAGCCGCAGAAATGAACGATTGGGTTTGAAGAGAAGCTCTCGTAATACCCTGCAACAACGGTTTAGATGTGGCTGCTTTTGCTTCTCGAGCTTCGACAAGTGCCTTGTCTTCTCTCTTGAGCTTTGCGTTCTCATCACGCAACCTTCTTACAGATACAAGCTGACCTTTTTTCAGCTCCACAGAGTCTCCAATTTCCTGAACGAACATCATACCAAACAAGGCATCATTTTCTTCCATAATGTCTGCCTTATGTACGGATTGTCCTTCTAAGAACTTAGTATCTCCTGAATCTATAATTTCTGCCTTAAGCATCATTTGACGAACAATAACCTCAAAATGCTTGTCATTGATCTTCACACCTTGTAATCGATATACCTCTTGTATTTCATTTACGATGTATTCCTGAACTTTAGTAGGCCCTTCAATATTTAGAATATCTCTTGGTGTAATCGCACCATCAGACAATGGCTGACCAGCTCTAACATAATCGTTCTTTTGAACCAAAATGTGCTTTGATAATGGAACAAGATATTTATGCACCGCGCCTACCTTCGGCGTGATAATAATTTCTCTATTACCTCTTTTAATATTACCGTAATCAGCTGTACCATCAATTGCAGAAACAACTGCTGGGTTAGATGGGTTTCTTGCTTCAAATAGCTCAGTAACTCGAGGCAAACCACCAGTAATATCTCCTGTTTTACCAGCCATTCTTGGTATCTTAACTAGAATATGACCAGCCTCTAACTTATCTCCTTCCTTAACGGAAATATGAGAATTAACAGGGATTGAGTATTCTCTCAATATCTCTTTTGATTTTGTATCAATAATATGAATTGCAGGTGTTTTCTTTTTATCCTTTGTTTCTGTAATTACTTTCTCAGTAAATCCAGTTTGCTCATCTACCTCTTCACGATAAGTTATACCCTCTTCAATGTGTTCGAAGACAACTGTACCTTTTACCTCTGAAATAATCAAAGCATTGTATGGATCCCATTTACATATAACATCACCTTTTTTAACCTTTTTCTTACTATCAATTAATAGCTCAGAACCATAAGGTATGTTGGTATTCATGATAACGATACCTGTTTTTTCATCTGTGATTTTAAGCTCAGCAGAACGACCAACAACAATCACTTGTTTCTTACCATCGTCGCCTTTCTTTTCGATTGTTCTTAGTTCGTCAATTTCTAACAAACCATTTCCTTTGGATTTAATGTCTGAAACATCTGCGATGTTCGATGCAGTACCCCCAACGTGGAACGTACGTAATGTAAGCTGTGTTCCTGGCTCCCCAATGGATTGTGCTGCCACAACTCCAACTGAATCTCCTCGTTGAGCCAACCTATGGTTAGAAAGGTTTCGACCATAACATTTGGCACAAACTCCTCTTCTCATCTCACATGTCAATACAGATCGAATTTCAACCTCTTCTATTTCCGCTCCTTGGATCATCTCTGCAACATCTTCATCAATAAGTTCTCCAGCGGATATAATCAAATCATCCGACTCTGGAACGTAAACGTCATGAACAGATGTTCGACCTAATATTCTATCGTATAAGGGCTCGACAATTTCGTCATTTTTCTTAAGTGCAGTTGCTACAATACCACGCAGCGTGCCACAATCCTCAGAGTTTATAACAACATCTTGAGCAACATCAACGAGCCTTCTCGTCAAGTAACCAGCATCAGCTGTTTTCAATGCTGTATCAGCAAGACCTTTACGTGCACCGTGAGTTGATATAAAGTACTCAAGAATCGAAAGTCCTTCCTTAAAATTCGAAAGAATCGGATTTTCAATAATCTCTTGAACGGAAGCACCAGATTTTTGTGGCTTGGCCATCAACCCTCTCATTCCGGAAAGCTGTCTAATTTGTTCCTTAGAACCCCTTGCACCGGAATCAAACATCATATAGATGGAATTGAATCCTTGTCTGTCTGTTTTGAGCTGATCCATTAAGGTATGTGTCAATCTTGAATTTGTATGCGTCCAAACATCAATGATTTGGTTATAACGCTCGTTATTTGTGATTAGACCCATATTATAGTTCATCATCACCTCTTTAACCTGTGTTTCGGCTTTGTCTACAAGAGCAACTTTTTCCTTAGGGATAATAATATCATCAAGATTAAAGGACAATCCACCTTTGAAGGCCATTGTATATCCTAACTCCTTAATATCATCAAGGAACTGAGCTGTTCGGGATGTACCAGAGATTTTCAAAACACCTCCGATAATATCTCTTAACGCTTTTTTAGTAAGAACTTCATTAATGAATCCTGCCTCTTTAGGAACGTGCTCATTGAAAATAACACGACCACAAGTCGTTTCAATTAGCCTTACTTCTGTTTCACCAAGCTCATTCAAATCCTCAGTTTTAACCTTAATTGAGGCATGCAAATCAAGTTTATTTTCATTGTAAGCAATGATTACCTCGGCTGGAGAATAAAAAATACCATCTTCGCCTTTAACAATATCGTCTTTTAGTGACTTTTTCTCTTTCGTTATGTAGTAAAGACCAAGTACCATATCCTGAGATGGAACCGCAATTGGTGCACCATTTGCAGGATTCAAAATATTGTGAGATGCAAGCATTAACATTTGGGCCTCAAGAATTGCCGCATTTCCAAGAGGAAGGTGAACAGCCATCTGGTCACCATCAAAATCGGCGTTAAATGCAGTAGTTACCAATGGATGCAGGCGAATCGCTTTCCCTTCTATCAACTTAGGCTGGAAAGCTTGTATACCCAATCTGTGAAGCGTTGGAGCCCTATTCAATAGAACAGGATGTCCTTTCAAGATATTCTCTAAAATATCCCATACCACAGGTTCTTTCTTGTCAACAATTTTCTTCGCAGATTTTACTGTTTTCACAATACCTCGTTCAATCATTTTACGAATGATGAATGGCTTATAAAGCTCTGCCGCCATGCCCTTAGGTAGTCCACATTCGTGAAGCTTTAGGTTTGGTCCAACGACAATTACAGAACGTGCAGAATAATCAACACGCTTACCAAGTAAGTTTTGACGGAAACGACCTTGTTTACCTTTAAGAGAGTCAGAAAGCGACTTAAGCGCCCTGTTTGACTCTGTCTTAACAGCACTAGACTTTCTTGAGTTATCGAATAACGAATCGACTGACTCCTGAAGCATTCTTTTCTCGTTTCGGAGAATTACTTCTGGTGCTTTAATTTCAATTAGTCTTTTCAGACGATTGTTTCTGATAATTACCCTACGGTATAAATCATTTAAGTCAGAGGTAGCAAAACGACCACCATCAAGTGGAACAAGAGGACGAAGCTCAGGTGGAATTACCGGAACAACTTTTACAATCATCCATTCAGGACGATTTTCTATTCTCGTTTGAGAATCCTTCATTGCTTCAACAACCTGAAGTCTTTTCAATGCCTCGTTCTTTCTTTGAACAGAAGTTTCATTCTCTGCAAGGTCACGAAGCTGATAAGACATCTCCTCTAAATTCAGAGACTGAAGTAGGTCATGAATTGCTTCAGCACCCATCTTAGCAATGAATTTATTTGGATCTGTATCATCCAAATATTGGTTCTCCTTCGGAAGTGCATCTAGAATATCTAAATACTCCTCCTCTGTTAGGAAATCCATTTTATTTAGCTCAACCTCTGGTAATTCATTCGCAGCCCCACTCTGGATAACAACATATCGCTCATAGTATATGATCTGATCTAACTTCTTCGTTGGTAGACCTAAAAGGTATCCAATTTTGTTCGGTAATGATCTGAAGTACCAAATATGCGCAACAGGAACAACTAAAGCAATGTGTCCCATACGCTCTCTACGCACTTTTTTCTCCGTTACCTCGACTCCACAACGGTCACAAACGATTCCCTTATAACGGATTCTCTTGTATTTCCCACAGTGGCATTCGTAATCCTTTACAGGGCCAAAAATTCTTTCACAAAACAAGCCATCTCTCTCGGGCTTATAAGTTCTGTAATTGATTGTCTCAGGTTTTAATACCTCACCACTAGAATTCTCCAAAATTCTTTCTGGAGACGACAGTGAAATCGTTATTTTATTAAAACTACTTTGTTTTCTTGGTGTTTCTTTTTTGAAAGCCATTTTCTCTTTGCTAATTCGTTATTTACTAGTTTCTTAATCCATTGTTACATTCAGACACAAACCTCGAAGTTCGTGAAGCAATACATTGAATGACTCAGGTATACCTGGCTCACCAATATTATCACCTTTCACAATACTTTCGTATGCTTTAGCCCTACCATTAACATCATCGGATTTCACTGTTAATATTTCTTGAAGGATATTCGATGCACCAAATGCTTCTAGTGCCCAAACCTCCATTTCACCAAAACGCTGACCACCAAATTGCGCTTTACCACCAAGTGGCTGTTGCGTAATTAATGAGTATGGTCCGATTGATCTTGCATGCATCTTATCATCAACCATGTGAGATAATTTAAGCATGTAAATCACACCTACGGTCGCTGGTTGATGGAATCTTTCACCAGTTCCACCATCGTATAAGTATGTCTTACCTGATTGAGGTACACCGGCTTTATCTGTCCACTCATTTATTTCTTCTGGTGTAGCACCATCGAAAATTGGAGTCGCAAACTTCATACCTAGCTTCTCTCCTGCCCAACCAAGAACAGTTTCATAAATTTGACCTAGGTTCATACGAGAAGGAACACCTAAGGGGTTAAGAACAATGTCGACTGGTGTTCCGTCTTCCAAGAAAGGCATATCTTCTTGACGAACAATGTTCGCAACAATCCCCTTGTTCCCATGACGTCCAGCCATTTTATCTCCAACCTTAAGTTTTCGTTTCTTCGCAACAAATACCTTAGCCAACTTAATTATTCCTGCAGGAAGTTCATCCCCAACAGAGATATGGAATTTACGTCTTTTGTAGTTACCCAAAATATCATTTGCCTTGATATTGTAATTATGAATTACACGACTAATCAATTGGTTCACTTTATCATCCGTAGTCCATTTCAAAGGATTTACAATCGTGTAATCCAAAGAGGTTAAAGCCTTCATTGAAAACTTTGCTCCTTTTTTAATCAATTCCTCCTTGAAGTTATTGAATACACCGGCAGATTTTTTATCGCCCACAATCTTTATCAACTTCTCAGCTAACTTTTCTTTAAGCGAAACAATATCTTTTTGGTACTCAGCATCGATTGTTTCCAATAATGGCTTGTCTTGACTTTTTGATTTTCTATCCTTAACGGCTCTAGAGAAAAGCTTTTTGTCAATCACAACTCCTCTTAAAGAAGGTCCTGCTTTCAATGAAGCATCTTTTACATCTCCGGCCTTGTCTCCAAAGATTGCTCTTAAAAGCTTCTCTTCTGGCGACGGATCAGTTTCACCCTTAGGCGTAATCTTACCGATTAAGATATCTCCTTCTTTAATTTCTGCTCCTACGCGAATGCATCCATTTTCATCTAAATCCTTCGTTGCTTCCTCACTAACATTTGGAATATCAGCTGTAAGCTCCTCCATTCCCCTTTTCGTGTCTCTAACTTCTAAGGAATATTCATCAATATGAATTGATGTAAATACATCATCACGTACAACGCTCTCAGAGATCACAATCGCATCTTCAAAGTTGTATCCTTTCCATGGCATGAAAGCCACTTTGAGGTTTTGACCAAGAGCAAGCTCTCCTTTTTGAGTTGCATATCCTTCACAAAGCACCTGACCTTTAACAACCTTATCACCCTTAACCACAATCGGTTTTAGGTTAATACATGTGCTTTGATTCGTTTTCATAAATTTAATCAATGAATATCTCGTCACTTCGCTCTCGAAGCTAACAAGCTTGTCTTCAGAATTCCAATCGTATCGGATGACAATCTCGTTGGCATCAACATATTCGACAATACCAGAACCTTCTGCATTGATCAGAACTCGCGAATCTTCAGCAACAAGCTGCTCTATTCCCGTTCCGACAATAGGAGAATTTGGCTTCAATAATGGAACTGCTTGACGCTGCATGTTAGAACCCATTAAAGCTCTGTTTGCATCATCATGCTCCAAGAATGGAATCGATGAGGCTGCAATAGACGCGATTTGATTCGCTCCAACATCCATTAAGTGTAATTTATTTGGCTCAACAACAGGAAAATCTCCCTCAAATCTTGCCTTTACAACATCGGATAAGAAATTACCTTTGTCATCTACTTTGGCATTTGCTTGCGCAATGATTTTAGCATCTTCCTCCTCGGCAGCAACGTATATAGGCTCTTTATCATATTGAACCTTTCCTTTCTGAACAGACCTATATGGCGTTTCTATAAACCCGAGTTTATTCACCTTTGCAAAAACACACAAAGAAGAAATCAAACCAATATTTGGCCCTTCAGGTGTTTCAATCGTACAAAGACGACCATAATGCGTGTAGTGAACATCACGAACCTCGAATCCAGCTCTTTCACGAGATAAACCACCAGGTCCAAGTGCAGACAACCTTCTTTTATGAGTCACCTCTGATAATGGATTTGTTTGATCCATAAACTGCGACAGCTGATTCGTTCCAAAGAAAGAATTAATAACAGACGATAATGTTTTTGCATTGATCAAGTCAATCGGTGTAAAAACCTCATTGTCACGAACATTCATTCTCTCTCTGATTGTTCTTGCCATCCTTGCAAGACCAACCCCAAACTGAGAATACAATTGCTCACCAACCGTTCTAACACGTCTATTCGACAGGTGATCGATATCATCTACATCTGCTTTTGAATTGATCAATTTTATCAAGAATTTTATGATTTTAATCATATCATCTTTGGTCAAGACTCTTGATTGTTCTTCTTGATCAATCCCCAATTTCTTGTTCAATCGGAATCTTCCAACCTCACCTAAATCATATCTAGTATCTGAGAAAAATAATTTTTCAAAAACACCCTTTGCAGTATCATAATCGGGCGGATCTGCATTTCTCAATTGTCTGTAAATATGCTCAACAGCTTCCTTTTGAGAGTTTGAAATATCTTTTTGAAGCGTATTATAGATAATGGTATAATCAGCCGTATTTACATTCTCTTTGTGAAGTGTTACTGATTTTGCTCCTGACTCCATAATGGCTTCAAGATGCTCTTCAGTAATATCTAACTCACGGTCAAAAATAACTTCATTTCGTTCGATAGAAACAACCTCTCCCGTGTCTTCATCTACGAAATCTTCTATCCAAGTCTTAAGAACTCTAGCTGCTAACTTTCTGCCAACAAGCTTCTTTAAGTTTGTCTTATTTACCTTAACCTCGTCGGCCAAACCAAATATATCTAATACATCTCTATCAGTTTCATAACCAATTGCTCTAAACAATGTAGTTACGGGCAATTTCTTTTTTCTGTCAATGTAGGCATACATGACATTATTAATATCAGTGGCAAATTCTATCCAAGAACCTTTAAAAGGAATTATTCTTGCCGAATATAGCTTTGTTCCATTGGCATGTCTTGACTGTCCAAAGAAAACTCCTGGTGATCTATGAAGCTGAGAAACGATTACACGTTCCGCTCCGTTCACAACGAAGGATCCTTTTGGAGTCATATAAGGGATTGTCCCTAAATAAACATCTTGTACAATTGTTTCGAAATCTTCATGTTCTGGGTCCGTGCAGTACAATTTCAATTTAGCCTTTAGTGGAACACTATAGGTTAAACCTCTTTCAATACATTCGGAAATTGAATATCTCGGTGGATCGATGAAATAATCTAAAAATTCCAAAACGAATTGGTTTCTTGTATCTGTTATCGGAAAGTTCTCCGCGAAAACTTTAAAAAGTCCTTCACTTTCTCGATTTTCAGGAGTTGTTTCCAATTGGAAAAATTCCCTAAATGATTTCAATTGGATTTCTAAGAAATCCGGATAATCAAATTGATTTTTGCCCGATGCAAAATTAATTCTGGTTGAATTATTTGATGTTGCCAAGGATGAATGTTTTTAGTTAATGTTTCAGTATTCAAAATGAATACCACTTAAAACAAGATAAGGCACCCGCAAAAATGCGGTGCCTTTCTTGTCAATTATTTGAGTTAATTACTTAATCTCAACTTCAGCTCCAGCTTCTTCCAAAGACTTCTTTAGTCCTTCAGCTTCGTCTTTCGCTACACCTTCTTTTAATGTAGTAGGTGCGTTGTCTACTAAGTCCTTAGACTCTTTAAGACCTTTACCAGTAAGTTCTTTTACAAGTTTAACTACTGCCAGTTTGCTAGGTCCACCAGCATTCAATACTACGTCGAATTCTGTTTTCTCCTCAGCAGCGTCTCCACCAGCTCCGCCAGCAGGGCCAGCAACAGCTACAGCGGCAGCTGCAGGTTCGATTCCATATTCGTCTTTCATGATCGTTGCTAACTCACTAACTTCTTTTACTGTTAGGTTTACTAGCGTTTCTGCAATTTGCTTTAAATCAGCCATTTTATTTTGTTTTTAAAAAGGTTTAATAATTAAATTATGCTCTTTCTTCGAGCGTTTTCAACATGCCAGCAAGCGAACCGCCAGCGTTTTGTAATCCAGACAATACATTTTGTGCAGGGCTTTGTAACAAGCTAATAATTTCACCGAGTAATTCCTCTTTACTTTTCAAGGTCTCAAGTGCACTAAGTTGCTCATCACCAATGAAAATTGCTTCATCAACATATGCTCCTTTCAAAATTGGTTTAGGATTCTTCTTGCGAAAATCCTTAATCATTTTTGCTGGGGCACTAGAAGATTCTGACAACATGATTGAGGTAGCTCCTTTCAAAACATCTTTCAATGTTCCAAAATTCTTACCTTCCACGCGATCCATTGCCTTTTCCAATAATGCATTTTTCACTACACGCATACTGATGTTTGCCTGAAAACATTTTCTTCTCAATGAATTCACGGTTTCAACTGTAAGCTCTGCAGTGTCTGTAAGATAGAATACATTCGACGCCGTTAAATCGGCTGCCAAATCATCTATGTACTTTACTTTTTCTTCTCTAGTCATTTTCTTAAGTATTATGCGTTAAGAGACTTGGCATCTATCTGAATTCCAGGACTCATAGTTGAGGTCATATAAACACTCTTAATGTAGGTCCCTTTCGCAGATGACGGTTTCATTTTTATCAACGTCTGAAGCAATTCATTTGCATTTTCGAAGATTTTGTCTCCATCAAAACTAACTTTAGCTACTGATGAATGAACGATTCCATATTTATCAACCTTAAAGTCGATTTTACCAGCCTTCACTTCCGTTACAGCTTTTCCTACTTCCATAGTAACTGTTCCTGTTTTAGGGTTTGGCATTAAACCTCTAGGACCCAAAATTCGTCCTAAAGCACCAACTTTACCCATAACAGAAGGCATGGTTACAATAACATCAACATCAGTCCATCCGGACTTGATTTTAGTGATGTATTCATCTAAACCATAATAATCTGCTCCAGCATCTTTTGCTTCTTGTTCCTTATCTGGGGTACAAAGCACCAATACCTTTACATCTTTACCAGTCCCATGTGGAAGGGCAACTGTTCCTCTCACCATTTGATTTGCTTTTCTTGGATCAACACCAAGACGCACACAGACATCAACAGAGGCATCAAACTTAGTGGTAGAAATATCTTTCACTAAATTACATGCATCCGTTAAAGAGTAGGCTTTCGTTAGGTCGTGTTTTCCAAAAACCGCTTTTCTATTTTTAGTCATTTTTTTCATAACTTAAATTATTTGGATTTTGGAGCACTACCGCCCTTTACATTAACACCCATACTACGTGCAGTTCCTGCCACCATCATCATTGCTGAATCAACGGTAAAACAATTTAAATCTGGAAGTTTGTCTTCTGCGATTGTACGAATTTGATCCCAAGAAATGGCACCAACCTTAACCCGATTCGGTTCAGACGATCCTTTTTTAATTTTGATTTGTTCCATGATTTGCACAGCTGCCGGAGGCGTTTTCAAAACAAAGTCAAATGACTTGTCGCTATATACTGTGATTACAACCGGTACTACTTTCCCAGGTTTATCTTGGGTTCTTGCATTAAATTGTTTGCAAAACTCCATGATGTTCACACCCTTTGCACCAAGTGCTGGTCCAACGGGAGGGGCTGGGTTAGCCGCACCACCTCTGATCTGTAATTTGATCAATCCTGCTACTTCTTTAGCCATATATATAAAATTGTGTAGTCAAACATGAACCTTAAACGATGGGAAGCTTTAATCATCTAGTTCACTCCTACGGGTTAATACAAATTAACTCTCCTTCTCGACTTGCATATAGCTAAGCTCGAGAAGATTCTTACGTCCAAAAATCTTAACCATCACCTTCAATTTCTTTTTGTCTTCATTAATATCATCAATGACACCACTGAAATTATTGAAAGGACCGTCAATTACCTTTACGGACTCACCCACCACAAACGGAATTTTCAATTCCTCTTCTGTTTCTGCCAACTCATCAACCTTACCTAAAATACGGTTGACCTCTGACATTCTCATAGGTACGGGTTCTCCACCCTTTTCTGTACCTAAAAATCCTATTACATTTGGAATACTTCTTATGACGTGCTTTACTTCCCCTACGAGGGCAGCCTCAATCAAAACATATCCAGGTAAATAAGCGCGTTCCTTATTTACTTTTTTTCCATTACGAATCTGAAAGATTTTCTCGGTAGGAATCAAGACTTGGTCAATATTCTCGTCTAAATTCTTCATTCGAGACATCTCAATTTCTAAATAGTGCTTTACACTCTTTTCTTTCCCACTAATTGCACGTACAACGTACCATTTTTTTGCAATTTCACTCATAGCTCTTCTTTAGAAAAAGTTGTATATGTTTCCTAGAACACCATTCCACCAGAAATTAGGATCGTTACCAAAAACTTTATCCATTACAAAAATGGCAAGCGAGAGTAGAATAGATGCTATCACAACCAAAATCGTATTGTTTTGGAGCTCTTGCCATGTAGGCCAAGTGACGTTATGCACTAACTCGCTGTATGTATCTTTTACGTAACTAACCAATTTCATTCTTCCATTTTCTATTAATTCAGCACGGGCGGTAGGATTCGAACCCACGACCAATGGTTTTGGAGACCACTACTCTACCAACTGAGCTACACCCGTTTAAAAAGGGGAGCAATGCTCCCCTTGTTTTAAACTTATCTTCGTAATACTTACGAAACAATCTCAGTAACCTGGCCAGCACCTACAGTTCTACCACCCTCACGGATTGCAAAACGTAGACCCTTATCCATCGCTACAGGTACAATCAGCTTTACAGTGATTGATACATTGTCTCCTGGCATTACCATTTCACGACCATCAGTTAAGAAGATTTCTCCTGTAACATCTGTTGTACGGAAATAGAATTGTGGTCTGTATTTGTTATGGAAAGGAGTGTGGCGTCCACCTTCTTCTTTCTTTAATACATAAATTTCTGCTTTGAATTCTTGATGTGGTTTTGTAGAACCAGGCTTGCAAATAACCATTCCTCTTTTGATTTGAGCTTTTTCAATACCTCTCAAAAGGATTCCTACGTTATCTCCTGCTTCACCTCTATCCAATATTTTACGGAACATTTCAACACCTGTTACGGTTGACGTTAATTTCTCGTCACCCATACCTAAGATTTCAACCGGATCTCCTGTGTTACAAACACCTGTTTCAATTCTTCCTGTTGCAACTGTACCACGACCAGTAATCGTAAATACGTCTTCAACTGGCATCAAGAATGGCTTATCAACATCACGTGGAGGAAGTTCGATGTACGTATCAACTGCTTCCATTAATTCGTTAACCGTTTCAACCCACTTGTCTTCATTGTTCAATGCACCAAGCGCAGAACCTTGAATAACTGGTGTGTTGTCACCGTCATACTGATAGAAAGAAAGTAATTCTCTTACTTCCATCTCAACCAATTCTAATAATTCTTCATCATCAACCATATCCACTTTGTTCATGAATACAACCAATCTTGGAACACCAACTTGTCTTCCTAGAAGGATGTGCTCACGTGTTTGTGGCATTGGACCATCAGTTGCAGCAACAACTAGAATAGCACCGTCCATTTGAGCAGCACCAGTTACCATGTTCTTTACGTAATCGGCGTGACCCGGACAGTCGACGTGCGCGTAATGACGGGCTTTTGTTTCATACTCAATATGAGCTGTGTTAATAGTAATACCACGCTCTTTCTCTTCGGGAGCGTTGTCAATTGAACTAAAATCTCTTGCAGCTGCAAGACCTTGGTTTGACAATACGCTTGAAATCGCAGCTGTCAAAGTTGTTTTACCGTGATCTACGTGACCGATTGTACCAATGTTCACGTGTGGTTTGGAACGATCAAAATTTTCCTTTGCCATTTTTCTATTTGTTACTTAATTAATAATTTACTTTTTATACAACATTCATGCGCAAGCGCAATTTTTTTTTTGAGCCAATGACGAGAATTGAACTCGTGACCTCTTCCTTACCAAGGAAGCGCTCTACCCCTGAGCTACACCGGCGGCTCAATTGAAAGTGAGCGGGAGACGAGGGTCGAACTCGCGACATTCAGCTTGGAAGGCTGACGCTCTA
>CAJWRM010000023.1 GCA_913046365.1 uncultured Flavobacteriales bacterium
TTACATCAATAACCTTATCCTTTGATAGATTTGGCTTTACAGCGTTCATTGCATCGGCAAGTCTAAATTTTGCATAAATAAAATCCAAGTCATGGAGGCCTTTATTATATGCTTCGATAAGCCATTGGTGACCCGCTAATTCTTTCGTTAAAGCTCTTAGAATTCGATAAATTTCTTTTTCCTCTTCGATTTGAAAATGATCTAAATCGACATTCAGCTCAATGTTTATTTTAGGTTCAATATGTGCTACATTTCCGGTTTTACTGCTGCCCAAAACAATGCCTGAAAACTGCTTCTTATAGGAGGACTTAACAGAAAGCACTCTCCGATTGTTGATGACTGTCTCCTTCGTATCTGAGAGTAAATTTGTCTTTGACAAACGTCTTAGCTCCTTATCAAAATTCTTCTTTAATTGCCTCTGTGTACTTCGGATTGAATCTCGAATAGTTTTCAGCTCAGGTGATGCCGAGTCTTTAATTTGTCCCGATTTATCAATTACCTTTTCTATTGCCGAAATTATATCTAAGGTTTCATATGTGTTGCTGAATACATGCTCCAGGCAGTTATAGCTTCCTATTGATGATTCAAAAAAGCTCAAGATTTGGTTAACGAGGTAGGATGCTTGGTGAATATTTAAAATTCCGCTCAGTGGAATCACAGCATTTTTTATTTTTAGTAAACGCAACTCATCTTCAAGATTTTCGAATTCTAATACTGGAAAACCTTTCTCTCCTTCCTTTATGTTTTTGAGTTCTTCAATTTGATTGAGCTGCTCATTTACAATATCAAAATTACCAATTGGAACCAAATTTAGTATCCTTGACTTTGTCTGTTCTGAAAGTGCATAATCTGAGCACCAATCTAGAATTTTATCAAATTCTAAATCTAGTATGGTTTGATGGTCGGTTACCGATTTCATTTCTAGTTGTGCTCGTGAAATTAATTCTTTTTACAATAATAAAAACAAGCTATTTGGGCTTTTGTTTATGCAGACAACGACATTACATATGATGCCAAAATCTATTACATAAAAGCTCGTGTTAGATTTCGTCATTTCGATATTTGTTATTAATTATTTGACCGTTTGGCTTTTATTTTATGTATGCTTGTGAAACCATCGAATGTTATATGGGCATAACAAGTGTCAAATGATAAATTTAATTTATAGTATCGCGAAATTATTTCAGGGTTTAAAACGACGGATAAACGGAAATAAATCTGAAATATATCGGCAAATCCCCATTCAATGGAAGTCAATTTTAAGACATCGTGTACAATTTTATAATCGCTTAGATGCTGATCGAAAAAAAGATTTTGAGGATAGGATTCAATATTTTCTTTCATCCGTTCGGTTTATCGGAATTAAAACTCAGGTAACAGACATAGACCGAATACTAGTTGCCGCAGGAGCGGTTATTACGTTGTTTGGATTTAGAAAATGGCATTTTTCTAATCTTCAAGAAATATTAATTCACCCTGCTGATTTTATTATACCAGGAACAGATAAAAAGGTGAGGGGTTTGGTAGGATATGGCGCTATGGAGGGCCGAATGATGCTATCCCGAAAAGCCCTTATAGAAGGCTTCTACAATGATTCAGATGGAAAAAATGTTGCGATTCATGAGTTTATTCATATTATGGACATGGAAGATGGAAAGGTTGATGGCGTTTTAAGTGATATTATGAATGAAATGGACATTTCACCTTGGATGCATCTTATACACCAAAAAATGAGTGAGATAGAGCAGGGGAGGTCAGGCATTAGAAAATATGGAGCAGCGAATGAAATTGAGTTTTTATCGGTGGTAAGCGAGCTGTTTTTTGAAAATCCAGATAAAATGGAGAAAGAACATCCTGAATTATTTAAAGCCTTAGATGCTATTTTTAATCCCTCAAAGGAAGTGTAAACATATTACCAGAAAACCACAAATAATTTAGTGATATTTCCTTTGGGATCTTTCATCCAACAAAGCGGTGATCTTGATTGATTTAATTCGATTTGAATGACTGCCAAGCATTCTGAATAAGAAAGCCATAACACCTCGGAGTGAGGGTGAATGAGCCAATCTAGCTTTGAGGGAATAAAAAATTCATTTTGTTTAAATAAGGCTAGTTCTTTAAGTGTCATATAAAACCCAATTATACAGGAGCGATTCACTTTGGTAATTAATTGTTTGCTGTATCCTAGGGGTATAAATAGTTGGGCCTTGAAGTGCACTCTTTGGTCCAACATTTCTGAATTGTAGCCAAGCCCATTTAGGATTTCATTACTTTTTGGGTGATAAAGCAAAGGCATTTGTTTGGTTTTGAGTTTTGCTAGCTTTTGTTTTAGAGAGTCATTTCTATTTGGCCCAATCCAACTGTCAATTTCATTGCCAGAAATGGATGGGTCGAACAAATAGAATTTGTAAACGATTTCAAGGTGAATAGGTTTGCCTTTGTCTATAATCAGACAATCTAATTCACCAATGGTTTTTTTATCTTGGATGATTTGAATATTGGTCTCAAGAAGTTCTATGTTTTTATTTTCTCTAAGGCAAACAAAAACTAATTGCTCCACCAAGTGTCCTAGGCGTAATTGTTTGTTCGGTAATTTAAATTCCAGAGTACTTAATCCTTTAATTTTGTACTGAGATAAACCTTGTAATTTACCATCCCAAAGTTCTTTTGTTTGAAGATAACCTTTGAATCTATATTGGTTATGCGGTATGTTTACCAAATCCGCCACTATTGTAATATAATTAATATTATGTTAAATAGCATATATACCAACATATTGTTATACAGCTAATTAGCAAATTCTTCATATCCCCCTTTTAGATCATACAATAGCTTAAACCCTTTCTTTAAAAGTAGTTTACATGCCATTTCACTTCTTCCTCCAGCAGCACAATAGACTACAGTCGTAATTCTTTTGTTCAATGCGGAAATTACCTTTTGTTCAAAATTCGGATCCCAATAATCAATATGAATAGCTCCTTCTATTGCCCCTTGTTTAAACTCTTTTTCGGTTCTAACATCCAATAATTGAAACGTATTCGTAGCCATCAAATCTATTAATGACTTTTTATCAATTGAAATTAAATTCTTCTGAGAATAAAAGGCATTGCAAGAAATAGAAAGAGCCAAGAGAAATGTTATCATGTAGGAAGGTTTCATAATTCACTAAATTAACACCTTTAAAGATAAAAAGATTCTTGCTTTTGATATGATTATTCAATTCTTTTAAATGTTTAGTATGTTTGTTCAAACCATTGCCTATGCCATTTTATAAGTTTAAAGATTGGACACCGGTAGTTCACCCTTCGAGCTACGTCTCACCGCAAGCTACCGTGATTGGTAACGTTATTATCGGCGCTGATGTATATATTGGTCCAGGTGCGGTTCTTCGTGGTGATTGGGGTAAAATTATCATTGACCACGGTGCTAATATTCAGGAAAACTGTGTGGTTCATATGTTTCCAGGCACTACCGTTCATCTGCATCCAAATGCACACGTTGGTCATGGTGCTATAATACATGGCGCTATTTTGAAAACCAATTGTCTAATTGGAATGAATGCAGTTATTATGGATGATGCCGTTATCGGCGAAAACACCATTATTGGCGCGCTATCTTTTGTGGCTGCTAAAGCTGAAATAGCTAAAAACAGCTTAGCTGTTGGTAATCCCGCAAAGGTAATTCGTGAGCTCAAAAGCGACCAGATTCAATGGAAAACTAAAGGAACCAATTACTATCAAAAACTCCCCGCTGATAATCAAACTTTTTTAAATGAATGTATCCCGTTGAGTCAAATTGAAGATGATAGACCTGAGCAGATTTCAGACTATAAAACGTGGAGTAAATAACCTAAAAACCTGTAAGAATATTTTGACATTAGGGATAATATCTATTTTCGCCTGATAAAAATGCTTAAAATAGGTTGTCGCATCACAATGTTATGTTAACTTTGACTCCCGTAGTTACAACACATTTATATGTCCAATTCAGTTAAGTATATTTTTGTAACAGGTGGGGTTACTTCTTCTCTTGGCAAAGGTATTATTGCAGCATCATTAGCAAAATTAGTTCAGGCACGAGGATATTCCGTTACAATCCAAAAATTAGACCCCTATATTAATATTGATCCAGGGACGTTAAATCCATATGAGCACGGCGAATGTTACGTTACCGACGACGGTGCGGAGACGGATTTGGATTTGGGACACTACGAGAGATTTTTAAATGTACCAACAAGTCAAGCAAACAATATTACAACAGGAAGGATTTATCAATCTGTAATTGAAAAGGAACGAAAAGGTGACTTTCTTGGGAAAACTGTTCAAGTTATTCCACATATCACTGATGAGATAAAGCAACGGATACAGCTTTTGTCTAAGAACAATAAATATGACATTGTAATTACTGAAATTGGTGGTACCGTAGGTGACATAGAATCTCTGCCTTATATTGAGGCAGTCAGACAAATGATGTGGGAATATGAAAGCGATTGCCTGGTGATTCACCTCACCCTTATCCCCTACTTATCAGCAGCTGGTGAATTGAAAACGAAGCCAACCCAGCATTCCGTTAAAGCCCTTTTAGAGCTTGGTGTTCAGCCAGATATATTGTGTTGTAGATCTGAACATGAGCTTGAATTGAATCTTAGACGGAAAATAGCCAAATTCTGTAATGTTTCAATGAATGCAGTAATTGAGGCACGAGATGCATCTTCAATATATGATGTACCTATGCTTATGCAGGCCGAAGAATTAGATAGTGTTGTGCTAGATAAGCTTGGGTTGTCTAAAAAATCAACCCCTCAATTAAAGAAGTGGAAAAGCTTTTTAGATCGTTTAAAAAACCCTAAAACAGATGTAAACATTGCTCTTATCGGCAAGTATGTGGAGCTAAAAGATTCATATAAGTCAATCAGTGAAGCATTTATTCATGCCGGTGTCAGCAATGAAGCTAAAGTGAATTTACACTGGATACATTCAGATAATTTAGACAAAGACAATGCTGAAAAAGAGCTGTCAGAAATGGATGGGATACTCGTCGCACCAGGATTTGGTTCTAGAGGAGTCGCAGGTAAAATAGACGCAGTTCAATTTGCGAGAGAAAATAATATCCCATTTTTAGGAATTTGTCTTGGAATGCAATGTGCGGTAATCGAATTTGCAAGAAATGTACTTCAGCTAGAGGATGCAAATACGACTGAAATAGCTACTAAAACTAGCGCGCCGGTCATCGATATGATGGAAGAGCAAAAGAATATTTCCGACTACGGCGGGACAATGCGTCTTGGCGCCTATTCATGCCAACTCAAGCCAAACTCAAATATTGGAAAAGCTTTTCATTCAGATGTTATTTCTGAGCGTCATAGACACCGTTATGAGTTTAACAACAAATACTTAAATGATTTTATAAGTGCAGGAATGGTTGCAACAGGAACAAATCCGGATACAGGTTTGGTTGAAGTTGTTGAAATCCCGAAGCACCCATGGTTTGTAGGTGTTCAGTTCCATCCGGAGTATAAGAGCACAGTAGATGAACCACATCCCTTATTTGTAGCTTTTATAGAAGCTGCCCTAAAAAACAAAAAGAAATAGAAATGGATCGTAACACCCTAACAGGTCTTGTACTGATTGGATTACTTTTAACTGTATTTACCATCATTAACAAACCCAGTGAAGAGGAAATAAAACAGCAGGAAGCTGAAATTGCCAGAGCAAATGATGCAAAAGCGAAGTCCGAAGAAAAAGATTCCGTAGCAGTCGATGCAGCTAAATCTTCAAAGGAGAATATTGATTTGGATGAACATCAAAATACAACGGAAAAGAAGACAGAAATAGCGGATAGTCTCTTTACAAGAAAAACAGATAAGTTTACTGTTGACTTTTCAACAAAAGGAGGCCAGATTTCCTCTTTGTACCTTAATGAATATAAATCATATGAGAGTTACAGTGCAGAAAGCAAAGAAGCACTGTGTCTATTTTCTAAAGGAGACCACCTTACCTCCTACTCCTTTTATGATGGTGATCAGTTGATTCAAACAAAAGACTTATACTTTGAACTCAAGAATGAATCCAAAACACAGGTTATTCTCGAGGCACCATATAATACAGGTTCAATTAGACAAACCTATAAATTTGTCAAAGATTCGTATAATATTGATTACAAAGTTGAGTTTATTGAGCTTAATGGAATTTCCAAAGATAATATTCAGATGTCTTGGCAGACCGCTTTCCTTCAAACAGAAAAGTTACTTTCAGAGCAAAGACGTGTTTCTACAATTTGCTATGATGAACAAGAAGAAGGTTTTGATTATCTGAGTGAGACGAGTGAGGATGAAAAGAACGATTTTAATAATGAGGTGAACTGGATTGCTTACAAACAATCTTATTTCTCTTCATTTTTAGCGCCTAAAACCCCTTTCCAGAAAAAGGGTACTTCTATCAAAGTTGCGACATATGACGAAGCAGATACCTCTAAATATGCTTCAACACACATCAAAGACTTTTCTTCTATACTGACCTTGAATTTTGACCCGAACTCAAATAACACGGCAAGTTTTAGTTGGTATTTCGGTCCTAATGATTATGAGCTACTTAATGAATATAACGAAAACTATGATGATATTTTAAACTTTGGATGGGGACTATTCAGGTGGATTAATGTATATGCCGTTCAGCCTGTGTTTAGTATACTCCTTTCGTTTGGCTTTGGCTTGGGTCTATCCATATTCTTACTTACACTATTAATTAAAACAGCATTGATGCCAGTTCAATGGAAAATGTTTGTCTCTTCGGTTAAAATGAGAATTCTCAAGCCTAAAACTGAAGCATTAAACGCAAAGTATCCGAATAAGGATGATGCAATGAAGAAGCAAATGGAAATGATGAGTTTGTATAAAGAATCAGGCGCAAGCCCTTTGTCAGGTTGCCTTCCCATGTTAATTCAGATGCCAATCTTACTTGCAGTATTTCGATTTTTCCCAGCGGCATTTGAGCTAAGACAACAATCCTTTTTATGGGCCGATGATTTATCCTCTTATGATTCAATAGTAAATCTAGGCTTTAGTATTCCTTTGTATGGAGACCACGTTAGCTTATTCACTTTACTTATGTCAGCCACTACCCTACTATACACCGTAATGAATAGCGGAAATGTTCAGCAACCTACTCAGCCGGGCATGCCAAATATGAAAGTACTGATGTATATTTTTCCGGTAATGATGATTTTCTTTTTCAATAACTACTCCTCAGGATTGAGCTACTACTACTTTATTTCGACACTTTTTTCTATATTGATTATGTTTATGATCAAGAAGTTTTTTGTTGACGAAGAAAAACTCAAATTAAAGATGGAGGCTAAGGCTAGTTCGGCTTCAGCAGCTGGGCCAAAGAAAAAATCAAAATTTCAAGCTCGACTCGAAGAAATGCAGAGAAAACAGCAAGAAGCCTTGAAGAATAAAAAGAAATAATCATGAAATTTTTTATAGATACAGCAAATCTCGATGAAATCAAAGAAGCCCATAGTCTTGGAATTCTTGACGGTGTAACCACAAATCCTTCTTTGATGGCAAAGGAGGGCATTACAGGTGATAAAAACATTATAAATCACTACATAACTATTTGTAATATAGTGGACGGTGATGTTAGCGCAGAGGTTATTAGTACTGATTTTAAAGGAATGGTCGAGGAAGGAGAAAAGCTAGCTGCTTTACATCCAAATATCGTTGTAAAGGTTCCTATGATTCTTGAAGGAATCAAAGCCATTAAGTATTTCACTGAAAAAGGAATTCGCACAAATTGCACCCTGGTTTTTTCTGCAGGACAAGCACTACTTGCAGCAAAGGCGGGAGCTTCTTATATTTCACCGTTCTTAGGCAGGCTAGATGATATTTCTTCAAATGGACTGGAGCTTATCAATCAAATAAGAGGTATTTATAATAATTATGATTTTGACACAGAAATACTTGCTGCGTCCGTAAGACATCCGATGCATATTATACATTGTGCTGAAATTGGCGCAGACATCATGACAGGTCCTCTAAAGGCAATTAAAGCCCTTGCTAGCCATCCGTTAACGGATATTGGTTTAGAAAAATTTTTAGCTGATCACGCAAAGGGTAATAAATAATGTTCTCTAAAGAGGAAAAACATGAAATGAATGTTGAATTCTGGAATGGCTTCAAGCATTATATGAAAAACCAAAAGTCATCAGTGCTCCCTCGTGTGAATTGGCTTTCATATCCAACGAATCTAAAGCATACATACGTTCGACTGCATTGCGATGGAGGATTGAGTGCTCTTTATTATGACATTCAATTTAAAGACAAAGAAATAAGAGCGCTTTTTTGGGAACAACTAATAGAGCTTAAATCATTATTTAATAAACAAGAAAGCCATACCTCTAATTGGCATGAGCATTTTAAAACGATCGATGGCCTTCATATCAGCCGAATTGAATGGACTCATGATGAGTGGAGTTTATATCGACAAAAGGACTGGAGAAAAATTTATCGATTCTTTAAGGAACGCCTGCTTGAATTTGACCTTTTCTATCAGGAGTATAAAGAAATTCTTATTAATTTGATCAAATAAACAAGTGTCAATATGACTAAAATAATCCCTTTATTTCTACTGCTTTCCGGATTTACTGTTTTTGGACAGAGCGTAATATATAGTATTGATTTTCAGAATGGTATACCAAATGAATTTACGTTAATAGACAATGATTTGAACGTTCCTGCAAGTCAAGTGTCCGCATTTGATGCCGCTTGGATTTGTGTGTCGGATCCTGAAAACCCAACAGATAGTGTTGCCGCTTCTACCTCTTACTTCAATATGCCTGACACAGCGGATAGGTGGATGATTACTCCTTCCCTAGCCCTGGGTGCATTTGGGAATAAATTATATTGGAATGCAAAATCACAAGATGCTTCATTTCCTGATGATTATTATGTCCTGGTTTCTTTGACTGATAATGCACCAGAAAGTTTTATAGACACTGTTGGTTATATAGAAGGAGAGAATTTTGAATGGACTGAGCGAAGTGTTGACTTAAGTGCTTTAGGCTATGACAATCAATCAATTTTTGTCGCTTTTGTTTTGAGAACATTTGATGGATTCAAGCTTTACATTGATGATATTGAAGCTTTGAAAGAAGACGAAACTGGAATAGATGAATATATGTCATTCTCTTTCAATCTATACCCCGTCCCAGTTAAGGAAACCCTTAATATTTCCAGTCAAGCGACCATATCATTCATAACAATCAGCAATACCCATGGGTCCATTATATATAGAGGAAACACGAGCTCAGTTGATGTAAGTCGAGTCCCAAAGGGCACTTATTTCATAAAAGTAGAAACTGATATGGGAACCGCTGTTAAGATGTTTACAAAACAATAAGGTGCTTGTCAAAGCTATACAAGAAAAAGTAAAAGCCTTTTTTGAAAATAAAGAGGGAAGTCACGATTGGGAACACATCAAAAGGGTTTGGAAGCTCAGTATTTATTTACAGAAAAAGGAAGGTGGAGATAGGGAGCTAATTGAGCTTTGCGCGTTACTCCATGATGTTTCTGATCATAAATATAATGGAGGTGACTTTTCGCTTGTTGGCGATGTTTCCAGACAATGGATTATACAGGCGGGAGGATCAGAGACCTTGGCTAATCAAGTGGCTATTATTGTACCAAAGATTTCTTTTAAAGGGGCTAATGTCGAAGATGAGGAGCTGCCAATTGAGGGTAGGATTGTTCGCGATGCGGATAGACTTGATGCGATTGGTGCAATTGGCGTAGCGAGAGCTTTTGCTTATGGCGGAAGTAAAAACAGGCCTTTGTATAGCGAAGCAATAAAGCCAGTTATGCATGAGAACAAAGAAGATTATTTAAACTCTAAATCGCACACAATCAATCATTTCTACGAAAAGCTATTAAAAATAAAGGGGAGAATTGACACAAATGCAGCCAAAGAATTGGCGCATAAAAGACATCTTTTCATGGAAAACTACCTTGAACAATTCTTTTTAGAGTGGGATGTAAATATAGATTAAGGTCTTTTAGCTCTCGATGCCAAAAGTGCATCTATTTCCTTTTTTTGCCTTTCCCTCCATGCTTCCAACTTTTCCAATTCAATTTTATTTTCATTGATATTTCGATGTGTTCTTGAAGCATGTAGCTTAAATATTTTATTGGCCAAGCCCTGGTCATTTTCCGTGGTGTATGCCTTTAAAAAGTGTTTCCATATTTCGCTAATAGATTGTTTATTAGGGTGCACCAAATCTTCATTAAAGAACCTATAGTCTCGAAGACTATCATGAATAATCTCGAATGAGGGATAATATGTAACAGGAAAGGCATTCAATAACATTTCAATCAGCACAAATAATCTCGCTTTGCTCCTATTGTTTTCAATTAACCCATCTCGTTTATGTCTCACTGGACTTACTGTAAACACAACCTTTAGCTGTGGATTCCATTCGAGTAGTTCTTTTATAAATGGAGACCATTCCATGAATAATTCAATCGGCGACGAGTATTCCTTTTTAAACATTGCAGCTTGCTGCTTATGGCAGTTAGCAACAATCTTATTAGTGGACTTATGCCGGTATCCAATTGACGTCCCTAAGGTTATAAAGAGCCAAGATTCACCTGAAAGCGCAGCTCGAACTTCTTTTCTTTTGTTTAATATCAATTCTCGATGTAATTCCTTAGAAATAGACTGTAAGGAATGTGCCGAGTCCCAATCGGAAACGAAATCTGTTGTGTCCACAAAACAAACTTCTTTTGAATTTCGAATTGCATTTTGCAGACTAGCCTTTATTGGCTCAGGATGAAATAGTGTGCCAAAAGGATTGCTTATTGTATTAAAGCCATGGTCTTTAGCCAATTGACCTATATTATTCGAAAAACAACTTCCAATAAATAGTAATTGGTTTTCAAATCCTATTTTGTATTCTGGACTAAAGCTCGGATATTGCAAGTGGAAATTATGCATTATTTCATGAGGGATTTTGCCGTTTCTAAAGCAGCGTTTGTTACATTTTCGCCACTCATCAATCTTGCTATTTCATGTATCCGGTCTTTTTGGGAAAGGTTACGAACAAAGGTATTTGTTCTTTGCACACCTTGTTTTTTCTCCACAATCAGATGTGCTGCAGCTTTCGATGCCACTTGCGGTAAATGAGAAATTACTAAAAGCTGTGATTCAAGACCCATTTTATGAAGAAGCAACCCGATTTTTTCTGCAACATCCCCGGACACACCTGCATCAATTTCATCAAATAGAATACTCGGCATTTTTTTAAGCGCAGAGATTTGTTTCAACAATGAGAGCATCACTCTAGATAGCTCTCCTCCACTTGCCGCATTTTCAATCTCAATCATGTCGAAACCCTTATTGGCAGAAAACAACATTGATAAATTCGATATGCCAGTTCTGTTTAAGGTCGTTTTGTCAATTTGAAAATCTAGTTTTGTTTCTACCAGCTTCAACTGATACAGATCAGATTGTAAGGATTCTGTAATCTTTTTTCGTTTGTTAAGTCTCTCAAGATGAAGATTTTCTGCTGATTCAATTAATGCAGCTTTCATCACTCTATGCTTGACCTCCATTTCTTGAATCTTCTGGAGTAGTTCCTCTAAATGATGTGCACTTTGTAATAGGCTTTCAAAGAATGCAACAAGCTCATTTTGGTTAGATAAATTATGCTTTAAAAGTAGCCTGTTGAATTCATCCCATTGCTTGGTTACAAAATCTTTTCTATCTGAATCAACCTCAATGGAATCAATATAATACGAAGCCTCAGAGGTTACTTGTCCCAGCTCATCTTCTAATGAATGAAGTCTTTCTAAAAGATCCTTAAGTGATTGATCCTTCGTCCCAAGTCGCTCAAGTCGATATACAAATGACTTTACCTTTGAATATACTCCCCCATCGGCTGTGAATTCGCATACTTCACCAAGAATAGACTGAATCTCCTCCGCATTATCAAGTTTAAAAAGTTCGCCCTCTAATTGATCGTAATCAATTTCATTGAGCTTTAGTCCTTCTAACTCTTCCTTTAAAAAGAGATTGTAATCACGGTCTTGATTTTGTTTTTTATACTTCGTTTTTAGTATTTCTAGCTTTTTTGAATATGAATTGTAATCATCATATAGCTTTGAAAAGGCTTCTACTTTATATTCATTTCCAGACAGCAAATCGTATAATTCCAATTGCTTTGCCTTTGATTTTAGCTCAAAAGTATTATACTGTGAGTGAACCATAAGCTTCTCTGCAGAATATGCCTTAAGAACAGCCACAGGGACCGGGGAGTCATTGATAAAAGTACGTGATTTACCATCTCGAACAATTTCTCTTCTCAGGAGAATGATTTCATCATAATCTAGGTTATACTGCTGGAAAAACAATTGATCATCTGACGAGGCAGTAAGCTGGGCCTCTACGATTGCTTTATTTCCATAGGGGCCTACCAAGCTAACGTGCGCCCTCTCACCAAGAAGTAAAGTGAAGGCATTTAGAAGAATTGATTTCCCTGAACCAGTTTCACCTGTAAGTACTGTAAAACCTTCATTTAGGTCTAGTTCTAAATCTTCGATTAACGCAAAGTTCGAGATGCGTAGTTTTTGAATCATGAATCAATTTAATATTGACTGAAATTTCGAGCTATTCCCTGGATCCAATCGTTTCAGAAGATTCACAAAATCTGTCTTTTGTTTGGTGTCTGAATCGGCTAGTAAACTTTTGAGCTCATCGGTCTTGCAATAGACAAAGTTGATAATATTCACAGTATTTGGTCTTGTTTGAACAACAGGCTTAAGCTTGAGCATTGCTTTGTAAATCTCTCTAATACCTTTGTCCTTGTCTTCATATAGCTTATCTATTCCTTTTCTATGATAGGAATAATTGCAATCTCGAAGCGGTTGAAAAAGCTGCTGAAGCACATTGTCTACAAGCCAGTATCTATTCCGTTTGCCCGTTTCACTTGCTTTCCACCCTGCTGCACCTGAAGGTTGCGCATTAGAAACAATTTGCTGGGCTTCAGTAAAGAATGGAGTTCCAGCATTTGGGCTAAATGAATCATAATCCATACCAATCATAAATAAAGCATAGAAAGATAAAATCGAAGAGAGATTGTCTCTAAAGGCATTTTTTGCATAATACAAAGGGGTATTCCTAGAATAAGAAAATACTACATTTTCATCCAGAAAATTAAAAACGAGTGAATTGTAGCTTGAATTGAATGATGGCCGACTCATCAGTACCTGAATAGAACCGCTAAAGGTTCCCATAGATGGGATGTTGGTGATTTGCAATTGAACAGAGCAGTTGATGCGTTCTTCCATTGTAAATTTATCCTTGGTCCATTTAGTGCCATTCATGAAATCAAAAATGACCTCTTCAAGCTGTTTTAACGCCTGCTGCTCTGTCGTGGTGACTTCTAGCTTCGCATCCGTAATAATTGAGACCTGACAATTGAGCTCTTGCGCATTTATATTGCAGAATGAAATAAGTAAAATAAAAAGGAGGATTTTTTTAAGCATCTAATTTTTCTATGATATCAATAAGGTTTACTGCGACGTCAAACTTAGTCTGAAGCTTTAAATCACACACAAGACCTTTCTTATCGAAGATAGTTACTTTATTCTTTTCGCCACCAAAAGTCGCTCCTTCATCTTGCGTAGAATTTAGGACGACCAAATCCAAGTTCTTGCGCTCTAACTTCAACAACGCATTTTCTTGCTCATTATTTGTTTCCAATGCAAATCCAACTACTTTTTGGTTATTATCCCTATGAAAGGATGCCCATTTCAAAATATCTGGATTTTGAACAAGACCAATAACTTCCTCTGCACTACCTTTTTTGAGCTTGGTACTTGACATGTTTACAGGTCTAAAGTCTGCCACAGCCGCAGAGAAAATGCCGAAGTCGCATTCTTGCCAACAATTCTGAACTGCTTTTAAGAGCTCCTCTGCTGTATTTATATTCGTTCTATTAAGTTTCGGATGGGCCAACTCCTCGTGTGTGGGGCCACAAATAAGTTCAACCTCATAACCTCTTATTAAAGCTGCCTTGGCAATTGCAAAACCCATTTTTCCTGAGGAGTGATTTGAAATATATCGCACTGGATCTATGGCTTCTTGTGTAGGACCGGCAGTAATACAAATTTTCCCAGCACCTTTTGGTACTATATTCTTAAAGTATTCTGTTAGATAAGATTGAATATGCTCGGGTTCTGCCATTCTTCCTTCTCCCTCTAGCCCACTTGCGAGTGCCCCATTCTCAGCTGGAATTATCGAGACACCGTCTTTGGTCAATGTATCCATATTTCTTAAAAAGCTTGGATGTTTGTACATATCGAGATCCATTGCGGGAGCGATAATGGTTTTGCCCTTCATCGAAAAATAGGTAGCCAGCAAAAGGTTATCGCATAAACCATTTGCCATCTTTCCAACGGTATTCATCGTAGCCGGTGCAATGAGAAAAACATCAGCCCATTCAGCATATGCTACATGATTATTCCATGACCCTGTTTCTTTATTCCAAAACTCAACAGAAACCTCATTTTCAGAAAGTGTAGAGACAACTAAGGGACTTATAAATGCAGAAGAGGCAGGAGTCATTATACATTTGACCTCTGCCTCTTGTTTCTTTAAGCTGCGTATGAGATACGCAATTTTGTACGCTGCAATACCTCCGGTTATTCCGAGAAGAATGCGTTTGCCGTACATTTATTTTTTTTCTTCCTCTGTATGTCTTACGTAGATTTTATCATCTAAAAGCTCTTGCGCTGCGATTGCAGTAGCTTTGGGTAGACCCTCGTAATGCTTCGAGATTTCAATTTGTTCTCTGTTTTCAAATATTTCTTCAAGATTGTCAGTATTACTGGCAAATTCTTGAAGCTTTGAAGTTAATTCCTCTTTGATTTCAGAACTGATTTGGTTTGATCTTTTTGACATTGCTACAATCGACTCATAGATGTTGCCCGTCTTATTTTCAAGATGGATTGTATCTCTTGTTACAGTTGTTTTTTCAGCAATTACATTTTTGTAGCTCATTCTATTCTTCTTTAATTAAGCAATCTATTCACCAATTGATTGAGACTTTTAATATCGTCCGAACCTGGGAAATCGGCCTCAAATTTACGCATTCTTTCAATAGTTTCATCAATTCTTGTGCTTTTTTTACTTTCTATACTATTCACAGTAAGGTAATAAGAGTTTCTAACCATAGTTGAAAATGCCTCTTCAGCATGTGTTGAAGATGGATATTTTTCTAAAAATATTTCTGCAGATGCTACCGCTGCCCTGTACCTTTCGGTTTGTGCATAAAGCATTACATTATTGAATTCTTTAGTCTCTATTTTCTGACGAAGCCTATCAATAATTTGATTGCAAGAGTCCATTAATACTGTAGTTGGATAGCTATCAACAAATATTTGAACAGCATTAATAGCATCTTCTGTCTCTGTTTGGTCTAAAGAGATCTCGGGAGAATTTTTAACCTTGCACATCGCTGCCAAAAACATAAGCTCTTCATTTTTTGCTGAATACGGAAAACGCTGTAAATAAGAAGAGAAATAATATCCTGCCATATAATAATCTTCACTGTTGTAATAACTTCTCCCTAGCCTGTAGTAGGCAAGCTCACCTTCGCCCGACTTCGGTGCGTGCTGATAAATCTGCTCATAAAGCACAATAGATTTTAAAAACTCATCATCATCAAAGAGCTGATTAGCAAGTTCAAACTTTTTGACGTAATCATCGCCTTTTATAATTTCATTGTAATTCGAGCAGCTTGATAAAACAAGAAATAAACCCATGAAAAGAAAGAGAATTCTATACATACTATTTAACCCTCAAGTTTTGGCCAATCTGAAGAATTGAGGTCGTTCTCAAGCCATTTAATCTACATAACGAAGACACACTAGTTCTATTGCGTTCAGCAATTGCGGATAGCGTATCACCTGCACGAACCTTGTAATATTTTTTAGCAACATATTCTTTGCTTCCATTTGACTTTTCACGCCATTGGTCAGAAGGAGTAACACCTGGTCGAAACATTGTCTTATGTAGCAGAAGGTTGGTTTTCTTTAGTGCTTGCTTTTTAAAATCGATAAGCTCTTCAGGGTTTATTGAAGAATCATAGAAACGAACTTCAAAATGTAGATGAGAACCAAAGGAATGCCCTGTATTCCCACCTAGACCAAGGACCTGTCCCGACTTGATTTTCTGTCCAGAAAAAACTAAAAGCTTACTTAAATGGGCATAATACGTTTCAAGGCCATTGTAATGGCGCACAATAACTAATTTCCCATAGCCACCTGAATTATTTCTTGAATAACGAACTACACCGTCAAACGCACATACGACAGTGTCTCCTGTTTCTAAATCTAAATCAATTCCATTATGAAATTTACCATTTCGATATTTGTAGCGAGAAGTTACTGGCCCATCAATGGGAATTGTAAATGAACCATGCGAATCGTCCTCTAGGCACAGCCAAACAGTATCCTTGAGCTTTGTAAGGTTGTTTACTCGTGTGTAGCAGTCGTTGTCATCCCATTTCATTAGGAAGGGGCCTCCAATATCAGGACTACTCATAATTCCATGTAAATCCCTGTTTAGAACACCATCAAACGTTGTGTCTTGTATTAATTCCCATGATTGATCAGAATACAACACCATTTTACCCAGGTTAGATTCTACGGTATCAAGAGGCATTTGCCCAAAACATTGCTGCGCAAGAAAAATAACTAAAAATGTTTTGACTACTTTGAATACGTTCATTTCCCTTTTATCAAGTCGCAAATTTACGAATAATGCTTGAATACTAGTCGACTTCTAGTATTTTCAGATTATAGAAAACCTGTTCGTTTGGACGCACAAGGTCCAAGTATCCTTCGATGCCAAATGCAACTTCTGAATCAAGTATGATAAACAAGTGCTGGCCTATTTTTGCATTATTTAACACCTCTCTCAGTCCCTTTGGATAATTCCGTTGACCAGGAGTATAGGTAACCGGGAAATTTGAGGTATATGTATTAAACACATTTGCCTTGCTCTCAGTCGATGCAATCATGTGAAATTTGACTTTAGAAATCTTTTCTACTTTGGCAGGTTTCCCTGACCTTAACTCCCAAATTTTAACACCTAAACTATCCCTACTTGGAGAGACAATGCCATGCAGCTTAACGAATAACCAATTCTCTGAATCGGGCGGTATCAATTTGCCTAAACCTTTTTTTCCGTAGGCCAGGTATGCGGGTATTTTAACCTGAGCCAAGTCCCCAACCGTCAAATAGCTTAGTGCTTCATCCCAACCCTTATTTTGCATATTGTATCCTAATACGAATGGTAAATAAGGCATTTTCATCCTATTGTTGCCATCAATAATTTTACCGTCCGGTAAACTCAACCTGTACTCAAGCATGAGCAATTCTCCTTTCTTCGGTTTACGTGCATTTGATTTTTTAATCCAATCAATCGATATACCACTTTTTGTTTGTAGATGGTCTGTGAACTTGAACTCATTGGAAATCTCTTTTACATTTACATTCGTATCTTGAATCAGTAAAACAAGGCTTGTGTCAAGGAATACGCTGTCTTCATTAGATTGCTCAATAGTATTAATGGATGAAGACGTATCATCAGCAACATCGCTATTGTTAGCTACTTCTTTGCTTTTGGCTTCTTTACGCTCAACCATATCACAAGCAATTAAACAAAACATCAAGCTAAAAAAAAACGCGGCTATTTTGACATGATATTTCATTGGGTAAGGCTTAAAAGTTCAACATCTATTAATAAAATGGATTGGGGAGGGATTTGTTCTGAATCACCAAGTAGCCCATGCGCTAAATAACTTGGAACAATAAGCCTTGCTTTTTCATTTACTTTCATCAGCTGTAATGCCTCGTGAAGACCTGACTCCTCATTGCTCATACCGAGGATAAACTGATTAGGGATTGAATCTGTTTTGTAGCACAATTGACCATCCAAGAGTTCGATTTTTAAGTCCAAAGAAACCCGGTCTCCAATGCGCGCCTTAGCTCCTACTCCTACTCTATTTTTGGCAAGCTGATAGCGAAGTCCAGATCCTGTGCTTATCATTTTTAAATCCTTATGGTGTGCCAAATAAATCTCAATAGCCAGCTCTTCTCTTTCATGAATTTCTTTATTGAAATCCACTGAATGATCCATCGACCAATCTTTAGGCTCCAATTGATTATTTTCTTCTTCTTGAAGGCAAGAGGATAAAACCAAAAATGAGGTTAAAAGAACAATGAACTTCATAGTAGCTCTTTTGAATATAGAGTCAGCTTTTCTATCGTCTGGATTAGACCATCATGACTGAAACCTCCAGCAGCATATTTATGTCCTCCTCCATCAAAATATTTTCCAGCAAACTCATTTACAACATATGCTCCCTTTGAACGAAAAGACATTTTAACACTTCCATCTTCATTTTCTTTCATAAACACAGAAATTGAAATACCTTGAATGGATAAAGGAATATTTACAAGACCTTCTGTGTCTCCCTTTTGATAGTCGTAGCGTTTCAATTCCGATTGCGAAAGCGATATATATGCAATGGGTGTTCCTTCGATTTGAATAAACTTATTTGAAATGGCATATGAACGAAGTTGTACACGTTCTTTGGTGTTCTGATCAAATACCCTCTCATGGATTGTATAGGCCTCTACTCCTTTTGACAATAGCCCCTTTAATACTTCATGTGTTTTTGCTGTGACGCTCGGAAACCTAAAGGAACCTGTATCTGTCATTATACCTAAATAAAGTGCCTCACAGGCCTCTTTAGTTAGATATTCATCAAGTCTACATTCTTGTAACACCTCGAAAAGAAGCTGCGCTGTCGAACAAACCTCAGGCCGTGATATCGTAAGATCGCAAAACTCAGTTGGATTGGGATGATGATCAATCATGATCTTTGGTACATTTAGTTCTAATACTAATGTCTTCATTTTATCACCAACGCGATGAGCATGATTGTAATCGAGACAAATCATGAGGTCATAGCCATTATCTTGTAAAGTAAAGTCTTCAAAAAGGGAATAAGAAACACCATCCAAAAATGACATTAGATTTGATGCAGGAGCATCTGGAAGAAGCACATGATTATTCTTTCCGTAGGCACTAACAAATCTTGAAAAAGCAGCGGCACTTCCTATGGCATCTCCGTCGGGTGATTTATGAGTCGTAATCAATATACTACTTGAATGATCAAGCAGCTTTTTAAAGGCATCTATCATGCGCTAAAATTACTCTTTCTTTTGCATTTGAGCATCTTCCTCAGGGTCAGGTGGGAAAAGTTTTGGAAGGTCCTCTTTACCCTGCAGCCTATCAATCATATCCTCTAGCTGTGAAATAGAGATACTTTTTGCAATTATTTTCTTGTCTTTATCCAAAAGAAAAACCTTCGGTGTACTAAATATGTCGTATGTGTTTTGGTAGTTCAAAGATTCTAAAGTGGTTGGCTTATTCGGCTCTCCTGGATATAGCTCTACAAGCTTCTCAGGAGAATCTTTAGCTGTGTTATAGAGTCTATCTGTTACTGCCGCATTGATAAAGGTTAGGTTATTGTCACGAATGAATTTTTTCCATTTATCGAAATCTTCACCTATGGCCTTTCCAACAGAAAATATTTCAACGTTTCGCGCTTTAAATTTCTCTCTGTAAAGCGTTTCTAATTTTGGCGTAGTCTTTTTACAATGTCCACATTCAGGATCCCAAAAGTAAAGTATTGTGTAATCTGATTTAAGACTATAAAAATCAACCCAATTCACATCTGTCGTATCCCGAAGCCTGAGATTGAATGGTATAGAACCAATAGTAAGTCTAAGTTTGTTTTTCAGGTTGTCACATAAGTCTTCAAATTTATCTTCACCGACCCAAAAAGCAGGAGAATTTCCTTCACTATTATCCGTACAATAGTACCTATTTAGCATTTGTAAATAGACCTTATCCATACCCATAATTTTACTTTTTCCAAATGAAGAGGTGATCCAACCTACGCTATACTCAAACATTTTAGATTTTGGATTCAACTGGTCACAAAAACGAAAGGCATATTGCGCAACTGTATCCCAGTGCTGAACCATCATGTTTTGCCCAAAAAAATATTCGAGTTTATTATGGAAAATAGGGTTGTTAACCAACGCATCATCATTTAAGTCAACATTGTCCCAATAATGATTTCTATAGAATAAAAATCTAAAATTAGAATCGATAATCACACCATTTTCATCCACGGGCGCTTCAGGGATTTCAACCTCCATTGACATTTTAACAATTTTGGCCACGAGCATCCCGTCATTTTCTGAAATTATATTCTCTTGGTAGGCTTGAACTCCAGCATTTATTGATTTAATCTCCTCTGTCAATATATCATATTTCGGATCTGTTTTCGGCAAAGAAGCCCGTTCTTGGCCTAGTTTACCCATTCTTGATTTCTGACTCCCAATGAACATTATGTAGGGTATAAATACATTATTTTCTGTAGACTTTTTCACAACAAGATTACCGGCATAATCAGGCCCCTCAGTCTCTAATTCAATATCCTCATTGTTATATATAAATTCAAAATACCTTTGACCAGGCAAAAGCAGGCCGAGAATCCCACTAGCCTGTTTGCGGCCATCAAACTCCACAATACCATTTTTTATTTCAGCTGTATCGGCATAGAATTTTTTTGTGCCAAAGTATTTTATAAGGTGCACTGTTGTATCCTTTTGATTTTTAACCTTAAATTTTAGTTTTTGCCCATATGTCAAAGAGCTAATCATTAAAAAAAGAAGTATAAAGCCTGATTTCATGTTCGTATTTTGAAGTTAATTTAGGTCATTTGAAGATCCCTTACCTATTTTTTAAATCCTTTTAACAATTCTTTAACCATTAGCTGAAAAATTGTGCCTTGATTTTGCGTTTAGTATAAATATCTACAGTGATTGCAAAAATAATAAAGACAGCTAAAAGAGACACTAAAGTCCAAATAGAAGTAGATTCTTTTATTAAGATACCCGAGCTAATTAGCTTATGGTCAATCGTCAAACTCAAAAAATAAAAGGAGCCAAAAGAAATAAGTGCGGTTAAAATAAAGACAAATATGAAATAGCGAAAAAACTTACTTTTCACGGTTTTTATCGAATGACCTAGCCTAAGCATTAATCGTATTTCAAATGACAGGCTTGAAAGCATTAGTTGTAGGTATTGTATCATTATAATGATTGACAATGATAAAGTAAGCACAGCGAGGCTCAACATAAACATAAGCGTAAGTGACAAAGCGCTCTTTAATCTTGAGACAAAAAGCTGATCTTCCCCGCTTTCATATCCCATTTCTTTAAGGTAAGACTCTAGCAAACCGAGCTTCTCGTCTACTGACCTAACAATAATTTGGCTGTGTAATTGGGCTTGGGTGCTTGCATATTTTAGATTAGCCATCTTCATAAAAGAGTTAGGTACTAAAATCGAGGAAAAAGTGTTTGTAAAACCTACGATTCTAGCAGGTAAAATCGTTCTTTTTGACCTTGGGCCTACAATTAAATTCATTTCAACATTTGAGACTAAAGACTCCGATAGTTGCGGTAATTGACTTGCTGACAAAAAGGTGTTCAGCATAATTAAAAAATTATGCGGCATTACTACCGGCACAAAAATACTTGAATCATTCCATCCAAAATTGCTGGGTGAAATATTTACAAACTCGCTTTCTACCGATTGTAAAAATATATTTGAGTTAAAAGCAGGAATAACGGGATCATCAATCTCTACAATTACTTCAAATTGATTAGACATAATTGGACTACAAGCCGAAATGAATTCTTGGCTTTGTAACACTTCTATTTCACTCTTAGAAAAATTTGGTGACCCAAGGCCAAGGTGGGACGCTCTGTTTACTTTTTTCTGAATGATTAATGTATGCCCATCTAGTAGTTCTGAATCTTCATTATATAATTTCGCCTTGTGATATAGCTGAATACTACTAAGCAATAATATCAAACCGATCATAAGTCCTAAACAGGCTGAAAATAGCTGAAATCGATTCTGATTGGTAAAGAAAAGCTTTTGCATATTACAAATGAATTGATTTCAAGTCAAGTTGATTTTCACCATCCAAAGAAGTTAATAAAACACCCGCTTTTTCCTCATTTAAACGCCTTTCTATTAAGTCAATACATTTGCTCTTGTGCATTGCATCTAAATGCGAGAAAGGTTCATCGCAAATCAATAAATCAAAAGGCTTACACAATGCACGTGCAATTGCTACTCGTTGCTTCTGACCAAATGATAACGTTTTAACCTGAGCATTCCATTTATTTGGCATCCCTAGGTCAGCAAGCATTTTCTCTGCCTCGGACAAACCATACCCTTTAGCGAATTTTGGAATAAGTGCGATATTGTCTGCGATACTCAGCTTTTCTATAAGTTGAAGATCCTGAAAAACACAGGAGATCTTTTCGCTTCGCAATTCGACCCATTCGTCGATGTTTATTTCTGACACAGTTCGATTATTTATAGAAACTTCACCTTTATAATCCTTCCTGTAACCCAAAAGATAGGACAAAAATGATGTTTTACCCCTGCCGCTAGGACCACAAAGTTGGTAGCGCAAACCATCCTGAATTGTAAAATCATTGTTCCAAACGTCACTTTTCAGCGACAACTCTTGAAAGATATGGGGACAAACATTTTTAAATTGAATCTTCATCATGCATGTAGCTATAAATACGCGAGCAGTTGTTCTTTCAAAGATAAGTGGTCATATGGGTTTAAACAAATAAGATCATTATATCGCCTTAACCACGTCTCTTGCCTTTTGGCATAGTTCCTTGAATTCTTCTGAATTAATGCAATTGTATCTTCATATGAAACCTTCTCTTCAAAATAAGGAATCCATTCCTTGTAACCAACAGTGTTTTGCAGAAGTAAATTCTTTTCAAGAGGTAATTTTTTGACTTCTTCAAATAGGCCTTGTTCAATCATTTCTTCGACACGAATATCAATTCTGGCATAGAGGTCTTCTCGCTTCCATGTTATACTAAAACGTTTCAATGGGAGCCCAATTGATTCTTTAGGTATTTCCCTAATGGCGTTAATCGTTTTTCCAGAGACTCTAATTATTTCTAGACTTCTCAGAATACGCATTGGATTATTCGTATCAATTCGATTATACGTCTCAAGATCTTTTGTTTTAAGTTCTTTAAGTAAAGGCTCAATACCATCTTTCTTCCAGATATTATCTAGTTCTTGTCGAACATTAGCATCATTAGGAGATGGATGCAAGCCATCAATGAGGGCATCAATGAACATACCTGAACCTCCTGTCACAATAATTTGTTGGTGCCCTTCAGCTATGAGCGATTTAATCTTATTACGCGCAGACTTCATAAATCCAGCACTTGTTAACGTCAATTCATGAATAGAATGTGTATTCACAAAATAATGCGCTGCTTCCAAGAGTTCTTTATCTGACGGCTTTGCCGTACCTATAGATAACTCCTTATAAAACTGTCTAGAATCAGCAGAAATAATCGGAATCTTAAGTTCTTTGGCCAATGATAATGCAAGCGAAGACTTGCCTGAAGCTGTCGCACCTTGTATAATGATTAATCTATTCATTCTCTCGCCATAACATGTATCGCGAATATATAGATTTTACATAAGTTTTTGCAGGCCCTCTATATGCTCCATATTTAACAGGTGCGTTGCGATAATATATTGGATCGGAAAGTAGATGAATCATTAGCTCAACATTTTCATCCCAAATCGTTGGGTTGTACCCTAGTTTTTCGGCGAGACGTACTGCGTCCTCTACATGACCCTTTCCGGCATTATATGACGCTAAAGTAAACTTTAAGCGCTGCTCTCGTGATTCAATATTTTTCCATGAATTAAAAAGCTTGTCTATGTAGCGCATACCCGCATCAATTTGAACCTCTGGTGGTGATTCAGGGTAAACACCAAAACTAGGGCCTGTATTTGGCATGAACTGCATCATACCGTAAGCTCCCCCAAAACCTCTTGCATTCGGATTATATCGTGATTCTTGATAAGCAATAGAGGCCAAAAACCTCCAGTCCCAATTTCGCTTTAAAGCAGATTTCTTAAACATTTCATCATACGCAGATAGCTGAATTTCACTATTGACAATTGTATCTTGTTGCCGAATAAAAAAATCTGTTTCTTTCATATAATCGAAATACTTTTTTCGTAATATTTTATATGCTTCACTATACAAGAAATCTTCTAAAAAATAATCTAGCTTCTTTTTGAGCTTGACGTCAGATTTTCGTAATCCAAAAGCTATGTTCTGTCTAACAGAAAGCAGTGTTGAAATATCAATATTTGTGACACATGACTGTTCTATCCGAGCTGTATTTTCCATGGCAATGGTAAAGTCTATCTCGCCACTAGATACTTTTTCGATTAGATCTTCTGAAATTGGATAATTTGGTAAAGTTTCCACCTCTATATTTCCGCCTATTTCATCCTCCAGATGTAAAATGCGTTTAAAAAAAGCGGGTTTGTTCCGAATGTGCAACACTTTATTCTTGAGTTCACTAATATCTCGTACAATACTGTCAGGATCATTTCTCTGCACAAGTACTTGAAAAGAGTGATTGTATGGAAGTGAAAAGGCATGAAGCTCTTTATCGCTCATTGTAATTGGTTTATTGCAAGCAATAATGTCTCCTTCATACGAATTTAACTTTTTAACAAAATCATCTGGATTAGAAATCATCTCGACCTCTAATTCTACACCGATTGACCTAGCAAAAGTATCGAGTATATCGTATTCAAAACCAAGGTATTTATCTTTGTATTCGTAGAATGAAACGGCACCATTCTCAGTAAGAATCTTTATAGTTCCTCGCTCTTGAATAGCATCTATATCTCGCAAAGGTGGTCTTTTTAGCTGTCCATCTCTGTCATTACTCGACTTGCAGGTTAGCATGAAAAGTGAGAGTAATAAGATGGGACCAATAGAACTGCGCATAGCTTCCCGGATTTATTTGTTTACCCTTTACGTATAATAAGAACAAGGGTTTCAATGATATGTAAATTTGATATTGTGCTTTTTTTTTCGTTTATTTATGTAAATCGGCATGATATGGGAAATGATCAAAATGAAATTTATTCAAAAGTTGTTCGCGCAGGTAAAAGAACATACTTCTTTGATATTAAGGCAACTAAAGGAAACGATCTATATCTAACGCTCACCGAGAGTAAAAAAACCTACAATGAAGATGGTGAAGGCTCTTATCAAAAGCACAAGATTTTTCTTTACAAAGAGGATTTTGAAAAATTCAAAGATGGCCTGGATGATGTGTTAAATAAAATTGAAGAGCTAAAAAATCAATAATTTTCAATTTAACCATCGATTTTCTAAAATTAGTATATATATTTGCCCTCGATTTGGGCGATTAACTCAGTTGGTTCAGAGTGCCTCCCTTACAAGGAGGAAGTCGGGGGTTCGAGTCCCTCATTGCCCACAAAACAAACCTGCTCTTTTGAGCGGGTTTTTTTATGTCCTGAAAAAATTCTAAATGAACGATTTTATGTATGTGGGTTCGTAAAAAAAACAATATCTTCACGAGCAAAATGATAAAAACGATTTTCGATTATTGATCATGGAGAAGCTCAAGAAACGTTGGGGAATAGAATCAAACGTCCAAATTATATTGATATGTATCGTTTTTGCCATTAACGGTTCTTTCGCAGCATGGGTGGCTAAACCTATTACAGCCTTTTTAGGAATCAGTCCTGAAAATATAAATCCTATTTTGTATTGGGTACTAAGGGTATTCTTAATATTTCCAATCTACCAATTGACTTTACCAATCGTTGGCTTTGCATTTGGGCAATTTAAATTCTTCTGGGATTTTGAAAAAAAGTTCCTTAGCCGAATCGGTTTAGGATTTCTTTTTAAGAGGAGTTAGTTCCGTTAAGCCTCATAACTTTTTTTCGGAAGATTTAAACCCTATATTTAACTTAAATGAGTTTTATAGCACTTAATTATTTTTGGATAGGTATTGCATTGGTGATATTTATTGTGCTTGTACTTTTTAAAATCAGGGCGCCATATGGTAGGCACACAAGTCTAAAATGGGGTGCTGTGATGGACAATAAGTGGGGATGGCTTCTCATGGAGCTACCTGCCCTACTTACCATGCCGATTATTGCGCTCTCAGGACCTGTGCAAAAAACAAACCTGACCTACCTTCTTGTTTGTCTTTGGGTCATTCATTACACATACAGAACACTTGTGTTTCCATTCAAACTGAAAACAAATAATAAAAAAATGCCTCTTGTGATTGTATTGAGCGCGGTTTTCTTTAACGCTGTAAATGGTATATTGAACGGTTATTTTTTAGGTTATATAAATGAGGCATCCATCGACCTTTTTGGGCCTTGGATATATATAGGTCTAACCTTCTTTATTTGCGGAATGGTCATCAACCATAAAGCCGATAACAAACTTATTTCTCTTCGAAAAAAAGATACTGGCTACCAGATTCCAAAAGGATGGCTTTTCAATAAAATTTCATGTCCCAATCATTTTGGTGAAATTATTGAATGGATAGGATTTGCTTTAATCGCATTCAATATATCGGCGCTTACATTTGCGGTATGGACAGCTTGCAACTTGATTCCACGTGCCCTAAACCATCATACTTGGTATAAAGAAAAATTTGCCGAATATCCTAAAAATAGAAGAGCGATCATTCCATATATTTTGTAATCAATGAAACACAACGTACTTCTTACGGGAGCAAGTGGCGGCATCGGATACGAGGTTTTTCAACAGCTGTTAAAATCTCAAAAATATAACCTTACTATTTTCATTCGAGAAAGTAGGAAAAACATAAAACGATTTAAGTCATTTGGTAATGAAATCAAAATATTATTCGGTGACGTAACAAAAAAGGAAGACTTAGCACAAATACGTGAGCCTTTCGACACTGTTATACATCTTGCAGCAATCATCCCTCCTATTGCCTATAAATCAGAATCAAGCACCCATAAAGTGAATGTATTAGGAACCCAATTACTGATTCAGCATTTTGAATCTTATTGCCCTAAAGCTTTTTTCATGTTCAGCTCCTCAGTTGCGATTTATGGAGATCGATTAAAGAATCCTGAAATAAGGGTCTCCGACCCTTTAGATGAAGATGATGGAGACTTTTATGTTCAATCTAAAATTAAGGCAGAGGAAGTCGTTCAGCAATCAAGATTGGAATGGACAATTTTTAGGTTGACAGCAATACTAGGCGTTAACAACCATAAAATAACAGGGCTCATGTTCCACATGCCTTTAGATACACCTATGGAAATCACCACTCCATCCGATGCCGCAAGAGCTTTTGTGAATGCACTAGAGCATAAACATTTGCTGTCCAAGAAAATCTTCAATCTTGGCGGAGGAGCATCCTTCAGAACAAGTTACAGGGAATTACTTTCAGAAAATTTTAAAATTAATGGTTTGGGTTCATTAAACTTCCCAGAAAAGACTTTTGCAGAAAAAAACTTTCATTGCGGTTATATGATGGATAGTGATGATCTTGAGGATATTTTGCATTATAGAGAACATACACTTGTTGATTATTATCGCTTAAACAGCGCTGCGGTCCCAGCTATTCGAAAATACTTGACGATACCCTTTAGGGGGCTTATTAAGTTCTTTTTAAGACAAATGTCGGAGCCCTTACGTGCATACCAAAGAAATGATTTAAAAGAGCTTGAACGTTTTTTTTGATTGCGTCAGGCATTAATAACTCCATTTTCTTCTGAATGAATCGTAGAAATTGAGACCAACCTTCCACCCGATTGCTGCGTCATTATAATTATTATCCGCAGCTACAGCATAAATACCTATCTTGAACAATTGTTTTCTAATCCGAAACATACGCTCTATACCCATATAAAATTCAACAAGACTGAAATTGGACTCGGGAACTATTAATAATCCTCCTCCTATTGTTTCTTCAAGTTTCAATCGATTTATCCCCCATAATTTATTTAAGAAAAAGCCATTAAAATGATGGATAAAATTAGCTTGTAAGTAGGAATTCGATGTGCTTAAATTTGTATCTAACATCTGCATGGATTTAGTTGGATCAGAAAACCAACCTAGATCTGAGGTTCTAAAATATTTGTATTCTATGGGGCGTAAATTGTTTTTTCTCAAATAAGCGCCAGCAAAAACATTTACCTCAGAATTGCCTAATGAATTAAGCTGGATTCTATCATTCATTCCAAACTCCACAAAATCAAAATCGGAAGCGGTTCCAAATATATTAGGGAACCCTTTTCTATATTTAAATTTTAATAACGGCCATTTCGCATTCGTTATGATTTTTTTACTCCCTTTCAAAATGTATTTCTGCCTGATTCTATAAGCAAACTCAAATTCTGTGATAAATACACCGTAATCATCAAATTCCAACGGTTGAGAAAAATCACCAAAAACATCCACCCATTCAGGATAAACAATATTTGTTAACGCTTGTCTTAGAGAAGCTTCTATACCCGTCCTGAGATAAAGGCCATTAATGATTTCAAATTCATGATTAATCTCAATAACTCTATTTCGGACTCTATTGGCTGGTGAAAGTGTACCCTGAATACTTTGATAGCTATTTACAAAATCATATGTGTCCCCAATTCTAAAAGACAGCTTAGCAAACCGAAGTGGATTATACAAATACCCCATGCCGAAGGTGCCTTTTAAATCACGGTTATTGTGTCCATAATCTAGATAAGGTCTAAGCTCAATAGCGCGACCGTTCTTGAATTCTTTTTCGTATTCAAAGTCCATATTATAACGGAATCCACCTACCCCAAATGGATCGATACCATTAACTAAACTAGAAAACCAAAATGATTGTTTTTTAAAGGTGTTCCGAAATCCTACACCGTTAAAAAGAAAATCCCAAACAGTAAGTGAATTATATACACTGTCTTGGTCTGAAAGGTATTCTTCACTACTATGGTAATTGGTTATGCTGTCCTGAGTATCGATAAATGAAAGCTCTTCCCCTTCAAGGTAAAAAGGCCTAATTGCTTTCCAAAAACTTGTATCACGATCAAATGCCCTTGGCTCATAAACTTTTTCTTCCAACCAAAACCTTCGATTGCTGTCGTCGAATTCAAATTGATATTCATCATGAGAAACACGAGAATTCCCATGAATAAAGTTGTTTTCTGAAAATAAATTTTTCTCTTCAATGAGGTAAACAAATTCACGCTTTACCGGAAGTAGTTTGCCATCTATTTTTTGATAGTTACAAACTATTCTCATTTCCTTAAAGTAGCTCAAAGCCCCCTTGTTAACCGCTAATTCATAACCTTCAGGTTCATAGGACTCCGATTTAATATAAAGTGTTCCTGAAAATAATGCCTCCTCCTTAAAGATAGGCTCTACACGTATCTCATAGATAAACTCCTTCCCTTCTAAAAAAGTCTGCTCCAGATAAAAATTGTAATATATAAAGGCATTATATGACAAAGGAGAGATCAAAGGACGTTGAGAAATTGTGGGTGCATGAATTACATTTTTAAAAATATTGATATCGGCATCCTGCATTCCGTTTACAAATATGTATGGATTGCTTTCAATACCTCCCGAAGGTTCTCCTAACTCTTGGTTCGAAAAAGAAGCTGAAACACTTACCCTGTTTTCCGTTTTCTCGGTATAATCAATAAAACCAGTGATTACATCCTTATATCGATTCTTTGCTTCGAAATATGAGTTACTCTTCCATTCTGTGATATTCATTTTAGACATGTTCAATTCAGAATCTGCCTTTAAAGTATCTGATTTCGACTCAGAGCGCTTATCTAAAGAAGTAAAACAATAGGTTTGACATTGGTATCTGCCCGCTGCATTCAAGAATCTACTTCTTCTTGAAATAACTTCTTTCATGATTCTTTTTCCCTTCTTCTTGTTGCTTTCTGATATAACTAAAACTTCTTCTAGCTCTTGAACCGATTTCAAGACCACATTGCATTGATAAACGTCACTAATCAACTCAACCATTGTATCTACAGATTCAAACCCAATAGAGGATATTCGTAATTCGTATCGATCTAGCTGAGCAACATCAAGGTGGTACTGTCCTTTTCCATTGGTAATGGTGCCATGACTTGTATTTTTAATCCAAACCTTAACAAAAGGTATCGACTCTCCCGTATCATCTGTAATTGAACCTTTTATGACCTGACTATAACCAGCTGAAACTAGCATAAAATGGAAAAATGAAAAAACAAGCCATTTTTCTAAACCTGAGATTATAAAAATTCTATTCATCAATTATTTTGAGTTTAGTATAACGAAATATATTTGAAACCAATCAATAAAGCAGTACAAGAGCTAAAAAAAGCATAAATGTTTAGAAGAAAAGCCACATTTTCTATTCTATTAGAAAGATAAATAAACAAGATTAAACATAACTAAGACAGCCAAGTGAGAATCGAATGATTGAAGCTCATCCTTTATACTTACTTTAGCAACAGATTAGAAATAAATGAAATTCGAAGACCTATACCTAATTCCTGAAATACTTAAGGCGTTAAAAGATGAAGGATATACAGTACCCACATCCATACAAGAGAAAGCAATACCTCTAATTCTCAATAGACAAGACGTGCTCGGAAGTGCACAAACTGGAACAGGTAAAACAGCTGCCTTTGCAATACCAATTATACAACATTTAGCAAAAGACAATAGAAACACTAGTGGTAGAAGACGCGTTAAATCATTGATTGTTACACCTACGAGAGAACTTGCGATTCAGATTGGAGAAAGTTTTACTGCATATGCAAAATATACCCAGATTAAGAACACTGTAATCTTTGGTGGCGTTAAACAAGGTAGCCAAGTTAATGCACTGCACAGAGGAATTGATGTTCTTGTGGCTACACCTGGACGCCTATTAGATCTTATGAATCAAGGATTTATTTCACTTAGTGATGTTGAATACTTCGTGCTAGATGAAGCAGATCGAATGTTAGATATGGGCTTTATCCACGATATTAAAAAGATTATTGCGAAGCTACCTAAGCAGAGGCAATCTCTTTTCTTTTCGGCTACTATGCCAAAAAACATCGTTGAGTTGTCTCGACAAATTTTAAGAAATCCCCAAAAAATCGCAGTTAATCCAGTCTCTTCAACAGCAGAAACGATACAGCAATTTTTATATAAGACGAATAAGTCAAATAAACCTGCATTGTTGCTGCATATCCTGAAAGATCCTAATATTGAGCAAGTATTGGTATTCTCGCGTACAAAGCATGGTTCAGATCGAATTGTACGAAACCTCAGAAAGAAAGACATCAATAGTGCCGCTATACATGGTGATAAATCACAAAACCAAAGACAACGTGCGCTAAAAGAATTTAAACAAGGAAAAGTCAATGTTCTTGTTGCTACTGATATCGCAGCTCGAGGAATAGATATTGACAAGCTTCAGCATGTTATTAATTATGATATCCCTAACGAATCTGAAACCTACGTTCATCGAATTGGGCGATGTGGACGAGCTGGCGAAGAAGGTGTTTCCATATCAATTTGTGATGCAGAAGAGCTCGCCTATATCCGTGATATTGAAAAGCTGACTCAGCAAAAAATAGCCATTATAGACGATCATCCTTTTCCACAAACGGATAAACCCATGACAGTTGCTGAAAAGAAAGAATTTGAAAAGCAAAAACAACGAAAAAAACAAGAGTTTTTTGCCAATCGAAATAAAAAACGTGGCGCACAAAACCCAGGTTTCCGGAGAGGCAGAAGATAGATACCAGCACTATGATTCAACGAATAGAACATAGGGTTAGAGAGGAAGCAAATGAGATAAGACGCATTTTTCAAATCTCTTATAAAATTGAAGCTCAGTTGCTCGGAGCTAAAAACTTTCCACCCTTAGAAAGACCTATTTCTGCTTTTGAGCATTGTGCAAATGAATTTTTTGGCTATTATGAAGAAGAAAAATTAATAGCGGTCATTGAAATGAAAAAGGAAGAAAACGCCATGCACATTCAAAGCCTTGTCGTTGACCCGAGTCATTTCCGAAAAGGTATCGCAAGAAAGCTTATTACATTCATTTTAAATTATTTTGATTCACTTCATTTTACTGTTGAAACAGGTAAAAATAATCCTCCTGCACGAAAGCTTTATGAAGGGTTAGGTTTTCAGCTTGTTAAAACCTATGTTGCAGCGGAAAATATAACAAAGGTACGTTACCACAGGAGCTGAAAAGTTGAAAAGATCATTTCGTATTTTTTTATTTCGATTTGAATACCATAAAAGGGGTATTTTACGTCCGATTACAAAAAAAAGTGATGGGCTCTTTACTTATTCGATTTCAACTTTATTAGGTTTGCTAAAACCAAAAACATGATTCAAATAAATAGGGTATTTCTTATAACTGTTTTAATAATCTCAAATTTATCTTTTGCCCAGACTTCTAAAAAAGATTTAGACCGAAGTTCAATTAAAAAAATGTGTGGTTGTTTTGAGGTAGAATTCAAATTTTCTGAAACCTTTAATTATTCTGATGACAGTCTTTATATGCCATCGAAAAACAAAATTGCGAAGGCTTTAGAATATGCCCAGTTGGTTGAAGAGAAGGATGACTTGGTTGTTATTCAGCACCTTCTTTTAGTTGGTGATGAGTCAAGTCCTTATATCATAAAACATTGGAGACAGGATTGGCTTTTTGAAAATCAAGACTTTTACAATTACGAAGGAGATAACAATTGGGATTTTATCAAGAAAAAAGAAAATGACGTAGCCGGAACGTGGACGCAAAAAGTTTTTCAGGTAGACGACAGCCCTAGGTATGAAGGAAATGGCTCATGGGTGTATGTTGACGGAAAAACCTTTTGGGAAAATGAAACGAACGCCCCATTACCCAGGCGAGAATACACCAAACGAAGTGACTATAACATTACCCTAAGACGCAACAAGCACATAGTTGTAGAAGAAGGATGGATACACGATCAAGACAACGATAAAATCATTCGTGAAAAAAGAAAGGATGATTTTGTGATTGCACAAGAAAAAGGAACCAACACCTATAAAAGAGTTGCTGATGAACGTTGTAAAGGTGCAGTTACTTGGTGGGAAGAAAATAAAGAATTCTGGTCAATAGTTAGAACATCCTGGGCAGAGATATATGGTAAAAACAAGGACTTGAAGCTCGCTGAAAAAGTAGAAGGAAAAAGGCTTTATGAAATACTATTTTCTATGCCTACAACCACAGGCAAAGAAACAATCGTTGAAACTTTAAAGTCTTTCGTTAGATAGTCGACCTAAAAGCTAATAGCAATCCATTTTAATTTGTCCATTGTCTTTATAAAATTCAATGTCATCTAAATTATTGTTTTTACATACCATCTCTATTTCATTCAAAACTCCTTGCCCCATGGCTATTGATCCGCAAATCATAATCGCGGTACCATTAACCAAAGCCTCAGCAATTTCAGCTTGATTCTCCGTAATAAGCTGTTGAACGTATTGATTTTTGTTAACAGAAAAAATTGTCCGCAAATTTCGTATTTGATTATTCGCCTTTAGACCCAAAAGCTCCTCTTCGTATAGCTTGTAATCCTCGGCTGACTTTCCACCCCAAAATAAATCAATATTTGCATTTGACTTGTTTTCAACGGCCATTCCAATAAATGGAGCAATCCCCGTTCCATTGGAAACAACAATTAAGCTAGTGTAGCCCTGAGGTGCATGAAACTTCGTATTAGAAACAATCCTGGCTTCTATCTTACTATTTTGGCCAAGACCCGCTAGATGTTGAGAACATGATCCTAAAAAGTGCTTCTTGATGTACAGTATAATTTCTTTATTGGGACCAGCTCCAATCGAATACAAACGCTCCTGTTCACCCTTTTTAGGTCGAATTGCAAGTAAGTCTCCAGAAACAAATTCAATATTGCGATCCGCCTGAAGAACCAATCGAAATGTTAACTTTGGATGCAAATCTGCATTTGTAATAGAGAGCACCTCAAACTCATCGTACTTCGTTTTTTCCTCAATTTTCACATCCGAATTTGAAAGGCTATTATTTGAGCACCATTGCGCTTTCCAAGTATCAAAATCTAACTTGGATTGCTGGTTTACAAGACCAATATCTGTGTTTTTTGTGGCATTCGGCTCGTTCATTAAAGCCTCGTCAACATCAATGGCAAACTGACAAAAGTCTGGATAATTTCTAGAACCAAAACCTAAGACAGAAAAATCAAAGGAAATAACATGTTTTGCCTTATTAAGTTTCTTTAAAAATTTATTTGCATTGGCTGGAGCTTCACCTAATCCATAGGTGGATGTCACGACAAGAAGATGGTGTTTATGCTTTTGCGTTTTATAGTTATTCAGATAATCTAAGAACACTGTCCTGCCATTCAAAATAAGTAGATCGTAAATCGACCGAGCATAGCGCATTGTATTTCCGTTCTCTGAACCAACGAGTATAATGTATTCACTCTGGCTAATCACAAAGCTATTTACTTTTTTGTGCTTCAGTCTTTTCAAACTAATTTGCAAACCTGAAAATATAAAAAATAGAATACTACAGCAGGCCATACAAAGTATTACAGACCAGGAAATACTACCCTGTCCAGTGTGTACAGCATAGCTCCAAATTCTGAATTTTTGTTGAAACCCAAAATTAAATGTGCTAATTACTTCGCCCGTAAATTGATTAACAACAAGATCGCTATCTAAGGTTTTGATTTGAAAATGATCTCCATCCTCTGGAAACGGCGAAAACGGAAAAACCAAGGACTCCAAAGAAGCTAGAGTTATGTCTTTAAAAACGGGAACATCTGAAGCCTTTACAGTATTAAATTGATCTAAATCATTTTGTTTGGCCTCATGAACAGGTGACTGTTCCCCAGGTAAAATCTCGAATCGTTCTAAGCTCAGGTATACACCAGATAAAGCAATTAAAACAATTACGATCATAAAAAACCTTGAGAGTTGGGCGTGCCAGTAGGTGTAAAAGTCATCTTTACTTATTTTCTTGAAGACATTCGCAAAGCTCCCCTGTCGCCTTAATAGTAATGCGAAACCTGTTGCCGCGATAAAAAATAAAAGTAGAGATGAAATCCCAACGAGTATTCTACCTGTTTTTTTCAATAAAAGTGAACGGTGAAATATTCGAGTAAGGCTATAAATTCGAGATTCCTTTTTGGGTGGTGAGACCTGCTGCGCATTTATTGGATTGACATATACTGTTTCTGCGGTGCCGTCATTGGTAAGAAGAGCTACCTGCGCCAGGCCTTGCTTCATTTCAATGGAATAAGTTTCTTTATATTTTTTATCTAATGAGTCACATAGCTGTGCAACGGAAAATGAATTTAAATCACCAAACTGATTTTTCGCATTTTCTTGCTCTATTGATGAGAATGATAAAATAGCACCACTTACAGAGGCCCCTATTAGAAAAAACACACTGATACAAGCTAAAAAGAAATGACTAAACCTCCAAATCGATTGGATCATTGAACAGCGATGAATCTAACATAACGCACATACCCTTTCCCCTCTAATTTTTTTGAAAGGTTCGATTTGTTCAACCTAAGTTCGAGGTCTTTCTCATGATATTCTTGATTCTCAACAGCACTCTCAAACCTTAGGCGATACCCCTTATTAATTTTGTCTTTGTCAAGGTTTAAAATACACATGGTACGCTCTCCACCTCCGACAGTTGCACCTGTGATTCCGTCTAATTTTGTTCGTTTCTTTCCATAAAACTTCCACCATGAACTCATTTCATAATACCATTCCGAATCATCACCAATAACGTATAAGGTTTTTTCATAATCCCCTTTCGGATTGATTAATGAAACGATGACATAGGCACCCTCACCTTTATAGTTTTTGATCTGAATCATGCATTTATACTGAACCTCTCCAACAGGCATATCGCTCGAGGCGAGAATAGAGACAAGAACAATGAAACTTAAATAAACAAATAGCTTTTTCATATTACGGAAGTAAAATTTTTAGATCCTTTAAATTTTTATTCATGAGCTCATTTTCAATGGCTAAATCGTATGCATTTTCATCGAATTCTGTGCGCAACTGCTTATCTGAACCTGCATCCAACATACTTTTTATAAAATTAATACTTTCTCCGCTCATTGCTGCAATATGAAGAGGCGTAAGACCATCATTATTTCTAATATTGATATCGACGTTGTGCTTTAGAATTAATTCCATTAAACCCCAGTCTTCATGCTTAACTGCCTCATGTAATAAAGTATTCCCTTCCTCAGTTGTCACAAAAAAATCTGCATTTTGAGAGGCATATAGAACTATAGCAGTCGTGTTTTTCCGTTCCACAGCTATAGTAAGCGGGCTATATCCTAATTTATTCTGATCATTCATTGAAACCCCCTTCGCAACCAGGTATTGTAAAAGAAGCGTATCTTTATTGGAACGTGAAAGGCGGTGTAAAAGGTTTTCGTTGTCTTCATTCTTCACCCCTATATCAAGTCCTAGCGATTCTAAATATTTAAATAAAGAGAGCTTATTCGGCTTTCTTCGCATGCCATTTGCAGCATAAAAAAAAGCGGCATCATTATTAGCACGTGGATTTAAGCTTAAACCCAAAAGAAGTTCCATCATAAACATGTTACCTGACTTAGCAGCATATACAAACGCATTGTTGCCTTTATTATCTAAACTACTTAAGGTCAATCCTTTATCTGTAAAATAGTCTATTTGCTCCTCGTTCTCAATGAATGAAGAAAGAAGCAATAATGGATTTGCACCATCATTATTGAACTCTTCTGTAAGCACACTACCCTGCTCGATGCACAAGTCATATATCTCAGTATTCAATTGTCCAGTAACAGCGCAAAAATTAACCAAACTGTATCCATGACTATCAATAATATCTGTTCGAGCACCTTTTTCTAATAGGTGATTCATAAGCTCAAGCTTATTCTTATATGCTGCCCAAAAAATGTAAGTCCGTCCATCATGCGTAAGCTTATTCACCCCATTACCATCCTGAGTTAAAAGATACTTAATGATTTCATCATCCGTATTTTCAAGAATCGCCCAGCCTATTGCATCAAAATCATACCGATCAAGCTCTGAAGGATTATTTCCCGCGGAAATGTCGACTTTTACCTTTTCCAGTGATGGTTTCGCTTTCCAATAATCTCTTGTTAAAAATATATTCTCAACTTGTGCCAAAAGAGTATTAGATAGCATTAGGATAGCAGTCAAAAAAACAAATACCTTCGTCATAGATTTTGTAGTTCAAATTTAGGGGCGCCCTTTTCACCCAGATCATTGTAAAAGTCAATAAAACGAAGCTTAAAATAAGCTTCATTATTCGTTTTAATAACAAAATTCATGTTTTCGACAATCGTAAATTGGCTTACATCGAAGCTGTAAGATTTCCAATCGTATCCGATCGTATTTATATCAAATGAAAAGTCAAAATCCCCAATATTTTCAAAAGCAATCTCCTCAAATGGGATGGACTCCTCCTGAGCACAGCTTGTATTTAAGCGATTCAATATTACACCCGTGACCAAATATGGTAATGTAGGGTTTTGAAAAACATGGGTGTACTGTGAAAACATGAGGTCCCAATCATTTTTATTTGGCTCAATATCAATAACTGAATTGGTATTGAAAGAATACGATTTAAAATTAATATTTGGATCTTTTGTAATCGTAATGGTTTCATCTTCTGAACCATCTAGATTCGCAGAACGCAAATAAAAACTTTCATCCTCATTGAATTCCAGCATGATTTTTTTGAACCCGAGAGCAACTCCTGCCTCATTGTATCCTCGGTCGATGAGATAAACATGGTTCAGGTTGCGATAGTCTCCAATCGCAGAACTATCGAGTAAGCCAGTTTGTAAATCCCAATCCCATACTGCATCATCCGTATTACTTACTGAGCCGAAATCAACAGCTCCTAAATCAGCAGCTGCAGCAGCAAGAGAGCTATTTAAAAGCACATGCCATCCTCCCGTTTTACATTCAAATGACAAGTCCCAATCGGTTTTCGGATTTGCACTCACAACACTATTAGAAGCTAAGTCATAAAAAATTTGAAGGCCATAGGTTGTACCAAGTTCTACCTGACCGATCATTAAATCACCTTGCTCATGAACCGGAACAGGGAGCTCCTCTTTGAGACAGCTACTCAATAACGATACAACTGAAAATAAAAAGAAAAAGTGCTTTAGCGCTTTCATATTTTAAACTTTAGGCCACAAAATACGCTTCTTCCCCAATTCATAGAAATAGAACCGCTATTATTAGAATGAACACCGCCAGTTCCATAGGTACTAACAACATCCTGAACATTTAAAATATTTTTCACGCCAATTGTCAAGAAGATGCTATTATTAAAAAACTTCTTCGTTACGTTACAGTCCATTTGATTATATGCTTCAATAAGGGATTCATAAATCTCATCCTCACTAATAAAGAATCCATTGCGTTTACCATGGGCAAAACTTCATCGTAGAGCGCCTTGTATTCGTCCGGTACAGCATATGTTTTATTTGCACAATACGTTTTCTTGATATTTTGAGATACATCCCCAATAATAGTATAACATCTTGTGATATCTT